>NZ_JAEBEF010000005.1:0-666835 GCF_046548815.1 Amycolatopsis sp. cmx-4-83 | reverse complement strand
CCATGGAGGATTCGGCGATGCCGATGCCGCCGGCCCAGCCGTAGTCGCCGTTGCCGGCGGTGAACGCGCCGGGGCCGTCCGGGTCCTGCTTCGACTCCGCGACCAGCGGATTCCCCTCCGGCATCAGGCGCCGTCCGTGGACTTGTTCAGGTCGTCGGCGACGCCGGATTCGTACTTGTGGTACGCCGCCGCGGCTTCGCGGACCTTGCCGGACACCGCCGTCATCGCGGCCACGGCGTCCTTGAGCGCGTCGATCCCGTACTGCTCCACCGGGTCGAGCAGCATCCGGAACGGCTGGCAGAGGATGCCGTACGCGTCCGTCGGCATGCTGACCTGGTTCGCCGCGTCGACGGCCTGCTGCAACCCGTCACCGATGGCGTCGAGCTGGTGGGCGTGCGCCGTCAGGTCGGTGCTGAGTTCCACATCCGTCATCGGTTCCCCCTCAGGAAAGGATCGGTCCGCCGAAGTCGTCGTCATCGTCGTTGTCCACCGGACGCCGTCGCCGCGGCGGCTGCGGCGGAGCAGGTGGCGCGGCCGGCGGCGGGGTCCGCGGCGGCTGCTGCTCCTCGTTGTCCTCCGGCAGGAACCGGCGGACGCGGTCGGGCTCCGGGAACGCGGGTTCGGGCTCCGGCGGCGGCTGCGGGAAGGTGCTCTGCGCCTCGCGGACGATCTCCGCCGCGGCCTGGTCGCCGGTGCCCGTGGTCTCCGTCATCGCCTGCTGCAGCAGCTCCGGGATCCGCGCCTGCGCGCGCTGCACCAGCTGCATCACCTGTGCCGACACCTCGGCCATCCGCTTGCCCGACGCGGTTTCGGCGATGACGAGGTTCTTCAGCAGCCCGCGCGAATCGACGGTCACCTGCACGGTGCCGTCCTTCGAGCGCTCGGTGACCGACTGGCCCTGCACCCGATCGGCCAGCGCCTGGTACCGCGCGGCGTTCTCCTCGAGCCGCTTGGTCCAGTTGTCGATCATCGCGTCGCTGGCGTCGATGCTGTCCGGCATCCCGGCCCCTTCTCTCTGCTCCACCACACTGACGGATCCGGGCCGCCCGCGGTTCCCCGACGTGTCCCTCAAACGCGCCAAAGGCCACCATAGGGGACCCGGAGGTCTCCCACGGTGGCCTTGGCCGAGATGTGTCAGAGGTTGCCGCGGCGCTCCTGCTCGCGCTCGATCGCCTCGAACAGGGCCTTGAAGTTGCCCTTGCCGAAGCCCAGCGAACCGTGGCGCTCGATCAGCTCGTAGAAGACGGTCGGGCGGTCGCCGATCGGCTTCGTGAAGATCTGCAGCAGGTAGCCGTCCTCGTCGCGGTCGACCAGGATGCTGTGCTCCTTGAGCGTCTCGATCGAAACGCGGACCTCGCCGATCCGGGCGCGCAGTTCCGGGTCCTCGTAGTACGAGTTCGGGGTGTCGAGGAACTCGACGCCGGCGGCGCGCATCGCGGTGACCGTCGCGATGATGTCGTTGGTGGCCAGCGCGATGTGCTGGCAGCCGGCGCCGCCGTAGAACTCGAGGTACTCGTCGATCTGCGACTTCTTCTTCGCCACGGCGGGCTCGTTCAGCGGGAACTTCACCCGGTGGTTGCCGTTCGAGACGACCTTGCTCATCAGCGCCGAGTACTCGGTCGCGATGTCGTCGCCGACGAACTCCGCCATGTTCACGAAGCCCATGACGCGGTGGTACCAGTCGACCCAGTAGTCCATCTTGCCGAGCTCGACGTTGCCGACGCAGTGGTCGACGGCCTGGAACAGCCGCTTCGGCGCGCCCTCGGGCCGCTTGACCGTGCTCTCGCGCGGCTCGTAGCCGGGCAGGTAGATGCCGGTGTAGCGCGACCGGTCGACCAGCGAGTGGCGGGTTTCGCCGTAGGTCGCGATCGCGGCGACGCGCACGGTGCCGTGCTCGTCGGAGACGTCGTGCGGCTCTTCGAGGATGGTCGCGCCCTGCGCGCGGGCGTGCTCGACGCACTTGTCGACGTCGGTGGTCTCCAGCGCCAGGTCGATGACGCCGTCGCCGTGCTTGCGGTGGTGGTCGAGCAGCGGGGAGTCCGGCTTCACGCCACCGGTGATGACGAACCGGGCCGAGCCGGACTTCAAGACGTAGGACTTGCGCTCGAAGTCACCGGTCTCGGGGCCCGAGTACGCGATGAGCTGCATCCCGAACGCGATCTGGTAGTACCAGGCCGTCTGGGTGGCGTTGCCCGCGATGAACACCACCGCGTCCATGGCCTTGACCGGGAACGGGTCGGTCGAGGCGTCGTGGTCCACGAGCCCGACGAGCTGACGCAGCTGGTCGTAGCTGACGTCGTCGAGGCCGCTCTGGGGGTCGGCAGTCTGGGTCATACCTCGAAGGATCACGCCTGCGAGGCAAGATGTGCAATGGTCCGAATTTTCACTGGGCAATCTGCCAAGTACTCGCCGGACATCGGCTGTCATGGTGGACAATCTGTGCATGCCCGAGAACCTCGATGCGCTGGATGCGCGACTGCTGCTCCTGCTCACCGATTCGCCGCGGCTCGGAGTGCTGGAGTGCGCGCGCCGGCTGGGGGTCGCGCGCGGGACGGTCCAGGCGCGCCTCGACCGCCTGACCGAGCGCGCCATCCTGGGCGGCTTCCCGCCGGAACTGGACCTGGCGGCGATGGGCTACGGCCTGACGGCGTTCGCGTGGCTGGAGATCGCCCAGGGCCGCCGCGCGGAGGTGACGGAGGCGCTGTCGGCGATCGACGAGGTCTGCGAAGTCCACGCGACGACCGGGCAGGGCGACCTGTTCGTGCGGATGGTGGCGCGGGGGAACGACGACCTGCAGCGGGTGATCGACGAGGTGGTGGGGGTGCCGGACGTGATCCGGACGTCGACGTCGATCGCGTTGTCGACCCCGGTACCCCCGCGGGTCCGCCCCCTCCTGGAGCGCACCGCACGGGGCTGACCTAAGCTGCACTTTCACGTGAAAGTGCCCACCTGGGGGCCGCACTTTCACGTGAAAGTGCGGCTCTCAGGCTTCCCCGGCCACGTGGGCCAGGTAGCGGCGGGCCGAGCGCTGGACCACCTCGGAGCCGTCGGTGCGGACGATCGCGTCCCACCAGGCCCCGTAGATCGCCTCGAACCGGTACCCCGCCAGCAGTTCCGCCGCGCGGCGCACGACGTGCGGGCGCTCCGGGATCAGGTTCGGGTAGCTGTACATGAACCCGACGTGCGTCCGGTCCGGGATCACCTGCACGATGTCGCCGGACAGCAGCGCGCCCTGCCCGTCCTCGCCGTCCGGCCAGTGCAGCACCGTGCCGCCGGTGAAGTGCACGCCGAGGTTGATCAGGCGCAGGTCGTCGGCGACGTCGAGGGTCGTGCCGGACCACAGCTTCACCGCCGGGTCGGGCCTGCCGATCCACTCCTGGTCGCCTTCGTGGAGGTAGATCGGGACGTCGAACGCGTGCGCCCACTCCACCATCGTCGTGTAGTAGTGCGGGTGGCTGATCGCGATGCCGGTGATCCCGCCCAGGTCGCGGACCTGCGCCACCAGCGCGTCGTCGAGGTACGCCGCGCAGTCCCAGAGGAAGTTGCCCGAGCGCGCCTGCACCAGCAGCGCGCGTTCGCCGATCGCGAAGCCGGGGTTCGAGCCGACGCCGATGATGCCGCGGCCCTGCTCTTCGATCCGCGGCGTGTACGTGCCGCTCGAACGCAGGGCGGCGAGGTTCGTCCACTGCTGCCCGGACTGCGGGACGTACTGGCGTTCGTCCTCGCAGACCGGGCAGTCGTCACGGGCCGCGGCGTACTGCATGCCGCACGCCAGGCAGATCGGTTCGGTGCTCACAGCGAAGTCCTCCCAGAATGTGAATCCTGGGAGGACACGCTAGCCGCGCCTACTTGGTGTCGGTGTAGGGAACCGCCTTGACGAGGGTGACCTTCTGCAGCTTGCCGTTGGGCAGCTCGTACTCGCGGGACTCGCCCTCCTTGGCGCCGAGCAGGGCCTTGCCCAGCGGCGACTCCGGGGAGTAGACGTCGAGTTCGCCCTCGGCGCCTTCTTCGCGGGTGGCGAGGAGGAACTTCTCGTCCTCGTCGTCGCCCTCGTAGCGGACGGTGAGGACCTTGCCCGGGCCGGCGGTGCCGTCGTTCGCGGGCGCTTCGCCGACCTTGGCCGAGCGCAGCAGCTCCTGCAGGTGCCGGATGCGCGCCTCGGCCTGGCCCTGTTCTTCACGGGCGGCGTGGTAGCCGCCGTTCTCCTTGAGGTCGCCTTCTTCGCGGCTGTCGTTGATGCGCGCGGCGATGACCGGACGATTCTCGATCATTTCGTCGAGCTCGTGCTTGAGCCGGTCGTAGGCATCCTGGGTGAGCCAGGTCACCTTGGTGTCGCTCACGGTCACCATCTCCTCGTCGGGCCTGCCAGGCTTGCGTGTTCAAGCCGGCCCACACGGGCGTAGTTGCCCACGTGGCTGAGATAAAGGAAAAACACGGCCCGTCGTGGGCCGTGCTGAAGGGTCAGACTATCACGGCGCGACAGGTCGACGCCCGTTAATTCCGCTGGCCCTGGGCGTTGAGCGCGCGGTTCACCCCGTTGGCCGCTATGGGGTTGACAGATACCGTGGTATGTCGTACGAGCAGCCGAAGACGTCCGCGGTCACCGGTTCCCCGATGCTCTTGATCGTCGTGGTCATCCTGCTGTACTTCGCGCCGGCGGGGATCAGGAGCTCCTTGCGGCCGCTCTCGGCGCCGGTCTTGTCGCGGGCGCGCACGATGCAGACGCCCGGCTTGCCGTTGTCGTCCCGCGTCACGTTGATGGTGATTTCCATCGCGTTGCCCGGTTTCTCACTGAACGCGACGCGCTCGGCGTCGATCGGCGCGGCACCGAGGTTGACGTAGGCGACCCACGTGATCACGCCGCTGACCAGCAGGGCGATGCCCAGGAAGAGCCAGCGGCGCCAGCGTCGCGACGGCGTGGCCCGGCGTGTGCCGTACCGGCCTTCGGGCAGCGCGGGGGCTGCCGTTTTCGCCGGTCCGCTCGCCAACGCGGGGCCTCCTGCTCGTTCTTGTCGGACCCGCGGGGACAATGGAGGGGCGGGTACGGCTTCGAGTATCCGCCCGCTGGGTGGGCGGCCCGCAGGTGGGTCGCGGAATACAGGTAGAGAAGGAGTCGTTCGCAGCATGGTGGACCAGCTGACGAAGACCGCCAAGACGCGTTTGCGCCTGATGGCCGTGCACGCGCACCCCGACGACGAGTCGAGCAAGGGCGCCGCCACGATGGCGCGCTACGCCGCCGAGGGCCACGAGGTGCTGGTCGTCACCTGCACCGGTGGCGAGGCAGGCAGCATCCTCAACCCCGCCATGGACCGCCCCGAGGTGCTGGCGAACATGTCCGAGATCCGCCGCGAGGAGATGGCCCGCGCGGCCAAGATCCTCGGGGTGAGCCAGCGCTGGCTCGGCTTCGTCGACTCGGGCTTGCCCGAGGGCGACCCGCTGCCGCCGGTGCCGGAGGGCTCGTTCGCGGTCGTGCCGCTGGAGGAGTCCACCGAGGCGCTGGTGCGCGTGATCCGGGAGTTCCGCCCGCACGTCATCACGACGTACGACGAGAACGGCGGCTACCCGCACCCCGACCACATCCGCACCCACGAGGTGTCGATGGCGGCGTGGGACGCGGCGCCGGACCCGGACCGGTTCCCCGAGGCCGGCGAGCCGTGGCAGCCGCTGAAGCTGTACTACGGGCACGGCTTCTCGCGTGCCCGGATGACGCTGTTCGACGAGGCGCTCAAGGCGGCCGGGCTCGAGTCGCCGTACACCGAGTGGCTGGCGAAGTGGGACCCGAACCGGGCCGATGTCATGGAGCGGGTGACGACCCGCGTCGAGTGCGGTGAATACTTCGAGGTGCGGGACGAGGCGCTCAAGGCGCACGCCACGCAGATCGACCCCACCAGCCGCTGGTTCGCGGTACCGCTGGAGATGCAGCGCGAGGTCTGGCCGACCGAGGAGTACGAGCTGGTCAAGTCGCTGGTGGACAGCACGTTGCCGGAGGACGACCTGTTCGCCGGCATCAAGGAGAAGGTGAGTACATGAGTCTGACGCTGCCGGCCGGCGTGGCGCTTCCGGTGACCGCGTCGGCCCTGGTGCTGGCGCAGCAACCGGGCAACGGCGACAACGGCGGGCAGGGGGAGGACTTCGGCAAGTCCTCCCCGGTCGGCTTCCTGGTGCTGATCCTGTTCCTCGTGGCGGTGGCCTTCCTGGTCCGCTCGATGACGAAGCACCTGAAGCGCGTCCCGGCGAGCTTCGACGACCCGCCCGCCGCGGCCGCGCCGGAGCAGCCCGAGGTGAAGCCGGAGCAGCCGGAAGCGGCCGAGAAGCCCGTGAAGGACTCCTCGGCCACCAAGGCCGACTAGCTCAGAGCCGCGGGTCCACCGGGTCCGACTCCAGGGCGAGCACCGCGAACACGCATTCGTGGACTCGCCAGAGCGGCTCGCCCCGGGCGACGCGCTCCAGCGCCTCCAGCCCGAGCGCGTACTCGCGCAGCGCCAGCGTCCGCTTCCGGTTCAGCCCGCGCTTGCGCAGCCGGTCCAGGTTCGCCGGCAGCGTGTAGTCCGGCCCGTAGACGATCCGCAGGTACTCCCGCCCGCGCACCTTGACGCCGGGCTGGGCCAGCCCGCGCGAGCCCCGCGTGAGGTTCGCCGCGGGCTTCACGACCATCCCCTCGCCGCCGTCGGCGGTCAGCTCCGCCCACCACGAGACGCCCCGGGCCACCGACGTTTCGTCCAGCAGGTCGACCTCGAGCGTCCGGGTCGGCTGGAACCGCGGCCCGGCCAGCTTCGCCAGTGTGGACAGGTGCCAGGCGTGCGGCCGGTCGTGGTAGGCCGCCCCTTCGGACGCCAGCAGCTGGAACGGCGCCAGCCGGACGCCGTCGAGCCCCGACGTCGGCCAGCAGTAGCGCCGGTACGCCGTCCGGTAGGCGTCCACTGTGGACGACCGCGAAGCCGTCCGCGCCAGCAGCTCCGAGACGTCGATGCCGCGCGCGGCCGCCATCGTCAAAGCGGACACCGCCGCCGGCAGCACCGCCTGGGCGGCCGCGCCGACCGACGCGTACTGGTCCGCGATCAGCGAACCCGCCTTCGCGCTCCACGGCAGCAGTTCGGCGTCGAGCAGCAGCCAGTCCGACTCCAGCTCGTCGAACAGCCCGGCCGCCGCCGAACGCACGTCGTCCAGCAGCGAAGCGTTCTGTCCGGCCGAGAAGAACGGCCGCCCGGTCCGCGTGTACACCGCGCCGCCGCCCTCGATGCCGAACCGCCGGGCCCCGGCGTCCTCCCGGCAGACGAGCACGACGGCCCGCGAACCCATGTGCTTCTCCTGACACAGCACGGTTTGGACCCCGGCCCCGCGGTACTCGGCGAAAGCCTCCTCGGGGTGCTCCAGGTAGTCCTCCCGTGACGACGTCGAGCAGGGCGCCATCGTCGGCGGCAGGTACGCGAGCCACCGCGGGTCGACCGCGAACCGGCTCATCACCTCCAGCGCCGCCGCCGACTGCTCCGCGGAGACGCCGACCCGGCCGTGGTGCGCGGTCTGCACGATCCGCTTCCCGGTGACGTCGGTCAGCTCCAGCACCGCCGGCTCGCGCCCGCCCACCGGCCGCGAAGCGTCGAGCGGACGCGCGGGTTCGTACCAGACCCGGTGCGCCTTCACCGAGACGACCTGCCGCTCCGGGTAGCGCAGCGCGGTCAGCTTCCCGCCGAAGACGCACCCGGTGTCGAGACACATCGTGTTGTTGACCCACTCCGGCTCGAGCGTCGGCGTGTGCCCGTAGAGCACCATCGCGGACCCGCGGTAGTCGCGTGCCCACGGCAGCCGCACCGGCAGGCCGTACTCGTCGGTCTCGCCGGTCGTGTCGCCGTAGAGCGCCATGCTGCGCACCCGGCCGGACGCGCGTCCGTGGTAGCGCTCGGGCAGCCCGGCGTGCGCGACGACCAGGTCGCCGCCGTCGAGGACGTAGTGCGCGATCAGGCCGTCGCAGAACTCGTGCGCCTGCCGCCGGAACTCTTCGCTCTCCGCGCCGAGCTGCTCGAGCGACTCCGCGAGCCCGTGCGCGGCGTTGACCTTCCGCCCGTGCAGCGCGCGCACCAGCTTCTGCTCGTGGTTCCCGCAGACGACCAGCGCGGTCCCGGCCGCGGCCATCCCCATCACGCGCCGCAGCACGCCCGGGGTGTCCGGGCCGCGGTCGACGAGGTCGCCGACGAACACCGCGGTCCGCCCGTCCGGGTGCGCGCCGTCGACGTACCCCAGCTCGGCCAGCAGCTCCTCGAGCTCGGCCGCGCAGCCGTGGACGTCGCCGATCACGTCGAACGGCCCGGTCAGCTCGCGCTTGTCGTTGCGCAGCGGCTCGACGGCGAGCTCCGCCCCGGCCACTTCGGCTTCGGAACGCAGCACGTGCACGCGGCGGAACCCCTCGCGCTCCAGCGACTTCAGCGACCGCTGCAGCTCGCCGCGCTGCCGCCGGATCACGTGGTCGCCGAATTCGCGGTCGGGCCGCGACGCGTTGCGCGCGACGCAGACGCCGAGCGGCAGGTCGAGCACGATCGCCACGGGCAGCACGTCGTGCTCCTTCGCGAGCTTCACCAGGCTCGCCCGCGAAGCGCGCTGGACGTTCGTCGCGTCGATGACGGTCGTGCGCCCGGCCGCGAGCCGCTTGCCCGCGACGTAGTGCAGCGCGTCGAAGGCGTCGGGGGACGCGGCCTGGTCGTTTTCGTCGTCGGCGACGAGCCCGCGGAAGAAGTCGCTGGAGAGCACCTGCGTCGGCGCGAAGTGCGTGCGCGCGAACGTCGACTTGCCGGAACCGGAAGCGCCGACGAGCACGACGAGCGCCATGTCGGGGACGGTCAGCTTCACGCGGCCACCTCCTCACTGGTCGTGAAGACCGCCAGCTGGGTCGGCGGTCCCGATTCCTGGTCCACTGGTCCGATCGGCAGGTACCGGACGTCGTAGCCGCGCCGGGTCGCGACGCCGTCCGCCCAGGCGCGGAACTCGGCTCGCGTCCATTCGAACCGGTGGTCGGCGTGCCGGAAATGCCCCATCGGCAGGAACTCGAACAGCCGGTTGTACTCCGCGTTGGGCGTCGTGACGACGACCGTGCGCGGCGCCGCGACACCGAACACCGCGTGTTCCAGCGCCGGCAGCCGTTCCTCGTCGACGTGTTCGACGACCTCCATCAGCACGGCGGCGTCGTACCCGGCGAGCGCCGGGTCGGCGTAGGTCAGCGCGGACTGCCGCAGCGTGACGCGGGTGTAGCCGCCCAGCCGCTTCTCGGCGATGCCGAGCGCGCCCGCCGAGACGTCGACGCCGACGATCTCGGTGAAGGACCGCTCCTTTTCGAGCACGCGCAGCAGCGCGCCGGAGCCGCAGCCGAGGTCCAGCACGCGCCGGGCACCCGCGGCCCGCAGCACGGCGAGCACGCTGCCGTGGCGCTGCGCGGCCAGCGGCTCGGGCCGGTCCGGCACCTCGGTGACCAGCGCCTCGGCCTCCGCCGGGACGTCGTCGGCCTCGGCCAGCCGCGAAAGCGCGTAGTTCACGACCGGGCGGCGCCGCTCCAGGTAGCGGTGCGCGATGAGCTCCCGCTCGGGGTGCCCGGCGAGCCAGCCGTCGCCGGCGCGCAGCAGCTTGTCGGCCTCGTCCTGGCCGACCCAGTAGTGCTTGTCGCCGTCGAGCGCGGGCAGCAGGACGTAGAGGTGCCGCAGCGCGTCGGCGACGCGCTGGGTGCCGGTCAGCGCCAGGTCGACATAGCGGCTTTCGCCCCACTGCGGGAACTCCGGGTCGAGCGGGATCGGCGTGGCCGAAACGCGCCAGCCGAGCGGCTCGAACAGCTTGTGCACGACCTCGGCCCCACCGCGCGCGGACAGCGACGGCACGCGGACCTCGAGGTCGAAGAGCTCGTCGACCAGCTCGGGCCGCGCGGCGCAGCGGCCCGCGAGCGCCGTGGTGAACGCCGCCCGCAGCGCGACCGCGAGGTGCGAGCCGCCGGCGTAGGGCCGGTCGTTGACGTACTGGGTCAGCGACGTCCCGCCACCGCGGACGAGCCCGATCGGGTCGATCTCCGCGAACAACGCGGCGGTGCACCGCTCCGGCCCGGCCTCGGGGTAGAAGACGTGCGCGGTACCGGCCGACAGCGCGACCGTCTGCGCCTTCTCGGGGTGCTTGTGGAGCACGTACCCCAAGTCGGTGGCGGGGTTCCGGGTCGTCGTGATGGTCAGCAGCACCCGCCCAGTGTGGCCGAGCCGCCGGTGCGTGCGCGCCCGCTTTTCCGGGGTGCGACCCTGAAGGCATGAACCGCCTCGCCAGCGCGACCAGCCCGTACCTGCTCCAGCACGCGGACAACCCGGTCGAGTGGTGGCAGTGGGGGCCGGACGCGCTGGCCGAGGCGCGGCGGCGGAACGTGCCGATCCTGCTTTCCGTCGGGTACGCCGCCTGCCACTGGTGCCACGTCATGGCGCACGAGTCGTTCGAAGACGCCGAGACGGCCGCGGTGATGAACGCGGGCTTCGTCAACATCAAGGTCGACCGCGAGGAGCGGCCGGACATCGACGCGGTGTACATGGCCGCGACGCAGGCGATGACCGGGCAGGGCGGCTGGCCGATGACCTGCTTCCTGACCCCGGACGGCGAGCCGTTCCACTGCGGCACCTACTACCCGCCGTCGCCGCGGCCGGGCATGCCGTCGTTCCGGCAGCTGCTGGCCGCCGTCGCCGAGGCGTGGGGCGAGCGGCCGGACGAACTGCTGGAAGGCGCGAAGCAGATCGTCGCGCACCTCGCGGAGCAGACCGGCCCGCTCCAGGAGTCCGTTGTGGACGAAGCGGTGCTCGCCGGCGCGGTCGCGAAGCTGGCGCAGGAGGCGGACCCGGTCAACGGCGGGTTCGGCCGCGCGCCGAAGTTCCCGCCGTCGATGGTGCTCGAGTTCCTGCTGCGCCACCACGAACGGACGGGCTCGCCGGTCGCGCTGTCCCTGGCGGACAAGACGGCCGAGGCGATGGCCCGCGGCGGCCTGTACGACCAGCTCGCCGGCGGGTTCGCGCGCTACTCCGTGGACGCGGAGTGGCTCGTGCCGCACTTCGAGAAGATGTTGTACGACAACGCTTTGCTGCTCGGTTTCTACGCGCACCTCGCACGCCGGACCGGCTCGGCCACGGCGTCGCGCGTGGCCACCGGGACCGCGGAGTTCCTCTTCGAGAGCCTGCGGACGCCGGAAGGCGGCTTCGCGTCTTCGCTGGACGCGGACACCGAAGGCGTCGAAGGCTTGACGTACGTCTGGACGCCGGCGCAGCTGCGCGAGGTGCTCGGCGACGACGCCGTGGCCGCGGCCGAGCTGTTCGGCGTCACCGAGGAAGGGACCTTCGAGCACGGCTCGTCGACGCTGCGCCTGTTCGGCGACCTGCCGGAGTCGATCCGGGTTCCCCTGCTGGCGGCGCGGAACCTGCGGCCGCAGCCGGGCCGCGACGACAAGGTGATCGCGTCCTGGAACGGCCTGGCGATCAAGGCGCTGGCCGAAGCGGGCGTGGCGCTGGATCGTCCACAGTGGATCGACGGCGCGGTCGAGGCGGCCGGACTCCTGCTGCGTGTGCACGTCGTCGACGGGCGCCTTCGCCGCAGTTCGCGCGACGGCGTCGTCGGCGAATCCGCCGGGGTGCTCGAGGATTACGCCTGCGTCGCCGACGGGTTCCTGGCCCTGCACCAGGCGACTGGCGCGGCGAAGTGGCTCACCGAGGCGACGCGGCTGCTCGACCTCGCGCTGGCGCACTTCGCGTCCCCGGACGTCCCCGGCGCGTACTTCGACACCGCCGACGACGCCGAGACGCTGGTCCAGCGCCCGGCCGACCCGGGCGACAACGCCAGCCCGGCGGGGGCGTCCGCGCTGGCGGGCGCGTTGCTGACGGCGTCCGCGCTCGCGGGGCACGCCGACGCGGGCCGGTACCGCGAAGCCGCCGAGCAGGCGCTTCGCCGCGTCGGCGTGCTGGCCACGCGGGTGCCGCGGTTCGCCGGGCACTGGCTCTCGGTCGCCGAAGCCCTGCAGGCCGGCCCGGTGCAGGTCGCGGTGGTCGGCGCGGACCCGGCGCTGCGCCTGGCCGCGGCGCGGGGCGTGCACGGCGGCGGCATCGTGCTGGCGGGCGAGCCGGACGCGCCCGGCGTCCCGCTGCTGGCCGACCGGCCCCTGGTCGACGGCGGTGCGGCGGCCTACGTCTGCCGCGGGTACGTCTGCGACCGGCCGGTCACGTCGGCGGAGGCGTTGACCGCTCAGCTCTGATCGCCCTGGGTGAACGCGTCCCTGTTGGTCTCGTATTCGGCGTAGCGTCAGCAGCGTTGTAATCATGTAATCGCGGAGGTGGCGACCATGGGACGAGGCTGGCGAGGTAGCCGGGGCTGGCAGCAGGGCGAAGTGCCTTCGGCGGAGGACGCGGCGGCCTGGTTCGGCGGGCGCCTGCCCGACGGCTGGTTCACCGGAGCCCCGGGGGTGACGGTCGACCGCGAGGAGATCATCGTGGTCGGCGAGCTGCCGGCGCTGGGCGAAGAGCACGCCGACGACGCGGCCCGCGCGGCGGCCGAGGAGGGCCGGATCAGCCGGTTCCGCGAGGAGACGCGCGACGAGCGCATCGAGATCGCGCGCCAGGCGGAGCACCGCTACCAGCGCAAGGTGGCGTGGGGTGCCCGGCTCGGCGGGACGACGGCGCTGTTCACGACGCATTCGGCGCCGGTGATGACGCGGCTGCGGCAGCCGGAGCGGCTGGTGCTGGACACGCTGGTGGACGCGGGTGTCGCGCGTTCCCGGTCGGACGCGCTGGCGTGGGCGGTCCGGCTGGTCGGCGAGCACGCCGACAGCTGGCTGGGCGAGCTGCGCGAGGCGATGAGCAAGGTCGACGACCTGCGCTCGAAGGGCCCCGACCTGGCGTGAAGAAGTCCACGTTTAGGGGTCTGCCCCCATTCTGAACCTGCGGGGCCGACGGGGCTGCGGCAGGCTTACTACCAACGAGTAGGAAGCCTGCCGTCAGTCCTTTCCGGAGGTAGCCGTGGACGTCCCCGAAGTGCCGTCGAAAGTGGACCCGGACTCGCTGACCGCCGTTCTCGACGGTCGCTGGGCCGAGCTGCGCCGCGGGGTGCGGGCGCAGATGACCGACACGGAGTTCCGGGACCCGGTCGACCTCGGCACCGAACCGCACCGCGCGCAGGTGCTCGACCAGCTGCGCGCGCTCGCCGCGACGGACCGGCCCGGCCTGGGTTTCGACCCGGCGTACGGCGGCGGTGGCGACGTCGGCGGCTCGGTCACGTCGTTCGAGATGCTGGGCTACGGCGACCTGTCGCTGATGGTCAAGGCCGGTGTCCAATGGGGACTCTTCGGCGGGGCCGTCCAGCTGCTCGGCACCGAGCGCCACCACGAGCGGTACCTGCGCTCGATCATGAACCTCGACCTGCTGGGCTGCTTCGCGATGACCGAACACGGTCACGGCTCCGACGTCCAGCACCTGCGCACGACGGCGACGTACGCCGACGGCGAGTTCGTCGTGCACACGCCGGACCACATGGCGCAGAAGGAATACATCGGCAACGCGGCCCGCGACGGCCGGCTGGCGGTGGTGTTCGCGCAGCTGGTCACCGGCGGCGAATCGCGCGGCGTGCACGCGTTCATGGTGCCGATCCGGGACACCGAGGGGAAACCGCTGCCCGGCGTGTCCATTGAGGACTGCGGCCTGAAGGCGGGCCTGAACGGCGTCGACAACGGGCGGCTCAGCTTCGACAACGTCCGTGTCCCGCGTGAAGCCCTGCTGAACCGCTTCGGCGACGTCGACGAGAACGGGACGTACTCGAGCCCGATCGAAAGCGACAGCCGCCGGTTCTTCACCATGCTGGGCACGCTGATCCGCGGCCGGGTCAGCGTCGGCGGCAGCGCGGGCAGCGCGACCAAACGCGCGCTGGCGCTGGCGATCCGCTACGGCGAGCACCGCCGCCAGTTCCTGACGCCGGACGGCGAGGAGGTCGTCATCCTCGACTACCTCGCCCACCAGCGGAAACTGCTGCCGGCGCTGGCGAAGACGTACGCGCTGCACTTCGCGCAGGAAGAGCTGGTGTCGAAACTGCACGACATCGACTCATCGGCGCCGGAGGAGGAGCAGCGCGAGCTGGAGTCGCGCGCGGCCGGCATGAAGGCCCTCAACACCTGGCACGCGACGGCGACGATCCAGGCGGCGCGCGAGGCCTGCGGCGGTTCGGGCTACCTGGCGGAGAACCTGCTGCCCGGCATGAAGGCCGACACCGACGTCTTCACGACGTTCGAGGGCGACAACACGGTGCTGCTGCAGCTGGTCGCGAAGGGGCTCCTGACCAGCTACAAGGAGGACTTCCAGGACCTCTCGCCGCTGGCGACCGCGCGGTTCTTCACCGACCAGGTGGTGAGCGCGATCCTGGAACGGACCTCCGTGCGCAAGGCGCTCGAGTCGCTGACCGAGGGGTCCGACGCGGATGTCTTCTTCCGCCGCGAGTGGCAGCTCCGGCTCTTCGAGGACCGCGAGGAACACGTCGTGGAGGGCGTGGCGAAACGCCTGCGCAAGGCGGCTTCGGACCCGTTCGGGGTGTTCAACTCGGCGCAGGACCACGTGCTGCGCGCCGGCCGCGTCCACGTCGAGCGCCTGATCCTCTCGGCGTTCGTGGCGGCGATCGAGCGCTGCGAAGACCCCGACGCCCGCGCGCTGCTGGAGCGGGTCTGCGACCTGTACGCGCTGTCGGCGATCGAAGAGGACCTGGCCTGGTTCCTGGGGCACGGGCGCCTGACGGCGTCGCGCGGGAAGGCCGTCACCGCGGCGGTGAACGGCCTGTGCGCCCAGCTGCGCCCGCACGCTCGGACGCTGGTGGACGCGTTCGCGATCCCGGAGCAGTTCCTGGCGGCGCCGATGCTGAAGTGAGGGCTGGGCGTCGGGCGCACGAAGGTCGGTTTCCCGGCGACGTCCGAACTCCGCATCTCCCGCCTCGAGCACGCGAAGTCGTGACCGCGGAGGTGGCCGGTATCGGGGACCGGCCACCCCCGCGGCGGTCTAGCGGCGGCGCTTGCCGTCGTCGTCGGTGATCTCGAACTGCTCCTTGCGCACCTTGCCGGAGACGGTCTCCTCCTCGGTGACCGACTCGGCCCGCAGCCGCGCCCGCTCGACCGGCACGGTTTCCTTGCGCACCACGGGTTTCTCGGCGTGCAGGACGAGGTCCTGCTCGGCCTCGCCGATTTCCACCTCGCCGCTGCCGGCCTCCGTGATCGGCTCGCGTTCGATGCGGACTTCTTCGTGCCGCACCGGAACGGTGACCTGCTGCTCCTCGGTGACGACGTACTTGCGCAGCCGGACGTGCCCGGTCTCGACCTGCTCGGTCCCGACGTTCAGCCGTTCCTCGGAGCGGGTCATGCTGTCCTTGGCGTCCCTGCCGGCCCGGCCCTTGGCCTGCTGCCGCTCACCCGCGCGGCCGGTCTCGCCCGTGCGGCCGTCGCCGGTACGGCCCTGGCCCGCGGGCATCCGGCCGTCGGGTGACGTGCGGGGCACGGGCAGCCCGTAGTGGCGGTAGAGCTGGGCGCTCTCCTCGGGGGAGAGGTGCCCGTCGGCGTCGATGCGGGGCGCGTCGGAAACGCTGTCCTTGTCGACCTGGACGTGGACGCCGTCGCGGTCGGTGTGCGCGCCGGAGAGCGGGACGAAGCTTTCCTTGGTGCCGAAGAGCCCGGTCTTGACGGTGATCCACTCCGGCTGGTGCGTCGCGTCGGCGAGGTAGACGTTGCCGACCTTCCCGAGCTTGTTGCCGTCCGGGTCGACCACGGCACTGTCGATGAGCTCCTGGGGTTCCATGGTCTTGGCCATCTCGGTGCGGCTCCTTTCGCGCATTGGGTCTTGGGTGCAACCACCGTCGAACGCGCCGCCGCTCACGGCAACCGTCGTGGTGTCCCCGTGGGTGACCGCCGAAAGTGATCGTTTGAAGGCGCCCCGATTGGCCACGTCCGAGGTGTCGCCGCAGGTCGGGAGGCTGTCACCGGCGTGATCGAGCGGGTCCGGGATGGCGCGAAGGTGTGGATGTGACCGGCGCCACTTCGCCCGCTGTCACAACCTCGCGGCCGTGGTCGTCATGGCTGTGAAACCGGAACACGGAAGGGAAGAACGATGGAAGCGCGCCTCAACATGTTCGAGAACGAGATCACGGCCAAGTTCGTCAAGCGCCTGATCGCGGCGTCCCGCCCGGTCGAGGAGTCCTCCCTGCCGAAGGCGACGCAGGAGCTGGTGAAGATCCGGGCGAGCCAGATCAACGGCTGCGGGATGTGCCTCGACATGCACACGAAGGACGCGGCGGCGAACGGCGAGACAGCGGTCCGGCTGGCGATGGTGGCGGCCTGGCGCGAAGCGGTGGTGTTCACGGAGCCGGAGCGAGCGGCCCTGGCCCTGACGGAGGAGGCCACCCGCCTGGCGGACGCCCACCAGGGCGTCAGCGACGCGACGTGGCAGGAGGTCCGCAAGCACTTCGACGACGAGCAGATCGGCGCGCTGATCTCACTGGTGGCGATGATCAACGCGTGGAACCGCTTGAATGTGATCGTCCAGAACCCCGCGGGCGAGTACCAGCCGGGCATGTTCGGCTGAACCGAGTTGCCGGAAAGGGGCTTCGTTCGCGGGGAGCGAGCGAGGCCCCTTTGTCGTGGGCGCACAATGGAGTCCGGACAAAGACGAGCCACGGGGAGCTTCGTGCCGCGACGAGAACGACCGCTGGAGCCGACCGAAGACGGCTTGGCCCGGTTCGCGGCCGAGCTGCGGGCCTTGCGAGTCCAGGCGGGCACCCCGACCTACCGGGAGCTGGCGCGGCGCGCGCACTACTCGTCCACGACGCTGTCCGACGCCGCGGGCGGGCGGCGGCTCCCGACGCTGCCGGTGACCGTCGGCTACGTCCGGGCGTGCGGCGGGGACGTCGAGGCTTGGGAACGGCGGTGGCACGAGACCGCCGCGGAGCTGGCGCCCGAAGACCCGGAGACCGCTCCCGGGGAGCAGTCCCCCTACGTGGGCTTGGCGGCGTTCCAGACCGGGGACGCCGACCGCTTCTTCGGTCGTGACCGGCTGGTCGACGACCTGCTCGACCGGTTGTCGCGCCGCCCTCTGGTGGCGGTGTTCGGCTCCTCGGGCGCCGGCAAGTCCTCGCTCCTGCGGGCCGGCCTGATCCCGCGGCTGACCGGCGAGCACGTCTTGTTCACGCCGGGAGCGCACCCCCTGCGCGAGTACGCCGCCCAGCCGGCGGGACGCGACCGCGTGGTCGTGGTCGACCAGTTCGAAGAGTGCTTCACGCTGTGCACCGATCCCGCCGAGCGAGCGGAATTCCTCTCGGAGCTGGTCGGCTCGGCCGTGGACGGCACCCGGGTGGTCCTCGGGATCCGGGCGGACTTCTACGAGCACTGCGCCTTCCACGAGGGTTTGGCCGACGCGCTGACCGACGCCCAGATCCTGATCGGCCCGATGCGCCCGGACGAGCTGCGGGAAGCGATCGTCCGCCCGGCCGCGGCGGCCGGCTGCACGGTCGACACGGCACTCGTCACGAGGCTGGTCGCCGAGGCGACCAGCCAGCCCGCGGTGCTGCCGTTGCTGTCGCACGCGCTGCGGGAAACCTGGCGGCGCCGGAGTGGCATCCGCCTGACCCTCGAAGGCTACGAGCGCACCGGCGGCATCGAGCACGCGCTGGCCCGCACAGCGGAAGCGACGTACGAGAGCCTGACCCCGGCGCAACGGGAGACGCTGCGGCACCTGTGCCGCCGCCTGGTCGCGTCGGAAATCGGTTCCCCCGTGGTGAAACGGCGGGTCGTGCGCGACGAGCTGGGCGACGAACCCGCTGTGCGCGAAGTCCTGGACCGCCTCGCCGCGGCGCGCCTGGTGAGCCTCGACCGCGACAGCGTGGAGCTGACCCACGAAGCACTGCTGCGGCACTGGCCGCGGCTGCAGGACTGGCTCGCCGAAGACCGCGAAGGCCTGCAGGTCCACCGCCGTCTGGCCCGGGCCGCCGGCGAATGGGAGACGTTCGACCGCGACCCGGGCGCCCTCTACCGCGGCGCGCGCCTGGACGCCGCCCTGACGTGGCGCGCGGGCAACGAGACGAGCCTGAACGGCGTCGAGCGCGCGTTCTTGGCGGCCGCGACCGCGCTGAGGGACGGCGAGCGGAACGCCGAGCGCCACCGGGCGAACCGCCGTCGCCTGTTGACGACGATCGTCGCGATCCTGGTCGTGCTCATCGCGGCCATCACGGCGTACGGCGTGTCCGCCCGGCACCAAGCGGCGGAGCAGGCCGCACTGGCGACGTCGCAACGCATGGTGTCGCAAGGCCGGGGCTTCCTCGTCACGGACTCCGCCGAGGCCGCGCGCCTGGCACTGGCGGCGTACCGGATCGCCCCGACCGACGAGGCCCGTGACCTGGTGCTGAGCGCGGCCGCCGCCGGCGACCGCATCGACTTCTCGACCACCATCCGGGACGCCACGCTCAGCCGCGACGGCCGCTTGCTCGCGTTCACCACAGCGGCGGCCGTGCAGGTGTGGGACGTGCCGCACTACCGCCGCCTGGCCACCATCCCCGGCGACCTGGGCCCCCCACCGGCGATCGGGTTCAGCCCGGACGGCCGCTGGCTCACGGTGTCGCGACCGCGCAACGTCGTCGAGCTGTTCGACGTGGCGAACCCGGCAGCGCCGGTCGCAACGTTCCCGGACGCCGAGAGCGCCCGCATCGACCCCACGGGAAGGGTTTTGGCGCTGCGCGCGGACGGGCACCCCACGCGCCTGCTGGCGATCGACCACGTCGACGCGCCCAGGCAACTCGCCGAGCTGCCCCCGACCAGATCGGTCACCTTCGGCCCGGACGGCCACACGGTGTTCACCGGCCTGCAGGAGTGGGACACGGCGTCGATCCAGGTCTGGAACCTGACGGACGAGGCCCGCCTGACCACGACGTGGCGCGGAATCGGCAACGTGGTCTTCGACGCGGCTCAGGGATTCATGGCGATCGCCGACGTCTACGGGGACGAGCAGCTGCGGTTGTGGGACACGAGCAACGTCCTCGAGCCCCGCGAGCTGGGCACGCTACCGCTGCCCCCGAGCAGCATCCAGACGGCGGTCTTCGACCCGGGAGCGCGGAAGCTGGCGGTGAACGACCGCAGCACAACGGTCCGGATCATCGACCTGACCGACCCCCACCACCCACGCCTGGACGCGTCCCTGTCCGGGCACCTGGCCCCGATCCACGCGATGACGTTCCTGCCGGACGGACGCCTGTTGAGCGCGGGGGCGGACGGGACAGCGCGCCCGTGGAACCTGGACTTCGACGCGGTCACTGCCCACATGCGACGGTGAGACCGCAGGCTAGGCGTACATGGCCAGCCAGATCGCGATGATCTGCTCCTGGCCTCTTCTCGACCTGCGGCCTGGCGCCTTCTGCGTGCCCTGAGCTGCGGTTTTACCTGTCATCAGTTCTCGCGGTTGCCTGCCTCTTTCCGACCTCTGACGGCCTGGAGACGGCCTGGCGACCGACGCCACACCATGCCCTGCATCCCGATACGAAGCCTCCACGCGGCCGGTGGTGCCGGGTCAAGACACGCTTCATCGTCTTGACGCGGTGCTACCGGCCGTTGTCACGATCAGGCGTCGGGATGGAGGTCTCCTACAACCGTGCGTAACGGAGATCCACTCCCAAACGACCCGAATGTCACCACCGCTCGTAGCTCGTCGAGGAGGCCGGGATGGCTCAGGGGACTCGTATGCCGCCGCCGAGCGGCGCTGCGCCAGGTGACCCGCTGGCGGCCGCACCGCCCGGCCGGCGGGCGAAGCGGAGCGGCAGCCCGCCGTGTCGGAAGCGGATGCGGCCGCCAAGGCGAGTGGCTACATAGGCGACAGGCGCGCCGCCACCGGCGGCGCGCCCTTGATCCCATAGAGCCATGTTCGGCAGCTGGCGGCACTAGCAACAACGAGAGAAGCAGATGGCGGAGATTCCGGGGGAAGTAGTGGTCGAGCAAGCTGTCGTACCTGATGTCCTCGCGGCGGCCGAAGAAAAGGTTCCTGAGTTCGACTTTGAAGAGCATCGCAAGAAGGCGATATCTGATTACCAAAAGGTCAGATCGTTCTACGACGAGTACTCGAACTCGATTAGGTCAATAATCGAAACGTGTGTCGCTGCGAAAAGCATTTTGGTTCATTCGATTGAGTGCCGGGCGAAAGAGTTGGAAAGCTTTGGAAAGAAGGCGTCGAAGCCTGCTTCCAAGAATCCAGGAATGCCAAAGTATGAGGACCCGCTCTCTCAGATAACCGACCTTGCCGGGGTAAGGGTCATTACCTTCTTTCTTAGTACGATCGATGAAATTGAACCGATAATTTATAACGAGTTCGAGGTTGTTGAAAGAAGCAACAAGTCGGAGTTGCTCGAAAAAGAGGAAAAGCTAGGCTACCATAGCATTCATTATCTGGTTGGCCTGAAGCAAAATCGGCTTACGTTACCGGAATATCGCCAGTTCAAAGGTCTGGTGGGTGAGATTCAGCTGAGAACGATCCTGCAGCACTCTTGGGCTGAAATTGAGCATGACGTCCAATATAAGGCGAAGTCGGCGCTGCCGAACGAGATTAAACGCCGATTCATGACATTGGCGGGTTTGCTTGAGATTGCAGACCGCGAGTTTCAACAGATTCAGATTGAGGACGAAAGGCTTCAGAAGGAGGCGCGTCAGAAAATCGATGAAGGCAATCTTCGCGAGGTTGAGATTACTCCGGATTCGCTCAAGTCCTATCTAAATAAGCGATATGGAGCTGATGGTCGTATGGCTCAATGGTCATACCGGTATACCGCACAACTTCTGGAATTTCTTGGCTTCTCAAATCTGGAACAAGTTGAAAACGCCATCAAAGACCACAGTGATGACGCCGTGAGTCGTGCTATATATGGATTCAGGCAAGGGCAGTTGACGAGGTTTGAGTCAGTTCTCTTGGCTTCAATGGGCTCAAAATTTATGGATCGGCATCCCTGGTCCGGTCAGGGATATGAGTGGTTTGGCGAGCGCTGCCTTCATCATTTTGAACTACTTAAGGAAAAAGGGATTCCTGTCGGGTCCTATGATCCGAAGGTTGACGGCTAGACTTGATGGTCAGTGTCGATTCTAGCTGAAATAGGTTTCGCCGCGGACTCTGGTTAGTGCATGTTCTAGTCGAAGCTTGATGGATTTGTGAATATTAAGTGTGGAGAGTTGATCCTGGTGTACCCAGATTACCTCTTTGCTTTCAGCGCTTAGTCTCCCGTGGCCGGATATATAGGCGGCGCGAAAGCAAATAGAAAATTCTTGGCGAATCTCGCCGTCATCGTAAGCGATGACGTGCTTGGGATCTGAATACAGGCCGATTACTTCCGTGACCTCGCACTCAACGCCGGTCTCTTCGCGGACCTCCCTTACTGCCGCTTCGGCGAGGGTCTCTCCGAGTTCCAGTTGGCCGCCGGGGATCGAGTACAGGTCGTTGTCCGTGCGCCTGATCATCAGGATCCGACCTTCGTCGTCCTGGATGAACGCCGAGACCGCTACTGCGATGCTGTTGGCCTTCGGTGCGTTCGGGTCGTTGTAGTAGTCGACTCGGGTCATGCTGCCTCCTAGAAGGTGGCCGGCTTGGCGAGGCTCCAGACTGATTCAAAGCTCTCGGAGTAGGTCTCGAAGAGGTCCCCGGCGGACAGTCTCCGCAGGTGGAGGGATGGGGCGTGGGCTCCCTGGAACCCGTACACGTGCGTGTTGATGATCATCTCGTCATCGAACCGAAAAATCGAGTTGTAGAGCGTCGTGTTGTGGAACCGCATCTCCACTCCGTCTACGCCGACCAGCGGACGGTAGGACGCCAGCGCGTTGCGGATGCGTGCCGCGAGTGTCCCGTCGCCGAGCTGCTCTTCCTCGCCGCGAAGGGTGACGCTCTCCCCTTCCGGATCTCCGAACACGAGCCGGATTCGAGTGCCGGCTGCTGCCTTGGCGTTCAGATCCTTGATGAACCGTGGGCGTTCCACCAGGAACAACGCAGCGTGTACCAGGATCTCGACGGTCTCCGATGCATCCTTGATCAGCCGGTCCCACAGCTCGACGGGCACGGCGTTGCGGTGCGGGAAGACCTGCACCAGCTCGGCGGCGGCCGTCTCGGCCTTGCGCTCCGGGGCGACCGAGTCCGGCCAGAGGTAGGTCTCTGACTCGCGTGCCATGGCGGCGATCTTGTGTCGGTGCTTGGGGTAGGGCGTCCGGTTCTTGGTGATCCAGCGCTCGACGGTCTTCTGATCGACGCCGACCGCCTTGGCGATCTCCTCAAGGCCCAGGCCGTTGCGCAACAGCGCGTCACGCAGGCGTTCGTTCGGCATCGACACCCCTCGGGACGTGTAGGGACGTCTTCGACGGTACCGGAGACGTCTCAAGATGTCCTGCCACGTGGTGATCACGTCCGGCGTTTCGGCGAAGACTCGACGTCGGAGTGCCGGGACACACCCGGTGTCAGAGCGCCGAGAAGGTGGGGAAGCCGTGACGGTGCGGAAGGCTGAGCCGAGGACGCTCCGCGACGCCCACGAGGTCGTGCTGGACCGGCGGCCGCCGAAGGGTGCGAATCCGTCAGTGTGGCTGGCGTTCCGGCTCGGCAACGCGCGCCTGTACCAAGCCGTCGCGGACGTCGATCGGGGGCATCACCACGAGGCGCTGTACTGGGCCGGGTACGAGGAGCGGAAGGCCGGCGAGATCTCGGCGGAACTCCAGGCGGACAGCTAGGCGTACATGGCCAGCCAGATGGCAATGTAGTGCGAAACCGCCGCCAGCACCGTGCACGCGTGGAAGAACTCGTGGTAGCCGAACGTCTCCGGCCAGTGGTTCGGCCACTTGAAGCCGTAGAACGCCGCTCCCAGGGTGTAAAACAGCCCGCCCACGCAAAGCAGGACCAAAGCCGCGACTCCGGCGTGCGAAAGGAGCTCCGGGAACACGAACACCGCGACCCAGCCCAGTGCGATGTAGATCGGCACCCCGAGCCACCGCGGTGCGTGCGGCCACAGCATCTTCAGGGCCACACCCGCGATCGCTCCACCCCAGACGATCGACAGGATCACGTACCCCGTCGGCTTCGACATCGCCAGCAGCGTGAACGGTGTGTACGTGCCCGCGATGAACAGGAAGATCATCGAGTGGTCCGCGCGCTTCATCCACTTGTACGCGCGGGGGCTCCAAAAACGACGGTGGTACAGCGCGCTCACGCCGAACAGGCCCAGCACCGTCAGGCCGTAGACCGACGTCGCCAGTGCCGCCACCGGGGACACCGTCGACGCTGCCAGGCTGATCAGCGCCGCCGCCGCGGCGAGGGCGCCGAAGAACGTCCAGAAGTGGATGTGACCGCGCAAGCGGGGGCGAAGGTCCTCCACCGGCTCGGGTTCCGTCGTCAGGCTCACCCTTCCAGGTTACGTGAGCGTAGGTTCTCCAGCAGTGCTCAGTCACGCGCCTCACACCGGGTGCGTAGGCTGCCTCGACGTGAGTGTTCGCTCCTTCTTGTCCGACGTCGTGTACAGCGCCTACGGCAGGCGCCTCATCCAGCAGGCCGCCGGCCGGCATCCCCGGCACATCGCCATCATGCTCGACGGCAACCGCCGTTGGGCCCGGGAAGCGGGCTTCGCGGACGTCGCGGACGGGCACCGGGCCGGGGCGAAGAAGATCGCGGACTTCCTCAGCTGGTGCCAGGAGGCCGACGTCGAGGTCGTCACCATGTGGCTGCTCTCGACCGACAACCTCAACCGCGATCCGGACGAGCTCACGCCGCTGCTGAAGATCATCACCGACGTCACCGACGAGCTCGCCGGACCCGGGACGTCGTGGCGGCTGCGGATCGTCGGGGCGCTCGACCTGCTACCGGCCGAAGTCGCGAAGCGACTCAGCGAAGCCGCCGCGCGCACCGAGGGGCGGACCGGGATGGAGGTCAACGTCGCGGTCGGTTACGGCGGGCGTCAGGAAATCGCGGACGCCGTGCGCAAGCTGCTGCTCCAGCACGCCGACGAGGGCACGACCATTCACGAGCTCGCGAAAATCCTCGACGTCGATCACATCTCCGAGCACCTCTACACCTCGGGGCAGCCGGATCCGGACCTCATCATCCGAACTTCCGGTGAACAGCGGCTTTCCGGATTCCTGCTCTGGCAATCCGCGCATTCGGAATTCTGGTTCACCGAAGCTTATTGGCCCGCTTTCCGCCGGGTCGACTTCTTGCGCGCCATCCGCGACTACGCGTGGCGGCACCGGCGCTTCGGGTCCTGAGCACGCCGAAGGGCCCCCGGAGCGGACTCCGGGGGCCCTTCGAAGCCCACACTCAGTGGTGGTGGTGCTCCAGCGAGTGCAGGATCAGCGCCGGGGTGGTGGCGATGCCCGTGTAGGCACCGGCCACCAGGGAAGCCGCACCGTAGCCCAGCGCGCCGCCGCCCTCGATGAAGGTGGCGTAGGCGTCGCCGAACGTCGGGTCCGGGGTGCCCGTCGTGTCGCCCGTGGCGGCGAACGCGGTGCTGCCGATCATCATGAGGCCCGCAGCGGTGGCGGCCACGAAACCAGCCTTCTTCAGCACTTCGCACACTCCTAGGTAGAACTGTTGGGGTCCGGGCACCGGCGAACCGGTGGTGTGTCCCGCAGCCAGAAAATTACTCGCTTAACGGGCATCCCGTCCGGCTTGTACGCCCATTGTGTGAGCCTGATGCAGGCGCTTTCACTCGGACCGGTTCTCTCTTGGTGGCGCAAAATGCGCGGCCCATCCGAACGTGGTAAAAGCCGTTCAGTCGATCTTGTGAATACGCGCGGTCAGCAATTTTCTCAAGATCAATCCGACGAGTGTACATCGATCGAGACGATGATGACGCAGGGTGAGCGTCACCGGTCGTCGATGTCGGACGACCGACAGTGAGGTGACGATCTGGCGAATCACCGTGTTGGCTCCCTGCGCGATCCGGCATTCGTGGGTACCTTCCGAAGTGAGGGCGCGCGATCAGTGCGGGTCCTCGCGGGAGGCCCTGGTCGTGACGGTGATCGAGGGGGCGGCGCAGCCGCCCACGAGACGCACGAGGGGGCCGGCACCCGGCCCTCGTGGCCGCGCCACCTGACCCACCGGTCAGAGGGAGTGGTCCAGCCAGGGAGGTGCCCGGCCCAGCGAGTGCGGGCGTGAGGTGCACACGCCCTCGAGGGAGATGCCGTCGTGACTGCGCAGCGTTTGCCCCGTAAGGCCTCTGGCCGTTCTTCGACCGGTGCCGTTCCTGGCCCGGAGAAAGCCTCGACCTCGCCCGAATCCCAGCAGCACATGTACGTGCTCGACACGTCGGTCCTCCTGTCGGACCCGTGGGCGGTCACCCGCTTCGCCGAGCATGCCGTCGTGCTTCCGCTGGTCGTGATCAGTGAACTGGAGGCCAAGCGCCACCACCCGGAGCTGGGCTGGTTCGCCAGGGAATCCCTGCGCATGCTCGACGACCTGCGCCGCCAGTACGGCCGGCTCGACGCGCCGCTCCCCATCGGGGACCACGGCGGCACGTTGCAGGTGGAGCTGAACCACTCCGACCCGTCGGTGCTCCCGTCGGGGTTCCGGACCGACTCCAACGACCACCGGATCCTCGCCTGCGCGCTCAACCTGGCGGCGGAGTTCGAGTCGGTCACGCTGGTCACGAAGGACATCCCGCTGCGGGTCAAGGCCGGGGCCGTCGGTCTCGAGGCGGACGAGTACCGCGCGCAGGAAGTCACGCCGTCCGGCTGGACGGGCATGGCGGACGTCGACGTCGAACAGGACGTGCTCGACACGCTGTTCGGCGGCGGCACCGTCGACCCGGTCGAGTACGGCATGGACGAGCTCGCCGAACTGCCCTGCCACACCGGGCTGCGGCTGCTCGCGGGCAGCTCCAGCGCGCTCGGGCGGATCACGGCGGACAAGCGCATCCGGCTGGTGCGCGGCGACCGCGAGGCGTTCGGTCTGCACGGCCGCAGCGCCGAGCAGCGCGTCGCGCTCGACCTGCTGCTCGACTCCGACGTCGGCATCGTCTCCCTCGGCGGTCGCGCCGGCACCGGAAAGTCGGCGCTCGCGCTGTGCGCCGGCCTCGAGGCGGTGATGGAACGCCGTCAGCACCGCAAGGTCGTGGTGTTCCGGCCGGTCTACGCGGTCGGCGGCCAGGACCTCGGCTACCTGCCCGGGTCCGAGAGCGAGAAGATGCAGCCGTGGGCGCAGGCGGTGTTCGACACCCTCGGCGCGCTGGTCAGCCAGGAGGTCCTCGACGAGGTCTTCGACCGCGGCATGCTCGAGGTGCTCCCGCTGACCCACATCCGCGGCCGCTCGCTGCACGACACGTTCGTCATCGTCGACGAGGCGCAGTCACTGGAACGGAACGTCCTGCTCACGGTGCTTTCGCGGCTCGGCACGGCGTCGCGGGTGGTGCTCACGCACGACGTCGCCCAGCGCGACAACCTGCGCGTCGGACGGCACGACGGCGTCTCGGCGGTGATCGAGAAGCTGAAGGGCCACCCGCTGTTCGCGCACGTCACGCTGACGCGCTCGGAGCGCTCGCCGATCGCCGCCCTGGTCACCGAAATGCTGGAGGACCACGGCTGACGTCGCACCAGGTCGTGCGTGTTCAGGGCGGTTCTAACCGCCCTGAACACGCACGACCGGGGTCACCAGCCGGAGGGGAGGGGGCGGCCTTCGGCGAAGCCGGCGGCCGACTGGACGCCCAGCAGCGCGCGCTCGTGGAACTCCTCCAGGGTGCGCGCGCCCGCGTACGTGCACGACGAGCGGACGCCGGAGCCGATCGAGTCGAGCAGGTCCTCGACGCCGGGGCGGGCCGGGTCCAGGGACATCCGCGACGACGAGATGCCCTCCTCGAACAGCGCCTTCCGCGCGCGCTCGAACGAGTTGTCGGTGCGCGTCCGTGCGCCCACCGCGCGCTTCGACGCCATGCCGAACGACTCCTTGTAGGGACGGCCCTGCTCGTCGAACCGCAGGTCACCGGGGGATTCGTAGGTGCCGGCGAACCACGAGCCGACCATCGCCGCGGACGCGCCGGCGGCCAGGGCCAGCGCGACGTCGCGCGGGTGGCGGACCCCGCCGTCGGCCCAGACGTGCTTGCCCAGCTCGCGGGCGGCGGCCGCGCAGTCGGCGACCGCGGAGAACTGCGGGCGGCCCACCCCGGTCATCATCCGGGTCGTGCACATCGCGCCCGGCCCGACGCCGACCTTGACGACGTCGGCGCCGGCCTGGATCAGGTCGCGCGTGCCCTCGGCGGTGACGACGTTCCCGGCGACCACCGGGACCTTCGGCGACACCGACCGGACGGCCTTCAGCGCCGCGATCATCTTCTCCTGGTGCCCGTGCGCGGTGTCCACGACCAGCACGTCGACGCCCGCGCCGAGCACGGCTTCGGCCTTCGCCGCGACGTCGCCGTTGACGCCGACCGCGGCGGCCACGCGCAGCCTGCCCGCGTCGTCGACGGCCGGGGTGTAGATGTCCGCGCGCAGCGCCCCGACGGCGGTCAGCACGCCCGCGAGGCGGCCTTCGGCGTCGAGGCCGAGGGCCAGGGTCGCGCCGTGGCTGTGGAGCTGCTCGAAGACCTCACGCGCCGGTGTGGTCAGCGGCACCGCGACCGACGCGGGCTGCGCGACGTCGGCGAGCCGCGCGAAGCGGTCGACGCCCGCGCAGGCCGCTTCGTCGACGATGCCGACCGGGCGGCCTTCGCCGTCCACGACCACGACGGCGCCGTGCGCGCGCTTGTGGACCAGGTTGAGCGCGTCGGCGACCGCGTCACCGCCGGTCAGCACCAGCGGGGTGTCCCACACGGTGTGGCGGCTCTTGACCCAGCCGACGATCTCGCTGACGGCGTGACTGTCCACATCCTGGGGCAGCACCACCAGGCCGCCGCGGCGGGCGACGGTCTCGGCCATCCGCCGTCCGGCGACCGCGGTCATGTTGGCGACGACGATCGGGATGGTGGCGCCGGTGCCGTCCGCGGTGGCGAGGTCGACGTCGAAGCGGGACTCCACGTCCGAACGGTTCGGCAGCAGGAACACGTCGTCGTAGGTCAGGTCGTGGGCAGGCCGGTGGCCGTCGAGGAAACGCACGAGTCACCAGGCTACCCGTGGCAGGATCGAAGGCATGAGCCGCCGCGACCGCGACCCCGAAGGACGGGCACGCAACGCACGCCCGCGCGACGGCCTCGGCCGGCCGTTGCCGTACGGCGCCGACGGCGTCGAGCGCCAGCCCGAAGGCATCGCGAGAACGCCGGCGCAAACGCTTGCGGAGGCGCAACGGCTGCTCGACGACGGCAAGCCGTTCCACGCGCACGAGGTCTTCGAGGACGCGTGGAAGACGACCGACGGCCCCGACCGCGAACTCTGGCGCGGCCTGGCCCAGCTCGCGGTGGGGCTGACGCACGCGGCCCGCGGCAACAACGTCGGCGCGGTGTCCCTGCTCGAGCGCGGCGCGGCGAACATCGAGCCGTTCCGGGGTGAGCCGCCGCACGGGATCGACGTCGCCGGCCTGCAGCAGTGGGCGCTCGCGCTGGTCGAAGAGGCGAAACAGCGCGTCCGGGTGTCGCCGACGCCGCCGCGGTTGACGTGCTGACGGCGGTCGGAGCCGCGGCCATCGCGGCCGTAGCGTCGCTGATCGGCGTGACGCTGGGGGCGCTCGTCGAGCCGGTGAAGCTCAACGCCGCCCGGCGCGCGAAGCTGCGGCAGGACCGGGCCGACCGCTGTGCCGGCCTGATCGAGGCGGCCGTGCGGGCGCGGCAGCACAACATCGACGTGAACGTCACGCACCGCCGCCGTAAATTCGAGGGGGACACCGAAGCCGACGCGGAACGCGAAGCCAGCTATGAAGACGCCTACTACACCGCTCGCGCCCAGATGCGATCTTCCTTCGGGCTGCTCGTGATGAGCGGGCCCGACGAATTGGTCGAGCAGGCCAGGGCGCTGCGCAAGGCAGAAATGGGCCTACACCACGTCCGATTCGAGTTGGACGTGGACGGGAAGTTCAACCGGCTGTTCGTGCCGCCCGCGATGCGTGAAGCCACCGCGGCGCTGGACCGGGCGATCGAGGAGTTCGCCCTCGTCGCCCGGAAGCACACCTCTTAAGGCTGGTCCCAGCCGCTCGAAACGGCCTTCTCGGCGCCGATCGTGGTGCCGTCGCCGTGGCCGGTGTGGACCTTCGTCGACTCCGGGAGGGTGAACAGCTTCTCGCGGATGGACTTCACGATGGTCGGGTAGTCCGAATAGGACCGTCCGGTGGCGCCGGGGCCGCCGTGGAACAGGGTGTCGCCGGTGAACAGCACGCCCAGTTCCTCCGCGTAAAGGCAGACCGCGCCCGGGGCGTGGCCGGGCGTGTGGATGACGCGCAGGGCCGTGCCCGCGATCGTGAGGGTCTGGCCGTCGGTCAGCTCGCCGTCCGGGGCGCGGTCGGGGTGGGTGAGGTTCCAGACGACCCGGTCGTCCGGGTGGAGCAGGATCGGCGCGCCGGTCGCGTCGGCGAGTTCCGGGGCGGCGTTGACGTGGTCGTTGTGCGCGTGGGTGCAGACGATCGCGACCAGCTTCCGCTCGCCGACGACGTTTTCGATCGCCTTCGCGTCGTGCGCCGCGTCGATCACGATCACTTCCGCGTCGTCGCCCACCAGCCACACGTTGTTGTCGACGTCCCAGCTGCCTCCGTCGAGCCGGAAGACACCGGACGTCACCAAGTTCTGCACGATCGCCGTCATGCGCCCGACCCTAACGGTCATTCGACGGGTAGATGACATACCGGCAGTATGCTACTGTCGCGTCACCTTACTGCGAGTAAGTTCGAGGAGCGACGCGATGACCGCGACCCGGGAACTCCTGGCGGAGCCGCTGAAACTGCGCTGCGGCGCGGTGCTGCCGAACCGCCTGGTCAAGTCGGCGCTGAGCGAGCAGCTCGGCGACCGCCGCAACGCGCCCACCCGCGAGCTGGCCGAGCTGTACCGCACCTGGGCCCGCGGGGGCGCCGGCGCGCTGATCACCGGGAACGTCATGGTCGACCCGGCTGCGTTGGGCGAGCCGCGCAACGTCGCCGCCGCCGGAGACCCGGACGGCTACCGGCCCTGGGCCCGCTCGGTCGAGGGCACGGACACGCAGCTGTGGGTTCAGCTGAACCACCCGGGCCGGCAGAGCCCGCGCTACCTCTCGCGCGAGCCGGTGGCGCCGTCCGCCGTGCCCTTCGGCAACCGCGGCATCCGTACCGCCTTCGCCGCTCCGCGCGCGTTGTCCGGCGAAGAGATCGAAGCGATCATCGAACGCTTCGCCGTCGCGGCGCGCACGTTCGTCGAAGCGGGCTTCGCGGGGGTGCAGATCCACGGCGCCCACGGCTACCTCGTGTCCCAGTTCCTGTCCCCGCTGACGAACCTGCGCACGGACGAATGGGGCGGCGACGCGGTCCGCCGGCGCCGCTTCCTGCTGGAAGTCGTGCGGCGCGTGCGGGCGGCCGTCGGCGACGGCGTCCCGGTGTCGGTGAAGCTCAACAGCGCGGACTTCCAGCGCGGCGGCTTCACCGAGGAGGAATCGCTCGAAGTCGTGCGTGAGCTCGGGGAAACCGGGCTGGACCTGCTCGAGGTATCGGGCGGCACGTACGAAAAGGCCGCGATGATGGGCTCCGGGCGGGCCAGTTCGCAGGCGCGCGAAGCGTACTTCCTGGACTACGCGGCGAAAGCACGTTCGGTGTCCGACGTCGCCCTGATGGTCACCGGCGGGTTCGCGACGCCGGGCGGGATGACCGAGGCGCTGCGCTCGGGCGCGCTGGACGTCATCGGGCTCGGCCGGCCGCTGATCGTCGACCCCGGGCTGCCCGCGCGGCTGCTCGACGGCGAGGACGCCCGCGCGGAGCGGCGGTGCCCCCAGACCGGCGTCCGGCTGGCCGACAGCCTCCTCGAGATCCAGTGGCACACCCGGCAGATGCACCGGATCGCGGCGGGCAAGCCGGTCGACCGGCGCGGCGCGCTGCCGACGCTGGTCCAGGCCGGGCTGACCGACGGGCTCAACGCGTTCCGTCGGGTGCGAGGCTGAGCCGGCGGTCGTAGTAGCGCGCGCCCGCGGCGAGCGCGGTGAAGAACAGGCCGATGAAGACGCAGTTGAGCGCCACCTGGCCGTAGCCGAGCGCGCCGGCGTCGACGAACGGGTACGGGTAGAAGCCGGTGATCGCGCCGCGCGGCAGGGTGAACGCGAGCCAGGCCAGCGGGTAGAGCAGCGACCACCAGACCGTGCGCCAGGTCAGGACGCCGCGCGGGGCCGCGAGGAGCCAGCCGAGCACGAACAGGATCGGCGTCACCTTGTGCAGCATGGTGTCGGCGAAGAAGGCCAGGCCGTCCAGCTCGTACAGCCCGGCGAGGGCGACCTGGTAGACGATGCCGGTCACGATGATGCCGACCAGCGCGTCGAGCCACAGCACGGTGAACAGGCGCCCGCGGGCCCGGCCCAGCGCGACCAGCGCCGAGGTGAGCGCGACCAGCAGGTTCGAGTCGATGGTGAAGAAGCAGAGCAGGTTCGCGACCCGGCCGTCCCCGGACGCGGTGGACACCACCTGGCTGACGAGCCCGGTCAGCGCGACCACGGCGGTGACCGCGAACCAGGCGCGGGTGAGCTTCTCGCTGCGCATTTCGGGAGCTTAGCTCCACAGTGGACTCCTCGATCGGGATGACTCGATCGAGGCGCGTCGGGTTGCCGGGGTGATCGTGCCGCTCTGTTCGCCGAGCGGCACGATCACGAGGTCAGCGGAGTGCTTTCACCAGGGCCGGCACGAAGACCGACGCGTCGACGGTGCCCCAGCCGCTGGCGATGTCGAAGCCCTTCGCCGCGGTGAAGCCGACGACGCCGTCCTGGCTGTTGTCACCTTCGGTGACGTCCACGATGCCCGCCTTCGCACCCGCCGGGCCCAGCTTCGTGTACAGCGCCGGGTTGATCTGGCCGAGCTTGCCGTGCTTGGCCTGCACCGCGAGCGCGAGGACGCCGGCGAACAGCGGCGCGGACTGCGACGTCCCGTAGACGCCTTCCATGCTGATGTCCGGGAACGAGCGCATCTTGCTGCCGGTGATCTTCTTGACGCCGTCCTGCCAGTTCGGCCGCGCGTAGGCCTTCGACAGCCCGGCGCCTTCGGAGAAGCCGTTGTCGGCGACGTTCACCACGTCGTCGGCCTTGGTGCGAGTGCCGTTCGCGTCGAGGTGCAGCTGCGTGCCGCCGAGCGTCGTGACGCGCGGGTCGGACGCCGGCCAGCTCGCGACGCGGTACGGGTAGTTGCCCGGGCCGTAGAGGTAGCCGCCGGTCGGGCCGTCGTCGCCGGAGGAGGCGACCATCGTGATGCCCGCCTTGCTCGCGCGGTCCAGCGCCGGGTCGAGCGTCTTGATCGAGTCGAACGACGGGAAGTTCTCTTCCGTCGTCCCGAAGCTCATCGAGATCACGTCGACGAGCTTGTGCTCGGTCATGTAGTCGACCGCGTGCATCATCTCAGGCAGGCCGGTGAAGCCCTGCGTCTCGGCGACCGGCGTCGCCGCGACGACGATCTTCGCGTTCGGCGCCATGGCGTGCATCATCGTGACGTCGAGGTCGGTCTCGCCGCCCCAGCCCTGGCAGGTGGCGGTGTCGACACCCGGGTCGGTGCACGCGGGCACGGCGCCGGACGGCTCGATCACCTCGACGTTCGCCGGCGGCAGGCCGTGGTTCTTCGAGTAGGTGTCGAGCACCTCCTTCACCTTGTCGTCCCCGAAGGACACCAGTGTCGCCACGGTGCTGCCCGCGCCGGTGATGCCGGCGTTCCACAGCTTCGTCGCGTTGTACGCGGTGCTCTCCTTCGGCAGCGACGCCATCGCCGCCTCGAGCTTCGCGACGCGCTTCTGCACGGTGTCGGCGCCGACGAACGACCGCGCGGCCGCCGAGAAGTGGTGCTTCGACGGCTGGTGCCCGGCGTCCGGCGTGCTCGGCACGGGCGTGGCGAGAGCCGGTGCCGCGAACGCGGTCACGAGCAGGGTCGTGCTCGCGAGCAAGCCGGACACAGCGCGCAATCTCATGCTTTTCTCCCGTGGCTGAAGGAAACTCCGTCAGCCACTCTGGCCAGAACCGGGAGGGGGCAACATCGACTTTCGTCTTTCCTTTTACGAGGAAAGCACCCCGAAGACGCGCGATGTCGTGATCGAGACTTTCGTAGTCAGCTCCTTTCGCGTCCACGTCGGTCTGGAGGTCCTCTGCGAGCAGCTGATGCTCCCGGGCCACCCTCGCTGGCCTTTCCGGCCGTTTGCGTTCAGCTGGATGTACTGCAGTAGTGCTGCCCGAAGCACGTCCGACCGATCTCGGTGCTGCCTGGCGGCGAGATCGTGAAGGCATCCAAGAGTGCCTCGTCGACGCGGAGTGAAATTCGAGCTGTCATGGGATCCAGTGGGCCCACCGGATGCGCAGGGTGGATGCCCGTAGTCAGCTCCCTTCCGACCGGTCGCCGTGCAGGAGGCCGCGGACCGTGTCGATCGTGTCCGCGTCGGCCGGGTCCTTGTCCGGGCGGTAGCGGACCACCCGGGCGAACCGCAGCGCGAGGCCGCCCGGGTAGCGCGTCGAAACCTGGGCGCTGTCCAGCTCGATCTCCACCACCACCTCGGGCCGCACGTACACCGTCCAGTCGTCGCGGTGGGTCTCGATCTCCTGGAACCTCGTCGTCTGCCACGCGAGGATCTCGTCGGTCATGCCCTTGAACGTCTTGCCCACCATGATCGGCGGGCCGCCGTCCGGGTCGCGGGCGCCCAGGTGGAGGTTGGACAGCTTGCCCGTGCGCCGGCCGTGCCCCCACTCCGCCGCGAGCACCACCAGGTCGATCGTGTGCACCGGCTTGACCTTCAGCCACGCCCGCCCGCGCCGCCCGGCCGCGTACGGCGACGCCAGGTCCTTGACCATCACCCCTTCGTGCCCGGCCTCCATCGCCGCCTCCAGCACGGCATCCGCCCCCGCCACGCCCACCTCGCCGGGGATCACGTGCGCCCCGGCGACCTTGCGCAGCGCCGCGTTGCGCTCGGACAGCGGCGCGTCCAGCAGGTCGACGCCGTCGAGGTGCAGGCAGTCGAAGAAGTACGGCCGCAGCAGCAGCGCCTTGACCTGTTCCTCGCGCGTGCTGCCGAACCGGCTCATCGTGTCCTGGAACGGCCGCGGCCGCCCCGCGTCGGTCAGGGCGAGCGTTTCGCCGTCCAGCACCACCGATTCGCACGGCAGCGCCCGCACGAGCTCGACCAGCTCCTGCACGCTGGAGGTGATCTCGCGCAGCGTCCTCGTCCAGACGTGCACGTCGTCGCCGTGGCGGTGCACCTGGATCCGCGCACCGTCCATCTTGTACTCGACGATCGCCTCGCCGTGCTCGGCGACGGCCTCCTCCAGCGACTCCGCCGGTGAGGCCAGCATCGGCTTGACCGGCGTGCCCAGCGTCAGCCGGAACTCCGCCAGCGCGGCCTGCCCGCCGGTCATCGCCGCGACCCCGGTGGTGCCCAGTTTCCCGGACAGCATGAAGGCCCGCCGCACGTCCTCGGCCGGCACCTCGGCCGCGGCCGCGACGGCGTCGACCATCACGCCTTCCAGCGCGCCCTGCCGCAGCTCGCCGGTGACCAGCCGGAATAGGAACTGCTGCTCCTCCTCGGTGAGCCGGACGAACAGCGCCCGCAGCACGTCCTGCCGCCGCGTCGACGAGCCCGTGCCCGCCGCGACGCCCGCGGCCTCCGTCAAGGCCGCGTCCACCTCCAGCACCGTGATCGTGGGCTCCGACGCGGGCGACGCGCCGAGCCCGGCCAGGGTGCGCCAGCCCGCACCCAGCCGGTCCTGCGCCGTCTGCCCGGTCAGGTACGCGATCACCGTGGCCAGCTCGGGGAACTCGGCGGCACGCAGCAGCGCGGCCAGGACGGCGATCTTCGCCTTCCTGGACCTCGTCGCCGCCAGCTCGGCGGACGCCCGGACTATCTCGCTCAGCAACACCCGGACATCATGACCCGCACCACCGACAATTTCAGTCCGGTCAGATGTCTCCCCTGGTGCAGAGGGGGTCGAGCAGGCCGTCCCTGGTCACGCAGGGGGTGTACCCGGCGTCCTGCAGCTCGGCGCGGGCGGTCGCGCTCGCCAGGTAGTCGAGGAACCGCTTCAGCACGCTCTCGCCGTCCGGTACGCCCTTCGTGTAGAGGTACTCGACGGTCCAGAAGCGGTAGCCGGCACCGATCGTCGTGGTGTCCGGGTAGTGGCCGTCGAGCTGCACGATCGTCACCTGCTGGTCGCGGGCGGCCGCGGTTTTGGCCGCCGGGACGTCGGCGTAGCCGATCGCGCCCGGCACGTTCGCGACCTCGGTGAGCACCTCGGCCGTCGTGCCGCGCTCGCAGCGGGTGGTCGCCGCGGCCGGGTCGCGCTCCGGCTTGCGGCACGAGTCCGACGTCAGCCGGTCCTCGGCCCCGCCGAGCACCTTCTGCTCGAACGTCTTGCGCGTGCCGGACTCCTGTCCGCGCCCGACGATCCCGATCGGCACCGACGGTCCCGGCCGCAGCTGGTCCCAGTTCCGCACGCGGCCGCTGAAGACGTCCTCGACCTGCTGGGTCGTCAGCTTGTCGACGCCGGCGGCGCGGTTGACGACCAGGCTGTAGACGACCACCGCGACGGCCTTCGCCTCGAGGTCGGGCCCGGCTTCCCCGGACCGGCCGTCCGACAGCACCGCCAGCCCGTTCTTGCCCGCCGCGTCGACCGGGGCGAGCGCGCGGACCCCGGTGACGCTGCCGGTCGCGCGGGTCGTGATCGCGGCGCCGTCGCACTGGCCGTGGTACTCGGCGGCGATGCGGTCGATGATCGGGACGAACGCGCTCGACCCCTCGACCGACAGCTTCCCGGTGGCGCACTGCGCGGAGACGGCCGGTCGCGACCAGGACACGAGCAGCGTGGCCAGCAGGGCACCGGTGAGCAGCACCCCGACCGCGGTCGTGATGACCGGCCAGCCGAACCGGCGCTGCTTGCGGTCGTCCTTGATCCGGCCGGCGGCGAGCCGCGCGTGGTGCTCGATCTCCTTGCTGATCTCGCCGTCGTGCCCGGCCGATTCGCGCAGGACGACGACGAGCTTGAACTTCTCCTTGCGCTTCAGGGAAAGCCGCGCCAGCCGCACGCCGTGCCACTCGGGCGCCTCGGGCGGGGGCTCGGCCGCGGTCAGCCCGGCGAACCGCTTCGGCAGCCACGCGCGCACGCGGGACAGCTGCACGGCTTCGACCGGCCGTTGCGGGCTCTCGCGCGTGAAGAACTCGAGGCCGTCGCGGACATGCTGGCGCAGGCCGTCGTCGGTCGCGTCGGACACCCGCGCGTCCCAGACGATCCGGCTGCCGAAGGTGAACGACAGCGGGATTTCGAAGTCGCCGGGCGCGATGTCGAACCCGCCGGTGTTGTGGATCCGGATGACGACGATGCTCATCCGATCGAGCAACCGCCCGACCTGTTCGAGCTGCGGGGCCGCCTGCGCCGAGCCGTTCTCGCCGTCGTGCAGGTCGATCGGGGACAGCCCGATCTTGGAGTTGTAGAGCACGCGGAACGTCAGCCGGCGTCGCCGGATGAAGTAGCGGTCGATGAACGGCGCGGCGATCGCGACCAGCGCGGCGATGCCGAGGACGAGGCTGCCGGAGTCGGAGCTCAGTATCTCGGCGAGGGACTGCATGGTCGCGCCGACACCCACCGTGCTGCTCCCCACCCCCGGCTCCCCAGGACAAGGAGCCTAGGCAGGGCTCACCCGGCGTGGGGCTGCGACGACCGAGTGTTCACCGGCCGTTCATCGGCGGCGATCCAGCTGGCCAGCAGGCCGAGCGCGCGTTCGGTCTCCGACCCCGGTTCGGCGTGGTAGACGACCAGGCCCTGGTCGGGGTCCTGGGGCAGCCGCAGCGTCTCGTAGCGCAGCCGCAGCTCGCCGACGACGGGGTTCATCAGCACCTTCCACCCCTGCGCCTTCTCCCGCACGGCGTGCTCGGCCCACAGCTTCCGGAACTGCTCGCTGGCCAGCGAAAGCTCGCCGATCAGCTGGGCGAACCGCGGGTCGCCGGGGTGCCGGCCGCTCTCCGCGCGCAGGTTCGCGACGAGCTCGCGGCAGACGGCGTCGTACTCCGGGTGCAGCTGCTTCGCGCGTTCGTCGGTGAAGACGAGCTTCGGCATGTTGCGCTCGTCGAGGTCGGCGAAGGCGAACGCGACGGCGCCGCCGAGGGCGTTCCAGGCGAGCACGTCCATGTACCGCCCGAAGACGAACGCCGGCGTCCCGATGGCGTCGAGCAGCTGCTGCAGCTCGGGCCGGACCCGCTGCGGCGCGCGCTCGTCCCGGCGCTTCGGCGCGGCGAGGTTGCGCAGGTAGGCCTCCTCGCCGGGGTTGAGCCGCAGCGCGCGGGCCAGCGCGTCGAGGACGGCGTCCGAGACGTTCTTCGCGCGGCCCTGCTCCAGCCGCGTGTAGTAGTCGACGCTGATGCCGGACAGCTGCGCCAGCTCTTCGCGGCGCAGGCCCTTGACCCGCCGCTGCGTGATCCCGGGCGGCAGGCCCAGGTCGGCGGGGTCCAGTGCGGCGCGGCGCGCCTTCAGGAAGGCGCCGAGCTCGGCTGCGTCACTCATGCCCTCCAGTATCCCCGGCTCACGGCCGCCCGCCTGGTACTGCCGGACCCAGGTTGCGCGTGACCTGGTCCGGCGTCCCCGCCGGCCGCAGGGTGGTGGCATGGAACGACGAATTCTGGGCGGCACGGGGATTTCGGTCAGCGAGTACGCGTTCGGCGCGATGATGCTGGGGCAGTGGGGCAACCCGGACCACGAAGAGGGGGTCCGGATGCTGCACACGGCGCTCGACGCCGGGGTCAACTTCTGGGACACCGCCGACATGTACAGCCACGGCGAGAACGAGCGGATCGTGGGGAAGGCGCTGAAGGGCCGCCGCGACGACGTCGTGCTGGCCACCAAGGGCTTCTTCCGGATGGGCGATGACCCCAACCAGGGCGGGCTGTCCCGGCGCTGGCTCACCCGCGCGCTGGACGACAGCCTGCGGCGGCTCGACACCGACTACGTCGACCTCTACCAGGTGCACCGGCCGGATCCTGCGACCGACATCGAGGAGACGCTTTCGGTGCTCACGGACTTCGTGCGGGCGGGAAAGGTGCGCGCGATCGGGTCGTCGGACTTCCCGGCCGAGCAGATCGTGGAAGCCCAGTGGGTGGCGGAAAAGCGGGGCCTGGCGCGGTTCCGCGCCGAGCAGCCGCCGTACTCGATCTTCAACCGGGCGATCGAGGCCGCCGTGCTGCCGACCGCGCGGAAGTACGGCATGGGCGTGCTGACGTGGAGCCCGCTGGCGAGCGGCTGGCTGTCGGGCAAGTACCTGAAACCGTCCGATGTGGACCTTTCCGAAGGCCGCCGGACGTTGCAGATCCACAAGTTCGACCCGGCGCTGCCGGAGAACGCCGTCAAGTTCGAGGCGATCGCGCAGCTCAAGAAGATCGCCGACGACCTCGGCCGGCCGCTCACGCACCTCGCGACGGCGTTCGTCCGCGCCCACCCGGACGTGACGTCGGCGATCATCGGCCCGCGCACGCCCGCCCAGCTCGACGACCTGCTCGCGGGCGCGGACCTGGTGCTGGACGGCGACGTGCTGGACCGGATCGACGAGATCGTCCCGCCGGGCACGGACCTGAACCCGGCGGAGAAGGACTACACCCCGCCGTCGCTGGCGGACAAGACCCTGCGCCGGCGGTGAGCTACTTGCCGCCGCGGGCCATGCGGAGGACGTCGAGCGCTTCGTCGAGCTGGGCTTCGGTGAGCTTGCCGTCCTGCACGTACCCGCGCTCGATGACGACCTCGCGGATCGTCTTCAGCTCCTTCAACGCCTGCTTCGCGACCGCGGCGGCTTCTTCGTAGCCGATGTACTTGTTCAGCGGCGTCACGATCGACGGCGAACCTTCGGCGTAGGTGCGGGCGCGGTCGACGTTGGCCTGGACGCCGTCGAAGACCTTGTCCGCCAGCAGCCGCGAGACGGCCGCGAGCAGGCGCGCCGATTCGAGGACGTTGCGGGCGATCACCGGCAGGTTGACGTTCAGCTGGAAGTTGCCCGCGGCGCCCGCGAACGCGACGGCCGCGTCGTTGCCGATCACCTGCGCGACGACCTGCAGCGTCGCCTCCGGGATCACCGGGTTCACCTTGCCCGGCATGATCGACGAGCCCGGCTGCAGGTCGGGTAGCGCCAGCTCGGCGAGGCCGGTGCGCGGGCCGGAACCCAGCCAGCGCAGGTCGTTCGCGATCTTGTTGAGCGACACGGCGACCGTGCGCAGGTGCCCGGACGTCTCGACGACGCTGTCCTGCGTCGCCTGCGCCTCGAAGTGGTCGCGGGCCTCGGTCAGCGGCAGACCGGTCACGGTCGCGAGTTCGGCGGCCACGCTGGAGCCGAAGCCTTCGGGCGCGTTGAGGCCCGACCCGACGGCCGTGCCCCCGATCGGCAGCTCGCCGAGGCGCGGCAGGCCGGACTTCAGCCGTTCGACGCCGAAGCGGACCTGCGAAGCCCAGGCGCCGGCTTCCTGGCCGAGGGTGATCGGAACGGCGTCCATCAGGTGCGTGCGCCCGGACTTCACGACGCCGGCCCACTCGGCGGCACGGACCTCGATGGCACCGGCGAGGTGTTCGAGCGCCGGGACGACGTCCTTGAGCACGGCTTCGGTGGCAGCGACGTGGATGGTCGTCGGGAAGGTGTCGTTCGAGGACTGCGACGCGTTGACGTGATCGTTCGGGTGCACGTCCCGGCCGAGGGCCCGGCTGGCGAGCGTGGCGATGACCTCGTTGGCGTTCATGTTCGACGAGGTACCGGACCCGGTCTGGAAGACGTCGATCGGGAAGTGCGCGTCGTGCAGCCCTTCGGCGACCTCGTCGGCGGCCTCGGCGATGGCCTCCGCGACATCGGCGTCGAGCACACCGAGCTTGAGGTTCACGCGCGCGGCGGCGGCCTTGAGCAGGCCGAGCGCACGGATCTGAGCCCGCTCCAGCCCCCGGCCGGAGATGGGGAAGTTCTCGACGGCCCGCTGGGTCTGCGCGCGGTAGAGCGCGTCGGCAGGCACGCGGACCTCGCCCATGGTGTCGTGTTCGATCCGGTATTCCTGATCAGCCATGACACCGATTCTGGACCTGTTCGGGAGTTACCGCGTGGTGGCGTTGCGCACCCTGCGACGGCGGGGGTGGTTTCCAGGGATCGCTGCACCACCTGAGTGGTCAGGAGTCGCAACGCACGACCACACGTAACCGTGACCGGATTCCGGAAGGCATGAGCCGGGATCGGTTTCTGCGTGGCAAGGTACCGAACCTCTGACCGGGCCGTCTGCCTTGCGCTGGGGGGGTGTCAGGCCGCCGGGTTGTCCACAACCGCACGAGGCTGTGGATCGTCGGCCGAGCCGTCTCGTCCGGAGCGGGCGAAAGGCAGGGGACGAGACCAAGCCGTCAGCGCGTGGTGGCGTTGCGCACCCTGCGCCGCTCGCCGGCCGTCGCCGTCACGGCCACCGAACCGATGAGGCCGCCCACGCCCAGGCACGCGAAGACCAGCGGCACCGCCGGGTCCTGCTTTCCCGCCCGCTGGGTCGCGACGAGGCCGCCGGGATCTTCGACGACCGGTACCCGGCTGCCGACCTTTAGGCGGGTGTCGACGCCCGGGTCGAGTGAGCCGGTGCTGCCGTCCGGGTTCCGCAGGTCGTACGTGTAGTCGATGCCGGCCTTGAGGCGGTGCGGGGTCTCCGCCGCCACCACGGCGTCGACCGGCCTGCCCCGCGAGAGCAGGATCTCGTCACCCGTCGCCGCCCAGCCGCCGAAGAACGCGGAGTACGCCGGCAGCAGGCCGAGCAGCACGAGCAACGCGCCCGTCCGGGCCAGCCAGCGGCCGAGCACCAGCAGGAGCACGAAGGACCCCGCCACGAAGAACACGAGACCGTCCGCTTCCGCCGACGGCAGCGAGAGCCAGACCGCGAGCACGAACCAGCCGAGCAGCACGACGGCCGCGGTCAACCCGCTCAGCAGCGTCCGCCGCACGCCCCAGGGTGGCCGCCGGTCGTCCGGACGCCGGTGTCGCACCACGTCGAGTGAACTCCGATCCGGCTAGGATCGGATGTGTTCTCGATCACCGCCATCCACCACTGGCTGGAGCGAGCATGACTGAAGTCCCTGGGGACTCCTACGACCTCGTGATCATCGGCGCGGGCCCGACCGGCCTGTTCGCCGCCTACTACGCCGGGTTCCGCGGCCTCTCCATGGCGGTGGTCGATTCGCTGCCCGAGCCCGGCGGCCAGGTCACCGCGATGTACCCCGAGAAGATGATCTACGACGTCGGCGGGTTCGCCGAGGTCCGCGGCCGCGATCTGGTCGATGGCCTGGTCAAGCAGGCCGCGCCGTTCAAGCCGAAGTACCTGCTGGGGCGCAAGGCCGAGAAGCTCGAGACCGTCGGCGACGAGGTCGAACTGACGCTGGACGGCGGCGAGACCCTCAAGGCCGGCGCCGTCCTCATCACCGCGGGCATCGGCGAGTTCACCCCGCGCCCGCTGCCCGCCGGCGACGGCTGGCTCGGGCGCGGCATGGTCCACTTCGTCCCGGCGCTGCAGGCGCACGCCGGGCAGCACGTCGTGGTCGTCGGCGGCGGGGACTCCGCGTTCGACTGGATCCTCGCGCTGCACCCGGTCGCGGCGAGTGTGACGCTCGTGCACCGCCGCGCCAAGTTCCGCGCCGCCGAGTCCATCGTCCGGCAGGCGCGCGAGCTCGGGACCCGGATCATCACCGACGCCGAGGTCACGCGGTTCGTCGAGAACGCCGACGGCGCGCTCGAAGCCGTCGACGTCGCGGTCAAGGGCGCCGAAGAAGAGCGGCTGCCGGCCAACGCCGTCGTCGCGGCGCTCGGGTTCACCGCCGACCTCGGGCCGATCGAGAGCTGGGGGCTGGAGATCGACCACCGCGCCATCGCCGTCGACTCGACGATGGCGACCGCGCGCGAACGCGTCTACGCGGCCGGCGACGTCGCCGCGTACCCGGGGAAGGTCAAGCTGATCGCGACCGGCTTCGGCGAGGCCGCGACGGCCGTCAACAACATCGCCGTCGCGCTCGACCCGGACGCCCACCTGTTCCCCGGGCATTCGAGCAACGCCGAGTAGTTCAGGCCTTCGTCTTCTCCGCGATCCACGGCGCGTACGCGACCACCGACGTGTAGATCGACGGCGCCGTCGCGCATTCCGGGTCGTTGTTGCCCGGGCGGCTCGTGACGCCGACGAGGGACCAGTGGTCGCCGTCGCGCACGATTTCGGGACCGCCGGAGTCGCCGAAGCACGCGCCGGACTTGCCGCCGGGGTTGTCCGTGCACAGCTCGGCCGTGCCGTCGAATACCGATGTGCATTTCGCGCCCTCGACGATGTGCGTGTCGAGCTGCTGCAGCGTCTTCGGGATCTGGCCGCAGTTCAGCTTCGGGCACGTCTGGCCCCAGCCGAGGAGCCGGGTCGCCGTGCCCGGTGCCGCCGCCGTCGCGAGCCCGACCGGCGCCGCCTGCACCGGAGCCGTCAGCCGCAGCAGCGCGATGTCGCCCGCCGGGCTCTGGGTGTTGAAGGCCGGGTTGACGACGATGCCGGCGAGCTTGGCGACCTCGCCGCCTTCGCCGGAGTCGTTCGTCCCCACCCGCACCGACACCGCGGCCGGGGACTTGTCGAACGCGCAGTGCGCCGCGGTGACCACCCAGGTGGGGGTGATCAGCGCGCCGGCGCAGAACAGCCTGCCGCTCGAGGAGTGCAGCGACGCCGCGAACGGGTACGGCTCGCCGGCGTCGCCGCCCCCGACGATGCCGGGTTCGGCCGACGCGGTGGCGGGGACCAGGGCGAACACCAGAACCAGCAGGACCAGCAGTCGCCTGGGCACGGATCTCCTTACGGCAGCGGGGGCACGACGTCGTCGTCGGGCGCGTCCAGCTGGCCGTCGAAGTTGACCGAGGAGTACGCCCGGAGCTTGGTGAGCCGGTGGTAACCGTCGATCATTCTGACGGTCCCGGACTTGGACCGCATCACGATGGACTGCGTCGTCGCGCCGCCCTCGCGGTAGTGGACGCCGCGCAGCAGGTCGCCGTCGGTGACGCCGGTGGCGCAGAAGAAGACGTTGTCGCCGGTCACGAGGTCGTCGTTCAGCAGCACGCGGTCGAGGTCGTGCCCGGCGGCGATGGCCTTCTCGCGCTCGGCGTCGTCCTTCGGCCACAGCCGGCCCTGCAGCTCGCCGCCGAGGCACTTCATCGCGCAGGCGGCGATGATGCCCTCGGGGGTGCCGCCGATGCCGACCAGCATGTCGACGCCGGTGGTCGGGCGGGCCGCGGCGATCGCGCCCGCGACGTCGCCGTCGGAGATGAACCGGATCCGCGCACCCGCGTCGCGGATCTCCTTGATGAGCTGCTCGTGGCGCGGGCGGTCGAGGACGCACACGGTGACGTCGCCGACGCTGCTGTTCTTCGCCTTGGCCACGCGGCGGATGTTCTCCGCGATCGGCGCGCCGAGCTCGACCTTGCCCGCCGCCTCCGGCCCGACGGCCAGCTTCTCCATGTAGAACACCGCGGACGGGTCGAACATCGCGCCGCGCTCGGCGACCGCGAGGACCGCGAGCGCGTTCGGCATGCCCTTGGCCATCAGCGTGGTGCCGTCGACCGGGTCCACCGCGACGTCGCAGTCCGGCCCGTCGCCGTTGCCGACCTCTTCGCCGTTGAACAGCATCGGGGCTTCGTCCTTCTCGCCCTCGCCGATCACGACGACACCGCGCATCGACACCGTCGACACCAGCTGGCGCATCGCGTCGACGGCCGCGCCGTCCCCGCCGATCTTGTCGCCGCGGCCGACCCAGCGACCGGCGGCCATGGCGGCGGCTTCGGTCACCCGGACCAGCTCCATCGCGAGGTTGCGGTCGGGTGCTTCACGACGACGCGGCTCGGTGGACATCAGGCCTCCCGGATCGTGGAACTGGCGGGTGCTAAGTCTGTCAGATCCCTGTCCGGTTTCCCGATGCCGAAGACATGGCAAACGTCACTGACCGTCGCCGGTTTCGTCCTCCGAAGACTCCACGGACGCCAGAGCAGCTTCGACGCGTTCGCGCGCGCCTTCGAGATGGCGCTCACAGACCTTCGCGAGCTTCTCGCCCTTCTCCCACAACGCGAGCGACTGCTCGAGGGACAGGCCACCGGCTTCGAGCTCGCGGACGACCTCGACGAGGCGGTCGCGGGCCTGCTCGTAGCCGAGTTCCTCGCTGGCTGCTTCACTCACGCTCGGTGCTCTCCGACCTTCCGGGCTTCCACGCTGTTCGCGCACACTACCGCGCTGGCCATGGCGTGGTCGTACCCGACGAACGCCAGCGCGAACTCCTGGCCGTCACCGTCCGCGATCGCCTCTTCGAGGTTCTCCTGCGCGCCGGCCACCCGCCGCCGGTGCCCGGCACCCTCGGCGAACCACCAGCGCGAGCCGACCTGCATCGACGTCGCTTCGGACAGCCGGCGCAGCTGCGGGCCCAGGTCGCGGCGGCCGGCGCTGTGGCAGCCGGCGAGCAGCGCCGTCCAGCACTCGGCGGCGGCCCGGTCGGTGCGCTCCGCCTGGTCCAGCAGCGGCCGCGCGCCCAGGCGCCGGGCCGCGTCCACCGTGAGCGGGAGGAACGTCGCTCTCACTCCTGTGCCCCTTCCGCCACCGCGCCGATCGCGCCGTCGCCCACGCGCACGCGCAGCTGGGCACCGGCCTCGACCTCGGAGACGGAGCGGAGTACCTGGAGGTTGCCTTCGGCGTCGATGAACTGCACGACCGCGTACCCGCGGGCCAGCGTCGCGGCCGGGCCGAGCGCGGTGAGCCGGGCCCGCGCGCTGGCGACTTCGGCCTGGTCCTTGGCGAGCAAGGTCAGCATGGCTCGGCGCGCGCGCTCGCGGTGGACGTCGACGTCGTCCTGGCGCCGTTGGATCGGTCCGAGGGGATCGGCCAGCGCCGGACGGCTGCGGATCTGGTTCAGCAGCCGCGCCTGGGTGTCGACCCAGCCGTGCAGGGCGCGGCGCCCGCGGTCGCGCATCTGCCGGACGCGTTCGGTCTCCTCGCGCAGGTCCGGGACGATCCGCTTGCCCGCGTCGGTCGGCGTCGAACAGCGCAGGTCGGCGACGTAGTCGAGCAGCGGCGTGTCCGGCTCGTGCCCGATCGCGCTGACGACCGGCGTGCCGGTGGCCGACACCGCGCGGCAGAGCGCTTCGTCGGAAAACGGCAGCAGGTCCTCGACGCTGCCGCCGCCGCGGGCGATGACGATCACGTCGATCTCGGGGTCGGCGTCCAGCATCTTCAGCGCGCGCATGACCTGCGGCACCGCCTGCGAGCCCTGGACAGCGGTGTTGAACACCTTGATCCGCACGTGCGGCCACCGCCCCTGCGCGTTGGCCAGGACGTCCCGCTCGGCCGCCGACGCGCGGCCGGTGATCAGCCCGACGCCCTTCGGCAGGAACGGGATCGGCCGCTTGCGCTGGGCCGAGAACAGGCCCTCGGCGGTCAGCAGCTTCTTGAGGCGTTCGATCCGGGCCAGCAGCTCACCGATGCCGACCGCGCGGATCTGGTCGGCGCGCAGGCTGATGGTGCCGCGGCCGAAGAAGAACGACGGCTTCGCGTGCACCACCACGCTCGCGCCTTCGCGCAGCGGCGGCTCCATCTCGCGGATCAGCCAGTTCGGGCAGGTCACCGACATCGAGACGTCCGCTGACGGGTCGCGCAGGGTGAGGAACGCCGTCTGCGTGTTCGGGCGGGAGCTGACCTGCGTGACCTGGCCTTCGACCCAGACGGCGCCGAGGCGGTGGATCCAGTCGCCGATCTTGCGCGCGACCGTGCGCACCGGCCACGGCTTCTCGGCGGTGCTCGCTTCGGTTTCGGTCACTGGCCTTCCGCGTCGTCGCCGGTTTCTTCGGGCGGCTCGGTCCCGGCTCGTTCGGCCTTGCGCGCGTTGGCGATCCGGCGGGACAGCATCCCGGTGAACGACGAGCGGTCGGCGTGCGCGCGCTCGTAGTCGAGGATGGTTTCGAGCTGCGGGATCGAGAACTGGCGCAACCGGGCCCGCAGCTGCGGGAGGGTGAGCTGGTCGTAGCCGGTCAGCCCGGCCGGACCCTCGTACCCGCCGGCACTGGTCCGCGGAACCTCGCTCTTGGCCTTCTTGTCGATCTTGGGCGTGCCGGGCTGCGGTTTGTTGTCCTCCGGGGCGTCGTTCTCGCCGTCGGCGTGGTCCTCGGCGAGCGCGCGCTCCTCGTCGGCCCACGGATCACCCAGTTCCGCTTCGAGGTCGGAAAGTGACCCAGGGTGACCGTTGAGTTCCGAACGGGGTTCCGGGACGTCGGCGACCGGCGTCAGGTTCGGCCGCACGTCTTCGAGGTCCTCGTCGAAGGTCGCCCAGCTGGGCGCGTCCTCGACGGGACGCAGGCCGGAGAGGGCGTTGTCGCCCTTGATCGCCAGCTCGGTGACGTGCTGCTGGACGCGCATGGAGGCCTGCAGCACCTGGCTGACCACGGTCACCGGGAGTCCGGCGAGCTGTCGGGGAAGCTCACGAACCCGCTCGGCGGTGGAGACGGCGAGGCCCGCGGCGACCCGGAGGGGGAGCGGGAATGGCTTCATGCGTCTAGCCTGCCCCATGTCCGCCATCCTGCCCAACCGAACGGGTGGGTTCGGGCGCGTTGCGTGACCCCGGGCACAGCACCGAAGGGGGACGAAGCTCACCCGAAAGGGACTTCGAGTTCGGCTCCGGGCTGCCCGTACCCTGGGTGCCATGAGTTCAGCGAGTCCCGGAATCGAGCCCGCGGGTACCCCGACGATCACCGGAACCGCCTCCGGCAAGCGGGTGCTGCTCGCCAAACCGCGTGGTTACTGCGCCGGCGTGGACCGGGCGGTGATCGCCGTCGAGAAGGCCCTGGAGGTCTACGGCGCCCCGGTGTACGTCCGCAAGGAGATCGTGCACAACAAGCACGTCGTCGAGACGCTGCGCGAGCGCGGCGCGATCTTCGTCGACGAGACGTCCGAGGTGCCCGAAGGCGCGCTCGTGGTGTTCTCCGCCCACGGCGTCTCGCCGATGGTGCACCAGGAGGCCGCGGACCGGAACCTGCGCACGATCGACGCGACCTGCCCCCTCGTCACGAAGGTGCACAAGGAGGTCAACCGGTTCGCGAACGACGACTACGACATCCTGCTGATCGGCCACGAAGGCCACGAAGAGGTCGAGGGCACGGCCGGCGAGGCGCCGGACAAGGTCCAGCTGGTCGACAAGGCCGAGGACGTCGACAAGGTCGAGGTGCGCGACCCGTCGAAGGTGATCTGGCTGTCCCAGACGACGCTGTCGGTCGACGAGACGATGGAGCGCGTCGACCAGCTCCGCGAGCGCTTCCCGGGTCTGGCGGACCCGCCCAGCGACGACATCTGCTACGCGACGACGAACCGCCAGGTCGCGGTCAAGGCCATGGCCGCCGAATGCGACCTGGTGCTGGTGGTCGGGTCGACGAACTCGTCCAACTCGAAGCGCCTGGTCGAGGTGGCGCTGAAGGCGGGGGCGCGGGCTTCGTACCTGGTCGACTTCGCGCACGAGGTCGACGAGGCGTGGCTGTCCGGGGTGACGACGGTGGGCGTCACGTCGGGTGCGTCGGTGCCGGACGAGCTGGTCATGCAGCTGCTGGACTGGCTGGCCGAGCGCGGCTACGGCGACGTCAACGAGGTGACGACGGCGAACGAGAAGATCACCTTCGCGCCGCCCAAGGAACTGCGCAAGGTCTGAGGTTCCTCCGCGAAACGGCGGTCATCTCCTGGCTGGAGGTGACCGCCGTTCTCGTTGCTTCAGCGCTCTTCGTCGTCCCAGGGACGGTTCCGCCGAGGCGGCGCACCCCGCCCACCGGACGGACGTCGAGGCGGCGGAGCGTCCCGGCCGTCTTCGGGCGGCCGCGGACGGCGTCGCGGAGCATCACCGCGAGGCTCACGCCGACGCGGGTCGGCGTCGTCCGGACGCGGCCGCCGGTTCGCGGGCGGCGGCTTGCGGGCGCCCCGGGTGTTCGGGTCACCGGCAGGCGGGCGCGGCGTCCGGCGTTCGCCTTCCGCAGGGGGACGCGGACGTCGAGGCGGTTCCCCGTCCCGGCCACGTCGCGGCGGCACGGGCGTCTGACCGGTCCGGTTCGCCGGCCGCGGCCGGCTCGGCCGGGGTTGCTCGTCGTCGTCCTCGACGGCCTTGGCCTTCTTCGGGGCGTCCGGGTCGCGCTCGCGGAAGATGCGGACGAAGCCGATCAGCAGCGTGATGCCGGTGGTGATGGCCATCATGGGGAAGCTGTTGATCAACGGGCTGCCGATGTTGAGGGCCTTCGCCAGCATGTCGTCACCCTGCGAACCCGAGGTCAGCAGGATGACGCCGGGCACGGTGACGGCCAGCACGAGCGGCGGCATCACCATCGGCCCGAACAGCCCCCGCCGCCGCACCGCGCAGACCGCGATCACGGCCCCGGCGATGTAGCAGACGACGAAGACCACCGGAATGTTCGCCTGACTCGGCTTGCCGAGGAGGGCGCCCACGACCGCCAGGACAAGGCCGACCAGGACCGCCGCCCACCAGGGCAGTCCGCGCCTCGAACCGACGACAGGACGCTCATCCCACGGAACAGGGACGTCGTCGGCATCTGGATCGCTCTGGCGATCGCGAATCGCGGTCACAGGGCAACACCGTATCTCGTGGTTGTGAAGATCTTGCCAGCACCGCCGCCGACGTGGGGCTAAAGCCACCCGGCGGCCTGACCCGGAGGCCAGGCCGAAGCGGACGGTAACGGTGCTGGAGACCTTCGCCACGAGTGCTCAGGCGAGGGGTGCGGAGGTGCGCGGTTCGGCTTCGAGCGACTTGCCCCGGGCTCACTCGGCGGCGGATCGTGCCTGGTCACGACGGCCGCGAGCATGCTCGCGGTACGGCGCCGGTCCTCGTGGCTACCTGCGCGGGCTTGGCCGCCGCTGGAGGTGGCTTGCGCCGCTGATCGCGTCGCCCGCGCGGCTGCTCGCCGTGTGCGTGGCCAGGTGGTCGAGGGCCCGCGCCGCCGCTCGCCCGGCTCGGCATGCGCTCGGGTCGCCCCGGGCCGCCGGTGGCTCATGCGTCGCCGGCCGCAGGCTCGCCGGCCGAGGCGGCCTGCGCTACCGATCGCGCCCGCCTGCGCTGCTGTTCGCGCCCGGCGTCGCCGCAAGAGCGCGCCCGGCCTGCGCCGCTGCTCGCCATCGGCCTGCGCCGCCGATCGCAACCGGCCTCGCCGCAAGGCCGCGACCGGTCTCGCCGCAGGAGCCGGAGTGCCGCTGCCGTCCGGCTTGGCCGCGTAGCCGCCTGTAGAAGCCGCCGCAGGAGCGTCCGGAGTGCCGCTGCCGCCTGCCTGGCCGCGGAGCCCGGAGTGCCGCTGCCGTCTGGCTTGGCCGCGTAGCCGCCTGTAGAAGCCGCCGCAGGAGCGTCCGGAGTGCCGCTGCCGCCTGCCTGGCCGCGGAGCCCGGAGTGCCGCCGCCGTCTGGCTTGGCCGCGTAGCCGCCTGTAGAAGCCGCCCCAGGTGCCGTGCCGCTGCAGCCTGGCCGCCGCCGGGGTGCGGGTCGCTCAGCTTGCCGCCAGTTCGTCTCCCTTCCGCACCGTCGGGACTGGCGCCGGACTACCCGACGCGTCCGTCAACGGCGCCACCGTCGCCCGGAACGTTTCCAGCGCCTCCAGCTCCCGCCGCCGGGCCGACAGGAACCGCTGCAGGTGCGTGCTCGACAGGTTCAGCGCCTCCACCGCGCCGCCGGCCGCCCGGTGGGCCGCCGCCGCTCCCGCGCGGACCTGCTCGACGTCCGCCTCCAGGGTCCGGTCGCTCGCCGCGAACAGGGCCGCCGAAGCCAGGACCCCGAAGCCCGTCGGGCCGCACAGGAACACCCGGCGGTCGATCAGCCACCTCAGCAGCTCCGGGTCCGTGTCCATCGCCGCGACCACCGCCGCGTCCGAGGGGACGAACATGATCGTGCCGTAGATCGCGTCCGCCCAGCGCTGGTAACCCTTGCCCGCCAGCTCGGCCGCGCGTGAACGGATCTGACGGACGTGCGCGCGCAACGCGTCGATCCGCTCGTCCGGGTCGTCGGTCTCGATCGCCTCCGACCACGTCGCCATGCTCGCCTTCGCGTCGACCGGCACCGTGCGGCCGCCGCCGACGCTCAGCACCATGTCCGGTTTCGCCGCGCCGCCGCCCGCCAGGTCGGTCTGCAGCGTGAAGTGGAGGTCTTCGCGCAGCCCGAGCGCGCGCGCCGTCTCGACCAGCACCTGCTCGCCCAGCTCGCCGCGCCCGCTGATCGACGCGAACGCCACCTCGTAGCGCCGCAGCGCCAGCTGCTGCTGATCCGCCTTCGCGCGCTCGGCCGCCACCAGCCGGGCCGCCGCGTCCGCCCGGCGCATCCCGTCGTTGTACAGCCGCCACAGCACCGCGACGGCGACGAGCAGCAGGACCGCCAGCACGATCGCCGCGGTGGTCAGCACTGTCGCCACTTCGTCTCCTCCCTCCGGCCGGAATCGGACCGCGGGGACATCATGGCGGACCCCACCGACAAAAACCGCACCCGGACCGTCGCTCTGGGTAGCTGACCTGCGAACACTTCGATTCCCCGCAGGGCGTGTCCGAACCGGCACTCTCGTGTTAGTACACACGTTCGAGTGAGCAGGCGGCGAGCCTCCGGGTTTTCGTCGGACCCGGGTCGTACCTTGGCTTCCGTGAGATTCCTGCACACCTCCGATTGGCACATCGGCCGCACGTTCCACGGCGCCGATCTGCTCGCGGAACAGGAAGCGGTGCTCGGGCACCTCGCCGACCTCGTGGCCGGCGAGGCGATCGACGCCGTCCTGGTGGCAGGCGACGTCTACGACCGCGCGGTGCCCTCCGCCGAGGCGGTCCGGGTGGCCACCGCGGCCGTCGCCCGGATCCGCGCGGCCGGCGCCCAGCTGATCGTCACGCCCGGAAACCACGACTCCGCGCCCCGGCTCGGCGCCTTCGCGGAGTTCGCCGCGGCGGGCGGCCTGCACCTGCGCACCACCGTCGGCGGGCTGGCCGAACCGGTGCTGCTCGACGACGACCACGGCCCGGTCGCCGTCTACGGCATCCCTTACCTGGAACCGGAACCGGCGCGCCACGCGCTGGGCGTGCCGGAGGCGCGCGGCCACACCGGCGTGCTCACCGAGGCCATGCGCCGGATCCGCGCGGACCTCGCCACCCGGCCGGGCGTGCAGTCGGTCGTGCTCGCGCACGCGTTCGTCACCGGCGGCGAGCCGACCGAGTCCGAGCGGACGATCGCGGTCGGCGGCGTCGAGCAGGTGCCCGGCTCGGTCTTCGACGGCGTCGACTACGTGGCCCTCGGCCACCTCCACGGCCCGCAGACGCTCGCCGAGCACCTCCGCTACTCCGGCAGCCCGCTGGCGTACTCGTTTTCCGAAGCGCGTCAACGGAAATCGGTCTGGCTGGTCGACGTGGACGCCGGTGGCCTCGGCGAGGTGCGCCGGCACGAGCTGCCGGTGCCCCGGGCGCTCGCCACGATCAGCGGCGAGATCGAGGACCTCCTGCACGACCCGGCGCACGAGGTCCACCTCGGCCACTTCCTCTCGGTCACGGTCACCGACCGGGTCCGCCCGGTGGACGCGATGCGGCGCCTGCGCGAGCGGTTCCCGTACGCGGTGCACCTGGAGTGGGAGCCCGCGGGCGGCCACGACGGCGCCCCGCTGCGCTATTCCGAAGCCGTCCGCGGCCGGTCCGACATCGAGATCTCGCGCAGCTTCCTCGACGACTGCCGCGGCGCCCCGCCGACCGAGAGCGAAGAGCAGCTCCTCTTCAAGGCACTGGAAGCGGCCGACCGGGGGGCCCTCGCGAAATGAGGCTGCACAGGCTGGAGGTCGAAGCCTTCGGGCCGTACTGCGCACGCGAAGTGGTCGACTTCGACGTGCTCGGCGCCGACGGTCTCTTCCTCCTGCACGGCGAAACCGGGGCGGGCAAGACCACGCTGCTCGACGCGATCGCGTTCGCGTTGTTCGGCGTGGTCCCCGGCGCCCGCAACGAAGCCAAGCGGCTGCGCTGCGACCTCGCCGATTCCGACCAGGTCACCGAGGTCGCGCTGGAGCTCACCGTGCAGGGGCACCGGCTGAAGATCGTGCGCAACCCGGAGTACCAGCGGCCGAAGCGGCGCGGCGAGGGCACGACCACCCAGCAGGCCCGGGTTTCGCTGAGCTGGATCGGCACCGCGCCCGCCGGCCTGGCCCCCGAGGGCCTGATCCGGATCGAGGAGGTCGCGCGCACAGTCGAGCGGCTGCTCGGGATGACCGCGGCGCAATTCTTCCAGGTGGTGCTGCTGCCGCAGGGCGAGTTCGCCCGGTTCCTGCGGTCGGACACCGCCGAGCGCGAGAAGCTCCTCGAGCGGCTCTTCGGCACCGAGCGCTTCGCCGACGTCGAACGCTGGTTCGCCGACCTGCGGGCCGAGCGCGGCCGCGAGCTGGAAAAACGGCAGCAGGACGTGCGGGAGCTGCTGGCCCGGTACGCGCAGGAGGCCCAGCAGGATCCACCGGAGACCGACGTCGCCGAGTGGGTCGCCGGCGTGCTCGCCGCCTCGGGCGAACGCGTCGGGCAGGTCACGGCCGAGGAGGAACGCGCGCGGGCGGCCGCCCAGCGCGCGGACGTCTACCTGCAGGAAGAGCGCGCGGGCGCGGAGAAGATCCGGCGCGTCCGCACCGCGCACCTGCGGCTCCTGGAGATCACCGAGCAGGCGCCGCAGCGGGCCGAGTGGGCGCAGGAGGTCGCGGCCGCGCGGCGGGCGGCCGGGGTCGCCGTCGAAGCCGACCTGCTGGACCGCCGGGCCGCCGAACTCGCCGAAGCCGAGCAGGCGGAGAAGGCGTGCGGTGGGCACCTGCGGGAGTTCGGCACCCGCGCGACCGGTGACCTGAAGGCGCGGGCGGCCACCGCGCGGGAAGAGGCCGGCGCGGTCGCCGAGCTGGTCGCCGAAGCCGAGCAGCAGCAGATCGACGTGATGCGGCGCGACGACCGGAAGCTGGCCGCCGTCACGGCCCGGCAGCAGGCCGAGCAGCTGACCGCCGAGCTGGCCGCGATCCCCGGCCAGCTGGCCAAGCTGCGGGCGGACGCCCTCGAAGCGGCCGAGGCGGAAGCCAAGCTCGACGGGGCCCGCGCCAAGGTCGAGGAGCTGGCGGCGGCGGCGCGTGACGCGGCCGATCTGCCCGAGGCGCAAGCGAAAGTCGGACGCGGCGAGGCGAAGCTGCGCGAGGTGATCGACACGCACCAAGCGGCGCGGCAGCGGCGGCTCGACCTGCGCGAGCGGCGGCTCGACGGGATGGCGGCCGAGCTGGCCGCGGCGTTGCCGGAGGGTGCGCCGTGCCCGGTGTGCGGGTCGGCCGAGCACCCGTCGCCGGCGAACCGGGACGCCGAGCTGGTCGACCCGGCCGAGGAGCGGGCCGCCGAAGAAGCCGAGCAGGCGGCGGACGCGATACGGCAGCGGGTCGTGGTCGCGCTCGAAGAGGCGAAGGCGCGGCTGGCCGGCTTGCTCGAACGGCTGGCCGGGCGCACGGCGGAGTCGATCGCCGCCGAGCTGGCGGAAGCCCGGTCGACGGTCGCGGTGCTGACGCAGCAAGCGGCCGGCAAGGCGAAACTGGGGCAGCAGGTCGTCCTCTTGGAGCGAGACCTCGAGGCGCGCACCGAGCGCCGCCGTCAGGCCGAGCAGGCGGCGACCGAGGCGACGACCGACGTCCGCGCCCTCGAAGAACGGCTGGCCGAGCGCGAACGGCGGCTGGTCGCCGGACGCGGCGAGTTCGCGGACGTCGCGGCCCGGCGCGGGCACCTGATCGGCCTGGCGGAGGCTCTCGAGGCGGTCGCCGAGGCCCGGACGGCGGTCACCGGCGCCCGGGAACGGGTGGCCGAGCAACGCACGCTGGTCGAAGCGGCAGTCACGGCGAAGGGGTTCACGTCGCTGAAGAAGGCGCGGGCCGCGATGCTGCCGGACGAGCAGATCGAGAAGCTCGAACAGGGCATCGCCGAAGCCGAGGCGACCGCGGCCGGGGCACGGGCGCTGCTGTCCGAGCCGGACCTGTTCGGGATCTCGCCGGACGACGTCGCGGACGTCGACCGCGCGGCCGACGCGGCCGAACTGGCGCGGGCGCGGGCCGACTCGGCGTACGCGGCGCTGCGAGTGGCCGCCGCGCAGCACGAGGAGCTGACGAGGCTGGCCGGCCTGCTGCGGAAGGCGCTCGCCGGGCTGGCGCCGGCCGAAGCGGCGTACGCCGAACTGCGGGCGCTGGCGGAGGTCGTCAACGGGCGCGCGCAGAACAGCCGGAAGATGTCGCTGCGGTCGTACGTGCTGGCGGCGCGGCTGGAAGAGGTGGCGGTCGCGGCCACGCACCGGCTGCGCACCATGAGCCAGGGGCGCTACTCGTTCGTGCACTCGGACGCGGCCGGCGCGCGCGGCACCCGCGGCGGGCTCGGCATCGACGTGCTGGACGACTACTCGGGCACCATCCGCCCGGCGAAGACGCTGTCCGGCGGCGAATCCTTCCTCGCGTCGCTGGCCCTCGCGCTGGGGCTCGCCGACGTCGTCGCGGGGGAGACCGGCGGCGCGCTGCTGGACACGCTGTTCGTCGACGAGGGCTTCGGCACCCTGGACGCCGAAACGCTCGACGTCGTGATGAACATCCTCGACGAGCTCCGCGCCGGCGGCCGGGTGGTGGGCCTCGTGTCCCACGTCGAGGAGCTGCGGCAGCGCATCCCGACTCGGCTGCGGGTCCGCAAGTCCCGCACGGGCTCGACATTGGAGGTGCGCGCCGGCTGATCGCTCGGACAAGATGAAGCCATGACGGACCAGCCGCCGAACGGCCTGCCCCGCTACCGCCTGCTCACCGGCCCCGACGACGCGAAGTTCTGCCACCGCGTCAGCGAGGCACTGGAGCTCGGCTACCGCCTGCACGGCTCGCCGGCCGCGACGTTCGACGGCGACCAGGTGATCGTGGCCCAGGCCCTGCTGTGGCAGGGCGAGCAGGGCTGACGCGGCTCAGCCGGCGGCTCGCTGGAGGTACCTGCCGGCGTAGGAGCACCACGGGGTCCACCGGCGCGCATGCTCCGGCAACGACTGCGGAGCGATGCCCAGTGCCTCGGCGCCGTGCCGGACCGCGGCGTCCTCGACGAGCAGGACGTCCGGGGCGCCGAGGACGCGCATCAGCACGTAGTCCGCGGTCGACGCGTCGATGCCCGGGCACGCCAGCAGCTCCGCTCGCAGGTCGGCGGCATCCCGGCCGACGTGCACGTCGAGCCGCCCCTCGGCCAGCGCGACCGCGACGGGGTGGCCGGTGGCCGCCAGCTGGGCCGTGGCCGGGAAGAGCCGCGTGACGCCCCACTCGCCGGGGATCTCCTCGCCGAGGCCGCCGAGGGTGCTGGGCGAACGGACCGAGTCGAACGCCCTGAGCGGGCCGGGCGCTCCGGGCGAGCTGAGCTGGCCGAGCGACCCGGGCGAGCTGAGCTGGCCGAGCGACCCGGGCGAGTTGAGCGCCCCCGGCGAGCTGAGCGGATCGGGCACACCGGGCGAGTTGAGCACCCCCGGCGAGCTGAGCGGATCGGGCGCTCCGGGAGAGCCGAGCACCCCAGGCGAGCTGAGCGGACCGGGCGCTCCGAGCGAGTTGAGTACCCCGGGTGACCCGAGCGACCCGAGCGACCCGGGCGGGCCGAGCGAGCCGGGCACCTCGTCGCCGAGCAGGGTGCGGAGCAGCAGTTCCTCGCCGTCCACCGCTCCTGGCACCCGGATTCCCGGCGCCGCAGCCACCAGCGGGGCCAGCGCCGGGTCGGCGCCGAGCACACGCGTGACCGCCGCCGGGTCGGCGTCGAGGTCGAGGAGGCGGCGGACCCGGCTGACCGCGCTGCCGAGGTCACGCAGGTCGGTGAGCACCAGCTCGCAGCGCACGTGGTCCGGTCGCGGCGTCAGCCGGACGACGCCGGTGCCGTGGGCGAGCCGCAGCGACCGGGCGTAGGACTCCGAAGTGACGACCTCTACCCCCGGCAACGCGTGGTCGGCGAAGAACCGAAGCAGGCCCAGAGCGTCGAACGGTGGCCGGAACGGCAGGCGCAGGCTGAGGCGCGTCCCGCTCACGTCGCCGTGGCGCCCCCGTCGTGAAGCCGCGAAGGCGCGAAGCTGCGAAGGCGTTGTCGCAAACACCTCGCGGATCGTCTCGTTGAACTGCCGCACACTCGAGAACCCCGCCGCGAACGCGACGTCGGTCAGCGGCAGCTCGGACAGCTCGATGAGCAGCCGCGCCGAGTGGGCGCGGTGCGCCCGGGCCAAGGCGAGCGGGCCCGCGCCGAGTTCGGCGGTCAGGACCCGGCCGAGCTGACGTTCCGAATAACCGAGCCGGCGCGCGAGGCCGGGGACACCTTCGCGCTCCACAGTCCCGTCCGAGATCAGGCGCATCGCCCGCGCCGCGAGGTCGGCGCGGACGTTCCAGTCGGGCGAGCCGGGCACGGCGTCGGGCAGGCAGCGGCGGCAGGCGCGGAAGCCGTTGGCCTGCGCGGCCGCCGACGTCGGGAAGAAGCGGACGTTCTGCGCCTTCGGCGTCGACGCCGGGCACGACGGGCGGCAGTAGATGCCGGTGGTGCGGACGGCCATGATGAACTGGCCGTCGAAGCGCGGGTCGCGGGCGGTGACCACGCGGTAGCAGCGTTCGACGTCGCGCCAGAGCGCCGGCGCTTCGGTTGTCGTGACCATGGATTCGAGCATGTCAGCAGGTCAGCGCCGTGGCTGGCGGAAATCCGACGCGGCGTTGGGTGCGTGGGGCTCGACCGGGGCAGCCACGTAGACTGCGGGGTCGTGAGCCTCACCCTCGGTATCGTCGGCCTGCCCAACGTCGGCAAGTCCACCCTGTTCAACGCGCTGACCCGCAACGACGTGCTCGCCGCGAACTACCCGTTCGCGACGATCGAGCCGAACGTCGGCGTGGTCCCGCTGCCGGACCCCCGGCTGGACAAGCTGGCCGAGCTGCACAAGTCGGAGAAGATCGTCCCGGCGGTCGTGTCCTTCGTGGACATCGCGGGCATCGTGAAGGGCGCCTCCGAGGGTGCCGGGCTGGGCAACAAGTTCCTCGCGAACATCCGCGAGGCCAACGCGATCTGCCAGGTCATCCGCGTGTTCGACGACCCGGACGTGATCCACGTCGACGGCCGGATCGATCCGCTGAGCGACATCGAGACGATCAACACCGAGCTGATCCTGGCCGACCTGCAGACCCTCGAGAAGGCCGTCTGGCGGCTGGAGAAGGAAGCGCGGACCAAGAAGGAAGCGAAGCCCGCGCTCGAGGCCGCGCAGAAGGCGAAGGAGATCCTCGACAGCGGGCGCACGCTCTTCTCGGCTCAGAAGGACGTCGACCTCGAACTGCTTCGCGAGCACAGCCTCCTGACGACGAAGCCGTTCCTGTACGTCTTCAACGCCGACGAAGGCGTCCTCACCGACGAAGCCCGCCGCGAGGAGCTGACCAAGCTGGTCGCCCCGGCGGACGCGGTGTTCCTCGACGCGAAGGTCGAAGCGGAGCTGCTGGAACTGGACGACGAGGAGTCGGTCCGCGAGCTCCTGGAGTCGGTCGGCCAGCCGGAGCCGGGCCTCTACTCGCTGGCCCGTGCGGGCTTCCACACGCTCGGCCTGCAGACGTACCTGACGGCAGGCCCGAAGGAGTCCCGCGCCTGGACGATCCCCCAGGGCGCGACGGCCCCCCAGGCCGCGGGCGTCATCCACACGGACTTCGAGCGCGGCTTCATCAAGGCGGAAATCGTCTCCTACGACGACCTGATGGCCGCCGGCTCGATGGCGGCCGCCCGCGCGGCGGGCAAGGTCCGCATGGAGGGCAAGGACTACGTCATGACCGACGGCGACGTGGTCGAGTTCCGCTTCAACGTGTGAGAATTCAGACGGCTCCTCGCCAAAGATCTGGCTCGGCCTCTGCAAAACGGCGCTCCAACGACTCCAGGTCTCCGAGCACCGCCTACGCCGCCCGACCTCATCGGCGAGGCGTGACAGCCGGGTACGGCGTTGCGCGCCCAGGTCGCCGTGTGGCGCGAGGTAGAGCGAGTTCGGCAGCATTGCGACCAGCTCGTTGCGGCTGGCATGAGTGAAAGGGACGAGTGGGTGGTGGGCGCGCGCTGCCGAGATCGATCCCTTGACGAAGCCACCAGGTATGCCAGCCGAGCAGGAAGGCGGCGCCACCCGCAGCCGGCTCCGGCCAATGCGTATAGCTGGATTCTGCCTGAGCCGAAACCTTGGCACCCGAATCAGAAGTGGTGGTCGCGTCAGCTCGGGCCCCACTGACTCCAACCGTGCAGGTACGGCGCAAGGTCATGTCGTCCTGGCTCGGGTGTGATCGGCATCCCGGTGCGGTCGAGAAGTGGATGTATCTCGTCCGCATAGGTCTGCGCCCAAGTTGCCCAGACGATGACGTCGTCTCGACGCGACGGATCCACAGTCTCGGCGGAGCGACGAAGCGCGACGGCGTAGGCACGTTCTCGGCCTCGCTTGCTTCGTCGATTCGTTCGCGCAGCGCGTCCATGCGATGTTTGATCCTGAGCTCAAGACGGCCGGACATCGCTCCAAGCTGCTGCTCAAGTGATACGGACGCCACCGATTCGCATCCGCCGTGCCATCCCGTCCTGCATCTCGACTATCAACGCGTGAGGAACCTTGGGGCAGCTTCGACGAGACCCGGATCCCACGCCCTACGAAGTCACCGTGGTCCTGGCTCTTGGGCGTGGGCTTCGGCGAGCTGGCCTGGCGAGGTGGCTTCGGGGTGCGGTCGGGTCGCTCACGGAGATCCGCAAAGAGTTGCCGGATGTCCATTTGCTGAGCTGAGCGGTTCCGGCGCGCAACGGGCGAAGCTGGGCGGTTCGCGCCGCATGGCGCCAGGCCTTCAGCTCGTCGGGCTCCAGGTCATCGAGGAGGAAATTCTCGCTCGCCGCAGCCACCCGATTCAGCACTTCTGCCGGCGTGATCTGGGGTGGGGCGGGCCCTGCTATGCGATCACTTCAAGTGACGACATCGGGTGTCGCCAGCCGGCGCGATTAGTGAGGGGGAGTGGATCCAGCACACTTCGCGGTTTCTGGCGCTGCTCGGACTCACCAGGTGCTGACGAGCGACCTGGCCACGGCGTCGGCATCCTGGCCCGAAAGCTGCGCGGCCATGGCGGCCTTCAGCACGGCTGCCGCCTGCCCGAAGATCATTTCGGACGAATTGACGAGGTCGAAGCCGGCGCGGTCGATGGTGAGTGTCCCAGCTGGGAGACCAGGTCCCCCGCCAAGCGCAGTGGCCACTGCTCGGGCGAACTCGCTGGGCAGCCCGACAGTGAACGGTTCCTTCCACAACTCGCTCGGGCAGGTCGGCTCCTCGTCGGCGTCGAACAATCCGAAGGTCGCCACAGCAACGGCGAACTGCGTCTGGTCGCCCTGGCCGGGTATGAACTGCCCGCCGACAAGAGCGCGTGGAGCGAGACCGCCAAACCGTCGCAGGACTTCGACGTGCATTCGGACGGCGTTCGCCGGGGCACCGATCGCCGATCGGGACGACCGCAGCCACTCCGCGGGCTGGTATGCCGCTGGGTGATCGCCTTCGCCGATCGCGACCAGGCCGTGCCGTTCCACTTCAACGATCGTCATCGCGGTCCCAACCCGTTCATCTTCCGCCACCACGGACCGAACAGGGGTTCCTGATCGATCACGTCGGGATCATAATTCTTGCCGGGAGGATGGGTCTGCAAAGCCTCGGCGTGCGCTTCTTCGTAGCCCATCCCGCCATCCATCAGCTTCGCCTCGAGTGTTTCGTGACGCATGAAAGTTGGTCTGTGCCTCTGACAGCGGCTTTCCCTCAGCCAGAGCTTTCCCGATTCGGTCCAGCATCACGTCGTTCGGTCCGAAATGGTCAAGGCCGGGCCGGGAAAGATGCTCCTTGACCTTGGACAGGTCGGTAGGCGCGAAGCTGGTGGGTACGTCCGGGGCGCCGCTCTCTCCCGGGATACCGCGCTCCGAATCGGGCTCGTGCTCGCCGTGCCCGGGTGGGCACTCCTTGAGCAGCTTTCCCGCGCCGAACGCGGTGAACCCCAGCAGCATGGTGCCGGTGATCTTGCCCAGGGCGCGGTCGCCGTGGCCGTTGGCCCAGTCATCCCAGGCGACCATCTCCTTGAACGTGTCGACCGGATGCGCGATGTTGTGCGCCATCGACGCGACGACTTCAGCCGGATCCGCGAGGATCTGGTAGAGGCCTTCACCTGCCCCCTTGATGCTGTCCCAGATGCCGCCGAAGAAGTTCGCATCGGCCTGCTTGCGGGAGTCCTGCGGCGAACCTGCTCCCTCATAGCGGAGTGCGTCAGCCGTCAGGTTGCCTACGCTCGCCAACTGCTGCCGAGCGCGGTTCAGAATGTCTCGCGCGGCTTGGCGCTGGGCCTCGCCGGGGTCGGTGAACGGCGGGGCCTGCACCACGGTCGGGTCACCGTGTTGTGCGTTCGCCCTGGTTTTCGCGTCGGCATCGGCAACAGCGCGATCATGGTCGGTCTTCGCTTGCTGGGTGGCCTTGTCGCCCTGCTGCCACTGGGCAATGGCTTCGGCTGCCTGCCCCTGCGCCCAGGAGAGGCAGTTCGCGAAGTCCGTCAGCGCGAGAGCGGCGTTGGCCAACGAGTCGCCGGCCTGCCCCCAACGAGGCACCTCGGTCTGGTGGTCCTCGTGAAACTTGTCCGCCGCCGGTCCCTGCCAGGCGCCGGTGTCGATCCGCCGGAGCGCGTCCCCAACTGCGTGGGCCGTCTTGGCTCGTTCGCTCAGTACTCGGGCGTTCTCGAACACGGCCGGTGGATCGCCGGGGATCAAGGCCTTCGGATCGGCCGTCTGGCCGAGCTCCGCCATCAAACAGCGCCAATCGTCGGCTCGTCGGGCGAGACTGCGTCCCACCCGGGATCGGACTTCAGAGCCGCTGTGTTGGTGTGCTCGATCGCCCGGTAGGCGGATGCTGCCTTGCCGAGCAGGTCCCCGAGGTCACTGGCGCGATCAGACAGCGCGTCGAGTCCGACACTCCATCGGCCACACAACTCCGCGAGTGCGTCATGAACGCCGCTGTGGCCATACAGGCCTGGTTCACCGCACAGCCCGCGAAGTTCGAAGCTGTCCTGGTCGTGTACGACGGCGCTCATGTTTTTCGATGCGTTCTCCAGCACCTCGATGTCGACGTGAAAGCCTGGACCATCCACCCCTCTTCGTCCCCTCTGCCACTTGCGTCAGGCAACTACTCCGCCTTGCGTCCCCGCTCTCCCGCGGATGCCCATGCCCGCGCGATCAATTCCGGCGGCGCCATCCGAGACAGGACCGGGAACCGATGCGCATCGTCGGGGTCGACCATCAGACCCACGCCAGGCGGGACCAGTTCCGACAGATCCGCACCCGTTGTAGTGAAGTAGCTGCACTCGCCCACGTGCGCGGCCAGCCGTTCGAGGGTCGTGAAGACGGCCATCCATTTGCCGCGTTCGCCAAGGTCGGTCACCAGCAGCGCCGGCTCCTCCGGTCGCTGCGCGTAGACCAACGCGCTCACGAATGCGTCGACGAAGTCACCTGGACCCCGGTTGCCGCTCCAAACCTGCTGCGCAACGAGCGCCAGCCGAGCTTCAGCTGCCCCTTCGTCACGTTTCACGCTCGGTACCATACTTGCTGTAACCGGCCTGCTCAACGAGCGCATACAGCGGCGGCTTTCCAGCTCATGCCGCCTTCCCTCGCGATTGCGGGCGACGCGACGGCGGACGGTGTGCGGTCAACAGGGCAGCCAGCCGGTCCCGCTGCCTGGGTGTCAGCGGCGGTGCTGCGTCGAGTAGCTCGCGAGCCTGGGCGTCCAAGTCCGGTGGGGTTCCATGGACGGCCGTGACGAGTGGAGACGTCGGCTTCGGTGAGCCACGCGGCAAGCGCGCGGAGAGAATCCCCGGCGGCGAACCGATCGAAGAGTTCGCGCACGATGACGGCTTCGCTCTCGATGACCTCGCGTGCCGAGGTGTAGCCCGTCGACCGAACGCCGAGGAGGCTTACCGTGCTCCGCACGCTGGAGGGCAGCGGCGCGCTGTCGTGCGGACTTCCGCTCGATCTCGCCGCGGGCGACAGTCACCTGGATCCGGGCGAACATCCGGCCGCTGTCGGTCGGCAGATCGGCCTCGCCGTTCGCGGTGACCAGCAACAGGTCGCGTTCTTGCGCTGCGTCGACCCAGTGTTCGAGCTGACGGGCGGCCGATCCAAGTCCCAACAGACCAGTGCGTCGAACTCGCCGGCTTCGTACGCGGCGACCAACTGGTCGTACTCGGGGCGGGACTTGTGTCGACGGCATGCCATCCGCGCTGGTCAGCGACGCGTAGACAGTCCGCCCGCTGTCGTTGAACAGCCAGCTGCTCGCCAGCCGCGTCTAAGCTGACTCGTAGGTAGATGGCGCAACGACGGGTTGTTGCCACACTTCAAGTGTTCGCGGCGACGTGGTCGAGTTCCGCTTCAACGTCTGACGCACGCCTGGTGAGCAAGAACTACTGAGTGTTGCTTTCATTCGGCGCAGGGTATGCTGCGTCCAATGAAAGCTTCGCCGAGTTTGCTGCCTTTGCTGCGTTCGCGCATGCAGGGCGAGCTGCTGGCGCTGGTCCTGCTGCACCCGGAGCGCGAATACAGCATCACCGAGCTCGCCGAGGCCTGTGGTGTCACGCCGACGGCCGTGCTGCGCGAGGTCGAACGGCTCGTGAGTGGCGGCATCCTGGAAGATCGGCGAGTCGGCCGGAGCCGGCTTGTCAAAGCCCGCACGGACACCCCGCTCTACCGGCCGTTGAGCGAGGTCATCGCGGTCACCTTCGGGCCGCTGCCGCTGCTCGCCGAGGCTTTGTCGGGTCTGACGGGTGTGCACGAGGCCTACATCTACGGGTCCTGGGCCGCGCGCTACCGCGGCGAACCGGGCCCGCCGCCCGGGGACGTCGACGTGCTCGTCGTCGGTTCGCCTGACCCGGACGTGCTCTTCGACCTGGCTGAAGGCGTGTCGCGCCGGCTGGGCCGCGAGGTCAACGTCCACCGGATCTCGCCGGCCTCGTGGGCGGCAGGCAGCACGGATCCGTTTATCGTCAGCGTGCGTGAGCGTCCGCTGGTCCCGTTGTCCCTCGACCAGGAGCCATCCCGATGACCCCGTGGAACCAAGGGCGCGCCACGATCGACGCGCTCATCGCGCGCGGTTCGGATCCGGAAGGCGCCTACACGCTGGCGTACGACGGCGCCCGCCGGGCTTTGGCGGCCATCCTGCAGAACCAGGGCCTGCGTGCGACGAGCCGCGGTGGCCACATCGCCGTCTACGAAGCGGTTCTCGCGCAGCTCGATCCGCCGCTGGGGCCGCTTCTGCGTCCCTTCAACCGGATGCGGGTTCGGCGCAACGAAGTCGCCTACCGTTCTTCCGAGGCACCTTCGGTGACTGCTGAAGATGTGACAGCCGACGTGGCGAAGGTCGAGGACCTCATCGGGGTCGCGGAGAAGGCGATCCCGAACATGTCCCGCTACTGATGGTGAGCCGCCCGCTCACGCGGAACGAGCGCGAGACCCTGGAAGTCCTTCTCGCGGGGGACTTCCCGGGCGCAGCCGAACTGCGGGCGCAAGCCGTCACGGCCCGGGTGACCGGAAGCTGTGGTTGCGGGTGCCCGACCGTCGATCTCGAAGTCGATGCGGACGCGCCCACGTTCGAGGTCGCCGAGCGGGTGGCGGTCGAAGCCGACGTGCCGGGCGGCGGGCTCATCGTGTTCGTCGACGAAGGCCGGTTGTCGGCGCTCGAATACTGGACTGTCGAGGACGAGCCGCCGGCCGCGTTCCCGGCACCGGAAGAGATCCGTTGAAAACGCCGCCGCTCGAGAAGTCAGAGCGGCGGCGCGGGCGAACTCAGCCGAGCAGGCCCATCAGGGCGATGGTGATCAGCACCACCGCGGGGGCGAGGGCGTTGATCCAGGCACGCTGTGCGGAGGTGAGGGTGGCGGTGCTGTTCATGGCGTTTCCTAGGGCCGAAAACCGATGCTTCCGCCCTGCTCAGCGCGCTGATCTTGGCCTTCGTTAGCGGCTGTGATCGAACTCACCGGCATCCGGGTGACGGCGGCCCTTGGCGGTGAACCAGAGCACACCGCCGGCTGCCGCCACCATCGTCGCGAATGCTGCTGTGCCGACCACGATGGCCTGGGTCATGTCCGTCTCTCCTAGCAAAAGTCGTTTACCGAGAGACGTCGAACCGGTGAAAAAGTGCACTCAGAGTAACCAGGATCACAACGCCGAAAGCACCGAGTCGATCTCGGCCGCCAGGGAGAAGTCCTTCGCCGTCAGGCCGCCCGCCGAGTGCGTGCTGAGGCGGAACGTCAGGGTGCGCCAGCGGATGTCGATGTCCGGGTGGTGGTCGGCCGCCTCGGCGAGGACCGCCACCCGGTCCACCACCTCGATCGCCTGGGAGAACGAAGCCAGCTCCACCTCCCGGGAGATCACCGCTCCGGTACGCGTCCAGTTCGCGCCCAGTCGTCCGTCGGCCTCGGAGTCGCTCAAGATTTCCGTCATGTCTCCATGGTCGTCCGTCCTGGACTACGCTGCACGGTTGCCACGGGAGTCCGGTCAGCCGGGCTGAGAGGCGGGTCACCCCGCGACCGTTCGCACCTGACCGGATCATGCCGGCGAAGGGAGGGCTTCCTCTCCTCGTCCGGCGAAGTGCAGGAGGGGTAGATGAAACGCAGGGCTGTTCGCGCCGCGACGGCCATCGCCGTCGTCAGCGTCGTCGCCGCGGGGTGCTCGCTGTCGGACGGCGACGGTGGCACGCAGCAGACGCCCACCGTCACCCTCGTGACGCACGACTCCTTCCTGGCGCCGCAGGAGGTGCTCGACGCCTTCCAGAAGCAGTCGGGCATCAAGATTTCCGTGCTCAAGCAGGGCGACGCCGGATCGCTGACCAACAAGCTCGTGCTGACCAAGGCGAACCCGGTCGGCGACGTCGCGTACGGCGTCGACTCGACCTTCGCCTCGCGCGCGCTCTCCGAAGGCGTCTTCGAGCCCTACACCAGCCCGGAAGCCGACCGCGGGCCGCAGCGCTACGCCGTCGATCCCGAGCACCGGCTCTCCGCCGTCGACGTCGGGGACGTCTGCGTCAACGTCGACACGAACTACTTCGCCACCAAGGGGATCCCGGCGCCGTCGAGCTACGACGACCTGGCCGACCCGAAGTACAAGGACCTCCTCGTCGCCGAGGACCCGGCCACGGCGTCGCCCGGGCTCGCGTTCCTCCTCGGCACCATCGCGAAGTACGGCGAGTCCGGCTGGCAGGGCTACTGGACGAAGCTGAAGGCCAACGGCCTCAAGGTGGTCAGCGGCTGGGAAGAGGCCTACACCAAGGACTTCTCCGGCTCCGCGGGCAAGGGGCCGCGGCCGATCGTCGTCTCGTACGCGTCTTCGCCGGCCGCCGAGGTCGGCGACGACGGCAAGCCGCGCACCAAGGCGCTGCTCGACACCTGCTACCGCCAGGTCGAGTACGCCGGCGTGCTGGCCGGCGGCAAGCAGACCGAGAGCGCGCGCAAGGTCGTCGACTTCCTTTTGTCGCAGCAGTTCCAGGCGACCGTCGCGGCCAACATGTACGTCTACCCGGCGCGCCAGGGCGTCGACCTGCCCGCCGGCTGGGCGCAGGTCGCGCCGCTGCCGCAGAAGCCGCAAGCGCTGACGGCGGACCAGGTGCAGGCCGGCCGGGAGAAGTGGATCGGCGAATGGCGCACGCTCGTGCAGTCGTAGCTCCACCCCGGACCGCCCGCGGACTCGGCTTGGCGCTGCTCGGGCTGGCCCCGATCGGGTTCCTGGTGGTGTTCTTCGCCTGGCCCGTGCTGGCGATCATCGGGCGCGGGTTCGCCGAGGGCGGGCTCGACGTCGTCCTCGGCGACGCGCGGACCTGGCAGCTGGCCGGCTTCACCGTCGCGAGCGCGGCGGCGTCGACGGTGGTCGCCGTGGCCGCCGGGCTGCCGGTGGCGTTCCTGCTGGCCCGGGTGGAACTGCCCGGCGTCGGCCTGGCGCGGACCCTGGTGCTGGTGCCGTTCGTGCTGCCCACGGTCGTCGTCGGGCTGGCGTTCCGGGCGCTCTGGCCGGACGGCGGCGTGCTGCCGATCGTGCTGGCCAACGCCTTCTTCAACGTCGCGGTCGTCGCGCGCACGGTCGCCGGGCTGTGGGCGCGGCTCGATCCGCGGACGACCGACGCCGCCCGCGCGCTCGGTGCGTCCCCGTGGCGGGCCTTCCGCTCGGTGACGCTGCCCGCGCTGGCCCCGGCGGTCGCGTCCGCCGCGGCCGTGGTGTTCCTGTTCTGCGCCACCAGTTTCGGGGTCGTCCTGATCCTCGGCGGCGCGAAGTACCGGACGTTGGAAACCGAGATCTACCTGCGCACGGTCGACCTGCTGGACCTCTCGGGCGCGGCGGCGCTGTCGGTCATCCAGTTCGCGGCCGTGGTCGCCGCGCTGGTGCTCGGCGGGCTGGCCCGGCGGCGCAAGGACGGCGCCCGGATCGGCTCCGGCGGGCCGCGGCGGCCGAGAGGCGGCGAATGGTGGGGCGTCGGCGCGGCCGGCGTCGTGCTCGCCCTGCTGCTGACGCCGATCGTCGCGCTGCTCGCCGAGTCCGTGTCCACTGAGGACGGCTGGAGCCTCGCCGGGTACCGGGCACTCACGAGCACCGGCGAGAAGGGCGCGCTGCAGGTGTCCGGTTGGGACGCCGCGGTGAACTCGCTGAAGGTCGCGATCGACGCGACGCTGCTCGCGATGGCCGTCGGCGTGCTCGCGTCCGTGGTGCTGGTGGCGCTGCGGCGGTCGCCGTCGAAACCCGCGCGCGGGCTCGGGGAAACCATGGACGCCGTGCTGATGCTGCCGCTCGGCGTGTCCGCGGTGACCGTCGGCTTCGGCTACCTCGTCACGCTCGACGCGCTGCCCGGCGACCTGCGGACGTCGCCCTACCTCGTCCCGCTGGCCCAGGCGCTGGTGATCACGCCGCTGATCGTGCGGATGGTGCTGCCGGTGCTGCGCTCGGTCGACGTCCGGCTGCGGCAGGCCGCGTCGACGCTCGGCGCGAGCCCGCTGCGCGTGTGGCGCGAGATCGACCTGCCGCTGGCGCTGCGCCCGCTGGTCGCCGCCGCCGGGTTCGGCTTCGTCGTGGCGCTCGGCGAGTTCGGCGCGACCAGCTTCCTGGCCCGGCCGACGGCACCGACGCTGCCGGTGGCGATCGCGTCGCTGATGGGACGGCCGGGGGAGCTCAACAACCAGATGGCGTACGCCGCGTGCGCGCTGCTGATGCTCGTGACGGTGCTGGCGGTCGCGCTGATCGACCGGCTCGGACGCGGCCGGGTGGGAGAGTTCTGATGGCGTTGTCGGTGCGGGACCTGACCGTCCACTACGGAACGTTCGCCGCGGTGCGCGACGCCCGCCTGGACATCGCGGACGGCGAAGTGCTGGCCCTGCTCGGCCCGTCGGGGTCGGGGAAGTCGACGCTGCTGCGCGCGATCACGGGGCTCGAACCGGGCGCGCGCGGTTCGGTGAGCTGGGACGGCGAGGACCTCGGCGCGGTGCCGGTGCACAAGCGCGGCTTCGGGCTGGTGTTCCAGGACGGCCAGCTCTTCGGCCACCGCGACGTCGCCGCGAACATCGCGTTCGGCCTGCGCATGCACGGCGTGCCGCGCGCGCAGTGGGCGCCGCGGGTCGCCGAGCTGCTGGCGCTGGTCGGCCTGACCGGCTTCGAAAAGCGGCGCGTCACCGAGCTTTCCGGCGGCCAGGCCCAGCGGGTCGCGCTGGCCAGGGCGCTGGCACCGGAGCCGCGGCTGCTGCTGCTCGACGAGCCGCTGTCCGGATTGGACGCCGGGTTGCGCGAGCAGCTGGCCATCGACCTGGCGGAGCTGTTGCGGCGCAGCAAGATCACCGCGCTGCTGGTCACGCACGACCAGGAGGAGGCGTTCACGCTCGCCGACCGGGTGGCGGTGCTCGACGCCGGGGAGGTCCGGCAGGAGGGCGCGGTCCGGCGCGTGTGGCGCAACCCGGCCGACGACGACGTGGCCCGCTTCCTCGGGGTGACGACGTTCGTGGACGGCGTCGCGGCGGCCGGTGTGGTGCGCACGGCGCTGGGTGACGTCGCACTGCCCGATGCGGACGACGGTCCGGTGCGGCTGGGGCTGCGGCCGCACGCGCTGCGGGTCGCGGACTCCGGCGTGGCAGGAGAAGTGTTCGCGGCGGTGCACCGCCGCGAACACTCACGCCTGGTGGTTCGCCTCGAGGAATCCACTGTGGACGCCGTCGCGCCCGCGACATCGGACCTGCGCGCCGGGGACCAGGTGCACCTCGCACTGGACCCCGACGGGCTGGCGGTGGTCGGGATTCAGCCGTCGCGGGTCGAGAGGCGTGCGTAGGCCAGCGACAGCCCGATGACGATGTAGCACACCGCGCGCAGCGCGCCTTCGCCGAGCATCTGCGTGCCCATCGGGTCCTGCAGCACCTCCGCCGGTGCCATCGACCAGTTCTGCGTCAGCAGGAACGGGTGCAGCCAGTCCAAAGAGGACAGGAACCCGAGGATGGTGAACACGATGTCGGTCGCCAGGACCGACGCCACCACCAGCATCGGGTGCTCGGTCCAGCTGGAGATCGCCAGCGCGACCGCGCCGACCGCCCACAGCTGGAGCACCACCCAGCCCGCCACCAGCAGGATCCGGGCCAGCGCGCCGCCGAGCGACAACGTCGTGCCCGACAACGTGAACAGCGAATCCGTACCGTTGATGATCAGCCCGGTCACGACGCCGGTCACGCACATCGCGAGCACCGAGACGACCGACACGGTCGCGACGCCGAACGCCTTCACCGCCAGGAGCCGGCCGCGGCCGACCGGGGCGATCAGCCAGCCGCGCAGCGTTCCGTGCGCCGTCTCGCCGGCGATCGCGTCCGCGCCCGCCATGGCCGAGGCCAGCGGGAGCAGCAGTGCCAGCGACATCACGATCGCCGCGATCGGCAGGACGAACGCGTTGTTGACCGCGGACGCCAGCAGCGCGCCGCCGCCGTCGTCCGGGCCGCCGCCGCTGCCCGGCTGGTCGTCGACCAGGGTCAGGCCGATGCCGATGATCACCGGGATCAGGGCCAGCAGCCCGAGCACGGCCAACGTGCGCGGCCGCCGGAAGATCCAGCGCAGCTCCGCGGCCAGCAGCCGGGGCAGCGGCACCGTGTCGTGGCCCGTGCGGGCCGCCGGTGCGTCGAGTACCGCGGTCATTCCGCCCCCTCCGTCAGCCGGGCGAACAAGTCTTCGAGCCCGGTGCGCGCCCGCGTCGCCTCGTGGACCGCGACCCCCGCGCCCACCAGGACCTGCAGCACCCGCGGTGCTTCCGCCGCCGTCAGGTCGACGCGGACGCCGTCCGGCGTCAGCCGGGCGCCGATCCGGTTCTCCCGCAGCACTTCCACCGCCTGCTCCGCGTCCGGCGTGCGGACCAGCAGGGCCGCGTTCCCGGACTCCAGAAGCTCCGCCAGCTCACCCTGCGCGACGACGTTCCCGCTCTGCAGCACGGCGACGTGCGTGCAGGTCGCTTCGACCTCGGCCAGCAGGTGCGACGACACCAGCACGGTGACGCCCTCGGCGTGCAGCTCGGCGACGATCCTGCGGATCTCCCTGGTACCAGCGGGGTCGAGGCCGTTGGTCGGCTCGTCGAGCACGACCATCTTGCGCGGCACGAGCAACGCCGAAGCGAGCCCGAGCCGTTGCTTCATGCCGAGCGAGTAACCCTTGTACCGGCGGCGCGCTGCGACCGTCAGCCCGACGCGCTCCAGCGCGGAGTCGACGGCGGCGGGGATCCCGGCCGAAGCCAGCCGGGGTTCCGCGGCGGCGAAGCGCAGCAGGTTGTCGCGCCCGGACAGGAACGGGTGGAAGCCCGGCCCCTCGACGAGCGCGCCGACGTCGGGCAGCGCGTGCGCGGCGGCGTCCGGCATCGGGCGGCCGAGCAGCTCGACCTCGCCCTCGGTCGGCCGGACCAGGCCGAGCAGCATCCGGATGGTGGTCGTCTTGCCCGAGCCGTTCGGCCCGAGCATCCCCACGACCGCGCCCTGCGGGATGTCGAGGTCGACGTGGTCGACCGCGACCGTGCTGCCGTACACCTTGCGCAACCCGCGCGTGCGCGCGGCGAGCGGGACCGCCGGGGCGGACGCCTCCGAAGAGACGTCCGCCCCGGACTCCACAGCCGTGCTGGTCACTTCTGACCCAGCGCTTCGTAGAGGACCTGCTCCGGCACCGCACCGGCGGCGAACCGGCCGTCGTCGGTCAGGACCGCGCTGCCGACCTTCGTGGTGACGAGGTAGCCGCTGCCCCAGGCGCCGTCGACCTTCTTGGCGAACCGCTCGAGCAGTGCCTTCGGGTCGGCCAGCGCACCCTTGCGCTCGCCCTGGGCCTTCGGCGCCGCGTTCAGCGCGTCTGCCGGGACCTTGCCGGTGACGACGGTGTCCCAGCCGTCGCCGACGACCTTGACGTCCTGCTTGGCCTGCTCGGCGAGGTCCTTGTGCTGCTGGTCGACCGTCGGCGTCTTCTCCTGCACCTTCGCGCCCTTCGGCGGGGTGAAGGTGAAGAGGTCGGCCGGCTGCTGCGTGAACCGGATCTCGCTGAACGCGACCTCGAGCGCCGGCGTCGACGTGCCGTTGCTCAGCACCGACACCCGCAGCGGCATGCGCGTCTGCGAGTCGACCGCGACGCGGATCTCGCGCAGCAGCGTCCGCTCGGTCGGCTTCGGCGTCAGGACCAGCTCGTACGCGGGGCGGTCGGCGACGGTCGCGGTGCCGTCGACCGATACCGTGCTGCTCTCGCGGACCTTCGCCAGCAGTTCGGTGGACGCCGTGACCGGGTCGGGCGTCTTCTCGCTGCCCGCGCCCTTCTGCTTGGCCACGTCGGCCGGGATGGTCACCTTGGTCGCGGTGTTGGTCTTGGAGCTGTAGTCCCAGACGGTCGTGCCGTCGTGGACCACGGTCTCCTGGCTGGCCCCCTGCGTGACCGCGAGGCGGCTCTTGCCGGCGCCGTCGCTGAAGATGTGCGCCGAGTCCATGTTCAGCGCCGACGCGCCCGGCACCGCGTTCCCCACCGCGGGCAGGCCCAGGTCGTTGCTCACCTTCACGGTGCCGTCGAACGCGCCCGGCTTCGCCTTGACCACCGACTGGACCAGCTCCTCGGCGCTCACCTGCGGCAGCGCCGGCTTGTCGTCCGCGCTGGCCGGCATCGCGACGAACGCGAGCCCGCCGGCACCGAGCGCGGTGCCGACGACCGCGGCGGTGATGCCCTTCGTCTTCGGTTTCATGCGTCTCTCCCTGTGGTGTTCCCGGGCCGAGTGTGCCCGGTTCCCTGGCCACGACGCTTCCCTCTCGAGGCTGAGATACCCCTGAAGGTTCTCCCTCCCTGGCTGAGATCGTGCTGAGAGCCGCCGCACGACCTGCGCGAACCGGTCATGATGAACCTCGTGAAACCTCGGGTGCTGGTGGTCGACGACGAACCGGGCGTGCGGAAGGCGCTGCAACGCGGGTTGCGCGCGGAGGACATGGACGTGGTCACCGCCGTGGACGGGCCCACCGGGCTGCAGCTGGCGAGCACGGGCTCCTTCGACGTCATCCTGCTCGACATCATGCTGCCGGGCCTGTCCGGCTACCGCGTGCTGGAGCGGCTGCGCAAGGACGGCGTCACGACGCCGGTGCTGCTGGTCTCGGCCAAGGACGGCGAGATCGACCAGGCCGACGGCCTCGACCTCGGCGCCGACGGCTACCTCGTCAAGCCGTTCTCCTTCGTGGTGCTGGTCGCGCAGGTCCGCGCGACGCTGCGCCGGGCGGGGCCGGACGCGAGCCGCGGCACGCTGCGGCTCGGCGCGCTGGCCGTCGACCGCGGGCTGCGGCAGGTGCGCTGGAACGACGAGGAGGTCGGGCTGAGCCCGCGGGAGTTCGCGCTGCTCGAAGTCCTCGTCGGGCGGGCCGGCACGGTCGTCACGAAGGACGAGCTGCTGCGCGCGGTCTGGGGGGAGGAGCAGGCCGTGACGCGCAACCTCGTCGAGGTCTACGTCGGATACGTACGACGTAAGTTGGACGCGGTCGGCGCGGGCGCGCTGCTGCGGACCGTGCGCGGGCACGGTTACCTGGCCTCGGACGCGCAGCTCGACGAGGTCATCACCCCGTGATCGGCTGGTGGCGGGGCCGGTCCCTGCAAGTGCGGATCACCCTGCTGGCCGCGACGATCACCCTGGTCTGCCTGCTCGGGCTGGCCGCGCTGGCCGCGTCGAACCTGTCGCCGCTGCTCATCGGCTCGGTCGACCGCGAGCTCTCGAGCGCGCTCGGCCCGGCCGGCGCCGAGGTGGGCGCCGGGCGGCCGCTGTCCGGCGCGGCCCCGGTGACGCTGCGGGTGCTGGACACCGCGGGCGCGCCGGTGGACGGCGGGACACCCACCGGCCTTACGGTGTACGACATCTCGACGCTCAAGGCGGGCCAGCCGGTCCAGCGCGACGGCGCGCGGTACCTCGGCGCCGTCGTGAGCGCGCCGGACGGGGCGCAACGGCTGGTCGTGGCCGGTGCGGGCCTGGTCGGGTTCTCGGCCGCGGTGCACTACGGCGGGGTGTGGCTGGTCGTCGTCGCGTCGGTCGGCGCGCTGGTGGCGGGCTTCGCGACGTGGCTGGTGGTGCGCCTGTCGCTGCGGCCGGTCGCGCGCATGCGGGGTTCGGTGCGGGCGCTGCCGCCGGGCGCGCGGCTGGCGCTGCCGGACTCCCACGACGAGCTGCGCGCGCTCGCGGAGGAGTTCAACGCGCTGCTGGAACGGCAGGAGCAGGCCGCCGAGCGGCTCCGGCGGTTCACCGGCGACGCGGCGCACGAGCTGCGCTCGCCGGTCGCGTCGATCCGCGTCCAGGCCGAGGTCGCCGTGACGAACCCGGATCCGGAGCTGTCGCAGGAGACGCTGTCGGACATCCTCACCGAAGCCGAGCGGCTGTCGTCGCTGCTGGACGGGCTGCTGTCGCTGGCGCGGTCGGACGCGGGGGAGGTACCGCCCGCTGCGCCCGTCGAGCTGGTGAGCGAGGTGCGTTCGGCGGTGGCCCGGCTGCCGGCGGAGGCACCGGAGACGCGGGTGAACACGGCGGTGGCGCAGGCGTGGGCGTCGTCCGCGCACGCCGAGGTGGAGCTGGTGCTGGACAACCTGCTGCGCAACGCCTGCCGCTACGCGCGCGGGGAGATCGTGGTGTCGGTGCTGGCGTCCCGCTCGACGGTCCGGGTGGTCGTCGACGACGACGGCCCGGGCATCGCGCCGGAGCACCGCGAGAAGGTGTTCGACCGGTTCTACCGGATCGCCGACGACCGGGCCCGCTCGTCCGGCGGCACCGGGCTGGGGCTGGCGATGGTGGCGGAGACGGTCCGGCGGCGGGGCGGCCGGGTGCAGGTGGGCGAGTCCCCGGACGGGGGAGCGCGGTTCGTGGTGGTCTGGCGCGCGGCTACCGGTCGTGAGTGAGAAACAGGGTTGGAACACTGTTTCCCACTCACGACCGGCCACGAGCGGGAGTGGGGCTTCCGGGTAGATTCCGGGGCTGTGAACGGTGTGATCGTGGGTGCCGCCCTCGTGCGTGACGGGAAGCTGCTCGCCCAGCAGCGCGCCTGGCCCGCCGACCACGCGGGACAGTGGGAGCTGCCGGGCGGCCGGGTCGAAGCCGACGAGTCCGACGCCTTCGCGCTCGCCCGGGAGTGCAGCGAGGAGCTCGACGTCGTGATCGAGGTCGGCGCGCGCGTCGGGGAGGACGTCCCGCTGCCGGGCGGGAAGGTGCTGCGCATCTACGCCGCTTCGCTCGTTTCACCCGGCGGGGAGCCGCGGGCCGTCGAGCACCGGGCCGTGCGCTGGCTCGGGCCCGACGACCTCGACGACGTCGACTGGCTGCCCGCCGACCGGATCCTGCTCCCGGAACTGCGCGCGCTGCTCAGTTAGCGCCGATCATCCGCAGCGCCGCGTCGAGCCGGTGGGAGCCCCGCTCCCGAGCCCGTTCCGCACCCGCCTTGCGGACCCGGTCCAGCTCCGCGACGTCGTCGAGCAGCGTTAACGCTCGTTCACGCAGGGGTCGCAGCTCCTCGATCACCGCGTCGGCGACGGCGTCCTTCACCGCGCCGTACGACGTGAACTCCTCGGCCAGGTCCGCCGGCGAGCCGCCCCGGCAGGCGGCCAGGACCTCCAGCAGGTTCGCCATCCCCGGCCGGGTGTCCGGGGCGTGCACCGGCACCGAACCGCCGTCGGTGACCGCCCGGCGGATCTTGCGGCGGACCTGGTCCGGCTCGTCCAGCGCGAACACGACGCCGGCCGCGTCGCGCGTCGACTTCGACATCTTGCGCGTCGGGTCGGTGAGGTCCTTCACCCGCGCGCCCGCCGGCGGGAGGACCGCCTCCGGGATGGTGAAGACCTCGCCGTACGTGCTGTTGAAGCGCTTGGCCAGTGCCCGCGTCAGCTCGACGTGCTGCCGCTGGTCCTCGCCGACCGGGACCTCGTGCGCGCCCTGGAGCAGGATGTCCGCGGCCATCAGCGCCGGGTAGGTCAGCAGCGACAGCCGCACCCCGGCCTGGCCCTTGGACTTTCCATCCATGCCCCCGCCGCCACCCTCAGCGGAGGCGCTGCGCGCCGCTGATTTTTCTTTGAACTGGATCATCCGCGCGGCCTCGCCGTAGTTGCAGGTGCACTCCAGGACCCACGTCAGCGCCCCCAGCTCGCGGGCCAGGTCGGACTGGACGAACACCCGCTCGGGATCGATGCCGGCGGCGATCAGCACGGCGAGCTGCTCCCTCGCCAGTGACCGGAGTTTCGCCGGGTTGTGCGGGGTCGTCATGCCGTGCAGGTCGGCGACGAAGTACAGGTCGTCCGCGCCGCCCTCACGCGCCCAGCGGCGGACCGCGCCGAGGTAGTTGCCGAGGTGGACGTGACCCGACGGCGTGATCCCGGACAGCTTGCTCATGTGTCTTCCTTTCGGGGAGGGACCACCCCGGAGAAGGCACGAAAAAAGGCCGCCCGTCCGGGGCGGCCGCTGGTGATCAGCGCAGGACTAGACGGCCGCCGAGGGCGGCCACCAGCTGGACGTCTGCGCGTGCATGCGGCGAGCATAGGCGCGAAGGGGCTTGCGGGTCTACCGTCCAACCATGTATGTCGTCCTGCTGAACTACACGGCCCCGATCGAGCAGATCGACCTCGCGCTCCCGGACCACCAGGAATGGCTGAACAAGCAGTACGAACACGGCCACTTCCTCGCGTCCGGGCGGCGGAACCCGCGCGTCGGCGGTGTGATCATCACGCGTCCGCTGAACCGCGGGAAGCTCGACGCCATCCTGGCGTCCGACCCGTTCTGCGTGCAGCACCTCGCGCAGTACGAGGTCATCGAGTTCTCGCCGACCAAGACCGCTCCGGAGCTGCGCTTGCTCAACGAAGCGGTACCGCACTAGGCGGCCAGGTCCTGCTTCGCCTTCTTCAGAGCCAATACCGGGCACTTCTTGCAGCGCGGCTTCGACCGGCAGCACTTCTTCTTGACCTTGCCGGCCTTCATCAGCTTGCGCACGACCTTCCTGGGGTCGTCCGGCTGCTTCTTGCCCACGCGCACGCACCTTCCGGATCGGCGAGGTCACCGGGTCTCCACATTAGGTGAGGCTAACCGATCTGGGGGCGTGGGGCTGCTCACAAACGCGTGGAAGGTATCCTTGGTGAGGTCCGCGTGTGACCAGAGCCGGTCACGGGATGCCTGACGGCTTGCGCGGCCACCCACACCTTTGAAGTTCAGGAGTCTTCGCGTGCCCGCAGCCAGCGCTACCGTCGAAACCGGCCGGCCGACCGGTAAGACCCGGCCCGACCTGCGCAACGTCGCGATCGTCGCCCACGTCGACCACGGCAAGACCACGCTCGTGGACGCGATGCTGCGCCAGTCCGGCGCCTTCGCCGAGCGGGCCGAGCTCGTCGACCGCGTGATGGACTCGGGGGAGCTCGAGCGCGAAAAGGGCATCACGATCCTCGCGAAGAACACCTCGATCCACCGCCAGACGCCCGAGGGCTCGGTGACCATCAACGTCATCGACACCCCCGGCCACGCCGACTTCGGCGGCGAGGTCGAGCGCGGCCTGGCCATGGTCGACGGCGTCGTCCTGCTGGTCGACGCCTCCGAGGGTCCGCTGCCGCAGACCCGCTTCGTGCTCCGCAAGACCCTCGAGGCCCGCCTCCCGGTGATCCTGCTGGTCAACAAGACCGACCGGCCGGACGCCCGGATCTCCGAGGTTGTCGAGGAGACCCACGACCTGCTGCTCGAGCTGGCCAGCGACATCGAGGACGCCGACCACGACGCGATCCTCGACCTGCCGGTCGTCTACGCCTCCGCGCGCGCCGGCAAGGCGAGCCTGGAGCAGCCCGCGGACGGCGAGATCCCCGAGAGCGAGAACCTCGACCCGCTGTTCGACACGCTGCTCCGGCACGTGCCGCCGCCCGCCGCCGACCTCGACGCGCCGCTGCAGGCGCTGGTCACCAACCTCGACGCGTCCAACTTCCTCGGCCGCATCGCGCTGATCCGCATCCACGCCGGCAAGCTGCGCAAGGGCCAGACGGTGGCCTGGATGCGCGAAGACGGCAACGTCCAGAACGTCCGGATCTCGGAGCTGCTGGTCACCGAGGCGCTCACCCGCGTCCCGGCGACCGAGGCCAGCGCCGGCGAGCTGGTCGCCATCGCCGGCATCCCGGACATCACCATCGGCGACACCCTCGCCGACTCCGAGAACCCGGTGGCGCTGCCCCGGATCACCGTCGACGAGCCCGCGATCTCGATGACCATCGGCGTCAACACCTCGCCGCTGGCCGGGCGCAACGGCGGCGACAAGGTCACCGCGCGGCTGGTCAAGGCCCGCCTCGACCAGGAGCTGATCGGTAACGTCAGCATCCGCGTGCTGCCGACCGAGCGCCCCGACACCTGGGAGGTCCAGGGCCGTGGCGAGCTGGCGCTGGCCATCCTCGTCGAGCAGATGCGGCGCGAGGGCTTCGAGCTGACCGTCGGCAAGCCGCAGGTGGTCCTGCGCACGATCGACGGCAAGCTGCACGAGCCGTTCGAGCGCCTCTACATCGACTCGCCGGAAGAGCACCTCGGCGCGATCACCCAGCTCCTGGCCGCCCGCAAGGGCCGCATGGAGGACATGAGCGGCAACGGCACCGGCCGGATCAAGCTGGAGTACGTGCTCCCGTCGCGCGGCCTGATCAGCTTCCGCACCGACTTCCTCACCGAGACCCGCGGCACCGGCATCGCGAACCACGTGTTCGAGGGCTACTTCCCGTGGGCGGGCGAGATCCGCACCCGCCACAGCGGGTCCTTGGTCGCCGACCGCACCGGCCCGGTCACCGCGTACGCGATGATCCAGCTGGCCGATCGCGGCACCTTCTTCGTCGAGCCGGGCGCCGAGGTGTACGAGGGCATGGTCGTGGGCGAGAACCCGCGCTTCGAGGACCTCGACATCAACATCACCAAGGAGAAGAAGCTGACCAACATGCGTCAGTCCTCCGCCGACGTGATGGAGACGCTGGCCCGTCCGCGCAAGATGGGCCTGGAAGAGGCGCTGGAGTTCTGCTCCGTCGACGAGTGCGTCGAGGTCGCGCCGGAGGTCGTCCGGGTCCGCAAGGTCACCCTGGACGTCAACACCCGCGCGAAGGAGCGTTCGCGCGCGAAGAGCCGCGACAACGGCTGACCGTTTCGAGACCCCGAAAAGCCTCCCGGTGCGAGCCGCCGGGAGGCTTTTTCGTCCCTTCTCCAGCTACCCCCGGTGCAAAGGCGGCGAACGGGTTGTCACGAAATGCGGTTGCCTTCTCCTTATATCTTTATAGGGCGGTGGGTGGCGTTCGCGCGTGTTCCGCCGTTCCGGAACGGTCCGGGAACCCGGACGGTGGTTCGCGCGTCTTTTCCAGAGCGCCCACCTTGGGGCGGTGAGCCCGGCCGATCCGGGTATGGGAATCTCGGTTCCGGCCGCGAAGGCGGGCGTGGGAGCATGGCTGACCCGATCGGCGGAATCTGGGAGGAACGGGGCGTGCGGGTGAATCGCAAGGCGGTGCCGGTACTGGCACTGGCGGCCGTGCTGCTCACCTCGTGCTCGAACACCCCGCCACCCCCGGTGGTGTCCTCGTCGGTCGCACCGGTGTCGACCACCGGCAAGACCCCGTCGCAGATCGTCGTCGGCGTCGACGACGTGCTCGGCGGGTACAACCCGCACAACCTCGCGGACTCGTCCCAGGTGACCTCGGCGCTCTCGCAGCTGCTGCTGCCCTCGGTGTTCCGGCAGAAGGACGACGGCAGCAGCCAGCTCGACAAGAACCTCATGAAGTCCGCCCAGGTGGTCTCGCAGCAGCCGTTCGTGGTCGCCTACGAGATCCGGCCGGACGCGTCCTGGTCCGACGGCGCGCCCATCGCCGCCGAGGACTTCGACTACCTGCGCACCCAGATGCGCGACCAGCCCGGCGTGCTCGAACCCGCCGGCTACCGCCAGATCTCCGACCTGCAGTCCCGCGAGGGCGGCAAGCGCGTCGAGGTCACCTTCGCCAAGCCGTACCCCGGCTGGCAGGCGCTGTTCTCCGGCCTGCTGCCCGCCCACCTGCTCAAGGACGCCCCCGACGGCTGGCGCGGGGCCCTCGCGGCGAACTTCCCGGCCGTCGCCGGCCCGTTCTCGATCAAGAGCATCGACACCGCCCGCGGCGAGGTCATCCTCGAGCGCAACGAGCGCTACTGGGAGAAGCCCGCGGCGATCGACCGGATCGTGCTGCGCCGGTCGGACCAGAACACCCTGCTGGCCGCGCTGCAGAGCGGCAACGACCAGTTCGCGCTGGCCAGGACCACCGGCGACGAGCTCAAGCGGCTCGGCGAGCTGGGCTCGGCCGTGCGGCTGCACACGGTCGCCCGGCCGGTGGTGGCCGGCGTGCTGCTGCGCCCGGTCAGCGCCACCCTGCAGGACGCCCAGGTCCGCGCCGGGGTCGCCGCGTTCGTCGACCGGACCAAGCTGATCACCGAAGGCGTGGCCGGCGGCCCGTCGTCGGCGCTGCACGCCGACGCCCAGGTCAAGGCGCCTTCGGAGGCCGGGTACGCGGCGACCATCCCGCCCGGCCCGCCGACCGCCCCCGACGTCGCCAAGGCCGAGGAGTCGCTGAAGGCGGCCGGCTACGCCAAGACCGCGGGCACCTGGCGCAAGAACGGCAAGGCGCTCTCGCTCGTGATCGCCTCGCCGGGCACCCAGGAGCCGTACGCGTCGATCGCCAAGGAGCTCACCGCCCAGCTCGTCGCGCAGGGCATCGAGGTCAACGCGATCACCCCGCAGCCGCGCGACCTGTTCGGCGGCCTGCTCGCGATGCCAGTCGTCGACGGCGTCCAGCAGCCGACCGGCGACTCGGCCGGCAACGTCGGGATCGACATCGCGGTCGTGCCGCAGGCGGTCGGCGGCGACCCGGCCTCGGTGCTCGCCTCGAACTTCGGCTGCCGCCTCGAGCAGACGGCCACCGGAACGGACCCGGCCAAACCCGTCGTTCCGGGCAATTCGGCGGGCTTCTGCGACCCGGCGCTGCAGCCCTCGATCGACGCGGCGCTGTCCGGCTCGACGCCGATCACCGAGGCGCTGACCACCCTTGAGCCTGAACTTTGGCGCCAGAACGTGGTACTTCCGCTGTTCCAATTGGCTGACACCCTGGCGATCGGATCCGGCATCTCGGGCGTCACGCCGGGTCCCCCCATGGTGGGCCCGTTCGGGTCCGCGGTGAACTGGACTCGCGGCCCGAAGTAATCGCTCGACTACGCATTCAGTACTACCGGGTGATCTTTACGGACGCCTTCGAGTGGGTGACTTTGAATCCGTGAGGTAACCGTCGTATTTCTGGATGTCCACTGGAAGTCACCCTTTGGTCACGATCGACCCTGAACTGGTGACTGTCGGTGCTTTTCCTTTCTAGCGTGCACCCGCAGTGCGCCAGTTGAGTGTCGCTTGGCGTGTCGTAGGCTCCGGCCCATCCAAACCGGAGCGGTGTGGGCCCTTGTCCCGATATTCAAGGGCTCAGTGCTAGGAGGGCACACTTCATGAGGAGATCCAAAGCAGTCTCCGCTTTGTCGCTCGTCGCCGGCGCTTCGCTGCTGCTGAGCGCCTGCAGCGGTGGTGATTCGGGTTCGGGCAGCACCGATCAGAACGGATCGTCGACCGACGTCAAGTCGATGGCTGCCGGCAAGGCCGAGACCGGTGACCTGTTCAAGCTCGCGGACACCCCGGGGTACGACGGCACGGTCACGATCGGTATCGACGACGGGTACTCGGGGTACAACAACCAGACCCCGGACACCAACAGCTCGTACAACAACTACGTCCTGACCGCGGTGCTCTCCGGTACGTTGAAGCTCGACGGCAACAACAAGGTGCTGCTGAACAACGACGTCTTCGAGTCGTGGGACGTCACGACGAAGGACCCGCAGCAGGTCACCTACAAGATCAAGCCGAACGTCAAGTGGTCGGACGGGCAGGCGTACGACTGCAAGGACCTGTACCTGGCGTGGCTGTCGCAGAGCGGCCTGGCGAAGGGCCCGGACGGCAAGAACCCGTTCAACTCGGCCTCGACCACCGGGTACTCGCTGATCAAGACGGCGACGTGCAAGGACAACCTGACCTTCGTCACCGACTACAGCGAGCCCTACCTCGACTACAAGGGCCTCTTCAACGCGCCGGCGATCATGCCCGCGCACATCCTCGAGGCCAAGACCGGCATCGCGGACATCACGAAGCTGGCCCCGACCGGCGACCCGGCGCAGATCAAGGCCGCCGGTGACTTCTGGTCGAACGAGTGGAAGGGCTTCAAGGCGGACATCATGCCGTCGTCGGGCCCGTACAAGATCACCGCGTTCGACGCCAACCAGAAGGCCGTCACCCTCGAGAAGAACCCGACCTGGGTCGGCGGCAAGGGTGGCCCGTCGAAGATCGTCATCAGGGCCATGGAAGACACCAAGGCGATGGCGACCGCGCTGCAGAACGGTGAGATCGACGTCGCGGCGTCGACCCAGCCGGACGCCACCGCGGCCCAGACGATGAAGGGCCTCGCGGCGCAGGGCGTGACCTACGGTTCGGCCTCGCAGCTGACCTACGAGCACCTCGACCTGAACTTCAAGCGCATGTTCGCCGACAAGGACCTCCGCAAGGCGTTCCTCGAGTCGGTCAACCGCAAGGAGATCACGGACAAGCTGCTCAAGGAGGTCCAGGCGGACGCGGAGCCGCTGAACAGCGTCGTCTTCTTCCAGGGTGAAGAGGGCTACACCGACCTGTACAGCAGCAAGGCGGGCCTGGGCGCCGACGCGGCGGCCAAGACGCTGACCGACGCCGGCTGGGTCAAGGGCGGCGACGGCATCTTCGCCAAGAACGGTGTGCGCGCTTCGTTCAAGATCACGCACAACCAGAACGCGCGCCGCAGCCAGACCGTCGAGATCATCATCTCGCAGGCCAAGGCGGCCGGCATCGAGGTCAAGGACGAGACCGACGCCAACTTCCTCAAGGGTGGCCGCGTCTCGACCGGTGACTACGACGTCGCGCTGTTCGGCTGGTCGGCCCAGCCGTTCAAGGCGGAGTCGAAGTCGATCTACGTCTGCCCGGACAAGGGTGGCGAGCAGAACTACCAGTCGCTGTGCGACCCGAAGATCGACGACGCCTACAACGCCGCGGTGAAGGCGACCGACGAGCAGGTCAAGGTGCAGAAGTACCAGGAGGCCGACAAGGCCATCGCCGACGACTACGCGACCCTGCCGCTGTTCCAGACGCCGAGCATGTGGGCGTTCAAGGGCATCGACCGCGTCTACATGCAGTCGTACGACGGTGTGCTGTGGAACGTCGGCGAGTGGGAGCAGAAGAAGTAGGGCTCGTCCCGCCTCTTCTTTCCCCTCGCTCCAGATGACCTGGGAGGTACCGGGGTCCGGCCACGAGCCGGGCCCCGGTACCCACCGGAAGTAGCTGTTGACCGTAGGGTTACCGCCACTACGGTAGACAACCGGGTAGCGGTCCAGCGCACTTCTGACGACCAGGCCCGGATGAGGAGCAGTTCGTTGAACCTGGTGATCTACATCTTTCGCCGTCTGGCGATATCGATTCCCGTCCTCCTGGTCGGGACTTTCTTGTGTTTCGTCATGGTCGCCGGCACCGGCGACCCGCTGGGCGAGCTGCGCCAGAACCCGCAGATCAGCAAGGAAGCGCTGGCCGCCACGGCCACCAAGCTCGGTCTCGACCAGGGCATCATCCCCCGTTACTTCACGTGGCTCGGTGACTTCCTGACCGGCAACTGGGGCATCTCCATCGCGCAGGGCAACGCCCTCGCGCCGGTGGCCCCGAAGGTGATGGCCGCGCTCGGCGTCACGTTCAAGCTGGTCGTCGGCGCCGAGATCCTCGCGCTGATCATCGGCATCATCGTCGGCGTCCTGGCGGCGGTGAAGCAGTACTCGATCATCGACTACATCGCGACCACCCTCGCCTTCCTGCTCTTCTCGATGCCGATCTTCTGCATCGCGATCGTGCTGAAGCGCTACGCGATCGAGATCAACGGCTGGGTCCGCGACCTGGGCCTGTCCGACGTCCTCGGCAACCCGTGGCTGCGCACGACCAGCCCGGAGCAGCTGCGGACCGACGGCGTCGGGGACTTCATAACCAGCACGATCGGCGCGTACCTGCTGCCGACGCTGTCGATCATGGCGATCAGCTTCGCCGCGTACAGCCGGTTCCAGCGCGCCTCGATGCTCGAGGTCATGGGCTCGGACTACGTGCGCACCGCGCGCGCCAAGGGCCTTCCCAACGGGCGGGTCATCTTCCGGCACGCGTTCCGCAACGCCCTGATCCCCGTGACGACGCTGTTCTCGGTGAACTTCGGCTCGGTCCTGGCCGGCGCCATCATCACCGAGACGGTCTTCAACTGGCACGGCATGGGCACGCTGCTCGTCGAAGCGGTCACGAAGAACGACACCCAGGTCATGATGGGCTGGCTCGTGGTGATCGCCTCCCTCGTGATCATCGCCAACCTGATCGCCGACCTGATGTACGGCATCCTGGACCCGAGGATTCGCGTTGGCTGACTTGAACTCTCTTCTCGCGACCGAAAAAGCGACCGCCGACGGCACGCTCCCGCCGGACGCGCTCCCGGAACCGCGGAGCCAGGGCAAGCTGGTCCTGCGGAAGTTCCTGCACCACAAGCTGGCAATGGCGTCGACGGCGGTGCTGGTCCTGATCGTGCTGATCAGCATCGTCATGCCGATCTTCTGGAAGCACGGCTACCAGGACAGCTCGTTCCCGTCCTTCGCCAAGCCCAGCGGCGACTTCCCGCTCGGCACGACCCAGGTCGGCAAGGACATGGTGTCGCAGGTGCTGCGCGGGACGCAGTACTCGCTGCTGATCGCGCTCACCGTGTCGATCCTCGCGACCGTGATCGGCGTGGTGTTCGGCGCGGTCGCCGGTTACCTGCGCGGGTTCACCGACTCGGCGATCTCCCGGGTGACGGACCTGTTCCTGATCATCCCGCAGATCGCCGCGGCGGCCATTCTCGCCAAGGTGTTCGGCGGCGGTACCTGGTACATCGTCGCGCTGGTGCTGTCCGCGTTCGCGTGGATGCCGATCGCCCGGATCACCCGGGCCGAAGCGATGTCGTTGTCCCAGCGCGAGTTCGTCGACGCGGCGCGCGCTTCGGGGGCCGGCATTTCCCGGATCATCTTCAAGCACCTGGTGCCGAACATGGTCGGCAGCATCACGGTCAACGCGACCCTCGCGGTCGCGCAGGCCGTGCTGGCGGAAGCCGCGCTGTCGTTCATCGGCCTCGGTGTCCAGCTGCCCGACACTTCGCTGGGCCGCGTCATCCTGGAGAACTACGCCCAGCTGCAGACGCGGCCGGCGCTGTTCTTCGGGCCGTTCGTCGTGCTCGTGCTGATTTCACTGACGATCAACTTCATCGGTGACGGTCTTCGCGACGCCTTCGACCCGCGCCAGCGGAGAATGAAGGCCTGAACGCACGACGCGGGGGTGACCGGGGTTCCGGTCACCCCCGCGCTCGTTCTCGCCGCGGGATCGCCGGACCTGGGGGTTTCGGATGAACCTTGTGCTCTACGTGCTCAGACGGCTGGCCATCTCCGTCCCGGTCCTGCTGGTCGGCACGTTCCTCTGCTTCGTCATGGTGGCCAACACCGGCGACCCGCTCGGCGAACTCCGCAGCAAGCCGGGCATCAGCGCGTCGGCGATCGCCGACACCGAGCACAAGCTCGGTCTCGACCAGAGCGTGGTCGCCCGCTACTTCACCTGGCTCGGCCACTTCCTGACCGGCGACTGGGGCATCTCGATCGCCCAGGGCAACGCGTTCACGCCGGTGGCGCCGAAGGTGATGGCGGCGTTCAACGTGACGTTGGAGCTGGTCCTGACGGCGTCCGTGCTGGCGCTCTTCTTCGGCGTGCTGGTCGGCGTCCTGGCCGCGGTCAAGCAGTACTCGATCTGGGACTACGCGGCGACGACGCTGGCGTTCCTGATGTTCTCGATGCCTATCTTCTGCGTGGCGATCGTCCTCAAGGGCTACGCGATCCGCGCCAACGTCTGGGTCCGCGACCTCGGCCTCGCCGACGTCCTCGGTGACCCCTGGCTGCGCACGACGAGCCCGGAGAGCCTGTCCGCGACCGGGGTGGGCGACGCGCTCGCGAAGTACGTCGGCGCGTTCCTGCTGCCGACGCTGTCGATCATGGCCATCACGTTCGCCGCGTACAGCCGGTTCCAGCGCGCGTCGATGCTGGAGGTCCTGGGCGCGGACTACGTCCGCACAGCGCGCGCCAAGGGCGTCTCGAACAGCCGCGTGATCTGGCGCCACGCGTTCCGCAACGCCCTGATCCCGGTGATGACGCTGTTTTCGGTCAACTTCGGCGCCACGGTGACGGGCGCGATCATCACCGAGACGGTCTTCAACTGGCACGGCATGGGCACGCTGCTGGTGGAGGCGGTCAACAAGAACGACCCGCAGGTCCTGATGGGCTGGCTGGTGGTGATCGCGGCGAGCGTGATCGTGGCGAACCTGCTGGCGGACCTGCTGTACGGCATCCTGGACCCCCGGATCCGCGTGGGCTGAGCCCGGCTCACCACAGCTCGGCGAGAGCGGCGAGGCGGTTGCGGAAGGTCCGGGCGTCGCCGGCCGGCAGGGCGTGGGCGACGAGGTCCAGGACGTGGCGCACCTCGTCCGGATCGGGGCAGCACCGCAAGACGCCGCACCCGGACTCCGGATCCCACAGCCGGTGGATCGGGTCGCGCACGAACCCCTCCCACGCCCGGAGCGCCTCGGCCGCGGCGCCGGGCCACAGCCGGGTGCGTTCGAGGCGGACGAGGCACGCCAAGCCCCTCGGTGAGAGACCGCCGAGCGTGGGGACGGGCTCGCCGGTGGTGCCGCGAGGGGGGTCCGCGCGGACCCGGGCCGGCGATCTACGCGCCATGGCCCCTTCGCGTGGTCGACATGGACCGATTCTCGCACGCGAGCCCCGCCCACCGCCTCGTAACGCAGTGAAGGCCGCCGCCCAGCCCGGGCGGCGGCCTTCAGTGTGCTCAGAGCGTCAGTCGGCCACGGGAGCCAGCTTGCCGGCCTCCCAGGCCGCGCGGCGCTCGGCCTGCAGGACCGGGTCCGCGACCGGGGCCGCCGACAGCAGGCGCCTCGTGTAGTCCTGCTGCGGCGAGTGGAGCACCTGGTCGCGCGTGCCGACCTCGACCAGCTTGCCGTGCTGCATCACCGCGACGCGGTCGGCCAGGAGGTCGACCACCGCGAGGTCGTGGCTGATGAACAGGCACGCGAACTGCAGCGACTGCTGCAGGTCGAGGAACAGGTCCAGCACGCGGGCCTGCACCGACACGTCCAGCGCCGACGTCGGCTCGTCCGCGATGAGCAGCGCCGGGTCGAGCGAGAGCGCGCGGGCGATGGCCACGCGCTGGCGCTGGCCGCCGGAGAGCTCGTGCGGGTAGCGGTTCATGTAGTGGCCGCCCAGCTCGACCTTGTCGAGCAGCGAACGCACCCGCGCCGACAGCTCCTTGCCGGAGAGCACCTTGTGCAGCACCATCGGCTCGGCGATCGACTCGCCGATCGTCATCTTCGGGTCCAGCGTGGACGCCGGGTCCTGGAACACGATCGAGAAGAACCGGCGAAGCGGGCGGATCTCCTTCGCCGACATCGTCGTGATGTCCTTGCCCGCGATCGCGATCGTGCCCTGGGTCGCGCGCAGCAGGCCCACGGCGCAGCGGCCGACGGTCGACTTGCCCGAACCGGACTCGCCCACCAGGCCGACGATCTCGCCCTTGGCGATGGTCAGCGAGACGTCGTCCACCGCGCGGTTCTTGGCCTGGCCGCGGCGGCCCGGGTACTCGAGCACCAGGTTCTTGATCTCGAGGGCCGGCGCGGTCTCCTCGATCACGGCCTCCAGCTCGGCGTCGGCCAGCCGGATCTCCTCGGCGATCTTGGCGGCCTCGGTGCTGTCGGACGCGATCCCGGTGTCGTCGAGCAGGCGGCGGCCCTCGGGGCGCTGGCCGAGCACCGGCACCGCGGCGAGCAGCCGCCGGGTGTAGTCCTCCTTCGGCGACGCGAACAGCTCGCGCACCGGCGCCTCTTCGACGATCTCGCCCTGGTACATGACGATGACGCGGTCGGCCATGTCGGCGACGACGCCCATGTCGTGGGTGATCAGCACGATCGCGGTGTCGAGCGTGTCGCGCAGCTTGCGCAGCAGGCCGAGGATCTCGGCCTGGACCGTGACGTCGAGCGCCGTGGTCGGCTCGTCGGCGATGATGACCTTCGGGTCGCACGAGATCGCCATGGCGATGACGACGCGCTGGCGCAGGCCGCCCGACAGCTGGTGCGGGTACTGCTTGAACCGCAGCGGCGGGTTCGGGATGCCGACCATCTCGAGCAGCTCGATCGCGCGCTGGTCGGCGGCGGCCTTGGAGATGTCGAGGTGCGAGCGGAGGGACTCGCGCAGCTGCCAGCCGACCGTGTAGACCGGGTTCAGCGCGGTCATCGGCTCCTGGAAGATCATCGCGACCTGGTTGCCGCGGATCTTCTGCATGTCCTTCTCTTTGAGGTCCGCCAGGTTGCGCTCGCCGAGGCGCAGCTCGCCGGCGATCCGGCTGGTCTTCGGCAGCAGGCCCAGCACCGACATCGACGTGACGGACTTGCCGGACCCGGACTCCCCGACCACGGCGACGATCTCGCCGGGCTGCACGTCGAACCCGATGCCCTTGACGGCGTCGACGACGCCGTCCTCGGTCTGGAACGACACGCTGAGGTCGGAGATCGACAGAACGGATCCGGACACGCCGGCGACGTCCGCCGAAGTTGCTTCAGTGCTCACCAAGATGCCCTTCGTGGGGGTACAGACGATCGCGACGCGGCGGTCGCGACTCGCGCGAGGATAACCGAGGGTGTCCCCGACGAAGGTCGGAGCACGGGAATTACGCTCAACCCGTGATCTCCCCGGTACCGCGCAGGCTGCTGCTCGTCCACGCCCATCCCGACGACGAGAGCATCACCACCGGCGCCACGATCGCACGATACGCCGCCGAAGGCGCCGAGGTGACCGTGGTGACCTGCACGCTGGGTGAGGAAGGCGAGATCATGCCGGGCCTGGCGGAGCTGTCCGGGCTGGGCGCCTGGGCCGCCGACCAGCTGGGCGGCTACCGCGTCAGCGAACTGAAGGCCGCGTGCGCCGCGCTGGGGGTGGCCCGGCACCGTTACCTCGGCGGGATCGGCCGGTGGCGCGATTCGGGCATGGCGGGCACGCCGTCGGCGGCGCACCCGCGCGCGTTCACCGGCGGCAGCGCCGAAGAGCAGGCCGCGCAGCTGGCGGAGATCCTCGACGAGGTGCGGCCCCAGGTCGTCGTCACCTACGACGCCTTCGGCGGCTACGGCCACCCCGACCACATCCGCGCCCACGAGATCACGATGGCCGCGGTGCCACGGGCGGCATCGGTGGCGCGCGTGTTCCACACGGTGGCGTCGAGGAACGCGGTGCGCACCGGGTTGAACGCGCTGCGTGCGGGCTCGCCCGAATACGGCGTCCCCGCCGACGAAGAGCTGCCGACGACCCCGGACGAAGAGATCACGACCGTGCTCGACGTCGCCGCTCACGTCCCCGCGAAGGTGGCCGCCCTGCGCGCGCACGCGACGCAGCTGGCGGTCGTCGAGGGGCCCGTTCCGTACTTCGCGCTCACGAACGAAGTCGCCCAGCCGATCGCGGCCGAGGACTACTACGTACTGGCGCACGGTCCCGCCGAGGGTGCGGCGGACGACCTGTTCGGCGGACTGTGACCGTGGAACCGCTGACCTGGGAGCAGCGGCTGCTCCTGCTGGTGCTCGTCTTCGACACGGTGCTGCTGGCGATCGTCGAGCTGTTCTTCCTGCCGTTGCGCATCGGGGTCGTGCCGCTGCCGGTGACGGTGCTGGTCGGCGCGGTGACGACGCCGTGGCTGGTGTCGACCACCGCGAAGCTGGTGCGGCCCGCTCTTTCGTGGGTACCCCTCGCCGTGTGGGTGCTCGTCGTGTTCGGGGTCGGCATGCTGGGTCCGGGCGGTGATCTGGTGCTGATCCAGGACTGGCGGGCCCTGCTGTTGCTCGGCGCGAGCGCGCTGCCGGGCGCACTGGTGCTCGGCGGCGGGCTGGGCCGTGCGGTGGGAAGGGGAGCGGGACGTGGCTGAGGCGATTTCCGACCGGCAGGTCGTGGCGGTGCTGCGGCCGTTCGTGCGCGCGTGCGGGCCGATGCTGGACGCGCTGCGCGAGTCCGACCCGTTCGGCCTCCAGGCCCGCGCGGCGGACGACCTGGCCGAGGTCGAGTCCGGCCTGAAGGCGAAGCTGATCCACGGCGTCACGTCGGTGAAGGTCCCTGGCACGGCGGCGTGGGCCCGGATGACGGGCTACGACCGGTCCAGCTGGTGGATGAACCGCGTCGGCCGCTTCACGGCGGTGCTGACGTCGATCCCGGGCCTGGGCGGCGCCCTCGCCGACCGCCTCCCGGTGCAGGACGCGCTGGGTTCGGCGTCCCAGGGGCTGCTGCTGTGCGCGATCGCGGGCGAGTACGGCGTCACGGACGTCGGCACGCGCGTGCGCCTGATCGCGTGGGTGCTCTTCGAGCGGGACATCGACGCGGACCTCGCGGCGGGCAAGCACGCGGAGCACGACGAAGCCGCGGAGGCGGACGAAGCCGCGAGGCTGACCGAGGATCTGACGGCGTCGGAAAAGAAGCACGGCAAAGCGACGATCAAGGCCGCCGGTCGCACGCTGTGGCGGCTCGGCCGCGGACTGCTCGGCATCACGGGGGAACTGGAGAAGCGGCCGCGCGGCAACTTCCTGCACCGTGCGATCGGCATGTTGCCGGTCGTCGGTGCCGCGGGGGACTACCTGGGTGAGCGGTCGGGCCTGCGGGTGGTCTGGAAACGCGCGCACGTCTGGCTGACGGAGCACCGCACCTGATTCCCGCGCGGCGCCCCCGCCAAACCTCAGTTCCAGAACTGGAAGACGCTGAACCCGATCTGCGCACCGTCCACATAGCCCCCGAAGGCGCCGAAGATCGAGTACGAGGCGTTCCACAGGAGCGCGTTCGCCGGCTTGATGAACCACAGGATGGCGAACAGGATGATCGGCGCCCACGGGCGGACCTGCGCGCCGATTTCGCGGGCCCGCGGGGGCAGGTACGGCTCGATCGCGCCCCAGCCGTCGAGGCCGGGGATCGGGAGGATGTTGAGGATGAAGGTCACGATCTGCAGCAGCGCCAGGTAGGACATCGCGATCACGAGGCCGCCCGCCATCGGGACCAGCGCGACCACCAGCGCCAGCGCCGCGCCGACCGCGAGGTTGCTCAGCGGACCCGCCAGCGACACCCAGGACGACGTTCCCCGGGAGCGCAGCGCGCCGCGGTTGATCCAGACCGCGCCGCCCGGGAGCGGGATGCCGCCGATGATGAGGAAGATCAACGGCAGGACGATCGACAGGACCGGATCGGTGTACTTCCGCACGTCCAGGGTCAGGTAACCCTTGTGGGCGACGCTGTAGTCGCCGCCGCGGTAGGCGACCATCGCGTGGCCGAACTCGTGCAGCGACAGCGACGCCACCCAGCCGGCGGCGACGAAGATCACGACGCCGGCGATGAGCAGCGGGTCGCGGTCGCGGACGAAAACGGTGTTGATGTCACCGAACGCGGCCATCGCCCCGCCGGCGACGGTGAGCGCGAGGATGCCGAGGAAGACCGGGCTGGGGCGCACTGCTGACTTCTGCACGACTCCCAGTCTTCCGTATGCCCGGTGTGAAGTTACCGGCGTGTCCCCTTGCGCGATCGGGCTCCGACGTCCCCCGAACTCGCTACTCCGCTTGACCTGACCGCACTACACGGGTGTAATCACAGTGATGTCATTCGCCGCCAGAGGGGGCGGCGAGTGTCGTTTCACCACCGCCAGCCTGGGGAGTGCTAGGGAGCGAGGAGGCGGACGTGCGGTTGGAAGCCGATGGTAAGGAATGGGGGCACGTCATGAGTTGGGGCGAGATCCCGGAGCAGGCTCTGGGAGATCTCACCGAGCTCATCGATGCCACCGAAGAAGAGCAGGATTGGCAGGAACGCGCCCTGTGCGCGCAGACGGACCCGGAGGCGTTCTTCCCCGAAAAGGGCGGCTCCACCCGCGAAGCCAAGCGGATCTGCCTGGGCTGCGAGGTCAAGGACGAGTGCCTTGAGTACGCGCTGGCCAAGGACGAACGCTTCGGCATCTGGGGCGGTCTGTCCGAGCGGGAGCGCCGGAAGCTGAAGAAACGCGTCGTTTGAGGGGGAGTCACCGGTGATGCGTCGCGTCACCGGTGATTCCACGTGGTGAACGCCCGGCGTGGGTTCACCACCGGGTGACGGGCCGGGGCCGTAGGGTGGCCGCACCGACCCGCCGCCTGATCTGGAGCGTTCGTTGCCCCGCACCGCCGCGCCGCCCGCCCTGCGCACCGCGCCCGTTCTGGCCATTGTGGTCTGTCACAACGGCGAAAACTGGCTGCCGCTGGCGCTTTCTTCGTTGCGCCGCAGCACCGTCCGGCCGCGGCACGTGCTGGCCGTCGACACCGGCTCCACGGACGCGACCGCGCGGCTGCTCGCCGAAGCGGCGGACGACCCCGGCTCGGATTCTTCTCCCGTGCTCTCCGGTGTCATCACACTTTCGAGCGACACCGGCTTCGCGGCCGCGGTCGCCGAAGCCGTCGGGCACGCCACCGAACGCTGGGGCGACCCCGGATCGTGGCTGTGGCTGCTGCACGACGACTGCGCGCCCGAGCCCGACTGCCTTGACGAACTCCTGCGCGTCGCCACGAAAACGCCGTCGGCGACCGTGCTCGGCGCCCTCGGGCTCGACTGGACGGACCCGCGGCTGATCGTCGAAGCCGGCCTGTCCACCGACGCCTCCGGGCACCGCCAGCAGGTCGCCGCGCTCGGCGAGGAGCCGGCCGAGGTGCTCGCCGTGCCCAGCGCGGGCTCGCTCGTGCGCCGCGACGCGTGGGACGACCTCGGCGGCTTCGACCCCGGTTTCCCCTTGCTGCGCGAGGATCTCGACTTCGGCTGGCGCGCCAACGCGGCCGGCGGGATCGTCCTCTCCGTGCCGACCGCGCGGGTCCGGCACGCGCGCGCCGTCACCACCGGCCAGCGCACGGCGGACGCCGTCACCGCGCCGCTGCCCACCACGAACCGGGCTCACGGGCTGCGCGTCTTCCTGGTGAACTGCTCGCCCTTTTCCTTCTGGCTGGGGATGATCCGGCTCCCGCTGCTCTCGGTGCTGCGCGCGCTGGCGTTCGTCCTGCTGCGCCGCACCGGCGAAGCGCGGGCCGAGTTCGCCGCGGCCGCGTACCTCCTCAGTGGACGCGGCGGATTGCGCGCCGCCCGGGCCCGCCGGCGGCGGAATCCGCGGCCGGGCACGGTGCGCGGGCTCTTCACCGGGCGCGTCACCCGCCTCCGCAACGCTTTCCGGGCGGGCGTGGTCGGCCTGGTGCGCCGGGGCGTGGAGAGCGACGTCGCACTCGGGCGGGTCCCCGAGACCGTCGAAACCGAGTCGGCGTGGGTCACGCCGGAAGCGCTCGACGCCCGCGAGACCCGTCCCGTGGGCCCGGGCGCGCTGCCCGCGGGTGCGCTGCGCGGGCTCAGCTCACGCGGGTCCGGGCTGCGCCGGCCGGGCACGCTCGTCGCCGTCGCGCTGCCGGAAACCGCGGCGCCGGAACCGGTCTCCGACGAACCCGCCGAAGAGGCCGAGCCCGAACTCGTCTTCGTCGAGGTCAACCGGCGGCGGGTGCTCGCGGCCACGATCTTCGCGCCGCCGGTCGTGCTGCTCGTCGTGATGACGGCGCTCGGGCTGGTCGTCAACCGCGCCCGGCTCGGCCTCGACCTCTTCGGCGGCAAGCTGCTCCCGGTCGGCGGGCTGGGCGAGCTCTGGTCGTCGTACCTCACGCCGTGGCACGCGATCGCGGGCGGCACCGGCGCTCCCGCGTCGGCGACGCTGCCGGTGCTCGGCACGCTCGGCGCGGTCTTCGCCCCGCTCGGCGGGCCGGCCGCGCTCGTGGCGATCCTGCTCCTCGGCGACATCCCCTTGGCGGCGCTGAGCGCGTACGTGGCGACGCGGCGGCTTCGCGTGCGCCGCTGGGTCCGCGCGGTCGTCGCGGCGACGTACGCGCTCCTGCCGGCCGCGACCGCCGGGGTGGCGCAGGGCCGGCTCGACGTCGTCGTGGTGCACCTCGTGCTGCCGCTGGTGGCCGCCGGCATCGCCGGGCTGCTCGTGCGCGCGGACACGCGCTGGCTGCACATTTCCGCGCTCTCGGCGTTCGGGGTGGCGCTGCTGGGCGCGTTTTCCCCGCTGGCGCACGGGCTCGCGCTCGCCGGGCTGCTGATCGGGTTCGTCGTGCTGCCCGCGCCGACCGGGCTGGCCCGGCGGATCGCGTCGGTCGGCATCGTGGTGCTGCTGCCGCTGGCGCTGCTGCTGCCGTGGCCGACCGTGCTGCTGCGGCACCCGGAACTGCTCGTGCAGGGCCTCGGCGGCGCGGCCGCGCCGGTGTCCGGCACCGATCTGGCCGGCCTCGACCCCGGCGGGCCGGGCGCGTGGCCGATCGGCGTCGCGGTGATCGCCGCGGCGCTCGTGGCGGTGGTCGTCCGCCCGACGAAGCTCGCCGCGGGCGGGATCGCGCTGGCGGTGCTCGGCGCGGGCGGGCTGGTCCTGGTCCGGCTGGTCACGGCGACGCCGATGCAGGGCGGCGCCGCGGCCCACGGCTACGCGGGCGTTCCGCTGCTGATCGTCGGCGCCGGGCTGCTGTGGGTCGTGCTCGGTTCGTGGCAGCGCGGCGGTTCGGCCGGGGTGCCGTCGCCGTGGCTGCCGCAGGTGATGGCGGTGGCCGGGGTGGTGGTGTTCCTGGCACTGGCGGGCGGCGCCGTCGCCGTCGGCGGTCAGGGCCCGCTCCGCGCGGGTCCGCGGCCCGCGCTGGCCCCCGAAGCCGCGGCGGAGATCTCGGCGTCCGGCCGGTCGGTGCTGGACCTGGCGTCCGACGCGACCCGCCAGATCGGCGGCCGCCTGCCCCACTACGGCGACGACGAGCTGGCCCCGACCACGGGCACCCCGGCCCGCCTGGCGGCGTGGCGCCGCGACCTCGGCCAAGGCGACGCGGCGGCGGTCCAGCGCACGTTCGCGGCCGCGGCCGCCGCCGGCGTGGAGTACGTGGTGCTGCCGCCGGGAGCGGACCCGCGGGCGTACCCGCCGCTGGCGAAGGACCTGGTCTCGGTGGCCGCCCCGACGTCGGACGGCCGCGGCGTGCTCCGCCTGCTCGCCCCGGCGGGCCAGGTGATCCTCATCTCCCCGGAGCAGGCGAAGGCAGCGGTCACGGGCGGCGGCGCCCCGGGTCTGGCGCCGGGCGTGGCCCCGGTCCAGGCGGGTCTCCCGGACGTGCGCGTGCGCGTCTCGGACGGCCCGACCGGCCGCCTGCTGGTGCTGGCGGCGGAACAGGAAGCGGGCTGGAAGGCCTCGGTGGGCGGCAAGAGCGTCCCGATCGTGCCGGCGTGGGGCCACCAGGTGGCGGTGTCGGTCCCGCCGACGCCGTCGGAGGTGACGGTGGAGTACCCGGGCACGGAACGCAACCTGTTGCTGCTGGCCCAGCTGGCGGCGGTGCTGTTCACCCTGCTGACGGCGGTCCCGGCCCGGCGCCGCCCGTGACGGTCACCGCGCAGTGGGTCCACGTGTCGTGGACGAAGCACTCGCGTGGTGGTCCGGCCGCGGCGGTCCGCAACGCGGTCCCGGCCGGCTTCGCGTTGCCCGCGCTGCCGGGCGGGCTCGCGCACGTGGTGCGGCTGCGCGAGCAGGACGGGTTCGCGCCGGTCGCGTCGGCGGAGAGCCTCCGGGACGTGCCCGTGGACCTGCGGGAGGCCGATGGCCGGCTGAGGGTGCTGCCCCGCGTCGGCGAGCTGTTCGGGATCCCGCCCCGCGAGCGGCGCCCACCGGCGGTGAAGCTCGCGCCGGGCGAGTGGCTGCGCTGGCGGCTCAACTACCGCTTCAGCAGCGCGGCGGGCCGGCAGGACTGGTCGTACTGGCTGGACACGTTCAACATCGGCTACGGCGAGCTGCCCGCCGACGCGTTCCTGGGCGAGCCTGTGTACTCCGTCGACGAGCGGGGGCCGGTCCGGTAGGTCACTGGCCTTCGATGAGGTCGGTGGTGGCGGGTCGGCCGCGCGAGTGGCCCATCGGTGCCGCCGAGTGCGACGCGAGCGGACCGTTCGCAGCGGCCCTCAGAGCGCGAAAGGCCCTCTCGACCCGCCGCAGCGTCACTCGCCTTCGATGACGTCCGGTTCCACGCCGAGGTACCCCGCCACCTGCTCCACCAGCACGTCGTGCACCAGCTCGGCCAGCTCCGACGGGTCCTTCGCCCGCGCCTCCAGCGGCCGCCGGTACAGCACGATCCGGGCGCGCGTCGGCATCCCCGTGCGGTCGACCCCCGCCGGGACCAGGCGCGACAGCGGGACCGCGCCGTCGTGGAGGACGCCGTCCGCCGGGGAGTGGCCGTTCTCCCGGATCTCCGGGACGTCGTCCACCGCCACGTCGAGCTTCGTCAGCTCGTGGCGCCAGCGGGCCTCGATCGGTTCCAGCGCGTCGAGCACCAGCGCGTCGAACCGCTCCGCGCGGCTCGCGGCGGCGGGCAGGGTCGCCGGGTACAGCGTCCCGCGCAGGCCCCGGCCGTGCCGGTCCCGTCGCAGGCGCCGCCGTTGTCGGTAGTCACGAGCCGTCGCCACCCCGGAAGTCTATGCGGTCGGCACGTCCCAGCGCGTGTCGCTCCTCCTACCTTGCGGCGACGCGCTATCGTTTCGGATCGTGCGGAACGTACGGAAGTGTTCGCGTACCGGCTGTCTAGAGCCGGCTGTGGCCACGCTGACGTATGCCTACAGCGACTCCACCGCCGTCGTCGGCCCACTGGCCACCGCCTCCGAGCCGCACTCCTACGACCTCTGCGAAGCGCACGCGCTGCGGCTGACCGTCCCCAAGGGCTGGGAAGTCGTGCGGCACGAAGGCGCCTTCGCCGCGCCGGACCCGTCGGCCGACGAGCTGACCGCGCTGGCCGAGGCCGTGCGCGAGGCCGGCCGCTCCGACAAACCGGCCCCGGCACCCGAGCCGGAAGGCCCCTCCGGTCGCCGCGGCCACCTGCGTGTCCTCCCCGGTCGCGCCTGAGCGCGTAACCCACCACCACCGCCGGTAGGCTTTCCGCGCGGCGCAGCGGGCGCCAGGACGACTAATCGCGGGGAGACGGCGTGCCAGACCTTTCGGGCATCGTGAAGGCCTACGACATTCGCGGCGTGGTCGGCGAGCAGCTCGATGCGGACCTCGTCCGCAACTTCGGTGCCGCGTTCGCCCTGCTCATCAAGCCCGAAGCACCGTCGGTGGTGATCGGCCACGACATGCGCGACTCCTCGCCTGGTCTCGCGGCCGCCTTCGCCGAGGGCGTCACCTCGCAGGGGCTCGACGTCGTGAGCATCGGGCTGGCCAGCACCGACCAGCTCTACTTCGCCTCGGGTTCGCTGAACCTGCCGGGCGCGATGTTCACCGCGAGCCACAACCCGGCCAAGTACAACGGCATCAAGATGTGCCGCGCCGGCGCGTCCCCGGTCGGGCAGGACACCGGGCTCGCCGAGATCCGCGACACCGTCGAGCAGGGCGTGCCCGAGTTCGAAGGCCAGCGCGGCAGCGTGTCCGAGCGGGACGTGCTCGCCGACTACGCCGCCTACCTGCGCAACCTCGTCGACCTGTCGGCCAACCGGCCGCTGAAGGTCGTCGTCGACGCCGGCAACGGCATGGGCGGGCACACCGTCCCGACCGTCTTCGACGGGCTGCCGATCGACGTCGTCCCGATGTACTTCGAGCTCGACGGCACCTTCCCGAACCACGAGGCCAACCCGCTCGACCCGAAGAACATCGTCGACCTGCAGGCGAAGGTGCGCGAGGTCGGCGCGGACGCCGGCGTCGCCTTCGACGGCGACGCGGACCGCTGCTTCATCGTCGACGAGCGCGGCGAGCCGGTTTCGCCGAGCGCGATCACGGCGCTGGTCGCCGTCCGCGAGCTGGCGAAGGACCCGGGCGGCACGATCATCCACAACCTGATCACGTCCAAGGGCGTGCCGGAGATCGTCGCCGAGCACGGCGGCAAGCCGGTCCGCACCCGCGTCGGGCACTCGTTCATCAAGGCCGAGATGGCCAAGACCGGCGCCATCTTCGGCGGCGAGCACTCCGCGCACTACTACTTCCGCGACTTCTGGCGCGCCGACACCGGCATGCTGGCGGCGCTGCACGTCCTCGCCGCGCTCGGCGAGCAGAACGGCCCGCTCTCGGAGCTGACCAGCGCGTACTCGCGCTACGCGGCCTCGGGTGAGATCAACTCCACGGTCGACGACCAGGTCGCCAAGATGATGGCCGTCAAGGACGCCTTCGGGGCGCGCTCCGGCGTCGAGATCGACGAGCTGGACGGCCTCACCGTGCAGCTGCCGGGCGGCGCCTGGTTCAACCTGCGCCCGTCGAACACCGAACCGCTGCTCCGCCTGAACGTCGAGGCCGCGAACGCCGAGGCCGTCCAGGGCCTGGTCGACGAAGTGCTCGCGATCATCCGCAACTGACCCACCCCCTAACCAGGGTGCCTAGGGGCCGAACTGTGTCCTGAAGTGCTCTTCACCACAGTGCCCCGCGTGGTATGGAGGAACCATGGCCATCACGCTCGACGCCCAGCTCCTCGAGATCTTGGCGTGCCCGTCGCCGGATCACGCCCCGTTGCGCCCCGGCGCACCGGACGATCCCGAGGCCGACGCGCTGACGTGCACCGAATGCGGCCGGGTGTACCCGGTGCGTGACGGGATTCCGGTGCTGCTCCTCGACGAGGCCACCACGCCCGGGAACCCCGATGTCGACAGTGCTTGACGACTCGCTGCTCGACGACCCGGGGCGGCTGGCGGAGGCCGACAGTTCGGGGCTGCTCCGGGCCGCCGCGATGGCCGGCGCCCAAGTGCGCGCGACCACCGAGATGGCGGCCGAGCTGGAGCTCGCCGAACGGCTCGACCGGGGCCGCCCGCGCGCGCTCGTGCTGATCGACCGGCCCGGCGTGAGCCGCACGCTCACCAGGCTGCTCGCTGCGCTGCTGACGCCGTCGTGCCCGGTGCCGGTGGTCGTCGCCGAGGTGGTGCCGAACTGGATCGGCGCGCTCGACGTCGTGTTCGCGCACACCGACGACCCCGGCGACCGCGAGCTCGCGGCGTCGCTGGAGCGCGCCGCGCGTTACGGCGCTTCGGTGGTGCTTTCCGCGCCGGCCGAAGGTCCGGTGGCGGCCGCTGTCGCGGGCAAGGGCGTGCTGCTGGCGCCGCGCATCCCGGTGCCCCCGGAGCTGGCGTTCCCGCGTGGCCTGGCCGCCGGCCTGCTCACCGCGAACGCGCTGGGGCTGCTGGTCTCCGACGTCCAGACGCTGGCCGACCAGCTCGACCTGGAAGCCGAAAAGGACTACCTGGCCCGGGAGTCGTTCGCGAACCCGGCCAAGGCGCTCGCCCTGCGCGTCGCCGACCGCGTCCCCCTGCTGTGGGGGCTGGACCCGGTGGCGGTCGCCGTCGGGGAGCACGCTGCGCACGCGTTCGCCGCACACGCGGCCACGGTGTGTGACGTTGAAGACTATCGGCAGGCTCTTGCGCGTCCCGCGTTGCGGCGGGCGGCACAATCGGACGGCCGGGAGCGTGACATCTTCGCCGATCCGGACGATTCCTCTGGTGAAATCCAGACTCGGGTACTGCTTCTCTCGGTGCGCACCGGTCCGGCCACGGACGCGGCGCGCTACCAAGTCGAGGATCTGCTCCCGGGCGCGGACGTCATCGCGCCGGCCGAGGAGATCGAGGCCGACGAAATCGTGCGGGCCGCGGTGCTGGCACTGCGGTTCGAACTGGCGGCGGTCTATCTCGGGCTGGCGGCGGGCAGGATCGGCGGCGCGGGCCGCTTCGCCCCCGCGACGGCGTGAGACCGGCCCGGGCCGGTGCCGAAGGAGTGGAGTTGAGGTGACTGTGGAGCTGCTGCGCAACGCGGTGCGGCCCTACGCCTGGGGATCGCGGACGGCGATCCCCGAGCTGCTGGGCCGTCCGGTCCCCGCGCCGCACCCCGAGGCCGAGCTGTGGATGGGTGCCCACCCGGGCGACCCGTCGCACGTGGTCGGCCCGGACGGCACCGAACGGAGCCTGCTGGAGCTGGTGGAAGCCGACCCGGTGACGCAGCTCGGCGAGAAGTGCGCGAAGCGGTGGGGCGGGCGGCTCCCGTTCCTGTTGAAGATCCTCGCGGCGGAGGAACCGCTGTCGATGCAGGCGCACCCGTCGGCGGCGCAGGCCGCGGAGGGGCACGCCCGCGAGGAGAAGCTGGGCATCGCGCGCGACGCCGCGAACCGCAACTACCCGGACCCGACGGCGAAGCCGGAGCTGGTCTGCGCGCTGACGGAGTTCCACGCGCTGGCCGGGTTCCGCGCCCCGGACCGCACGGTGAAGCTGCTCAAGGCGATCGAGACGCCGGGGCTGGCGAAGTACACCGGGCTGCTCGAGGCGCAGCCGGACCCGTCGGGCCTGCGGGCGCTGTTCACGACGTGGATCACCTTGCCGCAGCGGACGCTCGACTCGCTGCTGCCGGAGGTGCTGGACGCCTGCGTCCGGCACGTCCAGGAGCACGGCGAGTTCGCGGTCGAGTGCCGGACCATCCTGGAACTCGGCGAGACGCACCCGCGCGACGCCGGCGTGCTGGCGGCGTTGCTGCTCAACCGGCTGACGCTGCGCGCGGGCGAGGCGATCTACCTGCCGGCCGGCAACCTGCACCTGTACCTGCACGGAACGGCCGTGGAGATCCTGGCGAACTCGGACAACATCCTCCGGTGCGGTCTGACGCCGAAGCACGTGGACGTCCCGGAGCTGCTGCGGGTGGTCGACTTCGCGTGCGGCGAGATGCCGGTCCAGTGCGGAGACGGTGGCGGCCGCCTGTCGGTGTACCGCACGGACGCACCCGAGTTCGAGCTGTCGCGCGTCGAGTGGGCCGAGGGTCAGGACGACGAGATTTCGGTCGACAGCGTCGGTCCGCAGATCCTGTTGTGCACGGCCGGTGACCTGTTGGTGACGGCGGACGACGGCGAGAAGGTGGAGCTGCGCCGCGGCCAGTCGGTCTGGCTCCCGGCGGCGGATCCCCCGGTGCGGATCCGCCCGCTGGACGGCGCGCGTGCGCAGATGTTCCGGGCGACTGCCGGGACTTGCGAGGACTGACGTTCAGGTGTTTTTCGGCGGGGGCCTCTTCGGGGGCCTCCGCCGTTTTTGTGTGCGTTCCGTGTGGTGGCGTCGGCCAGTATCTGACTCAACGGGGGGACCCTGGTGCGCTGGCGCGCGCTGCCGGTCCGCTGGGGGTGGCGCCGGTCGGTTCCCGCCCGGCGCCCGTGGGCTGAAGGTGGTGCCGCGAGGGGGCGGCATCACCTGCCCAGGGGTTTCGCGCAGCCGGGCCGGGGAGGACCCGGCGGCGCGATCACAAGGGGCGGGGATCACCGGTGCTGCGGTGCTGCCGGGGGGCGAGCACTGGAGGGGGCGGGCAGCGCGGGGTCATGGGCTGGGCGAGCATTGGCTGGGCGGGGGAGCTTGGCCGGGCGGCGGTGGGGCGTAGCCGTGCGCTGGGTGTGGCTGGGCGGGGGCCCGGTGGAGTGGGGCTGTGCGCTGGGTGTGGCTGGGCGGGGGCCCGGTGGAGTGGGGCTGTGCGCTGGGCGGGGCCAGGCAGAGCGGGACCGTGCGCTCGCGATAGGCGAGCAGCGGCTGGTGCCGGCGGGGCGCGGGGGCGAGCAACGGCGGGCTGGCGCGGTCGGTGGGGCTCTGGGCTGGGCGAGCACTGGCTGGGCGGGGAGCCTGGCCGGGCGGCGGTGGGGTGTGGCCGCTGGCTGGGCGGGGGAGCCTGGCCGGGCGGCGGTGGGGTGTGGCCGCTGGCTGGGCGGGGGAGCCTGGCCGGGCGGCGGTGGGGTGTGGCCGCTGGCTGGGCGGGGGAGCCTGGTCGGCCGGCGGTGGGGTGTGGCCGCTGGCTGGGCGGGGGAGCCTGGTCGGCCGGCGGTGGGGTGTAGCCGCTGGCTGGGCGAGCCGACTGGGTGGGGAGCCGGGCCGCGGCAGGCAGCTGGCGGGCCACGGCCGTTGAGGTGGGCGAGCGTCGGCCGGGTGGGGAGCCCGGCGGGCCTGCTGCGGTTCAGGTCGGGCGAACAGGTGGGCGGTTCGAGCGAAATCGGCCGGCTGGGCGCTTGGGGGCGAGCATTAGCCGGGGCGGATGAGCAGCGGCCGCGGCCAGGGGCGGCGAAGGAGCCAGCGGCTCGCGCGGCCGGGTCAGGCTCACACCCGTTCGGTCAGAGCCAGCAGTGCTCGCCTCAGTGCTGCCGCGCTGGCGTCGCGGGGGTCGGTGTACTGCGCCACCTCCGCGGCCGCCTCCGCTGCTCCCTCCCCGTCGCCCAGCGCTTCGCACGCCCTCTCCAGCACCAGCCACGTCAGGCCCGTCGCCGATCTTCCGCCCATCTCGCGGAACTCCGTCAGGCACTGCCGCAGCACCGGGATCGCCTGCGCCGCACGGCCTTCGCCGATCCAGCCTGCCGCCAAGGCGCGGGTGCACGACAGCTCGCGGGGGCGCTCGTCCAGTTCCCTGGCCAGCTCGCGAGCCTCCCCGAACGCCGCCATCGCGCGTTCGCGGTCGCCCGTTGCCGCGGAGATCGCGCCCAGGGTGCGCAGCGACTTCGCCAGCTCCGAACGGGCCGGGGTCCGGCGGAGGTGGTCCACCGACTCCGCGATCGCCGTTGCCGCTTGGGGGTCGGCGCCGTTCAAGAGGGAGGACCACGCGAAGCCGTGCAGGGCCATGCCGATCTGGCGGGCGTCGCCCGTTTCGCGCGCTGCCGTCAGGGCGATGTGGTCGACCTCCTGTGCCTCCGCCACCCGGCCGAGGCGCAGCAGGGCCGCCGATTCCGCCGAGCGGACGCGGATCGGCTCCGGGTGACCGTCCACAGTGAACAGTTCGCGGGCCTGGGCCGCCGTCTCCAACGCCTCTTCGGCGTGGCCCAGACCGATCAGGCAGTGCGCCAGGTTCGCCGTCACCCATGCGTGGGTGCGGTGATCGCCGCGCACCTCCAGCTCCTTCGCGCACTGGCGGTACGCGGCCGCGGCCTCTTCGTACTGGCCGCGTTCGTGATGCAGCAGCGCGAGGTTCGCCTCGGCGAGCAGCGTGACCGCCGGGTCGTCCGTCGCCGCCAGGACCGTTTCGTACGCCGCGCGCATCTCCGCGTACTGGCCGTGCAGGTACAAGTAGACGCTCAGCTTGTCCAGCAACCGCACCGCATCCGGGGCCGGCAGCCAGCCGATCAGCAGGACGAGGTTCGCGCGCTCGGCGGCGAACCAGTCGTCCGGGCGGGCCAGCAACCGCGTCACCAGCTCGTCGGGCAACGGCTGGGGAAGCGGTGCGGCGGCCGGCGGTGGCATCGGCACCGTGCGCGGCAAGCGGGCCGCCGCCGCGTCGGCCAGTGCGAGCGTTGCCGACAGCACCGTCCGGAGGCCGCCGGTGTCTTCGGCGAGCTCCGCCGCGTACAGCCGGACGAGGTCGTGCATCCGGTAGCGGCCCTCGCCGGCCGGGTCCGCGCCGCGTGCCTCCAGCAGGCTCGCCTCGACGAGCTCTTCGACGGCTTCGTCGGCGTCCGGGGCGCCGACCAACGTCGTCACGGCCCAGGCCGGGAGGTCGGCGAGGCGGCAGCGGCCGAGCAAGCGGAACGCGCGTTGCGCAGGCGGCCGCAGGCCTTCGTAGCTCAGCGCGATGCTGCTGCGGACGGCCAGATCGCTCACGGTCAGCTCGTCGAGCCTGCGGACCTCGTCTTCGAGGCGCCCGGCCAGCTCGCCGAGCCGCAGGTGCGGGCGGATGGCCAGCCTGCTGCCGGCTATCCGCAGCGCCAGCGGCAGCCGCGCGCACGCCGCGATGATCCGCTCGGCATCGGCCCGCTCGCGGACGACCCGCGCGCCGGCGAGCCGGTTCAGCAGCTCGGCGGCGTCGGCACCGGACAGCGGCCCCAGCGGCAGCCGGTGCGCCCCGGCGAGCCCGCTCAACCGGCGCCGGCTCGTCACCAGGACCGCGCAGCCCGGCGTCCCCGGCAGCAGCGCGCGGACGTCGCCGGGGTCGGCGGCGTCGTCGAGCACCACCAGCACCCGCCGGTCGGTGAGCCGGCCGCGGAACACCGCCGCGCGCGCCCGGACGTCGTCCGGTACCGCCGGGCCGGGCACGCCGAGCGCGCGCAGGAGGTCGGCCAGGACCTCGCCGATGTCGCGGCCGGCGAGCGGGACGTACAGCTGCCCGTCCGGGAAGCGCGCCCGCAGCCTGTGCGCGGCCCGCACGGCCAGGGTGCTCTTGCCCGCGCCCGGCTCGCCGCTGAGCACGGCGACGGGGACGCCGCGGTCTTCGCCCAGCACCCCGGTCAGTTCGGCGAGCTCGGCTTCGCGGCCGGTGAAGTCCCCGATGTCCGGCGGCAGCTGGCACACCGGCCAGACCGGCGGCGGCAACCGCGGCACGGGGTCTTCGCCGCGCAGGACGGCCGCGTGCACCCGGCGGGCCTCCGCGCCCGGTTCGACGCCGAGCTCCTCGATCAGGGTGGTCCGCAGCCGCCGGTAGACCTCGAGCGCGTCGCCCTGGCGCCCGGCCCGGTGCAGCGCGATCATCAGCTGCGCGGCGAGCCGTTCGCGCAGCGGGTGTTCGGTGATCATGGCCTGCAGCTCGCCGGTGAGTTCGCCGTGACGCCCGGCGGTGAGCTCGGCGTCGGCGCAGTCTTCGAAGACGGCGAGCCGCTCGGACTCCAGCCGCGCGACGTCGGCGTCGAGCCGCGGCACGTGCAGCCCGGCCAGCACCGGCCCCCGCCACTGCGCGAGCGCCCGCCGGTAGTGCCCCGCCGCGGTGACGGCGTCGCCTGCCCGCTTCCCTTCCGCGACGGCGGACCGGAAGACGAGCAGGTCGAGCTCCTCCGGCGCGACGCGCAGCCGGTAGCCGAGCGGACCGTGCTCGATCCGGAGGCCGCCGATCCGCTCGCGCAGCCGGGAGAGGTAGGTGTGCAGGTTCGAGGTGTGCGACTTCGGCGGGCCGCCGGGCCACAGCGCTTCGACCAGCACGTCGACGTGGACGTGCTGGTTGGCGTTGAGGAGCAGCACGGCCAGCAGGGTGCGCTGCCGCTCGCCGCGCAGCGCGACCCAGTGCCCGGGCGCCCCTTCGACGGCGAGCGGCCCGAGCACGCCGAAGTGAGCCATGTCCACCCTCCCGGTACCGGAACGGCCACCGTAGCGAAGGGGTCCGACAGAAACGGGCGGCCGCGGGAGGGCGGTGGGTGCGGCCGGGGCGAAGTGCCGAACGAACCGTCGCCCGAGCTGAACCCGCGCCCGAAGGCACGGGCGGTGGGGACCCGGCCGGACCGCGCCCATTACGCTCCACCCGGACATTCAGGACCTACCAGGGGAGCGGTCGTGTCAGCTGGAGGCGGAACCAAGGCGATCATCGCGGCCCTCGGGGCGAACGCCGGGATCGCGGTCGCGAAGTTCGCCGGCTTCCTCGTCACCGGGTCGTCGTCGATGCTGGCCGAGTCGGTGCACTCGCTGGCCGACACCACGAACCAGGGGCTGCTGCTGCTCGGGCAGAAGACGTCCAAGCGGGAAGCGGACCAGGAGCACCCGTTCGGCTACGGCCGCGACCGGTACTTCTACTCCTTCATCGTCGCCCTCATGCTCTTCACCCTGGGCTCCGCCTTCGCGATCTACGAGGGCATCCACAAGATCGGCCACCCCGAGCCGCTCGAATCGCCGATCGTCGCGGTGATCATCCTGCTCGTCGCGATTTGCCTCGAGGGCTACAGCTTCTACACCGCCATCGGCGAGTCGAAGAAGATCAAGGGCGACGCGAGCTGGTGGGGCTTCATCCGCCAGGCCAAGGAACCCGAGCTGCCGGTCGTGCTGCTGGAGGACGCCGGTGCGCTGCTCGGTCTCGTCCTCGCGCTGGCCGGCGTCGGGCTGTCCGTGGTGACCGGCAACCCCGTCTGGGACGGCGTCGGCACCCTCGGCATCGGCGCGCTGCTCGGGGTCATCGCGATCATCCTGATCATCGAGATGAAGAGCCTGCTCATCGGCGAAGGCGCCACCGCGCCGGTGCTCGCGGTCATCGTCGACGAGCTCGCCGCCGGGAAGGTCGAGCGCGTCATCCACATCCGCACCCAGTACCTGGGCCCGGACGAGCTGCTCGTCGCAGCCAAGCTCGCGATGGTGCCGGGGCTCGACACCGCCGAGCTGGCGATGGCCATCGACGACGCCGAGGCCCGCGTCCGCGCCAAGGTGCCCGTCGCGAAGCTGATCTACCTCGAGCCGGACCTCGACCGCAGCCTGGCGAAGTAGTTCCGAGATCCACTCCCCGGCGCTCGGCGAGCCGTCACGGACGTGACCCGTTAGGGTGACGTACCGCGATACACGCAGTTCAGCCGCAGGAGGTCAACGGTGCCCGGAACGGGATTGTGGCGCACTAAATCGATCGAACAGTCCATTTCGGACACTGACGAGCCGGACACCAAGCTCCGGCGGAACCTCAGTGCCTGGGACCTGACGGTGTTCGGCGTCGCCGTCGTCATCGGCGCCGGCATCTTCACGCTGACCGCGCGCACCGCCGGTGACTACGCCGGCCCGTCGGTCTCGCTGGCGTTCGTGTTCGCGGCGATCGCCTGCGCGCTGGCCGCGCTCTGCTACGCGGAATTCGCCTCGACCGTGCCGGTCGCGGGCAGCGCGTACACGTTCTCCTACGCCACCTTCGGCGAGTTCATGGCGTGGATCATCGGCTGGGACCTGATCCTCGAACTCGCCGTCGGCGCCGCCGCGGTCGCCAAGGGCTGGTCGGTCTACCTCGAGACGGTGCTCGGCTACCTCTTCGGCAAGGGCAGCAAGACGACGTTCGACATCGGGAGCGTGACCGTCGACTGGGGCGCACTGCTCGTCGTCGTGGTCCTGACGACGCTGCTGGCGCTGGGCACGAAGCTGTCTTCGCGGGTGTCGATGGTGATCACCGGCATCAAGGTCGCCGTCGTGCTGTTCGTGATCATCCTCGGCATCTTCTACATCAAGGGCGCCAACTACACGCCCTACATCCCGCCGGGTGAAACCGGCGGGGCCGGCCAGACCGGCGTCGACCAGTCGCTCTTCTCGCTGATCGCGGGCGGCGCGAGCAGCTCGTTCGGCGTCTTCGGCCTGCTCGCCGGCGCCTCGCTGGTGTTCTTCGCGTTCATCGGCTTCGACATCGTCGCGACCACCGCCGAGGAGACCAAGAACCCGCAGAAGGCCGTGCCGCGCGGGATCATGGGCTCGCTGGCCATCGTCACCGTGCTGTACGTCGCCGTGTCGCTGGTGGTCGTCGGCATGACGAACTACAAGAAGCTCGCCACCGACGCCGGCGACGGCAGCCACAAGACGCTCGCCACGGCGTTCTCCGACAACGGCGTCGACTGGGCGGCCAACATCATCTCCTTCGGCGCGCTGGCCGGCCTGACCACCGTCGTCATGGTGCTCATGCTGGGCCAGGTCCGGATCATCTTCGCGATGTCGCGCGACGGCCTGATGCCGCGCCGGCTGGCGAAGACCGGCGAGCACGGGACGCCGAAGGGCGCGACGCTGATCGTCGGCGGCCTGGTCGCGCTCGCGGCCGGCTTCTTCCCGGCGGACAAGCTCGAAGAGATGGTCAACGTCGGCACCCTGTTCGCCTTCGTGCTCGTCTCGGCGGGCGTGCTCATCCTGCGCCGGACGCGCCCGGACCTGCCCCGCGCGTTCAAGGTGCCGCTGGTGCCGGTCATCCCGATCCTGGCGATCCTGGCCTGCCTGTGGCTGATGCTGAACCTGACCGTGCTGACCTGGCTGCGGTTCGTCGCCTGGATGGTGCTGGGCGTGGTCATCTACTTCGCCTACAGCCGCCGGCATTCGCTGCTCGGCAAGCGGCAGGCCGACGGCGGCACCGGCGACCCCGTCAAGGAACTCGACGCCTGATCCGCACGAGAAGGCCCCGTCGACCGATTGCCCAGGTCGGCGGGGCTTTCGCGTGCGCATGGTACGGAACGGCCGGTCACGAACGAGTTAAAAGGATCTTGCTCTGCGCGCCCAAAGGGGGACCCCGCGTAAAGGGTCAAGTGACGTGCGATACCTTTCGTTCCTCCGCGTGCCACTGACGGGTGAATTACAGCAGTGTGGTTACACGCTCAGTGGTGCCGCGACCACAGATTTCGCAAGTGCTGTCCTCCCCGCCGGTACAGGAGTTCCCCTATGCGCAGACGTACCTTCCGCGGCGCCGTTGCGGTCATGGCGCTGACCACCGCTGCCCTCATCGGCACCGCCGGCTCCGCGCTGGCCTGCCACAGCGACGACAACCGCCCGCACCCCACGCCGGGCAAGGCGACGCCGTGCGCCGAGGGCACGGACCTCAGCCAGAGCGACGTCGACTTCAAGATCGTCAAGAACCGCCTCAACATCTCGAAGGTCCACGAGGGCGTGACGGTCAAGCGCATCGTCGTCATCGGTGGCGACGACGGCTTCAACGACTACACCCCGGGTGCCCGCGGCCTCGACAAGGCCGCGCCGTGGAACGACCTGCGCGCGCCGTTCAGCCGCAACGGCCGTCAGGCCGACATCGAGAAGTGGTACCTGTGCGGCACGAAGACCGAGAAGCCGACTGAGACCACCACGGCGCCGACGCGGCCGACCAAGCCGACCGAGACCACGAAGCCGAGCGCCCCGGCGTCCTCGGAGACGGTCGCGCCGACCAGCACCACCGCTCCGGCCGCCGTCCCGGCGGGCAACGAGTCGGGCACCGGTGGCGGCCTGGCCAACACCGGTTTCGACAACAGCTGGCTGATCTGGATCGCGGCCCTGCTGCTGGTCGCCGGTGGCGGTCTGCTCGCGCTGCTGAAGTTCCGCCGCAAGGCTTCCGAGTAAGCCTCAGCGAAGTGCCGTGAAGGCCACTTTCGGGAACTACGAGTTCCCGAAAGTGGCCTTCACGGCTTTCCGGGGAAGTCGCCGAAGAGCAAGCCCTGTTCGCCGCCGGAAGGTTTGCCGAGGCCGGCGGCCATCGCCACGGCGTGGTCCCACTCCGCGTCCACCACGTAGTCCTGGTGCCGGAGCACCCCCGGTGCCCAGCGGTGCCGCCCGGTCGGGCCGCGCAGCGGGTCCGGCAGCCAGTGGTCGCCGCCGAGGATGAGGACGCCGTTCTCGTCGGCCTTCGCCTTCAGCGGCCCGGTGCCGCCTTCGGGCTGGTAGCCGACGCCGAAGAGCTGCCGGTCGGAGACCTCGTGCCGCCAGGTCGTCACGCCGCCGCCGAAGATGTCGGTGCCGCGGCAGAGGGCGCGCCAGCGGCCGTCCAGGTCGGCGAACAGCGTCTCGAGCGACTCCTGAGGCAGCAGCGCCGGGAACGCGCGCTGGTAGCCCCACTGCAGCGGGGACCCGGCGGTCAGCACGCCGACGCGTTCGAGGTCCGCCGCCGGCAGCTCGGCCGCGAGCCGGGCGGCCGCCATGACCGTGAGCAGGCTGCCGAGGTTGTAACCGGAGAGCACCACCCGCGTCCCCGGTTCGGCGAGGTGCTCGCGGGCCCGCGCGGCCAGTTCCGGGACGACCTTCAGCGCGTAGCACGGCGGGACCGTCGGGTGTGCCGCCCGCGGCCAGAAGCAGACGAGGTCGGCCAGCGCCCCGAGGTGCCGGCTGCGCTGCGGGGTGCGCGCGGCCGTGTAGACCACGCGCAGCAGGCCCGCGGCCAGCGCGCCGAGCGCGACCACGCCGATCGCGGACAACGGCTTGAACCAGCCGGGGACCAGCCCGAACCCGAAGCGCAGCACCAGCAGCGCCGCGCCGCCCGCGGACATCGCCGACGCCACCGCGAGGGCCAGGTGGTGCAGGTGCCGACGTTCCCACGCCGAGCGCGCCCACGCGGCCGCGGCCTGGGCTTCCTGGCGCTCGTCGTGCTCCATCAGCTCGACGATCTCCGGGACGCCGCGCCGCAGCCGGCGCAGCGGGACGGCGACCGCGAAGCCCAGCAGGGCGAGCACCGCGGCCAGCGCCAGCCCGGCGCCCCACAGCACCGTGACCAGCAGGTACGTGTCAGGAACCTGCAGCAGTTCCGCGCCGGACAAGCGCCGGAGGGCTTCGGCGAGGCCGGCGCCGAACCCGCCGCCGAGCAACCCGGCCAGCGCGAGCACCGGCGCGGCCGCCCAGCCGCCCAGCCACGGCCGCAGCCGGCGTGGCTTGTGCCGCCAGCTCGGCCGGGCCAGCAGCGCGGCCGGCACCAGGACCAGCGCGAACAGCACCGCGACCGCGACCAGCGCCGCGCCGAGGCCTTCGACGACGCCGTTCGTGCCCGGCAGCGGACCGGTCCCGGGGCGCAGGCGCACCGCGGCCACGACGACCAGCAGGCTCGCGAAGGCGAGCACGCCGGGCCGGGCGAACCGGCCGGTGTCGACGCCGATCGCGGCCGCGACGACGACCGCGAGCACCACGGCCAGCGTGACGATCCAGACGAACAGGCCGAAGGTGTCGCCCGGTACCCGGAACGGCCCGCCCAGCAGCAGCAACGCGACCGAGGCCAGCGCCGCGACGGTGTGCAGGCAGCGCAGCGCCGGCGTCTCCGGGTCGGCGCGCATCCGCAGCGGGCCGCCGGTGAGGTCGCCGTCGGCGTGCACCGCCCACGTCGCCGACGAGATCCGGTGCAGCACGAAGATCACGGCCAGCAGCGGCACGACGCCGAGCGCGATCCGCGCGGGCACCGTGCGGATCACGTCGGGGACCACCGGCAGGCAGCCCGAGCCGGGCGCGAGGCACTGGGTGGCGAACAGGTCGAGCGCGATCGCCGCGAGCTGGCCCATCAGCAGCATGGTCAGCAGCAGGGCGCCGACGCGCAGCAGGCCGCGGCACACGGCGCCGACGGCGCGCGGGAACCGGCGGTCCGGCAGCGGCGGCAGCATCCAGAAAGCGACGTTCGCCAGCGAGAACGGGAACAGCAGCGCCCAGGTGGCCTTGGCGGCGCCCCCGGAGGTCATGCCGTGCCACAGGTAGCCTTCGAGGGTCCGCGGGATCGTCCGGCCGAGTGCCGGCAGCACGGGCCCGGGCGCGGGCCGCCGCAGCCGGTCGGCCGGGCGGATCACCCGGCCCAGTCCGTCGCCGGCGACGTCGACGGTCGCGACCGCGTCGAGCAGCGTTTCCCCGCTGGTGCCCACGAGGCCGGCGACGCGGATTTCGACGACACGGGTGTCCGGGCCGGGCATCGGCACGGTAAGGGTCTCCTAACCGCTCTAGGGAAGGTCGAGCGGACAACGGTAGTGTTCCGGTGTCATCGAGTCTTGGAGGAATCGCCACTATGCCCCCCGAAAGCGTTGCGAAGCGGCACGAGACCCGCAACGGCATCGAATTCGCCGTCGCCGACCTCGCCGCCGCCGAGTTCGGCCGCAAGGAGATCCGCCTCGCCGAGCACGAGATGCCCGGACTGATGGCGCTGCGCCGCGAATACGCGGAGGTCTACCCGCTGCGCGGGGCGCGCGTGTCGGGCTCGCTGCACATGACCGTGCAGACCGCGGTGCTGATCGAGACGCTGGTGGCGCTGGGCGCGGAGGTGCGCTGGGCCTCCTGCAACATCTTCTCGACGCAGGACCACGCGGCCGCCGCGATCGTCGTCGGCCCGCACGGCACGCCCGAGGAGCCCAAGGGCGTCCCGGTCTTCGCGTGGAAGGGCGAGTCGCTCGAGGAGTACTGGTGGTGCACCGAGCGCATGCTCACCTGGGACGGCGAGGGTCCCAACATGATCCTCGACGACGGCGGTGACGCCACGATGCTCGTCCACAAGGGCACCGAGTTCGAGAAGTCCGGCGTCGTCCCGACCCCGGACGAGAACACCTCGGACGAGTTCCGCGTGTTCCTCGAGCTGCTGCGCGCGTCGGTCGCGGCCGACACCGGCAAGTGGACGAAGATCGGCGAGGGCATCCGCGGCGTCACCGAGGAGACCACCACCGGCGTCCTGCGGCTCTACCAGCTCGCGGCGGCCGGCGAGCTGCTGTTCCCGGCGATCAACGTCAACGACGCCGTGACGAAGTCGAAGTTCGACAACCGCTACGGCATCCGCCACTCGCTGATCGACGGCATCAACCGCGGCACCGACGTCCTGATCGGCGGCAAGGTCGCGGTCGTGTGCGGCTACGGCGACGTCGGCAAGGGTGCGGCGGAGTCCCTCCGCGGCCAGGGCGCCCGCGTGGTCGTCACCGAGATCGACCCGATCTGCGCCCTGCAGGCGGCGATGGACGGCTACCAGGTCCGCACGCTGGAGAACGCCCTGCCCGAGGCCGACATCGTCATCACGACGACCGGTAACAAGGACGTCGTGCTGGTCGAGCACATGGCGAAGATGAAGCACCAGGCGATCCTGGGCAACATCGGCCACTTCGACAACGAGCTCGACATGGCGGGCCTGCAGCGGTACCCGGGCATCCGCCGCATCAACATCAAGCCGCAGGTCGACGAGTGGATCTTCCCGAACGGCAACACGATCATCGTGCTGTCCGAGGGCCGGCTGCTGAACCTGGGCAACGCGACCGGGCACCCGTCATTCGTGATGTCGAACAGCTTCTCCAACCAGGTGATCGCGCAGATCGAGCTGTTCACCAAGCACGAGGAGTACGACAACGAGGTGTTCCGCCTCCCGAAGAAGCTCGACGAGAAGGTCGCGAAGATCCACCTCGACGCGCTGGGCGGTGAGCTGACGAAGCTCACGAAGGAGCAGGCCGAGTACATCGACGTGGACGTCGAGGGCCCGTTCAAGCCGGAGCACTACCGGTACTGAGTTTTCCGCGTTTTGGCTGGTGAGGGCCGCCCCGAAAGTGTTCGGGGCGGCCCTTTGTTTTGCGTTGTGAACAGTGATAGCTCGAATGGGTGACGCGCTATCATGGTGGGGTGAAGCAGTTGATCACGAGGATCGACGACGAGCTGCACGCCCGGCTGAAGGCGCGAGCCGAAGCTGAAGGGCGCAGCATGAACGACCTGGTCACGGAAGCGTTGAGGGGCGTTGTGGCGAAGACGGAAACCGCGCTCGAGCGGAGAGACCGCCTGGTGGCGGAGGGCAAGCTGATCACTTTCGAGCCGGAGGGTGAAGCGCCCGGGCACGACAAGCTGGAAGAGCGCTCCCGTGGCTGGGGCACGGCCGTCAGCGAGGCACTCGACTGGACGCGAGGTGAATGGTGACCGTCCTCTACGCCGACACGAGCGCGGTGGTCGGGGCCTACCTCGCCGGCGAAGCCGACCACGCCGGGCTGCGGAAGCTCCTCATCGACGACGGGCACCTCGTGCTCACCAGCGAGCTGACCCGGCTGGAGTTCGCCAGTGCGATGACCGCGGCCAAGCGGACCGGGCGGATCCCCGACGCCCGCGAATTCCTCGACCAGTTCGACGAAGACGCGCGAACGGTGCTGGGGGTCATCCCGCTGGAGCCACGGCGGATCTTCGCGGCGGCCCGGCGGCTGGTCACCGAGAACTACCCTGTGCGCACGCTCGACGCGATCCACATCGCGGTCGCGATGCACGACACCGCCGAGCTCACCGGCGGCGAGCCGGTCACCTTCGTCACCCGGGACGAGCGTCAAGCCGACGCCGCGAAGGCCAACGGATTCGAGGTGCTGTGAGCGTCGAACTCTTCGCCGGGATCGCCGTCCGCGACTTCGCCGGCGCCGTCGCCTGGTACGAACAGCTCTTCGGTTCCCCGCCGACGTTCATCGTGCACGACACCGAGGTCCTGTGGGAGGTCACGCCGCATGGCTCGGTCTACGTCGTGCTCCGGCCCGAGCGCGCCGGTCTCGCCATGCACACCCTCTTCGTCGAGGACCTGGACGAGCGCGTCGCCGGGATTTCCGCGCGGGGCATCGAGCCCGCGGACCGCGAGACCTACGACAACGGTGTGCGCAAGATCATCTACCGCGACCCGGAGGGAAACGAGCTCGGCATCGGCGGCGGACCCGCGTAGTCCGGGCGGCGCAACGGGGCTGGTGCCCGGCAAGGGAATCCGGTGGCGCCAGGCTGAGGGTGTTCACGCTGTCCCACGACGGCCGCTTCCGGGTCGGCGTCTACGAAATCCACGAAGACGGCCTGGTTCCCCTGGCGCGGCGTCCGAAGCGGACCAACGACGACGAGGGCATCGGCACCGCCGCCCAGCGGGCGCTCCAGCACGCGGTTACCGAGCGGGCGACCGAAATCGAAGCAGCCCGCAAACGCGGTGCCGCCGCCGAAGCCGCCCGCCGTCGTGTGCTCGCCAAAGCGAAGTCGCGCGCCGGACACCGCGGCCGCTGGCGTCGCTTTCACGTGAAAGCCACGCTCAATTCCACTCCACCGCGACCCCGGCCAGCCCCGGGCCCGCGTCGTTGAAGAACGCGCTGCTCACCCCGCCCATGTCGCACGCCAGTTCCTCCGCCACCACCGGCAGGGCGTCGTCGCGCGCCCGCACCTGGCGCGTGCACCGCGCCGGCAGCGCGTTGCGGTCGAAGCGCAGCTGCACCAGGTAACTCGCGCACCGGTCCCGCAGCATCCGGTAGTACCCCGGCGACGCCGAACCGGAATCGTCGCGGACCTCGAAGCAGAACACGTGGATGTCGCCCTCGGCGAGCTTGCGGTCGAACAGCAACTCGGTCGCCATCGTGTCCGCGTCCGGGTTGCGGCGCATGCGGCCCACCCGGCAGCCCTCGTCGGTGATCAGCTCGACGTCGTCGATGCGGCAGCCCGGGTCGCCGTTGTACACCGTCAGGTAGCGGTCCGGGCCGTGGCGGCGGGCGCGGGTCACCAGCCGCGTGCGCAGGCTTACCTGGCGGTGCTCCGCGTCGAACGTGATCGTGTCGTGGACCGACAGCAGTTCGAGGTCGGCGTTGTAGTGGTTCGACGACGGGTACGCGCCCAGCTCGGCGAGCAGGTCCTCCACGATCGAGCCCATGTCGCCGGACCGCAGGTCGTGGAACGACGCCGCCGGCTGGTGGCCGCGGCGGACCAGGCGCGGTCCGATCAGCACCACCAAGGCGTCCGCGGGCAGCTGCAGGACCGATTCGAGGGCCCGGACCGCCGGCAGCGCCTTCGGCACCTCGGGCTGGCGGAGCCCGCGTTGCCAGTAGCTCAACGTGGACTGTCCGATTTGGACCCCGCGCAGCGCGAGGTGCGCGCGCAGCCGCGCGAGCGAGAGGCCGCGGTAAGCGATCGCCAGTCTCAAGGCGTGGTGGAACTCGCCCGTGCGGAGCGCCTCGGTCAGCTCTTTGGGCAGCTCGGCTACCGATGCCCGGGTCGTGCGGGCGCCATCGATGATCAGTGGGAGGTTCCCGTCTTGTGCCACCGCTCGTCCCTTCACCCGACCAGTGTGTGCGCTGGGCGTGAACACCGCGGAACGTTCACGTTAGCAGCGTAGAGTGCCCCGGCCGACCCCCGTTCAGGGTGGTTGGCCACGTAATGGTGACTGTTCCGCGTTCCGGCTGTCCCCCGGAACGGTCCGTTCCTCCGGATGGCGTTCTTGCTCCGGGTGACCACGTTGTTCACCGTTGTGACCACCGCTGGTTCGCCCACGTTCGAGCAGGAGGCCGTCCGTGCTGGTGAAGTCGAGGCAGGTGCAAGCCGCACTGGCTCTGAGCCTGATGATGTGCCTGGTCGCCCCGGTCACCGCCGGAGCCGCGCCCGGAGTGCCTTCGACCTACCGCAACCAGATCGTGATGCAGGTGCAGCAGAAGAGCCAGTGGTGCTGGGCCGGCGCGGGCAGCACCATCGCCGCCTTCCACGGTGCCGCCGTCGGGCAGCCGGAGTTCTGCCGGCTCGCGCACGGCGAGACCGGCCGGGACTGCGCCAACCTCCCCGGCACGCTCGCCGACCCGCAGCGCGCCTTCGCCCGGCTCGGGTTCACCTCCCCGGGCCGCTACCTCGACCGGCCCATCACCTACGCGGCGATCCGGGCGCAGACCGCGGCCGACCGGCCGGTGGAGACCAGGGTCGGCTTCCGCTCGGGCGGCGGGCACTCGCACGTCGTCTACGGCTACGACACCCGCGGCGACTGGGTGTTCTGGGGCGATCCGGGCCCCGCCAAGCGCTACAACTGGTCGACCTACGGGTTCTACCGGCACAATCCGTCGTTCTCCTGGACGCACACGCTCACCGGGATCGCCCGATGAGCAGGCGAGTGGTGGTCCTCGCCGTGCTGACCGGCGCGGCGCTGCTGATGACGGCACCGGTGTCAGGCGCGGCCCAGGCCGCCGGCATCAGCAGCGCCGACGCCGTGGCCGCCCACGCCGCGGCCGCGAACCTCCAGGACACGCTGGTCCGGTTCTTCGCACAGGCTCCGGACGCGCGGGGGCCGGTCACGGTGAAGATCGCGCCGGACGCCTACCCCGTCTACGAGCTGTCGCCGGGCTTCGTCGCGGGCGAGCCGGGCGCGGCGCCCGGTGACTTCGCCTACTTCGCCGTCCCCGCCCAGGCGTCGGACGGCCGGACCGCGACGCTCTGGTCGGTGCGCGGCGACGACGGCGCCTGGCAGGTGGGCAACATCGCTTCGGGCGACGTCGAAGGCGCGTACGCCCGGCAGTTGCCCGCGGGAGCCCAGCTCCTGCACGAGCCCCAGGTCGACGCCTGGTACGCGGTGCGGGACGGCCGCCTCACGCCCCTCGCGGGCGGGACCGCGGTCACCGTCGCCGACTACCAGCGGACCGTCGGCGCGCGCTACGCCGACAAGCTGCCCGGCTCGGCCTACGCCCGAGACGGTGAGGCCGGCGGCTACGACGCCACGTCCCAGGTGATGCCCCGCGGCGACGGCGGCCCGGCGGCGCCGAGCCACGACACCGGCTGGGTACCGCTGCTGATCCTCGTCGGCGTGCTCGCGGTGAGCGGCGCCGGCTACGTGTTCCACCTGCGGCGGCACACCGCATAGACGAACCGGCGGGCTCGGCGTCGATCCCCTTCCACCGAGCCCGCCGGTCCACCAACGCTACTGTTGCGGCCGTGGGTCGATTGGTGGTCATCGAAGGGCTCGACGGCGCGGGCAAGCGCACGTTGACCGACGGGCTGACGGCGGCGCTGGGCGCCCAGGGTGCGAGCGTCGCGTCGCTGGCGTTCCCGCGCTACGGCAAGAGCGTGCACGCCGACCTCGTCAAGGAGGCGCTGCACCGCGGGCACGGCGACCTCGCCGACTCGGTGTACGGCATGGCCGTGCTCTACGCGCTGGACCGCAGCGGGGCCGCGGACGACATCCGCGCGCTGCGGGACGCCCACGACGTCGTCCTGCTCGACCGGTACGTCGCTTCGAACGCCGCGTACGCGGCCGCGCGGCTGCGCCAGGACGCGACCGGCGACGTCGTGCGGTGGGTGTGGGAGCTGGAAGTCGACCGCTTCGGCTTGCCCCGACCGGACGCGCACCTGCTGCTGCGGGTCGCGCCCGCGGTGGCGGCCGAGCGCGCCGAACGCCGTGCCGCGGCCGAGACCGACCGCGAGCGCGACGCCTTCGAAACCGACGACGGCCTGCAGCAGCGCTGCGCCGACGTGTACGACGAGCTGGCCGCGTCGGGCTGGCTCGCGCCGTGGCACGTCCTGGACGGCGTCGCCGGTGTCGACCACGAAACGCTCGCGACGACGGTGCTAGGCCAGTAACCGCGCCGGGTCGAACCGCTCGATCGGGTACGGGGTGGTGCCGTCGACGACCAGGTCCGCGAGGACCTCGCCGACCACCGGCGCGAACTTGAAGCCGTGGCCGGAAAAGCCGCAGGCGAGCACCACCCGTTCCTCGGAAGGGTGTGGTGCCAGCACGAAGCTTTCGTCGGCGGTGTCGGTGTACATGCACGTCGCCGCGCGGAGGAACGCGCCGGGCAGCGTCGGCAGGTGCCGCTTCACCGCCGTCGCGATCCGGTGGACCTCGTCGCCGGTCACCGCGCGCTCGATGCCCTCGGGCGTGCACACGCTGCCCCCGCTGTGGAACGCGACCTTGACGCCGTCCGCGGGCGCGTTGTGCGCCGGGAAACCGTAGAACGTGTAGTCCTCGCCTTCCCAGATGTACACCGGGTGCCGCTGGAACGGCTCGACCCCGCCCGAAGGCGCGAACCAGTACTGCACCTGCCGCCGGACCGTGAATTCGACGCCGAAGTCACGCAGCAGTTCGCCGGCCCACGCGCCGGGGCACAGCACCAGCCGGTCCGCCGTGTAGTAGTTGTGCGACGTCCCGACGCGCACCCCGCCGGCCGGCGTGCTCCAGGTGAAGACCTTCTCTTCGTGGTGCAGTTCGGCACCGCTGCGCGCGGCGAGCTGAAGGTGCGCCGCGACGCTGCCCTCGGGCGACACGAGCCCGGCGCCCGGCTCGTACAGCGCGACCTCGTCCGGCGACGGCGCCATGGTCGGGAACCGCCGCCGGACTTCCCGCGCGTCCAGGAGTTCGTGCGGGATGGCGAAGGCCGCCGCCGAGGCCAGGCTGCCGGTGATCGTCCGCGAGTCCGCCGTGCCGACCATGACGCCGCCGCAGCGGGTGAACAGCCGCCGTCCGCTGTCGCGTTCGAGGCCGTCCCACAGTTCGTGCGCGCGCAGCAGGAGCGGTACGTACTCCGGCCCTTCGAGGTACGCCTGGCGCGTGATGCGCGAACCGCCGTGGCTCGACCCGCGGTTGTGCACCGGCGCGAACTGGTCGATGCCGAGCACCCGCTGCCCGCGTTGCGCCAGCCGGTACGCGGCCGCGCTGCCCATGCCGCCGAGCCCGACGACGATGACGTCGTAGTGCGTCATGGCACCCTCCGAAGTTGCGCCCTCGGCAACAACGTGCGTGGTGCGCGACGCGCTTGTCAAGCGCGGGCGAACTCCATGACCCAGTTGGACTCCCAGGTCCGGCCGCCGTCGGTCGAGAACGCCTGCTCCCACCGCGGCGAGCCCGTCGTCGTGCCCGTCCAGGCGTAGTGCACCTTGATCGGCGTCCCCTCGTAGGTGTCGTCGCCGTAGAAGTCGCCGCGGCCGTCCTTGAACGCGCCGGTGACCGGCGGCTGCAGCAAGCCGTCGCGGCTGCTGGCCCAGTACAGCGACCACTCTTCGCGCTCGACGTCGAAGAGCCGGAGGGTGCAGCCGCGGGAACCGAGGGTGGGGAAGGTGATCTCGTCCACGTTGCCGCGGCCCTCGAAGAGGGACCAGCAGGTCGACGTGCCGGGGAATTCGGTCCAGTCGTCGCTGCCGGCGAGGAGCGTCCCGAGCCGTCGGTTCGTGACGGTCCAGGAGCCGATGAAGAAGTCGAAGTCGTTCATGAGGAAGAGCTTGGGGCCGCACCACTGACACCTTTTGTCAGTGGTAGCCGGCAAACTCCGGCGGGTGCGTGCGAGCCGGCTGGTGTCCCTGGTGTTGCTGCTGCAGAACCGCGGGCGGCTGAGCGCCGCGCGGCTGGCGGCGGAGCTCGGCGTGACCGCGCGGACGGTGTACCGCGACGTCGAAGCGCTCGCCGCCGCGGGCGTCCCGATCTACGCCGAAGGCGGCCCGAACGGCGGCTACCAGCTGGTGGACGGCTACCGGACGCGGCTGACCGGGCTGACCGAAGGGGAAGCGGGTTCGCTGTTCCTCACCGGCTTGCCGCAGCCGGCCGCCGAACTGGGACTCGGCGCGCAGGTGGCGGCCGCCGAGCTGAAGCTGATGGCGGCGCTGCCGACGCCGTACCGGGACGCGTCGCTGCGCATCCGGGAACGCTTCCACCTCGACGCGCCCGGCTGGTACCGCGAAGCAGACCCGGTGCCTCGGCTGCTCGCCGCCGCGGAAGCGCTGTGGCAGGACCGGGTCGTCGAGGTCCGGTACCGCCGCTGGTCGCCGTCTCCCGGCGTCGTGACGCGGCGGCTGCACCCGCTCGGCCTCGTCCTGAAGGCCGGCGTCTGGTACCTCGTCGCCGGGCCGGAGCCGCGGACCTACCGCGTCTCGAACGTCGAAGACCTGCGGCCGCTCGACGAACACTTCACCCGGCCGGCCGGCTTCGAGCTCGCGGACTTCTGGCGCGCGCACGTGGAACGGTACGAGGAAAGCGAAATCGACGAGACCGCCGTCGTCCGGCTCAAGCCGGCCGGGATCGCGGCCCTGCCGGACGTCCTCGGCCCGAAGGCCGCCCGGCTCGTCTCGCGCACGCTCGGCCCCGAGGACGCCGAGGGCTGGCGCCGCGCCCGCGTACCCCTGGAAAGCGTGCCGCACGCGGCCACCGGGCTGCTGCGGCTCGGCGCGGACGCGCAGGTGCTCGCGCCGCCGGAACTGGTGGCGCACATGGGAAAGACCGTCGCGGCGATGGCCCGGCTGTACGCCTAGTCCCGGAAGTACCCGAGCTGCGCGGAAAGTTCGTCCGCCGCCTCGGTCATCGGGCGCACGACCTGCTTCACCCGCTGCTTCGAAAGCCGGTACGCCGGACCGGAAGCGCTCATCGCGGCGACGACGTCACCGCCGGGGCCGTGGATCGGCACGGCGACCGCGTGCATGCCGAGTTCCAGCTCCTCGTAGCAAGCCGCGTAGCCGTCTTCGATCACCCGCTCCAGTTCGGACAGCAGCTCGTCCGGCTCGACCGTCGTGCGCGGCGTGTACTGCTCCAGCTTCCGCTTGAGCACCCGCTTGCGCTCGGCTTCGCCCATGTACGCCAGCAGGATCTTGCCGCTGGACGTCGCGTGCAGCGGCGTGCGCTGGCCGGTCCAGTTCTGCGTGGTGATCGCGGCCGCGCCGCGGGCCTGGCTGATGTTGATGGCGACGCCGTCGTCGGCGATCGCGATGTTCACCGTCTCGCCCAGCTCCTCGGCGAGGGTCAGGCAGCTCGCGCGGCCGAGCTTCGCCAGGTCCATCCGCCCGGTCGCGGCGCCGGCCAGCCGGACGATCCCGAACCCGATCGCGTACTTCCCGCGTTCCCCGAGCTGTTCGACGAGCCCTCTGGACTCCAGGACGCTGAGCAGCCGCGACGCCGTCGACTTGTGGACGCCCAGCTCGCCCGCGATCTCGGTGATGCCGGTTTCGCCGTGGCGGGCGAGCAGCTCCAGCACGCTGATCGCACGGTCGACCGACTGCACCTGGCTCTGAGTTGCGTTGCCCGAGTCCTGGTTCCGCATAGCGCAACACTATCCGTTTCGTGCGTTTCCTATCGGCTGAGTGGGCGAATCGCTTGACGGACCGGGCGGGGAGGTCCGATTGTTGCGCACGGGGCACGGAGTAGCGCACTGCGCAACTTTCACGCACTGCCGCGACATCCGGCCAGCCGTTTCCCAGAACTCGCCTCGCAGGTCCGCGGAGGCCGCGCCGAACACCCGCGCGGCCTCCGCGGACCGTCCAAAGCCGCCGGTACCGGCACCCGGATGGAGCAGAGGCCGGTGGCGATCTTGATCTTTCTGGTGGTCAAACACGCGGGTCGCGCGTCCGGCCGCCGGAACTAGTGCGAACATGTGGACATGAAGGCACGTGTTCTCGTGGTCGACGACGACCCCGCCCTCGCGGAGATGCTCACCATCGTGCTCCGTGGGGAGGGGTTCGACACGGCGGTGGTCGCCGACGGCTCACGCGCGCTTCCCGCGCTGCGCGAGCTGAAGCCCGACCTCGTCCTGCTCGACCTGATGCTGCCCGGCATGAACGGGATCGACGTCTGCAAGGCGATCCGCGCCGAGTCCGGCGTGCCGATCGTCATGCTCACCGCCAAGAGCGACACCGTGGACATCGTCCTCGGCCTGGAGTCCGGCGCGGACGACTACGTCGTCAAGCCGTTCAAGCCGAAGGAGCTGGTCGCGCGGGTCCGGGCGCGGATGCGCCGCACGGAGGCCGAACCCGCGGAGTCGCTGACCATCGGCGACCTGGCGATCGACGTGCCGGGGCACGAGGTCACCCGCGAGGGCAAGGCCATCCCGCTGACCCCGCTCGAGTTCGACCTGCTGGTCGCGCTGGCCCGCAAGCCGCGCCAGGTGTTCACCCGCGAGGTGCTGCTCGAACAGGTCTGGGGCTACCGGCACGCGGCCGACACCCGGCTGGTGAACGTGCACGTCCAGCGGCTGCGTTCGAAGGTGGAAAAGGACCCGGAACACCCCGAGGTGGTGTTGACCGTTCGTGGTGTCGGGTACAAGGCAGGCCCGCCGTGATGAGTCGATGACCAGGGAGACCGGCAGACGGCTCCCCGCGTTCGCGCGTTCGACGGCACGCCTGGTGCGGCGTGTCGTCGTTTTCGCGCGCCGGCGCGCGGTCGCGTTCAACGAGCTGTGGAAGCACTCGCTCCAGTTCCGCGTCACCGTGTCGACGCTCGCGCTGTCCTCCGCCGTGGTCTTCGTGCTGGGCATGGTCCTGCAGAACCAGATCACCGAGCGGTTGCTGGACACCAAGCGCGACGCGGCGATCGCGCAGACCCGCGCCGCGGCGGAGACGGCGGCGGGCGAGCTGGTCGGCCTCGGCGGCGAGGCGCGCGACGCGACGACCAACCGGCTCGAGAACGCGCTGAAGAAGATCGCGATCACGCCGACCAGCCAGGACGCGGCCGGGTCGGCGGCGGGCACGTTCGTCCCGGTGCTCGCCAGCGGCGGCCACGACCAGTCCGGCGACGAGCCGGCGTCCGCGGGCCCGTTCGAGAACGTGCCGCCGCGGCTGCGCCAGTTCGTCGAGGCCGACCAGATGAGCTGGCTCGAGCACACGGTCCCGGACACGATGGGCGGGCGCACGACGTACCTGATCGTCGGCATCCCGCTGAACACCGTCGCGAGCCCGCTGCAGCTGTACTTGCTCTTCCCGCTGACGACCGAGCAGAACACCGTCGCGACCGTGCAGAACACGCTGCTGGTCGGCGGGCTCGTGCTGCTGCTCCTGCTGGCGGGCATCACGAACCTGGTGACCCGGCAGGTGGTCCGGCCGGTCCGCTCGGCCGCCGCGGCGGCCGAGCAGTTCGCCGGCGGTGACCTCGACCAGCGCCTCGCCGTGCTCGGCGAGGACGACCTCGCGAAGCTCGCCGTGTCCTACAACGGGATGGCCGCCAGCATCCAGCGCCAGATCCGCCAGCTCGAGGAGTTCGGCGGGCTGCAGCGCCGGTTCACCTCCGACGTCTCGCACGAGCTGCGCACGCCGCTGACCACCGTCCGGATGGCCGCGGACGTGCTGCACGCGTCGCGCGAGCAGTTCCCGGCCGGGCTGGCCCGGTCGACCGAGCTGCTGGTCGACGAGCTCGACCGGTTCGAAGCGCTGCTCGGCGACCTGCTGGAGATCAGCAGGCTCGACGCCGGCGTCGAGGAGCTGGCCGCGGAGTTCATCGACGTCCGTCCGATCGCGACCCGCGCGGTCGAGCAGGTGCGGGTCATCGCCGGCAACGCGGGCAGCTCGGTCGAACTGGTGCTGCCCGACGACGAGGTGATCGCCGAGGTCGACGCGCGGCGCGTCGAACGGATCCTGCGCAACCTGCTCGCCAACGCGGTCGACCACAGCGAAGGCCGCCCGGTGGTGCTGCGCGTCGGGGCGAACGAGAACGCCGTCGCCATCACGGTCCGGGACCACGGCGTCGGCCTGCGGCCCGGCGAAGCGGACCTGGTGTTCAACCGGTTCTGGCGCGCCGACCCCTCGCGCAACCGGCGCACCGGCGGCACCGGGCTCGGCCTGGCGATCAGCCAGGAGGACGCGCGCCTGCACGGCGGCGAGCTCGACGCGTGGGGCGAACCCGGCTACGGCGCCTGTTTCCGGCTGCTGCTGCCGCGCCGCCAGGACGTGCCCGCGGGTGATTCGCCGTTGACCCTGCCGCCGCCGGACCACGTCCCGACGGAGGTGCCGCTGGGGATCATCGAGGTCACGCCGGCGCCGGAAGCGATCTTCGCGGAACGTGAGGGAATCGGGCAGTGACACCACAGTCTTTTCGGGGGTCCGGGTGGCGAAGCCCCCGGCTCGGGGCGAAGCCCCGCATGTCACGGCTTTTGGTGTCCTTGCTGTGTTTCGTGCTGGTCGCCGGCTGCGCGAACGTCCCGCTGGAATCGCAGCCCGTCGTCGTTCCCGGGCAAGGCCAGGGCCAGGGTTCGGGGGACGTGGTGGCCGAGCCGCGGCCGGACCTCGACCCCCTGACGCTGGTCCGGGAGTTCGTCCGCGCGACGCTCAAACCGGGGCAGAACAACGCCGCCGCCCGCGCGTACCTCGACGACGCCGGCCGCGCGAGCTGGCGGCCGAGCCGCAGCCTGACGATCATCCAGAACACCTTCGGCACGGTCTACGACACGAACCCGCAGCCCGACCCGAACACCCAGGTCGTCAACGTGCGCGGGAGCGACATCGGCACGCTGGACCAGAACAACGCGTTCGTGCCGGACTTCAGCCCGGCGCTGCTGCAGGTCAAGGTGCGCAAGCAGGCGAACGGCCAGTGGCGGATCGTCGACCCGCCCGCCGACCTCTACGCGACCGAGTCCGACTTCAGCGAGAACTACACGCCGGTCCCGGTGAGCTTCTACTCGGAGTCGTCGAACACGTTCGTCCCCGACCGCCGCTACGTCGTCGCGAAACCGCAGTCCGGGCTGCCGGGCCGGGTGATGGACCTGCTGGTCAGCGGGCCGTCGACGAGCCTGGCCGGCGCGGTGAAGAACTTCCTCGGCGAGCCGGTCGAGATCGACACGAACGTCAAGAGCCTCGACGACGGCACGCTGGTGGTGCCGCTGACCGGGCTGGCCGGGGTGTCCGACGACACCCGGAACCTGATCGCGGCGCAAATCGTCCTTTCGCTCCAGTACGTCACTTCGGCGCGGATCCGGATCCTCGCCGACGGCGCCCCGCTGGTGCCGAACCACCCGGACTGGCGCCTGAACGACCTGCCCGCGTACGGCGCGACGCTCTCGCCCAACCTGGAGCTCTCGGGCCTGATGACGGTCGGCGGCCGCGTCCGTTCCCTCGGCGACGGCGCCCCGGTCCCCGGCCCGGCCGGCAACGGCGGCTACGACGTGGTGAGCGCGGCCCAGTCCCTCGACGGCAAGCGCCTGGCGGTGGTGGAACGCGACGGCGGCGGCGTCCGCCTGCGGATCGGCGACATGGGCCGCGACCTGTCCCAGGTGGCCCTCGGCGGCTCGACCCTGAGCCGCCCGACGTGGCGCCCCGGCACCGGTGAGGTGTGGACGGTGGTCGACCGCCTGTCGGTGGGCCGGATGGTGGTCAACCAGAACGGCGTCTGGACGGCGCTGGGCGTCAACGCGACGGACCTGAACCAGCAGGGCGAGATCTCGGAGCTCAGGTTCTCCCGCGACGGCGCCCGCGTGGCCGCGGTGATCAAGGGCGAGCTGTGGGTGGCCTCGGTGGTCGGCGTCGGCGACTCGGTCTCGTTGCGCGAGCCCCGCCACCTCCAGCCCCACGACCTCGAAGACGTGGTCGACGTCGACTGGGTCGCCCAGGACAACCTGGTGGCGGTGACGAAGTCCCCGTCCCAGCCGGTGGTCCGCGTGACGGTGGACGGCCAGCGCATGGACGCGTTCAACAGCTCCAACCTGACGCCCCCGGTCCACGGCGTGACGGCGGCCCCGGGCCGCCAGATCGTGGTGGCCGACTTGAGTGGCTTGTGGACGGCGTCGGTGCTGGGTGAGGTGTGGCGGCCGCAGGCGCACACGATGAAGGACGCGGATCCGTTCTACCCGGGGTGATTTCACTCGTGTGGGTGGCGGTCGGACGTTCGAAACTGTCGGTGGTGGCCGCGAGACTGTCCGTGTGCTGGAGAAGCTGCTCGACCTGGTGATCCCGAGCCGGTGCGCCGCGTGCGGGGCGCGCGGCGAGCCTTGTTGCGCCCGCTGCCGGGTGGTGTGGGGCGCGGTGCGTGAGGTCACGCGGGTGCCGACGACCGGGGTGGTGCGGGTGTTTTCCCTGGCCCGCTACTGCGGCGTGGGCCGGCGGTTGCTGCTCGCGTACAAGGAGCGGGGGCGGCGTGATCTGGCGCCCCCGCTGGGTCTTGCGCTGGCGGAGGCGGTGGTGGAGCTGCCGCTGGGGGAGGCTGCGGGCGCATCCGTGTCGCGGGCGTGGGGGGAGGCTGCGGCACCACCGCGGGCGTCGGCCGAGGTTGCCGTCCCATCCGCTTCCGCGCCGGCCCGCGTGACCCTGGTCCCAGCACCGAGCCGTCCCTCGGCATTGCGAGTCCGAGGCGGCCCGCACATCGAGCGCCTCGCGAACGCCGCCGCCGAAGCCCTGGCCGCCCGCGGCGTCGAAGTCGCCGTCGCCCCGGCACTCGAACTGGCCGGCAGCGCCCGCGACGCAGTGGGCCTCGGCCGCGCGGAACGCGTCGCCAACCTGGCCGGCCGCCTGCGCTTCCGTGAGGCCGGCCGCCCACCGCCGGGCTACCCGGTCGTGGTGCTGGACGACGTGGTCACGACCGGCGCCACCGCGGCCGCCTGCGCGAGGGCGCTGGCCGCGGCCGGGGTCACGGTCTCCGCCGTCCTGACCCTGCTCTCGGCCGGGTGAATCCCCGGCCGGGCAGCACCCGGCGCGCGGGTGTCGCAGCCTCGGCGTCCAGCGGGTCCATGCCCCCACCATGGCACCGCGGCCGCGGAAACGCACACCCGAAGTCCCGCAACGGACCTGGCCGCCCAACCCACCGCGAAAACCGGTACCGGTTCCACGCGGAACGCCCGCACCCGGGTGAACCCACCCATCACCTACACGAGTGACGCCAGCCGGGAACGCGAGCGCCTCGGCGGCCGTTGTCCGGGCATGAGGGTGTCGATCACGACCACTCGGCTGCCACACCACTCCACCGGGGTGGCGGCTGTGCCGGACGAGGCCGTCACCCTCGGCGTCGACCTGCAGACAGTGGTGCGCCGTCCGTGTGAACGGACGATCAAGGCACCGCGTCCGACCAGCGGGTGTTTTCTGGTGTTCATCCCGCGATCACTGCGCGGGGTGACGGAGTCTCATTCCTCGACATCCCCCGGCTCGGGGGCTGTTGCAACGGGCGTGAGGAAGCTAACGTGCTCCGCTATCAGCAATCCCCGCAGGCAGGGAGGTGACGAGCCCATGTCCCTGGCGCCGGAGGTGCGCTGAGTCCGCGCTCGGGCTTTCGGCACGAGACGTCGTGAACCGTTCCCGAGTTCCTTCTCGGCCCGCGATCCGGGCTTCCGTCCCCGCAATACCGGCGCCGTGTGAAAACACAACAGCTCGCAGTCATCGAAGCGAGGGAGGTCGTGTATGGACATCGTCGTTAAGGGCCGCAACGTGGAGGTGCCCGACCACTATCGGGCGCTTGTCAGTGAAAAGCTGGCCCGGCTCGAGCGCTACGACAGGAAAGTCATCCGGTACGACGTGGAACTGTTCCACGAACCCAACCGACGCCAGGCCAAGAGCTGCCAGCGCGTCGAAATCACCGGAAAGGGGCGGGGCCCGGCCGTACGCGCTGAAGCGTGTGCCGCCGACTTCTACGCAGCGCTTGATTCCGCAGTCACCAAGCTGGAAAACCGGCTGCGGAGGACACACGACCGGAGGCGTGTGCACTACGGGCGCAGCCGCCCGGAATCGGTCGCCGAAGCGACCTCGATGCTGCCCGGTGGTGGATCCCCGGCCGCAGCCAGTCCCGCCGCGAGTACCGCGGTGTTGGAAGCACCCGAAGCCCTGCCGCAGACGAACGGCTTCGCGAGTGCCGACGAGGTACACCTGCCCCAGCAGCAGAGCTGGGCCGACGACGACCTCGGTCACCAGCCCGGTCGCGTCGTTCGCGAGAAGCAGCACACCGCGGAGCCCATGACGGTGGACCAGGCTCTCTACGAGATGGAACTGGTCGGCCACGACTTCTACCTCTTCAACGACTCCGAAGCGGGCCGGCCCAGCGTGGTCTACCGGCGGAAAGGCTTCGACTACGGCGTGATCCGGCTCGGCTGAGCCGGCTCTAAGGAGGCCTCTGCGGACGGCCCGCACGCGCTCGCGTGCGGGCCCTCCGCATGTCAGGACGTACGGCGTGTGCACACGACGGCCACCGTTCCCTACGATGGGGGTGGGAAGGTGGCGCCGAACACGGCGGCCACCGCGGGAGAACCTGCCCGGGACCGGCCTGGGCGTGCTCATATTCAGCTAGTGAGGTCGACCGGATGGTGCTGAACCGCCTGCTCCGCGCGGGTGAGGGCAAGATGGTGAAGCGGCTGCGCAACATCGCCGATCACATCAACACCCTCGAAGACGACGTCAAGGACCTGACCGACGCCGAGCTGCGGGCCAAGACCGAGGAGTTCCGCAAGCGGAACAGCGACGGCGAGTCCCTCGACGACCTGTTGCCGGAGGCCTTCGCGGTCGTCCGGGAGGCCGCCAAGCGGGTGCTCGGCCAGCGGCACTTCGACGTCCAGCTGATGGGCGGCGCGGCCCTGCACCTCGGTCAGGTCGCCGAGATGAAGACCGGTGAAGGCAAGACGCTCACCTGCGTCCTCCCCGCCTACCTCAACGCGATCCCCGGCAAGGGCGTCCACGTCGTCACGACGAACGACTACCTCGCCAAACGCGACTCGGAGTGGATGGGCCGCATCCACCGCTTCCTCGGCCTCGAGGTCGGCGTCATCCTCTCGGAGCAGCAGCCGGACGTGCGGCGCTCCCAGTACAACGCCGACATCACCTACGGCACGAACAACGAGTTCGGCTTCGACTACCTGCGCGACAACATGGCGTGGAGTCTCGACGACTGCGTGCAGCGCGGGCACAACTTCGCCGTGGTCGACGAGGTGGACTCGATCCTCATCGACGAGGCCCGGACGCCGCTGATCATCTCGGGCCCGGCGGACCAGTCGTCGCGCTGGTACGTCGAGTTCGCCCGGCTCGCGCCGCTGATGCAGGGCATCGACACCACCACGATGGGCTCGCGCGAGCGCGTCGAGAAGACGAACCTGATCAACTCGAAGTACCACTACGAGGTCGACCAGCGGAAGCGCACCGTCGCCGTCACGGAGAAGGGCGTCCGCTTCGTCGAGGACCAGCTCGGCATCGAGAACCTGTACGAGGCCGCGAACACGCCGCTGGTCGGGTACCTGAACAACGCGCTGAAGGTCCAGGAGCTCTTCCACAAGGACAAGGACTACATCGTCCGCAACGGCGAAGTCATGATCGTCGACGAGTTCACCGGGCGCATCCTGGCCGGCCGCCGCTACAACGAGGGCATGCACCAGGCGATCGAGGCCAAGGAAAAGGTCGAGATCAAGGCCGAGAACCAGACCCTCGCGACGATCACGCTGCAGAACTACTTCCGCCTCTACAAGAAGCTGGCCGGCATGACCGGTACGGCCGAGACCGAGGCCGCCGAGTTCCACCAGACCTACAAGCTGGGTGTGGTGCCGATCCCGACGAACCGGCCGATGGTCCGCGCCGACCAGCCCGACCTGATCTACAAGACCGAAGACGCGAAGTACGAGGCGGTCGCCGAGGACATCGCCGAGCGGCACGAGAAGGGCCAGCCGGTCCTGGTCGGCACGACGAGCGTCGAGAAGTCCGAGCGGCTGTCGAAGCTGCTGGTGAAGCTGAGCGTGCCGCACGAGGTGCTGAACGCGAAGCACCACGACCGGGAGGCGCTGATCGTCGCCCGCGCCGGCCAGAAGGGCGCCGTCACGGTCGCCACGAACATGGCGGGCCGCGGTACCGACATCGTGCTCGGCGGCAACCCCGACCTCATCGCCGACCACGTGCTGCGCGAGCGGGGCCTGGACCCGGTCGAGCACTCCGAGGAGTACGAGGCCGCGTGGCCCGAGGTCCTGGAGCAGGTCAAGGCGGAGTCGAAGGCCGAGGCCGAAGAGGTCCGCGAGGCCGGCGGCCTGTACGTGCTGGGTACCGAGCGGCACGAGTCGCGCCGCATCGACAACCAGCTCCGCGGCCGGTCCGGCCGCCAGGGCGACCCGGGCGAGTCCCGCTTCTACCTCTCGCTCGGTGACGAGCTCATGCGCCGCTTCAACGCGACCATGGTCGAGCGCGTCATGACGACCATGCGGCTGCCCGACGACGTGCCGATCGAGCACAAGATGGTCTCCAAGGCCATCAAGAGCGCGCAGACCCAGGTCGAGCAGATCAACATGGAGCAGCGCAAGGACGTCCTCAAGTACGACGAGGTCATGAACGAGCAGCGCAAGGTGATCTACGCCGAGCGCCACCGCGTGCTCGCCGGCGAGAACATGCGCGAGCAGATCGAGGGCATGCTCGTCGACGTCGTCAACGCCTATGTGGACGGTGCGACGGCCAACGGCTACGCCGAGGACTGGGACCACGAGAAGCTGTGGACGGCGTTGAAGACGCTGTACCCGGTGAGCGTCGACTGGGACGACCTCATGGAGGACGGCGACCTCGACGAGGCCACCCTGCGCGAGGCGCTGGTCCAGGACGCCCGCAACGCCTACGACAAGCGCGAAGCGGAGATCAACGCGCTCGTCGGGCCGGACGGCATGCGGACCCTGGAGCACCAGGTGATGCTGACGGTCCTCGACCGCAAGTGGCGCGAGCACCTGTACGAGATGGACTACCTCAAGCAGGGCATCGGCATGCGGGCGCTCGCGCAGCGCGACCCGCTGATCGAGTACCAGCGCGAGGGCTTCGACATGTTCCGCGCGATGCTCGACTCGCTGAAGGAGGAGGCCGTCGGCTTCCTGTTCAACCTGCAGGTCGAGCGGGCCGAGGCGCCGCCGGCGGAGGAAGCCGCGGCGCTGCCGACGGGCGTCGCCGCCGGCAACGGCCAGGCGGCCGAAGGCCGGCACGCGCGGCCGGCGCCGCCGCAGCCGCCGACGACCGACACCGAGTCCGTCCCGGCCGCCCTGCGCGGCAAGGGCCTCGGCGGCGGTGGCCAGCAGCCGGGGGTGACGCTGTCCGGTCCGGGTGAGGACGGCGAGGTCGAGTCCCACGCCGAGGGCGGCGCGCAGGCCGCGGGCGGCGGCGGGGGCACCCGCCGGGATCGCCGCGCCGCGCAGCGCGACGCGCAGAAGAAGGGCAAGAAGGGCCCGCGTCGCTGACGTGGGCGGGCACACCGGGGCGCGTGGCTCAGCCACGCGCCCCGGTGTCGTGAACGGGGGTTGTCATGACGCAGGTCGCGGCGGAGCCGCAGGAGTTCTTCGCGCTGTTCGGCGCCGATCGCCGGCCTGACCCGTACCCGGGCTACGGGCGGTGGCGCTCGCGGTGGCCGGTCGCGGCGCTGGCGCCGCAGATGTTCGCCGTCAGCGGCATCGCGGAAGCCACGCAGGTGCTGCGCGACCCGGCGTTCGGTCACCCGGAACCCGAGTACCTGGACCCGGCGGACCGCCTCCCGGACCAGCCGGTCGACGAGTCAGGACGCGTGGTCCGGGCGTTTCTTTCGCTGAACCCGCCCGACCACACGCGGCTGCGGCGCCTGGTGGCGAAAGCGTTCACGCCGCGGATGGTGGAGCAGCTGGCGCCGCGGATCGAGGCGCTCACAGCGTCGCTCCTCGACGGCGTCGGCAGCTCGTTCGACCTGATGACGTCGCTCGCGAAGCCGTTGCCGGTGGAGGTGATCGCGGAGCTGCTGGGCGTCCCGCTGGACGACCGCGAGCAGTTCGCGGCGTGGTCGCACGCGATGGCCAGGGCCCTGGACCCGCCGTTCCTGCAGCACCCGGACACGATCGAGCCGGCGGTGAAGGCGCGGCAGTCGTTCGTCGGCTACTTCCGCGAGCTGGCGGCCCGGCGCCGATCCGAGCCGGGGGAGGACCTGCTGTCGGCACTGGTGGCGGTTTCCGACGCGGGTGACGTCCTCTCCGAGGGCGAGTTGCTGGTGACGCTCACGCTGCTGCTGATCGCGGGCCACGAGACGACGACGAACCTCATCGGCAACGGCGTGCTGGCGCTCCTGAACCACCAGGACGGTGTGCGAGCCGCGGCGGCCGCGCCGGACCGGGTGGTGGAGGAGGTGCTGCGCTACGACTCACCGGTCCAGCTGACGGCCCGCACGGCCCTCCGCGACACGACGCTCGGCGAGGTGCGGATCCCCGCGGGCAGCCAGGTGATCATCGTGCTGGGCGCGGCCAACCGCGACCCGGCGGCGAGCCCCGATCCGGACGACTTCGACCCAGCCCGGCCGACGGCCCGTCACTTGGCGTTCGGCCAGGGAATCCACTTCTGCTTGGGCGCCCCGCTGGCGAGGCTGGAGGGCCGCATCGTGTTCCACGAACTGGCCCGGCGGCTCCCGGACTTGAGGCTGGCGGGCACGCCGGAGTGGAACCCGACGACGACCCTGCGCGGCTTGGCGACACTGCCGGTCGCGCTCTGAAGGCCACCGCGCGGTTCCACCCGCAGGGCGAGCTGGCCGGGCCTGCTTGTCTCGCAGGCCCGGCTCGGTAGGCGGCTCGTGGGTGGTGAGCCGAGTCCGAACCCGACCCGCCACCCAGTCCCGCCGCACCCATCACCCCGGCGGTGACCGTGCCGCCCCCACCTCGCTCACGGCGCCCGGCTAAGCGGCCTGCGCCGCGGCCGAGCGGCCGTCCGCGGGGCGAGTTGGCCGGTGCCTGCTTGTCCCGCCGGCCCGGCAGACGGCTCGTGAGTGGTGAGCCGAGTCCGAACCCGACCCGCCACCCAGCCCCGCCCACCCCGCCGCACTCATCACCTCGACGGTGACTGTGCCGCGCCCACCTCGCTCACGGCGCCCGGCGAAGCGGCCTACGCCGCCGCGGCCGAGTGACCGTCCGCGGGGCGAGTTGGCCGGTGCCTGCTTGTCCCGCCGGCCCGGTCCGGCAGACGGCTCGCGAGTGGTGAGCCGAGTCCGAATCCGGCTCATCACCCACGCACGCCCACCCCGCCGCACCCCATCACCCCGGCGGTGACCGTGCCGCCCCCACCTCGCTCACGCCGCCCGGCGAAGCGGCGTGCCCGGGTGCTGCGGCTTCAACAACGCGAAGCGCACGCACCGCCACCCCGTCGGCGTCCGCGTGAACCGGGCCGCCAGAGCGAACGACCGGCCGTCCGCCTCGACCCGGGCGCACGCCTCGATCACGTCCGGGGCCGGGGTGCACGTGTGGATCGTCTGCGTCCGGTGGCGCGGCCGTGTCCTACTGGGACCGCTGAACCCCGCGTACACCTCCGGCGCCACCAGCGCGCGCACCTGCGTCGCCGGGCGGCGGCCGTCGTACGCCTCCAGCAGCATGGTCAGCACGCGGCCCACCTCGCTCGCTTCGAGCTGCCGGGGCGCCGGGCACCGGGCGCCGCCGCGGCGGTGTTCCAGCGGTGTCACCGACGGCGGCGGGTCCGCCCTCCTGGCGGCTTCGCAGTGGATGAGCGTTCGCAGGCGGTGTTCCTCGATCATTTCGTCCCCTCCTGGACTCGGCATTTCCCCACCTCCGCCGCTTAGAGGCGGGAACGGGCCGGAAAGGCGACGGGAATCGCACAATCCGGGCGAGATCCGCCGAAGCGGAGGAATCCTCGGCAGTGTTGCGCTATGCGAGACAGCGGGTTGCCGCCCGGCTATGGTGTGCCGGGTGCTGAAAGGGCTATTGGTCGATTTCGCCGGAGTTCTCACCGACCCCGATGCCGGCCGGTTCTACGACTACCTGGCGGCCGCGCGCGAGCGAGGCGTCCGCACCGCGCTCCTGTCGAACGCCCCCGGGGCGTCGGCCGAGGTCAAGAACACGATGTTCGACTACTTCGACGCCCTGGTGTTTTCCGGCGAGGTCGGGGTGGCCAAGCCGGACCCGGCGGTCTACCTGATCGCGGCGGACCGCCTCGGCCTGCCCGCCGTGCGCTGCGCGTTCGTCGACGACTCCGCGACGAACATCCGCGGCGCCGTGCAGGCGGGCATGGTCGGCGTGCACCACCGGTCGGTCGAAGAGACGCTCTCCGAACTGAACGTGTTGTTCCCGGACGGCTGAGTAGTCAGCGGGTGCGGCGCACCAATTCGAATGACAAGACCGCCGCGGCGGCCGAGACGTTCAGCGACTCGACGTCACCGGGCATGGGAATCGACACCCATTCCGTGACGAGCTCGCCGACTTCTCCGCCGACGCCGGCCGTCTCGCCGCCGAGGACGAACGCCGCGCGCTGCGGCAGGTCGACGTCGAACACCGTGGTGCGCGCCGAAGCGCCGAGTGCGTAGAGCGCGTAGCCGGCTTCGGTGAGCAGCTCCGCCGCTTCGCGCGCGGAGCCGCAGCGCAGCACCGGGGCGCGGAACGCGACCCCGGCCGAAGCCTTGACCACCAGCGGGTCCAGCGCCGCGACGCCGCGGCGCGGCACGATCACGCCCTCGAGCCCGGCGGCGGTCGCCGTCCGCAGGATCATGCCGACGTTCGCCGGGGTGGTGATGCCGTCCAGCAGCAGCACCCGCGACGGCGGCCGCCGGTCGGCCAGCGCCGCGGAAAGCGCGCGCATCCGCGGCGCGACGACGTCGGCGAGCACGCCCTGGTCCTGCTTGCCGTTGCCGGCGAGCACCTTGACCCGGTGCGCGCTGGCGCGCTGCACCGGCACGCCGGCGTCCTTCGCGGCGCGCTGGATCTCGGCCGCGCCCGGACCGCGGGCGGTGTCGGCGAGGATCACCTTGTCCACCCGCAGGCCGTCGTCCGCCAGCGCTTCGAGCACCGGCTTGCGGCCGTACACGGTCAGGAAGCGGTCCTTCGGCGAGATCGTCGACTCATCACCCACACCCGGCAGTCTCGCATTGTGTAAGGATCGGCCCATGCCCGACCGCCTTTCCGCGCTGGACGCCTCGTTCCTCTACGTCGAGGACCACGCGACGCCGATGCACGTCGGCGGGGTGGCGATCTTCGAGCGGCCCCGGTCCGGGTTCGGCTACGCGCAGCTGCTCGACCTCATCGGCGCGCGGCTGGCGTACCTGCCGCGCTACCGGCAGCGCGTGGCCGAGGTGCCGGGCCACCTCGCGCGGCCGGTGTGGGTGGACGACGTCGACTTCGACCTCAACTACCACGTCCGGCGCTCGGCGCTCCCGCAGCCGGGCAGCGACGAGCAGCTGTTCGACCTGGTCGCGCGGCTGATGTCGCGGCGGCTGGCGCCGGAGCGGCCGCTCTGGGAGGCGTACTTCATCGAGGGGCTGGCCGGCGACCGCATCGCGCTGGTGACGAAGACCCACCAGTCCGTTGTGGACGGTGTCGGCACGATCGAGCTCGGCCAGCTCATCCTCGACCCGACGCCGGCCGAGCCGGAGCCGTTCGAGGACATCTGGACGCCGCGGCGCGAGCCGAGCCGCACGCAACTGGTGCTGGACGCGGTCAGCGAGGGCGTCCAGCGGCCGGGCGAGGTCGTCGAGAACGTCCGCTCGGCGGCGAACGACGCGTTCGCGGCGGCGGGCAAGTTCGCCGAGACGGTCGGCGGCGTGGCGTCGACGCTGCGCACGCTGGTGCGGCCGGCGCCGACCGGCCCGCTGAACGTCCGGGTGTCCGGCGGCCGCGTGTTCTCCGTGGTCCGGACGCGGCTGGAGGACTACCGCAAGATCCGCGCGGCGCACGGCGGCACGGTCAACGACGTCGTCCTCGCGGCGATCACGGGCGCGCTGCGCGAATGGCTGCTTTCGCGCGAGGAGCCGCTGACCCCGCACACGACGATCCGCGCGCTGGTGCCGCTGGCGGTCCGCGACGCGGAGACGGCCGAGTTCTCGACGCCGGCGCTGATCGGCAACCAGGTGGCCGCGTACCTGGTCGACCTGCCGGTCGGCGAGCCGAACCCGGTGCTGCGCCTGCAGCACATCGGCCACGCGATGGCCGAGCACCTGGACTCGGGCCGTTCGGTGGCGGCGCGCGGCCTGCTCAAGGTCGGCGGCTTCGCCCCGGCTACGCTCCATTCGCTCGGCGCGCGAGCGGCGGGGTCGCTGTCGGGGCGCATCTTCAACGTCATGGTGACCAATTCGCCGGGCCCGCAGGTGCCGATGTACGCGGGAGAGGCCAGACTGGTCGAGATGTTCCCGGTGATGCCGCTGATGCGCACCCAGGCGCTGGCGATCGGGGTGACGTCCTACCACGGCGGCGTCTACTTCGGACTGAACGGCGACCGCAAGGCCGCCTTCGACGTCGACCTGCTGGCCGGGATGATCGAAGAATCCTTGGAAGAGCTGAAGGGTGCGCACTGGTGAGGGTCTATCTGCCTGCGACGATCGCGATGCTTCGCGACCTCGAGTCGTCGGGCGAGTTCCGCGCCCGCAGCGGAACGGCGTTCGCGCTGACGCCGGCGTTGCGCGAGGCGTACGTGAGCGGGTCCGACGAGGAGCTGGAGTACGCGGCCCTGCTGGACGCGGCCCGCGCCTCCCTGCGCCTGATCGCGGCGGAGGAGAAGGGCGAACCCCGCCGGGTGGTGATTTCGGCGGACGTCGAGGGGCTGACTTTGCGTCCGGACCTGGACGCCCCGGTGGTCCGCATCGGCGGCCCGATCCCGCTGTCGGCGGTGGCGGCGATCCACGTGGACGCCCCGGAGGCCGCCGAAGCGGTGTCGGCGGCGGCCGCGGTGATCGACGCGGCGGACCTGGGGGACCCGGACGCGGAGTTCACTTTGGGCGATGCCGAGGATCACGAGCTGGCTTGGTACGCGCCGCAGGAACTGCCGTTCTTGCTGGAGCTGCTCTGAGTGTCCACAGGTGGGTTCACCTGTGGACAACTCGGGGATCAGTCCTCGGTGAACCAGTCCGGGCCCGGCACCGGGCGTTCGCACTTCCAGCCGGTCGCGTCCACCAGCTTCGTGGAATCCACCCGCTGCGAGCGCCCCATCGGCTCCGCCAGCGGGATCCGCGACACCAGCCACTTGGGCAACGCCCGCGCCCGGCGCACCCCGGCCGCCGCGGCCATCGCCGCGCCCAGATCGGCCTTCAGCAACGGTGGCGCGCCCACGTTGTAAACCCCCGAGGGCGCCTCCAACGCCGCCACCGCGGCCGCGGCCGCGTCCGATGGGTGGATCGCCGTCGTCCAGTCCGTGCGTGCGCCCATGATCAGTGGCCCACCTCGGCGGGCGGCCGCGAGCAGGGCCGACGTCATCGGGTCCGGACCCAGCAGCGTGCCGATCCGAAGCCGCACCACCGTGCGGTCCGTCAACGCCGCCACGTTCGAGTGCGCCTCGACCGAAGACGCCGTAACCACGCCCGGACGCAGCGGAGCCTCCTCCGTCAGCAGCGCCGAACCCCCGTCGGCGTACACGAACGAGATCCCCTCCTGGACCACGATCCGCACCTCTTCGACCTGCCGGACCGCCGCCGCCAGAGCCGCGCTCCCCGCACGGCGGACCTGGTCGTTCAGCGCCCACGCCGCCTTGCTCGTCACCTTCGCCGGAATCCGCGTCGCCAGGTTCACGACCGCGTCGTGGCCGCGCAACGCCGCGACCAGCGAATCGGCCGAGAACAAGTCGCCTTCCACCGGCCGGGCACCCGTCGCCGACACCGCCGGCACGCGCGAAGCCGCACTGGCCAGACCGCTCACCTCATGGCCGCCGGCCAGCAGCCGCGTCACCGCCGGCCTGCCCAGCACACCCGTCGCCCCGATCACCAGCACCCGCATGTCCTTCTCCCTTCGTCGGAGAACGGACGAGGCAGCGAGCCGAAACGTGACTACCCCACTTCGCCCGGGGGCGGCGGCTGGATGTCGACAGGCGTGCCCCAGTCCGAATAGCGCGTGGTGATGCGGGCCTCGGAGCCCGGCAGGATCGGGGTCAGGTCCAGGACGATCCGGAGCGGCCGGTGGGTGTCGTCGAGCCACAGCTCCACCAGGAACTTGCCGAGCCGGCCCGCCGACTCCGGGGGCAGGCCCGCGGGCAGGTCCGTGCCCAGGCGGGCCAGGTCCAGGTCGACGCGGTAGTGCTCCGCCGCCACGCCGTCGAGCTGCGTGCGTTCCGACGAGACGATCGTGCCCGCCGTCCGGATCTCGCCCAGGGTGTGCGCCGGGTCGTTCTGCGCCGCCAGCTGCGTCAGGCTGCCGCCGAGCACCTGGGAGAACGGGTCGCTGCCGTCCGCCGCGACCAGCACCCACGGCTTGTCCGCGCCGACCTCGTCGCGCGAACCCTCCGGCACCTTCGCGTACAGCTTGCCGGCCACCAGGCGCAGCTCCAGCGGCTCGCCGAGGAAGTCGGTCGTCATCACCTGGGACATCCCGCCCGCACCGAAGCGCGCCTGGCCCTGGCCCTTCGACCGGACCGAGCCGACGGCGACGTCCGCGGCGAACTTCGCCGAGCCGCCGCTCGTGGTGGCCGCCGTCGCGGCGTCGGCCAGTGCCCGCGCGTCGGTGAACGCGGCCGGGGGTGGCGAACCGGAGCAGCCGGAGAGCAGGACGACCAGCAGCACCACGGCGGCTTTGCGCATGGCGCCAACAAAAACACAGCGGCTCCCCCGAACCCGTTCGGGGGAGCCGCTGCTACTCAGAGTTTTCCGGTCAGCGACCGGCCTTCTTCATCAGCTCGCCGAGGTCGACGACCTGCTCGGCCGGCGGGGCCGTCACGTCGACCTGGGTGCCCCAGTCGCTGTACTTCATCGTGAACTTCGCGTCGCCGGCCGGCGCGCCCAGCGCCTGCATCATCGCGCCCTGGTCCATGGTGACCTGCACCGGCAGATTGTCCTTGTTCAGCCACAGCTCGGCCGGGATCTTGAGGTCCTTGCCCTTGAGCTTCTCGTTGATCTGGTCGCGCGCGGCGGCCGGGACCTGGCCGGTGAACTGGTCGATGGCCTTGGCCACGTCGAGCTCGACCTTGTAGTGGTTGACCTGCTCGCCGTTCAGCTCGGTCTGGTCGGACGAGATGATCCGGCCCGCCTTGGAGACCTGCTCCAGGATCTTGCTCGGGTCGCTCTGCTCCGCCGACTGCGAGAGCGCGCTCCCCATCGCCTGCGAGATCGGGTCGGTGCCGTCGGCCGAGATCTTGGCCCACGCCTTGTCGGTGCCCATCTGCTTCTGCTGGTCGGCGGGCAGCTTGAGGTACATGACCTTGTCGACCATGCGCATCTCGGTGGTCTGGCCGGCCGCGGTGCTCGTCATCGAGAACTTCGTGTTCGCGCCGTCGAAGGCCATCGCGCCGGTGGCGCTCATGGTCTGGCCGGCGGCGGAGCCCTCCATGGTGAACTTCGCCGACTTGGACTTCTCGGTGCCCTGCCTCGACGCCGACGCCAGCTGGAACGCGTCGGTGAACGGCGAAGCGAGGCCGCTGCTGCTGCCACCGGACTGCGACTGCTCGCCGGCCGGGGCGGCGGTGCCCGTGGTGGAGTTGCCGCTGCACGCCGTCAGCGTCAGAACCAGCGCGGCACCGGCCGCGACCAGGGTGGTCTTGCGCATGTACATCCCCTCAGGATCGGATCTTCCGCTGGGCATATCGCCCGAACGGGCGAATCATTACCTCTGTGACGGTGACGATCCGCGTTCGGTTCCCGGTTGCCTCAGGACTCCGTGGGCCGGGTCACGTCGTGGCCGCCCCGCGAGGCCAGCAGGCGCCGCAGCGACGCGAGCCGCTCGGCGCTCGCCGTGCCGTCGGTGACGACGTCGTCGAGCGCGCAGCCGGGGTCCTCGGGCGGGCCGAGGTGCCCGCAGCCCGACGGGCACTCCTCGGCGGCCGCGGCGAACTCCTCGAAGGCGTCGACGATGTCGTCCGCGGTGACGTGGGCCAGCCCGAACGAGCGCACGCCGGGCGTGTCGATCACCCAGCCGCCGTTCTGGAGCGGCAGCGCCACCGCCGCCACGGACGTGTGCCGCCCCTTGCCGACCGAGCTGACCACGCCGACGGCCAGCCCGGCGGCGGGTACCAGCCGGTTGACCAATGTCGACTTGCCGACCCCGGAGTGTCCGACGAGCGCCGTCACGCGGTCTTTCAGCAGCTCGTCGAGGCCCTCGGGCTGCTCGTCGAAGCGGCTGACGATCACCGGGACGTCGAGCCCCGCGTACCCGGCCAGCAGCTCGTCCGGGCTGGCCAGGTCGGCCTTGGTCAGGCACAGCACCGGCTCGACGCCGCCGGCGTAGCAGGCGACCAGGCAGCGGTCGATGAAGCCGGTGCGCGGCGGCGGGTCGGCCAGCGCGGTGACGATCAGCAGGCGTTCGGCGTTGGCGACGACCAGCCGCTCGTACGGGTCGGTGTCGTCGGCCGTGCGCAGCAGCGAGCTGGTGCGCTCGTCGACCCGGACGATCCGCGCGAGGGTGTCGGGCTTGCCGGAGACGTCCCCGACCACGGCGACGAGGTCGCCGACGACCACCGGTGTCCGGCCCATCTCGCGGGCGCGCATCGCGGTGATCACCCGTTCGGGGTCGGCGTCGATCGCGCAGGTCCAGCGCCCGCGGTCCTTGCCGATGACCATCGCGGAGACGGCGTCGGCGTGCTCGGGACGGCGCTTGCTGCGGGGGCGGGTGCCCTTGCTCGGACGCACGCGGACGTCGGACTCGTCCAGCTTGCTCCAGTCGTTGCGCGCCAAACCTTCGTCCTCTCGTGCACCGGTGCCCACCCGAATGATCCCACGTCGCTCGCCACGGCCCTGGCCTGCGTGTAACGATGGCGTCCCGGATGCAGCCGGCACGAGGAGGTAGGCGCATGTGCGGCCGCTACGCCGCCACGAAGGACCCGGCGAAGCTGATCGAGGAGTTCGAGGCGATCGACCTCACCGAAGGCCACGCGCGCGCGGACCACAACGTCGCGCCGACGAAGAACGTCGTCACGGTCGTGCAGCGGCACCCGCGTGACGAAGACGGCCAGGTCCTCGAGGACGAGCCCGCCGAGCGTTCGCTGCGGATCATGAAGTGGGGCCTGGTGCCGTTCTGGGCCAAGGACCCGTCGGTCGGCTCGCGGATGATCAACACGCGCGCCGAGACCGCCGCCGAGAAGCCCGCTTTCCGCCGCGCGCTGGTGTCCCGCCGCTGCCTGGTGCCCGCCGACGGCTGGTTCGAGTGGCGCCGCACGGGCAAGGAGAAGGAGCCGTTCTACATGACGGCCCCGGACGACTCGTCGATCGCGTTCGGCGGGATCTGGGAGAGCTGGCACCCGAAGGACGACAAGGACGCGGCGCCGCTGATCACGTTCTCGATCATCACGACCGACGCGGCCGGGCAGCTCACCGACGTCCACCACCGGATGCCGCTGATCGTGCCGAAGTCGCACTGGGACGGCTGGCTCGACCCCGACCGCGAGGACGTTAAGGACCTGCTGGTGCCGACGCCGGACGACATCGTCGCGTCGCTGGAGCTGCGGCCGATCTCGACCAAGGTCAACAACGTCCGCAACAACGGGCCCGAGCTGCTGGAGCGCGTCGACCCGGCGCACGAGGGCACCCTCTTCTCATGACGGCCCTCGAGATCGGCACCGCCTACGGCCCGGCGCGGGCGTACCTGCACTGCGCCGAGGAGGGCGAGGCGGTGCTGATGCTCGGCCACGGCGCAGGCGGCGGCCTCGGCGCGAAGGACCTCGTGGCGGTGACGCGCGCGGCCCAGGCGGCCGGCGTCCACGTGGCGCTGGTCGAGCAGCCGTACCGGGTGGCGGGCCGCCGCGCCCCGGCCCCGGCGAACCAGCTGGACACGGCGTGGCTGACGATCGCGGACGACCTCTCGGAGCGCTTCGACGCCCTCCCGTTCGTGTTCGGCGGGCGGTCGTCGGGCGCACGGGTGGCGTGCCGGACGGCCGCGCAGGGCCAGGCGGTGGCGGTGCTGTGCCTGGCGTTCCCGGAGCACCCACCGGGCAAGCCGGAGAAGACGCGCCAGCCGGAACTGGACGCGGTCGAGGTCCCGGTGCTGGTGGTGCAGGGGGAGAACGACCCGTTCGGGCGTCCCTCGGCGGGGCCGCACCACGAGATCGTGGTGGTCGAGGGTGACCACAGCCTGTCGAAGGACCTGGAGGGCGTCTCGCGGGCGGCGACGGAGTGGCTGTCGCGGGTGCTGCGCCCGCTGGCCTGAACCCGCAGGTCCGGTCCGTCAGCTCCCAGCGTGGGACACGACGCTGTGCACGACGACCTGTGGCGCACGCTGCGTTCTCCTGGCCATCTGGACGGTGGTTCCACGGGCGAAGTGGCTGAAAACCCGTTCCATCGCCCACTACGGGACCATCGCCGCCTTCACGTCGGCCGGGGACTACCGGACGGCCGCGCAGGCGATCCTCGGTGACCCCGATCGCCTGGCCGAGAACCTCGCCCAGCACATCTGGGCCCTTTCGAAGGCGGCCCACCGCAAATACCGCTTCGTGACCCGGGCGATGCTGGCCGGCGCGGTGGGCTTGATCCTGGCCTGAACCCGCTGGTCAGGCCGCGATCGGCGCCACCACCGCACCCGTCAGCCGGATCAGTTCCGACGGCGCCAGCTCCACCTCGAGTCCCCGCCGCCCCGCCGAACAGAACACCGTCTCGAACGTCGGTGCCGAAGCGTCGATCACCACCGGGAGCCGGCTCCGGTGGCCCAGCGGCGAGATCCCGCCCAGCACGTACCCCGTCGCCCGCTGGGCCGCCGCCGGGTCGGCCATCTTCGCCTTCTTGCCGCCCGACGCCGCCGCCAGCGCCTTCAAGTCGAGCTGGCCCGTGACCGGGACCACGCCGACCACCAACCGGCCGTCGACCTCGGCGACCAGGGTCTTGAACACCCTCGCCCGGTCCAGGCCGAGGGCCTCCACCGCCTCCAGGCCGTACGACTCCGCGCGCGGGTCGTGGTCGTACGCGTGCAGCGTGTGCGCCACCTTCTGCTTGCCCAACAACGCCGTCGCCGGGGTGCCCTTGCCAGCCATGGGCCGGAAGTCTAGGGAATGCCCGCCCGCCCCGGACGGTTGTACGGGACGTGACACCAACGCTCGCCACCACACGCTCTCGCAGCCGTCGTCGTCCCCAGGCACCGGCGAACCGCGGCGTGCCCGGTCCCCGCGTAAACTCGGGTCTGCCGTATGCGCGCACGCGCATCGACGCCGAGCGGGAAGGGAACGGTTTGCCGAGCACGCAGAACTCAGCGCCGGAGGAAGCGACCGAGGCCGAGCGCGCCGAGCGCTTCGAACGGGACGCCATGCCGCTGCTCGACCAGCTGTACTCGGCCGCGATGCGGATGACCCGCAACCCCGCTGACGCCGAGGACCTGGTCCAGGAGACCTACCTGAAGGCCTACGCCGCCTTCGCGTCCTTCAAGGCCGGCACGAACCTCAAGGCCTGGATGTACCGCATCCTGACCAACACCTACATCAACGGCTACCGGAAGCGGCAGCGGCAGCCGGTGCAGCAGCCCACCGAGGAGATCACCGACTGGCAGATCGCCAAGGCGGAGAGCCACACCTCCAGCGGGCTGCGGTCGGCCGAGGTCGAGGCGATGGACAACCTCCCCGACACCGACGTCAAGGCCGCGCTGCAGAAGCTGCCCGAGGAGTTCCGGCTGGCCGTCTACCTGGCCGACGTCGAGGGCTTCGCGTACAAGGAGATCGCCGAGATCATGGACACCCCCATCGGCACCGTGATGTCCCGCCTCCACCGCGGCCGCGCCCAGCTGCGCGACCTGCTCGCCGACGTCGCGCGGGAACGCGGTTTCATCCGGGGTGCCAAGGAAGAGGTGGCCGGGCGATGAACGACATGTGCGAGGGCGCGTCCGACAAGGTCCGCTGCGAAGAGGCGCTCGCCGACATCTACCTGCTGCTCGACCGCGAGTGCAGTGCCGAGCGGGACGCCGCGTTGCGCGCCCACATCGAGGACTGCCCGCCGTGCCTCGAGGAGTACGGCATCGACGAGCACATCAAGCAGCTGCTGGCCCGCAAGTGCGGCGGTGACCACGCACCCGCCGACTTGAAGACCAGGCTGCGCGCGTCGATCCGCCAGACCGTCGCCTCCCGCGGCGGTGTGACGGTGGAACGCACCGAGATCACCGTCGAGCAGCGCTCCGAATAGCGCCCGAGCACGACAAAGGCCCCCGCACTTCGGTGTGGGGGCCTTTTGCGTGCCGACGCCGGGTTCAGGAGTTGGGCTTACCGCCGTGGTTCGCGCTGTTCTTCTTCCGGCTGCGACGCTTGCGGGCGCGCTTCGACATGTTCACTCCTCGTCGTCAAAGCTGGTCAACCTCTCAAGTGTGTCATGACGTCCCGTTCTGGTTGGATGGGGTGGTCGGGCGAGCACGAGGAGGGGTGGCGATGGCCGAGATCCGCGCGGAGATGGTCGGCACCGTGCTCGAGGTCGTCGCGGCGCCCGGCACCGCGCTGAACGCCGGTGACACCGTCCTGATCCTGGAGTCGATGAAGATGGAGCTGCCCGCCGTGAGCGAAAAGGCCGGCACGCTGACCAGCCTCGTCGTCGCCAAGGGTGACCGGGTCCAGCAGGGCGACGTCCTCGGGACGGTCGAGTAACCGTGTCGACGCTCGCCGAACTGCTCGCCGACAACACCGGCCTCCCCGGGGCGGCGGCGGACCACCTCCAGACCGTCGTCGCCGAGTGGCAGCTGCTGGCCGACCTGTCCTTCGCGGACTTCCTGCTCTGGGTCCCGGTGACCGAGGAGCTGCAGCCGGACGGCGGCGACTTCGTCTGCGTCGCGCACGCGCGGCCGACGACGGCGCCCACCGCGCACCCAGAGGACGTCGTCGGCACCCGGTTCACGGTGGAGGAGCACCCGCAGCTGGCCAAGGCCATGCGCGAGGTGCGGATCTGCCGCGAAGAGGACCCGCACTGGTACCGCGACCTGCCGATGCGCCGCGAGGCCATCCCGGTGCGCTTCCACGACGAGGTCGTCGCCGTGATGAGCCGCGAGACCAACCTGGCCGCGCCGCGCGTACCCAGCCCGCTGGAAATCGCGTACCTGGGCAGCGCCGGCGACCTGTGCCAGATGATCGTCGACGGCACGTTCCCGCCGAACGGCACGAACGCGACCGACACGCACACCTCGCCCCGGGTCGGGGACGGGCTGATCCGGCTCGACTCGAGCGGCACGGTCGTCTTCGCCAGCCCGAACGGCCTGTCCGCCTACCACCGGATGGGGCACGAATCCGACCTGGTCGGCACCCGGCTGGCGCCGCTGACGCGCTCCCTGATCCGCGACCCGTTCGACGCGACCGAGGTGTCGCACCGGATCATCGAGGCGCTCGACGGGAAGCCGTCGAGCCGCACGGAGGCCGATTCCCGGCGCGGCGCCGTGGTGCTGTTCCGCGCGCTGCCGCTGCGCCCGGCCGGGCAGGCGGCGGGCGCGCTGGTGCTGGTCCGCGACGTCACCGAGGTGAAGCGGCGCGACCGCGCGCTGCTGTCGAAGGACGCGACGATCCGCGAGATCCACCACCGGGTGAAGAACAACCTGCAGACGGTGGCCGCGCTGCTGCGCCTGCAGTCCCGCCGGACGTCGTCGGAGGAGGCGCGGCTCGCGCTGGCCGAGTCGGTGCGCCGGGTGACGTCGATCGCGCTGGTGCACGAGGCGCTGTCGATCTCGGTGGACGAACGCGTCGACCTCGACCAGCTGCTCGACAACGTGCTGCCGATGGTCGGCGAGGTCGCCACGGCGGAGTCGCAGGTCGGGCTGAAGCGCACGGGCTCGTTCGGGGTGGTCGTCGCGGAGATCGCGACGCCGCTCGTGATGGTGCTCGCCGAGCTGGTCCAGAACGCCATCGAGCACGCGTTCCCGGCCGGCCGCTCGGGCAAGGTCGAGCTGATCGTGGAGCGTTCGGCCCGCTGGCTGGACGTCGTGATCCGCGACAACGGCCGCGGCTTGCCGGCGGGGTTCTCGCTGGAGCGCTCGGACGGTCTGGGGCTGCAGATCGTGCGGACGCTCGTGGAGTCCGAGCTGCGCGGCTCGCTTTCGCTGCGGAAGGTGCGCGTGGAGGAGTCGTCGACCCGGGTGACGGGAACCGAAGCGGCGCTGCGCATCCCACTTTCGCGTCGGTTGTAGACAGTCGCGTTTGGACTCGAGCGGCGCCGGGCATTCCCGCGGCAGCGACGTGATCGGGTGCGGATCGCGGGAGGGAAACACGCTGAAGGCCCGGCACCTGGTTCAGCTCGGTGCCGGGCCGTTCAACGTTTTCGCGGGAGGACTTGAAGTCCCGGTGAGGTTTCAGCACACCCGTCTCCGGGTGGTTTCGCCTCGGTTGTTAAGCTTGAGCTGAGTAGGTATCACCCCAGACGGCGTGGGCACGGAAAAGGCCCGCCGGGTGAAATTCCTACCTGGCTCGGGTGGTTCGGTGGATCTATGAGAATGTCAGGCGTTGGTACGCGTGCCGATGTGCGTACGGCGGCGCTTGAGCGCGCGTCGCTCGTCCTCGCTCATGCCGCCCCACACGCCGGCGTCCTGGCCGCTGGCCAAAGCCCAGGCCAAGCAGTCGGAAGCGGAGGGGCAGCGGTGGCACACGGCCTTCGCCTGAGCTACCTGCGACAGAGCCGGACCGCTGGTTCCCACCGGGAAGAACAGCTCGGGGTCCTCGTCTCGGCAGGCCGCGTCGTGGCGCCAGTCCATGTTCGTGAGCTCCTTACACATGGCGCGGGAGGGCCGCGCCACAGTCGTCAATGGCGGTCGTGTTCTTGGGTGCTTGTGAATGCTTTCACGAAGCACCGCTTTCGACAAGGGTTTCCGGAAGATCGGTGAGTCAGCTCACCCGGCCGAGCGACGCTTCTGACCTGCGGTTTCTCTCCGAAACAGCCCGCCCGGGGGAAGGCTGATGCGCTGAGTGGAGCTTCTGCGTCGACGAACGGCAGATTGCACTTTGCCGCAGGCGATCAGCTGTCCCGTCGTCACACGATTACGGTGAGTGCATCCGGCACGCTGAAAAACTCCACTCGGTTCCGCTGGCCGACGAGGTCGCCGTCCACCTGGAAGTTTACCGGTTCAGCTGCGTCGATGCGGATCATCGGCAGGTCATCGTGACGCACGAGACGCCGGCCGTTTTGGTTGCTCTTCGTAGCCAAAGCACGGCGTACATGCTTGAACACCGTGGGCAACCCCAGACCGTTCAACGCGAACAGGCCCAATCCCGTCTCGAACGAGCAACCCGGGTTGAGGTGGATCGGCCGCTCGCCCAGGTAGCTCCACGGATCGGTGTTGGACACGAAAGCGGTCAGCGCTTCGGTGGGTTCCTCACCCGGGACACGGATGGTGAGCGCCGGACGACCCAGCGGCGGCCGGAAGTAGGAGCGGACGGCGGCTCGCAGGTAGAGACCCGCCGTCGTCTGCTTGCCGCGGCGCTTCGCCACGCGGCCGACGACGTCGGCGTCCCAGCCGAGGCCGGCGTTGAAGGTGAACCAGTGCCCGTCGGCCAGGCCGAGGCCGACCCGGCGCGAGCGGTCGTTCTCCAGCGCGTGCAGCAGCTGGTGGGTGGCTTCGACCGGGTCCGAGGAGATGCCGAGAGCACGCGCGAACACGTTGGCCGAGCCGCCGGGCACGACGCCCAGGGCGGGGATGCGGCCTATTCGGGTCGGGTCGCCCCACCCCCTTGCGGAGGTCCCGGTGGCGGCGCCCCCGGCCTGGGGCGGAGCCCCGGATGTCGCTGCGTCGGCCAGCAGGCCGTTGACGACCTCGTTGACCGTGCCGTCGCCGCCGTGCGCCACGACCAGGTCGATGCCGTCCCGCGCGGCCGAGCGGGCGACGGCCATCGCGTGGCCGCGGTAGTCCGTCTCGACCACGTCGAGCTTGACCTGGCTGGCGAGCGCGTGCGCCAGCACGTCCCGGCCACCTGCGGTGGTCGAGGTGGCCTGCGGGTTCACGACGAGGATTGCGCGCACCACCGCAGGGTAGGTGACTTCCGGCGGCCCGAGAACCTTCCGGACCCGCATGGTGACCGGCGCAACCCCGGCGAACAGCACCTTCGCGACCCTGTGGCGGGCGGCCCTCCTTCACGTGCGGGTGTCCGCGCGTCGTGACAAGTGCACCCGGGCCGACCGCCCGCTCATCGACGACTCTTGAATTCTCAGCGCCCGGACGGTCCCGGGAAAACGGCCGACCGGGTGGCATACGATCGAATCAGCTCACGCACGGTGACCCGCCCTGGTCGAGTCCACTGTGCTCCCCGCGAAAAGACCTTCCGGAAGGCCCCCCAGTGAAGCTCTCGCCCGCTCCCCGTGAGGTCCGGCTGGCCGGTTTGGTCACCGCGGTGCCGTCGCTCGCGCTGCTGGTGTTCGGGGCGATCGTGCTGGTGAACGGCCTGGGGTCGCCGGCCCAGCCGGGGAACAACGTCTTCGTCGAGTCGGGCACGTTCATCGTGGTCGCGCTGGCGTTCCTGGCCGCGTCGGCCGGCCTGGTCCTCGGTCAGACGTGGGCGCGCTCGCCCGGCGTGGTGATCGCCCTGATCGTGATCGGGCTCGGCTGGTACCTGCTCGGCCCGTCCGGCGAGCCGGCGTGGGGCGTGCCGGTGGCGCTGTTCGGCATCGCCGCGCTGGCGCTGCTGTTCCGCCGCCCGGCCCGCGCGTGGGCGCTGGGCCTGCGGGAGGGCGAGACGGAGACGGAAGCCGCCGAACGCGGCGGGATGGCGGGCCGCCGTGCCGAGCGCGAAGGCCGCGAAGAGGACTGAGCCCCGGCACCGGGTCAGGCTTGGGCGGCGAGGGAACGCAGGGGTGCGTCGGTGAGGCGGTTGACCGTCCACTCGTCCATCGGGACCGCGCCGAGGGCCTTGTAGAACTCCGTCGCCGGGTTCCAGTCCAGGACCGACCACTCGAGCCGCGCGTAGCCGTTGGCGACGCACTCGGCCGCCAGCGCCGCCAGCAGGGCCTTGCCGAGGCCGGAGCCGCGGTACGCGGGTAGCACGAACAGGTCCTCCAGGTAGATCCCGTGCACCCCGCGCCAGGTGGAGAAGTTGAGGAACCACACCGCGAAGCCGACGATCTCGCCGTCCACCTCGGCCACGTGCCCGAACAGCTTCGGCGCTTCGCCGAACAACGCGGAACGCAGCTGCTCGGCCGTCAGGTGGCACTCGCCGGGCGCGCGCTCGTAGTCCGCCAGCGCGTAGGCCAGTGCGACGGCGGCCTCGACGTCGTCGGGTCCGATCCGGCGGATGCGGTCGTCGGGCACGTCAGTCCTCCAGGGCGGGCAGCAGGTTGAGGTGTTCGATCTGCGGCTCGCCGCGCTCGTCGCCGAGCACCGCGATGCCGGCCGCGTCGAGTCCGAAGTGGACGCCGGCGGTCGCGGGCATGGCGAGCCAGCGGGCCACCAGCACGCGGCTGAAGTGCCCGTGCCCGACCAGGATGACGTCGCCCGATTCGCTGGCGCGGCGGGCGCGCGTCAGGACGCGGTCCGCACGCGCGGAGACGTCGTCCGCGCTTTCGCCGCCGGGGCTCGGGTGGGTCCAGACCGTCCAGCCCGGCACCGTCTCGCGGATCTTCGGCGTGGTGATGCCCTCGTAGTCGCCGTAGTCCCACTCGGCCAGGTCTTCGGTGACTTCGTCGACGCGCAGCCCGGCCAGCGCGGCGGTCCGCAGCGCGCGGGCGCGCGGGCTCGACAGCACCAGCGACGGCCCGCCGACCAGGCTGCGGAGCGTGCCACCCGCCGCGAGCGCTTGGCCCTCGCCCGCCGGTGTCAGCGGGATGTCCGTGCGGCCGGTGTGCCGCCCGTTCAGCGACCATTCGGTCTGCCCGTGCCGGAGGAGGAAGAGACGGTTCGCCACGCGGCCGAACATACCCGGCCGTTTGCGCGCGAGCAGGTCGTCTGCTTTGCTACTGAGCAGTAGCTTAGCCCGAGGAGAACCCCATGTCCGAGACGCCTACGTTCGCGCTGTGGCACAAGCTGGCCACGAAACCGGGCGGGAAACAGCTGTTCAGCGCCGCGATGTGCGTGCGGGTGCCTTACTTCCGCACGGTGCTGCCCTCGGTGCGCGAGCTGCGGCCCGGTCACTGCGAGGTCAGCGCGCCGAAGTGGTGGGGTGTTTACAACCACATCCGCACGTTCCACGCGATTGCCGCCTGCAACCTCGCCGAGATCGCGATGGGCATGCTCGCCGAGGCGACGGTGCCCACGACCCACCGCTGGCTGCCGAAGGGCATGAACGTCCAGTACGTCGCCAAGGCGGAAACCGGCCTGCGCGCGGTGGCGTCGCTGCCCGAGCTGCCGGAGTTCGGCGACGAGGGCTTCGAGCTGGGTGTCCCGGTGACCATTTCGGACTCCGACGGCAAGCCGGTGGTCACCGGGACGATCACCATCTGGGTGACGCCGAAGAAGCGTTAGAGCGGCTTGTACTGCACGTAGGACGCTTGCTGGAACGCGTTCTCGCCGGACGGCGACGGCAGGCCCAGCCGCCGGTCGACGAGCTTGCCGAGGGGGCCGCAGCCCTGCGTCGCCGGCAGGGCCAGGTCCGCGTCGATGACGCCGGAGAACGCCGTCCGCGGGTTTTCCGAGATGATCCGCGGGGGCACCGAGGGATCGTCGTGGACGACCGTGTGCAACGGCGCCGAGGCCGTGCCGATGCCGCAGTCCTTGCGCAGCAACGGGTGCCGCACCACGGCGTAGACGTCGAGCTCGCCGCGGCGCACGTCGTCGCTGTGGAAGTCGGAGTAGCCGCCGTAGCGCAGCTGGATCGTGGCGCCGGCCAGGTCGGGGATGGGCGCGGGAGCGTGCCGCAGCGCGCCGAACACCTGCGCGTACTCGCCGTTCACGCGGCCTTCGCTGAACGTCAGCCGCACCTCCCCGAGCGGAATCTCGGTGCGGTCGATCGTCAGTTTTCCCTGAGAGACAAAGGCTTCGCAGCGCCACGTGCCCGGGTCGGCGTTCGCGGGCGGTGCCGGGCAGTCCGTGAAGTCGAACGTCGGCAGCTCGTCGGCGGACGCCGTCCCGGGCATGACCCCCAGTGCGGCGACGGCGGCCGCGGCCGCCCCCAGTGCGAGAAGTTTCATGCCGGTGAGCCTGCTCGCACCGCGCGGCCGCGACATCCGGGATCGCCCCCAGGGGAGACCCGAGGATTTCCCTCGACCGGGTGAAACCTGTTCCAATAGTTAACACCGTTCACTGAACTGGGTCATGATCGGGTGCATGTCTGCCTTCTCCCGCCGCCGCTTCCTCGGCCTCGCCGCGCTGAACTCCGCCGCCGCACTCGGGCTGACCACGGTGTCGACGCGGCCCGCGGCCGCCGCGACGCTGCCCGGGCACGTCCCGGCGGTGGTGATCGGCACCGGCTACGGCGCCGCCGTGACGGCGTTGCGGCTCGGCGAAGCCGGGATCCCGACGCTGATGCTCGAGATGGGCCGGCTGTGGAGCACGCCGGGCGCCGACGGCAAGGTCTTCTGCCCGATGCTCACCCCGGACGAGCGGTCGATGTGGTTCAAGGACCGCACCGAAGCACCGCTCGCGTCCTTCCTCTGGCTCGACCTCGCCAACCGCGACATCGGGCGCTACGCGGGCGTGCTCGATCGGGTGAACTTCGGCGACATGGCGGTGTACCTCGGCCGCGGCGTCGGCGGCGGTTCGCTGGTCAACGGCGCGATGGCGGTGACGCCGAAGCGCTCCTACTTCGAGGAGATCCTCCCCGGCGTTGACGCCGACGCGATGTACGGCAAGTACTTCCCGCGGGCCCGCGCCCAGCTGGGCGTCAACGTCGTCGACCCGGCGTGGTTCGAGACCTGCCGCTCCTACAAGTACGCCCGCGTCTCGCGGAAGGCCGCCCGCAAGGCCGGCTTCGACACGGTGTTCGTGCCCAGCGTGTACGACATGGACTACCTGCGGCGCGAGGAGGCGGGCACGGTCCCGCGCTCGGCCGACGCGTCCGAGGTCATCTACGGCAACAACCACGGGAAGCGCTCGCTCGACAAGTCCTACCTCGCCGCCGCGCTCGGCACCGGCAACGTGACGATCCAGGCGCTGCACGAGGTCCGCGAGGTCAGCCACCGGCCCGACGGGACGTACGCGCTGGTCGTGCGCGAGATCGACGAGCGCGGGACGGTGCTCGGCACCCGGCACGTCACCACGAAGCACCTGTTCCTCGGCGCGGGCAGCCTCGGCTCGACCGAGCTGCTGGTCCGCGCCCGCGAGACCGGCCGGCTGCCGGAGCTGAACGACGCCGTCGGGCGCGGCTGGGGCACCAACGGCAACGTCATGCTCGGGCGCGCCAACCACGTCTGGGACGCCACCGGCAGCCTGCAGTCCGGCATGCCCGCGCTCGGCATCGACAACTGGGCTGACCCGGTGCACCCCGCGTTCGCCGAGATCGCGCCGGTGCCCGCCGGGCTCGAGACGTGGGTCAGCCTGTACCTGGCCATCACCAAGAACCCCGAACGCGGCCACTTCACCTACGACGCGGCGAGCGACTCGGCGAAGCTGCGCTGGTCGGCGTCGCAGGGGCAGCCGTCGATCGACGCCGCGAAGGCGCTGTTCGACAAGGTCAACCGGGCGAACAAGACGATCTACCGCTACGACCTGTTCGGCGACACGCGCACGTTCGAGAACCGCTTCACCTACCACCCGCTGGGCGGGCTGGTGCTCGGCGAGGCGACCGACGGCTACGGCCGGGTGAAGGGCTATCGGAACCTGTACGTCACGGACGGCTCGCTGATCCCCGGCAGCACCGGCGTCAACCCGTTCGTGACGATCACGGCGCTGGCCGAGCGCAACATCGAGCGCGTCCTCGCCGAAGACGTCAAGGGCTGAGCCGGGCCAGCGACTCGGTGAAGCCGTCGCCGACGCCCTCGAAGAAGGACGCGTCGGCGGCCTCGACGTCCTTCAGGGCCTTCGCGACCAGTTCCAGGCCGGCCGGGGTGACTTCCAGCCGCTTCGCGCGGGCGTCGGCCGGGTCGTCGGTGCGGGCCAGCAGGCCGCGTTCGGCGAGCTTCCGGACGACCTGGCTGGTCATCATCGTGTCGGTGCCCGCCTGCTCGGCGAGCTGCCGCTGCGACGGTGGCTCGCCCGAGCGGGTGAGCCACCACGTGGTCGTCAGCAGCACGAACTGGACGTGCGTGAGCTCGTGCGGGGCCAGCGCGGCCCGCATCGCCCGCTGCCAGGCCAGCGTCACGCGCCACAGCAGGAAGCCGGGGCTGCGCTCGGGGCCGGGCAGGCGGGACTCGGGCGTGGTCATACGCGTGAGCTTGCCTCAGCCAGCCGGGCCAGCGCGCGCATGGCGTCCGGGGTGTCCTCCGTGACCTGGGGGCCGAAGCCCTCGGGGCCGTCGATCGTGACGCGGTAGGTGATCCGCGTGCCGCCCTCGACGTCGGTCAGGACGTGCTCGAACCGCAGGAACGCGTCGGGCAGGCGGGTCTCGTCGGTGAAGCTCCGGCCTTCGGTGACCTCGGTGAGGGTGAACGGGATCGGCGGCATCCCGTCCATCGTCATCGTGCCGTCGGTCCCGACGGCGAAGGGGCCGTCGACGACCACCGACCGGACCCCGGCGTCCCACTCCGGCCAGCGGGTGGTGTCGGCCCAGAGCGGCCAGATCGCGGCGGCGGGTGCGGTGGACGTCTCGCTGTGCTCGTACTCGTAAAGTGCCATGCGGGCAGACTATATGCGCGCTTACTAACTTGGCAAGCGGCTTCGCGGCGGAAGCCGGGGACGGCTCAGTTCGTCGAGCGCAGCTTGTCGTAGTAGGCGACGCAGTCCTCGTACACCGGCAGCAGGCCGCTTTCGCGGGCCTCTGCCAGCGTGGGCGCGGCGAGGTCCTTGGGGGAGAGGACCGGCTCGAGCCCGGCAGGCCACGGCAGGTCCAGCGCCGGGTCGAGCGGGCTGATGCCGTGCTCGCCCGTGGGCATGTACGGCTCGGAGCAGAGGTAGGCCATCACCGTGTCGTCCTCGAGCGCGATGAAGCCGTGGCCGAGGCCCTCGGCGACGTACACGGCGCGGTACTCGCTCGAGTCGAGGCGGACCGCGTCCCACTCGCCGAAGGTCGGCGAACCGACCCGGAGGTCGACGACGACGTCGAGCAGCGCCCCGCGCGGGCAGTAGATGTACTTGCCCTGGCCGGGCGGGGTGTCGGCGAAGTGGATGCCGCGGATGGTGCCGCGCCGGGACACGCTGTGGTTGGACTGGCCGAGCCGCATCGGGTGGCCCACGGCGGCGCGGAAGGCCTCCTCCTGGAACGGGGCCACGAACACGCCTCGATCGTCGGGGAACGCCCGGGGGAAGAACTCGAAGGCGTCCGGGACGCTCAACCGGCGGAATTGCATGGCTTCATCATATCGGGTGCCAAGAAAACCGGACAGACGTCTTGGGAATTGCCGGAATGGGGCTTCGGTGTGACATCAACCGCACCGAGGGGTCCATGCCGCGACCGGACCTGTCACACTGATCGGACCGCCGCGTCCGCGGCCATCGCCAGACCCACGGCACCGATGGCCGACGTGACGCCTCGCCGACAGGCCGGCGCTACCGCGCTGGGCTGCCGTGCCGGGAATCACCACGGTGTCCCCTGTAGCCGTGGCCCCCCGCTCGCAGGCCCAGGAGAAATTCCAGTGACACACGTTCGATCCGCGAGTTCCGTCATTCCCACTGGACGAATGACGGAAACGACGACAGGAAACCCCATGAGCGACCCCACCGGCGCCGTCGCGCCGGTCACCGACGAAGAGATCTTCACCGGGCACGAGGGCGGCAAGCTCTCGGTGGCGGCCACGCGCCCCATCTCCAGCCCGCGTGACCTTTCGATCGCGTACACCCCGGGTGTGGCGAAGGTGAGCCGCGCGATCGCCGAGGACGCGGCCAAGGCCAAGCGGTACACGTGGGCGGACCGGCTGGTCGTCGTGGTCAGCGACGGGACGGCGGTGCTCGGCCTCGGCGACATCGGCGCGAGCGCGTCGCTGCCGGTCATGGAGGGCAAGTCGGTCCTCTTCAAGACGTTCGGCGGGCTCGACTCGATCCCGCTGGTGCTGGACACCACCGACGTCGACGAGATCGTCGAGACGCTGGTGCGGCTGCGGCCGTCCTACGGGGCCGTCAACCTGGAGGACGTTTCCGCGCCGCGGTGCTTCGAGCTGGAGGACAAGCTCAAGGAAGCGCTGGACTGCCCGGTCATGCACGACGACCAGCACGGCACGGCCATCGTCACGCTGGCCGCGCTGCGCGGCGCCAACCTGGTGCTCGACCGCGCGATCGCCGACCAGCGCGTCGTCGTCTCCGGGGCCGGCGCGGCGGGGGTCGCCTGCGCCAAGATCCTGCGGGAAGCCGGCATCGGCGACGTCACCGTCCTCGACTCGCGCGGCATCATCCACGACGGCCGCGACGGCCTGAACCCGGTCAAGCAGCGCCTGGCGCAGACGACGAACAAGGCGGGCCTGCGCGGCGGGCTCGCCGAGGCGCTCGAAGGCGCGGACGTGTTCCTCGGCCTGTCCGGCGCGACGATCGACGAGTCGCTGCTGGGCCGCATGGCCGGCGGCGGCATCGTGTTCGCGCTGTCGAACCCGGACCCGGAGGTGCACCCGGAGGTCGCGGCGCGCTACGCGTCGATCGTGGCCACCGGCCGCAGCGACTTCCCGAACCAGATCAACAACGTGCTGGCGTTCCCGGGCGTCTTCCGCGGCGCGCTGGACTCCGGCGCGCGGGCGATCACGGAGAACATGAAGCTGGCGGCCGCCGAGGCGATCGTCTCGGTCGCGACCGACGACCTGGGCCCGGACCGCATCGTCCCGAGCCCGCTCGACCCGCGGGTGGCCCCGGAGGTCGCGGCGGCGGTGGCGAAGGCCGCGGAAGCCGACGGCGTCACAGCCTGACCCTCGCCGCTCCCGAGGGCGGCACTTTCATAGGGAAAGCTGCGCTTTGAACCGCAAAGCGGCACTTTCCCTATGAAAGTGCCGCTTTGTGCCGCAAACCCGCACTTTCACGTGAAAGTGCGGGTCTCAACCCAAGAGCTGGGCGAGGCGGTGGCGGGGGACGTCGACCAGGCGCAGGTCCACGAGGTCTTCGGGGACGTCGAGCGAGACGTTCGCCAGCCGGGCGTGCGCGCGGGTCAGCACCTCGTCCTGGTGCTCGACGGCGTCCGCGACGACCACCGCGTGCCGGTTGTCCGGGGTACTGCGCAGGTACCGCAGCGCGTACTTCCCCCGGACGAGTGAAGCGAGCGCCTCCTGCGACGCCTGGTCCGCGAGGTCCGGGTGCGCGTTCGGGACCAGCAGCGCCAGGCGGCGGGCGTTCGTGCCCAGCAGCGTGCGCAGCAGCCACGGGCCCGGGTCGCCGGTGAGGTCCATCGCGATCGCGTCGCCCTCGGGGCCGGAGCCCGACCAGTCCACCGGCCGCGACTCCAGCGCGAGCCCGCCGGCGGCCGCGATCTCCTTCAGCTTCTCCACCAGCGCCGGCTTCGTGCCCGCCGCCTCGACCGACTGCGGGCCGTGCGTGTAGATCGCCTTGGCACCGCGAACCTTCTTGGCCTTCGCCGTCGGCTGGCAGACGTACAGGTCGGCCGCGCTGCCGATCGCCTGCGCGCCGAAGTAGCGGTTGAAGCCGGGCAGGATCGCCTGGTACGTCAGCCCGAGCGTGGCCAGCGACCGCTGCACCTGCGCGCCCAGCGCCGGGTGGCGCGGGCTGTAGCCGTAGGCCAGCAGCAGCCGTCCCTCGCTCGGCTCCCGCAGCGCCTGCACCCCGCGCGTGGCGAACAGGCCCATGCCTTCGGGCGTGTACGGCGGATCGCTGAACACCAGGTCGAACCGGCCGGTGAAGGCCGGGGGCAGGCCGACGCGCAGGTCCGTGTGCGCGGTCGCGATGCCGCGCTCACCGCGGTCGTCCAGGTAGGCGAGCACGCGCTCGTCGAGGTCGACGACCGTGAGCGACGCCGACGGGCAGACCGCCCGTACCGCCAGCGACGTCAGGTCGTGGTCGCCGAGGAAGAGCACCCGCGCCGAGGCGAGGTCGTAGTGCGCGTCCAGCCACAGTGCCCGGCGCAGCACGGTTTCCGGCGTGGCCTGCACGTGGTCGAGCGCGGCCAGCGGCGCGGGCACCTCGGCCACCCACTCGGCGATCTTCGGCAGCAGTTCGTGCCCCGCGACGGCCTCGTCGAGCGGGTCGCCGTAGCGGGGGGCGCTGTACCGCAGGTACGACGCGGCGACGCCGGGGGCGATCCGCAGCCGGTCGCCGCTGCGGTCGAGGTCGTCGCCGAGCGCGGTCAGGACGTCCTCCACGCTGCGCCGCGGCGCCGTGGACAGCCGCACCAGCTCGCCGAGGTCGTGGTCGCCGGTGCGCAGGAGGTCGATGACGCGGTACAGCGGGCGGACGCCGACGCCGTGCGCGGCGAGGACGTCGTCTAGTGCGCTCACGGGCTCTGAGCGTAGTCACCACCCTGCGGAACAGCGTGCCAACCACCGCCGACTCGGCTACGGTCGGAACCGACCGGGACATGGGGAGTGGCAGTGACCATCGAATTCCGCGACGTGACCAAGCAGTATCCGGATGGGACGGTCGCCGTCGACAAGCTGAACCTGACGGTCGAGGACGGCACGATCACCGTGTTCGTCGGCCCGTCCGGCTGTGGCAAGACGACGTCGCTGCGGATGATCAACCGGATGGTCGAGCCGACCGGCGGGCAGGTGCTGCTCGACGGTAAGGACGTCGCCGAGGGTGACCCGGCGCTGCTGCGCCGCGGCATCGGCTACGTCATCCAGCACGCCGGGCTCTTTCCCCATCGGACGGTGCTGGACAACATCGCCACCGTGCCGCTGCTTTCGGGCTGGGACAAGGCGAAGGCGCGCCAGCGGGCCGCCGAGCTGCTCGAGATCATCGGGCTGCCGGCCGAGCTCGGCAAGCGGTACCCGGCGCAGCTTTCGGGCGGCCAGCAGCAGCGCGTCGGCGTCGCCCGCGCGCTCGCCGCGGACTCGCCGGTGCTGCTGATGGACGAGCCGTTCTCCGCCGTCGACCCGATCGTGCGCGAAGACCTGCAGAACGAGCTGCTGCGGCTGCAGTCGCAGCTCGGCAAGACCATCGTGTTCGTCACGCACGACATCGACGAGGCCGTCCGGCTCGGCGACAAGGTCGCGGTGATGCGCGTCGGCGGCAAGCTCGCCCAGTACGGCACGCCCGCCGACGTGCTGCGGCACCCGGTGGACGACTTCGTGGCGTCCTTCGTCGGCCGCGACCGCGGCTACCGCGGCCTGTCCTTCCTCTCCGCCGAAGGCGTCGAGATCAAGGAGATCGAGCTCGTCGAGATCGGTTCGCCGGTGCCCGCGAGCGACGGCTGGCGGCTCGGCGTCAACACCGACAAGCAACCCCGCGGCTGGCTGGCGCCGAACTCCACAGTGGACGGCTCACTGTCCGAAGAGGACCTCGTGGCCGGCGGCTCGCTGTGGATCCACGGCACCCCGATCCGCGGCGCGCTCGACGCGGCCCTGTCGTCCCCGGCCAGCCTCGGCGTGGTCGTCGACGAAGACCACCGCGTGCTCGGCGGCGTCGTCGCCCGGCAGGTCCTGGACGTGATCGAGGCCACGCCGCAGGCGTCATGAGCTTTTTCGACGAGCTCGGGCGGTACCTGAGCAGCGCGAACAACCGCGTCCAGGTCCTCGGCGACCTGGGCGACCACGTGTACCTGGCGCTGCTCCCGCTGGTGCTCGGCATCGTGCTGGCGATCGCGGCGGGCTGGGTCGGCCACCGCTGGCAGCCCGTGCGCCAGGTCCTCATGGTGCTCGCGAACCTGCTCTACACGATCCCGTCGCTCGCGCTGTTCGTCGTGATCCCCGGCCTGATCGGGTCGAAGATCCTCGACAGCGTCAACGTCGTCGTCGCGCTGACGATCTACACCACGGCGCTGCTGGTCCGCCCGGTGCTCGACGCGCTGGACGCGGTGCCGCCGTCGGTGATCGCCGCGGCCACGGCGGTGGGCTACAAGCCGCTGCGCAAGTTCTTCGCCGTCGAGCTGCCGCTGTCGGTGCCGGTGCTCGCGGCCGACGTGCGGGTGGCGTCGGTGAGCAACATCAGCCTGGTCAGCGTCGGCGCGCTGATCGGCACCGGCGGCCTCGGCGTGCTGTTCACCGACGGCTTCCAGCGCGAGTACTTCTCGCCGATCGTCGTCGGCATCGTGCTGACGCTGCTGCTCGCGCTCGTCGTCGACCTGGTCCTCGTGGGGATCCGGAACCTGCTGACACCGTGGGAACGGGTGACTGCCGCATGATCACCGACCTCTTCCACTGGTTCGGCGACCCGGCGCACTGGTCCGGGCCGGACGGCATCCCGCAGCGGTTGCTGGAGCACTTGGGCTACGTCGTGCTGTCCCTGGTGATCGCGCTGGTCATCGCTGTCCCGTTGGGACTGTTCGTCGGCCACACCGGACGCGGCGGCGTCGCTTTGGTGAGCGCGGGCAACGCGATCCGCGCGCTGCCGACGCTGGGGCTCGTCACGTTCCTGTTCCTGCTGTTCACCGAAAGCGTCACCTCGACGATCATCGGGCTCGTCGTGCTGGCCGTGCCGCCGATCCTGGCCGGGACCTACGCCGGGCTGCAGGCCACCGACCACGGCGTGGTCGACGCGGCCGAGGGCGTCGGGATGACCGGCTGGCAGCGGCTCTGGAAGGTCGAGGTGCCGATCTCGCTGCCGCTCGTGCTGGGCGGCATCCGCAACGCCGTGCTGCAGCTCGTGGCGACGGCCGCGGTGGCCGCGTACGTCGGACTCGGTGGCCTGGGCCGGTTCCTGCTCGACGGACTGGCCATTTTGGACTATTCCGAGGTGATCGCGGGCGCGCTGCTGACGACGTTGCTCGCGATCGTCCTGGACGTGCTCTTCGCGTTGCTGAACCGGGCGTTGGTGCCCCGGGGCGTCCGGCTCGCGGCGGCGGTGAAGAAGGTGACGGCGTGAAACGACTGGGTCTGCTGGCCGCGGCCTTGGTCTTGCTGGCCGGCTGCGGCAACCCCCTGGCGGGCGGCGGCGAGGGCGGGTCGAACGGCGACATCATCATCGGCGCGTCCGACGTCGGCGAAAGCCTTTTGCTGGCCCAGATCTACGCCGGCGCGCTCACGAACGCGGGCGCGTCGAACGTCACCGTGCGGCCGCCGGTCGGCAGCCGCGAGGTCGTCGTCAAGGCGCTGCAGGACAAATCGCTGTCGGTGGTGCCGGACTACAGCGGGAACCTGTTGCGGTACTTCGACAAGGACACGCAGGCGACGACGTCGCAGGACGTCTACGCGCAGCTCCGCCAGAAGATCCCGCCGGGTTTCGAGGTGCTGGCCCAAGCGCCGGCCGAGGACAAGGACTTGCTGGTCGTCGGCCCGCAGCTGGCGGCGAGCGGCGTGAAGACGTTCTCGGACCTGGGAAAGCGCTGCGGCGAGCTGGTGTTCGGCGGCCCGGGCCAGTGGAGCAGCCGCTGGAAGGACAAGATCAAGTCGTTGTACGGCTGCGAGTTCAAGGAGATCCGCACGACCGACACCGGCGGCCCGGTGACGGTGGCGGCGTTGAAGTCCGGCGAAGTCCAGGTGGCGGACCTGTTCAGCACGTCGTCGACGATCACCGCGAACGGTTTCGTGCCGTTGGTCGACGACAAGAACATGTTCCCGGCGCAGAACATCGTGCCGTTGGTGGCACGCGGCACGCTGTCCCCCGGCGAGGTCTCGGCGCTGAACCGCGTGTCGGCGGCGCTGACCACCGAACAGCTCACGCGGCTCAACGTCGAGTTCACCGAGGAGAAGCGCAACCCGCTGGACATCGCGGAAGACTTCCTGGCGCGCAACAACTTGCGGTCTTAGGCCGCCTTCGCCGCACTTACCTCGTGCAGGTGCACGACGACGTCGAACGACCGCGCGAGCGCGATCCCTTCCGGTTCCGCGGGGAACTGCGTGCCGATGTTCCACGTCGGCCGCGCGACCCCGAGCCAGGCGCGGGCGGCGGCCGGTGCGGTGCGGGCGTCGAAGTAGTAGTCGCGGTACGGCACCCGGTCCAGGGTGTGTTCGTTCGAGCCGGGTGCGGCCGGGGGCACGCTGAACCGCTTCCAGTCGCCGCCGATCGCGGTGTCCTTCGACAGGAAGGCGCCGCGGTCGAACGTCATCGCGATGGCGACGTAGTCCTTCCCGAGCCGGTCGCGCAGGAACGACCCCTGGGTCTTCGGGTAGAGCGCCGGGTTGCCCGCGGCGTAACCGACGTGGTCGTTGTGCGCCGACACCAGCACCTTCTGGCCGGTGTGCTGCCGCCACCAGAGGACGTTGCGGGCCATCTCCTCGTCGCGGAAGCGTTCCATCGCGGCGAGGGCGGCCGGGTCGGTCAGGTCGACGGTCAGGAACTCCGTCGTCTTGGCGATCGACCGGGCGTTCTGCTCGGCCCATTCGGCGTTCGTCCCGTCGACGCCGTCGACGAGGTCGAACGCCTGGCGCGCGCGGTCGGCGAGGCGCCGGCGTTCGGCGAGGGGCTTGCCGAGGTAGGCGACGATGTCGTCGATCGGGCGCAGGCCGGTGTAGAGCTCGTCGAGTTGTTCGGCCTGGGCCGGAGCGTTCTCCCGCACGTACGCGGTCACCTTGCCGAAGAAGGCGTCGCTCAGGGTGGGGGCGCCGAGGTCGTCGCCGAGGAAGTGGACGGTCCGGCCGGGGTGCCGGCGGTTGTAGTCGCGCATCCACTCGACGAGGTGGACGAACTCCTCGCGATCCCACGGGGAATCGCGCAGTTCCTGCTTGAGGATCGTGCGCGCGTCGCCGGCGCCGGTCTGGAGGTACTCGTCGATCCGGAGCCCGGCGGACCAGCTCAGTTCGAGCGCGAAGGTGGTGAACCCGCGCTGTTCGACGAGCTGGCGGAAGAGCCGCTCCTTCATGGCGAAGAACTCGTGCGAGCCGTGGGTGGCTTCGCCGAGCCCGGCCACGGGGGCGTCGCCGATCATGGCGCCGAGCGCCCGGAGGTCGGCGGTGCTCCCGCCGGGTTCGGTGGTGCGGAGGGGATGGGCCGCCTGGGTCAGCGCGCGGACCGGGTCTCGCGGGGCCGCCTCCGCCGTCGCGGGGACGGCCGTCAGGGTGATCACCGCGGCGGCCAGCAGTGCCGTGCCTTTTCTTTTCATGGCACGAAGTTTGGCCGGATCATCCGGTCCGCGGCATGGGGTGCGCCGCCGGTTCCGGGGTAGCGCAGGCACTACCGGTCGACGGCCAGCTTCACACCGAGGCCGATGAAGATGCCTCCCGTGGCGACCTCGATCCGGCGCTGGTTCTTCTTCCGCCGCACCCATCCGCCGATCCGGCCGGCGAGTATTCCGACGGCGCCGTCGACAAGGAATTCGAAGACGATCAGGACGGCGCCGAGGATGGCGAACTGCAGCCAGAGGTGCCCGCGGGCCGGGTCGATGAACTGCGGGAGGAAGGCGATGGTGAAGGTGACCATCTTGGGGTTGAGCAGGTTGGTGAGCAGCCCGCTGAGGTAGGCACGGTCGGCCTTGCGCTCGACGAGCGGCTTCCGGTTCCGGATGGCTTGGACGCCGAGGTGGATGAGGTAGGCCGCCCCGCCGATCCGGACGGCGGTGAAGGCCACGGGCACGGCGGCGAAGAGCGCGGCCAGCCCGGCCGCGGCGACGGCGACGTGGATGGCCTCACTGGTGGCGACCCCGGCGGTGGCGAGCAGTCCGGCTTTGGGGCCGCCGCGCATGCCGCAACCGAGGATGAAGAGCATGTCCGGCCCGGGCACGACCATGGCGATGACGGTGGTGACGACGAAGGCCAGGAGGAGGTGCGGATCGACCGGCATGGGCCGATCCTGACACGCTCTCCGCGGGCGGCGAACTCCTTTTCGGCGGTCAGCTCCGCACAGCCGCCGCTACTCGGGCTGCGTCCTCGATGGCCTGCTCCGGGGGCTCCTCCGGCAGCGGCAGCAGCACCACCGACCCGCTCCCCGCTTCGTGGAGCGCCCGCACCGAAGCCACGCACTCCTCCAGCGAACCGCAGATCGCCAGCTTGCTCAGCCACTCCGGGCGCAGGCCCGCCGCCAGCTCGTCCACTGTGGACGCCGAATCGAGCAGCTCCAGCAGCTCCGCCGCGAACGGCAATCCCTCCACCTGGACCCGCGAACCCGGCGTCAACGACTCCGCCACCGTCCGGCGGGCCCGCTCGGCATCACCCAGCGCCAGCCAGTTGTACGTCACCACCGCGTGCGGGCCCGGCGCCGCGATGTCGGACAGCGCCGTTCGGACGAACTCGGGTGGGGACGGCTCCGCCAGGATCGTGCCGTCCGCCGTCGCGCCCGCGATCACCAGGGACTTCGGGCGGCGGACGCCCGCCAGCAGCGGGGGTGCGGACGACGGTGGGAACACCAGCTCGACCTCGTCCAGCGACACGTGCCGCCCGGTCATCGAGACCCGCTCGCCCGCGAGCAGCCGGCGGACCGCCACCAGGGTTTCCTCCAGCGCCGCCAGCTGCGACGCCGGGTAAGCGCCGATCTGGCGCATCCACGACGCGACGCCGTGGCCGAAGCCGCCGATCAGGCGGCCCGGGTGGAGCTCGGCCAGCGCTGCCAGCTCCATCGCCGCGATCGCCGGGTTGCGGGCCACCGCCGGGAGGACGCCGATGCCGACCTTGATCGTCGACGTCACCGCCAACGCGGTCGCGACCGTCGCGATGCCGGCCGCCCAGAAGCAGTCCTCGACCAGCCAGACTTCGTCCAGGCCGGCGGCCTCCGCCTGGCGGGCCAGCTCGACCAGCTTGGGCGGCGGCTGCTCGCGGTTGATCCGGACTCCCACGGACGTGGTCGGTGCGTACATCGGCGACTCCTGTTCAGATCCGCGAAAAAGCCGGCGCGTACTCGAACGCGCCGGCCTGGGTGGACTTGTACCCCGTCAGCGTCCGGGCCTGGAAGTGCTTGCTCCAGGCCGGATCCGGCGGGGTGATCGAGAGCGTCGACGCCGTCACGAAGCCGAAGCGCGTGTAGTAGGCCGGGTTGCCGAGCAGGACGACCAGGCCGTGGCCCAGCGCGTCCGCCGCGCCGAGGACCGTGTGCACCAGGGCCGAGCCGACACCACGAGCCTGGTGCGCGGGCAGCACGCCGAGCGGGCCGAGGCCGACCGCGGCCGTCGGGTCGCCGGCGATGCGGGCGCGGCTGCAGCACACGTGCCCGACGACCTCGCCGTCGTGGAGTGCCACCAGGGACAACGCGTCGACCAGGTCGCCGTCGGCTCTCAACTCGTCCACGAGCGGCGCCTCGCCCGGTGTCACGTCGGCCTCGCGCCGGAACGCTTCGCTGTGGACGCGGTGGATCGCGGCCTGGTCGGCGGGGGTCTCGCGGCGGATCAGCATGGCCGTCACCTTGCCGCGAACCGGCGCCGAGCGGAAATCGTTTTCGCGGGCAGACTTTGGTAGGGGACCGTTCGAGTGGTCTTGAACTGCGCAAACCGGACGATCTACCGATCTGGGCAGGGCGCGACCTAAAGTTCCGTCCACGTTCCACGTGAACGCGCTTCACGTCTCACCCCTGGCGACCCGGCGGCCGTGCACCGCCCGGTCGACCCTGCCCAGAAAGGGACGAACCATGCGTCTGCTGACCAGAATCGGTGCTATCGCCGCCGTTTCGGCGTTGACCGCCTTGAGCGGCAACGCCGTCGCGACGGCGAGCGAAGGAACGATCGTCGGGGCCGGCGGCGCCGACGCCGTCAAGGACAGCTACATCGTCGTCTTCAAGGACGGCACGGCCGCGGGGAGCAAGGCGAAGGAAGTCACGAGCCGCCACGGCGGCACGGTCGTCAGGACGTTCTCCGCGGCCCTGCGAGGCTTCACCGGCACGATGTCCGAGTCGCAGGCGAAGCGCATCGCGGCCGACCCCGCGGTGTCCACTGTGGAACAGAACAAGGTCGTGCGGGCGAGCGCCGACCAGCTGAACCCGCCGTCGTGGGGGCTGGACCGGGTCGACCAGCGGAACCTGCCGCTCGACCAGAAGTACAGCTACAGCACGACGGCGCCGAACGTGCACGCGTACGTGATCGACACCGGCATCAACCTCACCCACAGCACCTTCGGCGGGCGGGCGACGTCGGGCTACGACTTCGTCGACAACGACAGCAACGCCACCGACTGCCAGGGCCACGGCACGCACGTCGCCGGCACCATCGGCGGCTCGCAGTACGGCCTGGCCAAGGAGGTCAAGCTGGTCGCCGTGCGCGTGCTCAACTGCAGCGGCTCCGGCACGACGGCCGGCGTCATCTCCGGCGTCGACTGGGTGACGGCGAACGCGGTCAAACCCGCCGTCGCGAACATGAGCCTCGGCGGCGGTGCCTCCAGCACGCTCGACGCCGCGGTGCAGCGCTCGATTTCCGCGGGCATCACCTACGGCCTCGCGGCGGGCAACGACAACGGCGCCAACGCGTGCAACGGCTCCCCGGGCCGCGTCGCGGCGGGCATCACCGTCGGCGCGACGACGTCCACCGACGCCCGCGCGAGCTACTCCAACATCGGCACCTGCCTCGACATCTTCGCGCCGGGCAGCAGCATCACGTCGTCGTGGATCGGCAGCACCACCGCCACCAACACGATCAGCGGCACGTCGATGGCGACCCCGCACGTCGTCGGCGCGGCGGCGCTGTACCTGGCCGCCAACCCGGGCGCGACGCCGCAGCAGGTCCGCGACGCCCTCGTCGCGAACGGCACCACCGGCAAGGTGACGAACCCGGGCTCGGGCTCGCCGAACGTCCTGCTCTACACCGGTACCGGCACGACCCCGCCGCCGCCGACCTGCGGCACCGTCACCAACGGCACCGACGTGGCCATCCCCGACCGCGGCGCCGCGGTGACCAGCTCGGTCAGCGTCGCGGGCTGCAGTCGCAACGCGTCCGCGACGACGGCCGTGGAGGTCCACATCGTCCACACCTACGTCGGCGACCTGGTGATCGACCTGGTCGCCCCGGACGGGTCGGCGTACCGGCTGAAGAACTCCGGCAGCGACTCCTCGGACAACATCGACACGACCTACAGCGCGAACGTCTCGGGTGAAGCCGCGAACGGCACCTGGACGCTGCGGGTCCAGGACGTCGCCGCGGCCGACACCGGGCGCATCGACACCTGGTCGCTGACCGTCTGAGTGGTGCACCGCTGTGCGGTTTGCCCTGCTGTGTGGTTTGCCTGAAACGCCCGCCCCGGTCGCACGAATGGCCTAGTGTCCGGTTCGTGCAGCAAGGACCCCAGTACCCGTACCCCCAGCAGCCCCACCTCCAGCAGCAGTACCCCGGCTACCCGCCGCCGAAGTCCGGCGGGAAGACGGCGCTGGTGGTCGTGCTGGTCGTGGTCGGCGTGCTCGTCCTGGCCGGGGCGGGCGTCGGCGCGTTCTTCCTCCTCACAGCGGACGGCAAGGGGTCCACCGCCGCGCCGCCCACGACGTCCGCGAGCGGCGAGCCGGACAAGTACACGTCGTTGCCGCTCTGCAGCGAGGTCGGCAGCCGGATGAACAACCTGCCGCCCCTGTCGAGCGACGCCCCGGCCGAGCCGGCGACCACCTCGGACGACAAGATCCAGCTTTCGCAGCTGAGCTGCTCGTGGACGAAGTCGGGCTCGTCGTCCGGCACACTGTCGATGATGCTGGCGAAGTCGAACGAGCCGGGCTCGGGGAACGGTCCCGGGTACGCGAAGGCCGGCTACGACATCGAGGTGGAACGCGGCGCGAAGCCGATCAGCGAGAAGATCGGGAAGGCGACGAAGGCGGCGGACATCGACTACGGCTCCAGCGGCACCCTGCAGTGCGGGGTGCGGTTCTACCAGGGCAACGTCGATGCGACGGTGATCGTCACCGCAGCCGACCCGGCGGACCGGAACGTCGAACGCTGCCGTCGCAACGCCCACAGCCTGGCCAAGGCCGCTTCCGAATCGCTCAGCTGAACGGCGAAGGCCCCCGCACCGGAAAGTGCGGGGGCCTTCGCCGTGGCTCAAGCGATCAGTCGAACGCCTTCGAGATCAGCGCCTTCTGCTCGACCTCGTGCACCTTCGACGAACCCGCCGACGGGGCCGCCATCGGGCGGCGCGACACGACCTGCAGGCCCGAGAGCAGCTCCGGGAACTTCCGGGGCAGGTTCAGGCCGAAGAACGGCCACGCGCCCTGGTTTTCCGGCTCCTCCTGGACCCACGCGACCTGCTGCGCGTTCGAGTACCGCTCCAGCGCCGCGACCAGCTTCTTCTTCGGCAGCGGGTAGTACTGCTCGATCCGCACGATCGCGACGTCGTGCGCCTCGCGCTTCGTCCGCTCCGCGACCAGCTCCCAGTACAGCTTCCCGGAGGTCAGCAGCACCTTCCGGATCTTCGCCGGGTCCGGCGTGACGTCGTCGATGACCGACATGAACCGGCTCTCACCGGTGAAGTCCTCGGTCGGCGACGTGGCGGCCTTGTTGCGCAGCATCGACTTCGGCGTGAAGACCACCAGCGGGCGCTGGATGCCGTCGAGGGCGTGGCGGCGCAGCAGGTGGAAGTAGTTCGCCGGGGTGGACGGGACCGCCACCGTCATCGAGCCCTCCGCGCACAGCGAGAGGAAGCGCTCGATGCGGCCGGACGTGTGGTCCGGGCCCTGGCCCTCGTGGCCGTGCGGCAGCAGCAGCACGACGTCGGAGCGCTGGCCCCACTTGGCCTCGCCCGAGGAGATGTACTCGTCGATGACGGTCTGCGCGCCGTTGACGAAGTCACCGAACTGCGCTTCCCACATGACCAGCGACTCGGGGTTGGCGACCGAGTAGCCGTACTCGAAGCCGACGGCCGCGTACTCCGACAGCGCCGAGTCGTAGATCATCACGCGGCCCTGGCCCTCGGCCAGGTTCTGCAGCGGCGAGTACTCCTGGCCGGTCTTGCGGTCGATGAACACCGAGTGCCGCTGGGTGAACGTGCCGCGGCGGGAGTCCTGGCCGGACAGCCGGACGAGCCGGCTCTCCATCGCCAGCGACCCGAACGCGAGCAGCTCGCCGAACGCCCAGTCGATGTCGCCCTCGCGGGACATCTTGTGGCGCCGCTCCATGACCGGCTTGACGCGCGGGTGCGGGGTGAAGCCCTCGGGCACGTTCACGAAGGCGTCGCCGATGTGCTCCAGCGTCTCCTTGGTGATCGCGGTCGCGACCTTGGCCGGGACCTGCTGCTCCTCCTCGACCGAGGGGCTCGCCTTCGCCGGGTGCTTCTCCAGCTCCCGGACCTCGTTGAAGACGTGCTCCAGCTGGCTCGAGAAGTCGCGCAGCGCGGCTTCGGCCTCCTCGACGGAGATGTCACCGCGGCCGATCAGCGACTCGGTGTAGGTCTTCCGGACCGAGCGCTTGGTGTCGATGATGTCGTACATCGCCGGCTGCGTCATCGAGGGGTCGTCGCCCTCGTTGTGGCCGCGGCGGCGGTAGCAGATCAGGTCGATGACGACGTCCTTGTGGAACGCCTGCCGGTACTCGACGGCCAGCTTGGCCACCCAGTGGGCGGCTTCGGGGTCGTCGCCGTTCACGTGGAAGATCGGCGAGCCGATCATCTTCGCGACGTCGGTCGCGTACTGCGACGAGCGCGAGTGCTCCGGCGCGGTCGTGAAGCCGACCTGGTTGTTGACGATCACGTGCACGGTGCCGCCGGTGCGGTACCCGCGCAGCAGCGACAGGTTCAGCGTCTCGGCGACGACGCCCTGGCCCGCGAAGGCCGCGTCGCCGTGCATCAGGACCGGCAGCACGGTGTAGCCCTCGCCGCCCTTGTCCAGGAGGTCCTGCTTCGCGCGAACGATGCCCTCGAGGACCGGGTCGACGGTCTCCAGGTGCGACGGGTTCGCGGTCAGGGAGACCTTCGTCTCGCCGTCGCCGAACATGCGGAAGTACTTGCCCTCGGCACCGAGGTGGTACTTCACGTCACCGGAACCGTGCGCCTGGCCCGGGTCGAGGTTGCCCTCGAACTCCTGGAAGATCTGGCTGATCGGCTTGCCGACGATGTTGGCCAGCACGTTCAGGCGGCCGCGGTGCGGCATGCCGATGACGACCTCGTCGAGCTCGTGCTCGGCGGCCTTGTCCAGCAGCGTGTCGAGCAGCGGGATCGCCGTCTCGCCACCCTCGAGCGAGAAGCGCTTCTGGCCGACGTACTTGGTCTGCAGGAACGTCTCGAACGCCTCGGCGGCGTTCAGCTTCGAGAGCACGTACTTCTGGACCGCGGGGTCCGGCTTCTCGTGCGGGATCTCGACGCGCTCCTGGATCCAGCGGCGCTCCTCGGGGTCGAGGATGTGCGTGTACTCGATGCCGACCGTGCGGCAGTACGAGTTGCGCAGCACGCCCAGGATGTCGCGCAGCTTCATCCGCTCCTGGCCGGCGAAGCCGCCGACCGGGAACTCGCGGTCGAGGTCCCAGAGCGTCAGGCCGTGGGACAGGACGTCCAGGTCGGCGTGGCTGCGCTGGCGGTAGTTCAGCGGGTCGGTGTCGGCCATCAGGTGGCCGCGCATCCGGAACGCGTCGATGAGCTCGATCACGCGGGCGGTCTTGTCGACCGGGCCCTCGGGGATGTCGGCGACCCAGCGGATCGGCTCGTACGGCAGGCGCAGGCTGGTGAAGACGTCGTCGTAGAAGCCGTCTTCGCCGAGCAGCAGCTGGTGGATGCGCTTGAGGAACTCGCCGGACTCCGCGCCCTGGATGATGCGGTGGTCGTAGGTCGAGGTCAGCGTCATGATCTTGCTGATGCCGAGGTCGACCAGCGTCTTCTCGCTGGTGCCCTCGAACGCCGCCGGGTACTGCATGGCGCCGACGCCGATGATGGCGCCCTGCCCGGCCTGCAGGCGCGGCACCGAGTGGTTGGTGCCGATGCCGCCGGGGTTGGTCAGCGAGATCGTGGTGCCCGCGAAGTCGTCCGCGGTGAGCTTGTTGTTGCGGGCCTTCTTGACGATGTCCTCGTACGCCTGCCAGAACTGCAGGAACGACATGTCCTCGACGCCCTTGACCGAGGCCACGACGAGGTTGCGGGACCCGTCCTTGCCCTTCATGTCGATGGCGAGCCCGAAGTTGACGTGCTCCGGCGTGATCGCGAACGGCTTGCCGTCGATCTGCTGGTAGTGCCGGTTCAGGTTCGGGAAGTCCTTCAGCGCCCGCACCATGGCGTAGCCGATGAGGTGCGTGAAGGAGATCTTGCCGCCACGCGTGCGCTTGAGGTGGTTGTTGATGACGATGCGGTTGTCCGCCATCAGCTTGGCCGGGACCGCGCGCACGCTGGTCGCGGTGGGGACGCTCAGCGAGGCGTCCATGTTCTTGGCGATGGCCGCCGCGGCGCCTCGAAGCTGCTTCGACTCCGGCTCATCCTTCTTCGCGTCGGCCTTCGGCTCGGCCTTCGCGGCGGCGGCGGGCTTGGGAGCCGCCTTCGGCGCCGGCTTCGCGGGGGCCGGCGTCTTCGTGGGGGCCGCCTGCTTGGCCGCCGACTCCGCGTTCTGCACGGCCTTGGCCGAAGGCTGCGCCGCCGCCTGGCCGTTGGTGGCCGGCTTGGCTTCGGCCTGCTGCCGGGCGTTGTCCGCCTTGGCCTGCGCGTTCTGCGTCGGCTTGAAGTCCGCGAAGAAGTCGTGCCATGCGGCATCGACTGAAGAAGGGTCGGCGAGGAACTGGTCGTACATCTCCTCGACCAGCCACTCGTTGGGGCCGAATTGTGACGCAGGGCTGCTGCTGGACACGGCTGGGGCTCGCCTCTATCCGTCTCGATCTCGATCTTGAATCCGCTGATGCGCCTACCAGGCTAACCCCCTCGGTGACCGCGATGTGATGGAACCGGCCTGTGTGAGGCGTGGCGCACTAGGGGATCGGTCACTGACTCGATCAAGATGTGCTAAGGGAACCTTAAGCACTGGACCCGGTACAGGGTTCGCGGTGTCTTTTTTCCCGGTTCGCCCGGCTGCCGCCGCGCGTTCACCGCGACGGGTTCCCATGGCGGGATGTGGCTGGTCGAATGTCCGTCGTTCTGGGACCAGGGCCTGGTGAGGCCGCTGGTCACCGAGTCCGGCACGGTCGTGCTCCGGTGCGATTCGTGCCACGCGGTCTGGCCCACGCTGGCCGACTTCGAGGAGATGGAGTGGGTCGAGCCCGACGAGCCGGACTGGCTGGTCGGGGCGGGAGTCCACGTGCGGCCGGGAACGGTCCGGTGGGCGTCGCGGCCGGATGTGGAGGCGGCGGGGATGGGCTCGTTGAAGTGGCGGGCGCTGCCTTAGGGGCGGTGCGGGGCGGGCTGGGGGTGGCTCGCTGGGCGGTGGGTGTCGGTGTGGGGCGGGCCGGGGATGGCTCGCTGGGGTCGCCGGTGTCGGTGTGGCGGGCGCTGCCTTGGGAAGCAGTGTGGGTGGGCTGGGGTGGCTCGCTGGGTGGCCGGCGGCGGGCGCTGCCTTGGGAGGCAGTGTGAGGTGGGCCGGGGATGGCTCGCTGGGGTCGCCGGTGTCGGTGTGGCGGGCGCTGCCTCGGGTGGGCGCGGGTCGGCTGTCCCGGGGCGCTGCGGGGTGCTGCGCCGGGTCGGCGTGGCTCGCCGGGGGCCGTCGATGTCGGTGCGGCCGGGGCGGCGGGCGCTGGCTCAGCCGGTGGCTCCCACGTCCTTGGCGAGGTCTCCGCTCAGCGGGTACGGCGGCTCGTGGGGGACGAGCCGGACCGCCTTGTGGAGCTGGTCCGTCGCGAGGAGGCCGGCGATGTCGCGCACCACCGGGGTGATGTCGGTGATCGCTGTGATCCAGTCGCCGGTGTAGTGGTCGAGCGCTTCGGCGGTGAGGCCGATGCGGATCGCGTCGAAGTCGAGCACGGTGTGGTCGAGGTCTCGCTCCGCGTCCCACCGGGTGAGTACCGGGCCGGGGTGGGCGAGGGCCCACTCGAAGCCGTCGCGGGTGAGGTCGATCGCGAGGACGCGCTCGTGTCCGGGCTTGCTGCCGTTGCCGCTGTCGTAGGCCGCCCAGCGGAACGAAGGGTCGAGCCAGACGGTGCCCTCGAGGACCGCGAAGGTCTGTTTTTCGAGCGCGGCGTCGGCGACGGCGGGTGAGCACGCCTGGTAGACCCGGACGGTCGTCTCGGTCTGCGCGGCTCGGACCTGCCGGTCGGGGACTCGCTTCTCTTCGAACATGCCCGCCATGCTCCCAGCGCTCCGGGCCCGCGGCCACGAACTTTCGGCGTTCAGCCCACTGCCGGGACCGGTGGGGAGGGCCGCGGCCAGCGTGACGGCGGCCTGGGTGACCTGGTCGGCGCGGGCCGGCAGCCGCGCAGGGCAAAGTCGGCGCGGACGGCATCGCGGGGCGGAACCGCCGCGGCCGACAGCCGCGCAGGGACAGAATCGCCGCGGACGGCCAGCCGCGCAGGGCGGAGTCGCCGCAGCCGGAGGACAGCGGCCGGCTGATGCGCCGGCCAGCTTGGCGCCCGGCCGACCTGGTGCCGGTCGCCCGGTGCCCGATGCCGGGTGCCTGGTGGACCGAGGTGGGCTTGGCCAGTCGGGCGTCCGGTCGGCCTGGTGCCGGTGCCCGGTTCCTGGGTCGGCCGAAGCGGGCCTGGCCAGCCAGGTGCCGGTCGGCCTGATGCCCCGCGGGCTGGAGCGGGCGCGGTCGGTCCGCGGTTCCGGCTCCGGTGCCCCGGCCGCGAGGGGCGGAAGGCCACCGCGGCCGGCGCTGGGTCAGCCCAGGGCCCACAGCCTCGCGTAGTGCCCCTTCGCCGCCAGGAGCTCCTCGTGCGTTCCTGTCTCGGCGATGCGGCCGTGGTCCAGGACCACGATGCGGTCCGCGCGGGCCGCCGTTGCCAGGCGGTGGGCCACCACGAATGTCGTGCGGCGGCGCGCCACCGTCTCCGTTGCGCGCAGGACCGCCGCTTCCGTCGACGGGTCCAGGGCTGCCGTTGCCTCGTCCAGCAGCAGGACGTCCGGGTCCACCAGCTCCGCTCGGGCCAGTGCCACCAGCTGGCGCTGGCCCGCCGACAGCGAGCGGCCGCGTTCGCCCACCGGTTGCAGGAAGCCCGCCGGCAGCGCCGCGACGCCGTCGAACGCGCCCACCGCGCGGACCGCCGCCTCCACCTCCGCGTCGGAGGCGGACGGGCGGCCGTAGCGGACGTTGTCGGCCACCGTGCCCGAGAACAGGTGCGCCTCCTGCGGCACCACGCCCATCCGGCCCCGCAGGCCGGCCAGCTCGTACTCGCGGACGTCCGTGCCGTCGATCCGGACCTCGCCGCCGGTGACGTCGTAGTAGCGCGCGACCAGCTTCACGACCGTCGACTTCCCGGCGCCGGTCGCGCCGACCAGCGCGATCGTCTCGCCCGCGCTGACGTCCAGCGAGAACTGCTCCAGCGCCTTCGCCTCGACACCGGTGTAGGAGAAGTCGACGTCCTTGAACGCCACCTCGCCGCGCAGCCGCTCCGGTGCCGCGACCGAGTGCTCGGCCGCCGGGACCGACGTCGGCGTGCGCAGCAGGTCGCCGATCCGGGAGAGGCCGACGCGGGCCTGCTGGTAGCCGTCGAACACCGACGACAGCTGCTGGATCGGCGAGAAGAACTGCTGCAGGTACAGCAGGAACGCGAGCAGCACGCCGGCCGACAGCGTGCCCGCCGCGACGCGGCTCGCCCCCACCACCAGCACCGTCGTGGTCGCCAGGTCGGACAGCAGCGCCACCAGCGGGAAGTACGTGGCGACGTACTGCTGGGCGCGCAGCCGCGAGCGCCGGTAGGAGTCGCTCAGCGAAGCGAACGCCTCCGCGGAACGGTCTTCGCGCGCATACGCCTGCGTGACGCGCAGCCCGCTGACGTTCTCCTGCATGTCCGCGTTGACGACGCTGACCCGCTCGCGGGCCTCGTTGTACGCCTTCGACGCCGCCCGCCGGAAGATCACCGTGGCCACCGCCAGCACCGGCACCATCGCCAGCGCGAACAACGCCAGCCCGGCGTCGGTGACCAGCAGCGCCGCCGCGATCCCGGCCAGCGTCAGCGCGCTGACCACCGCCGTGGCGAGCCCGGTCTGCAGGAACGTCGAGAGCGCGTCGACGTCCGTCGTCATCCGGGTCATGATCTTCCCGGACAGCTCCCGCTCGTAGTAGTCGAGCCCGAGCCGTTGCAGGTGCGCGTAACTGCGGACGCGCAGCGAATACAGCACCGTCTCGCCGACCCGCGACGTCAGCCGGGTCTGCGCGAACACCACCAGCCAGTCGGCCGCGATCACCAGGGCGCCGATGCCGGCCGCCAGCCAGACCACGTACTCGACGCCCGTGCGGACACCGTGGTCGACGCCGAACTGGTACAGCGCCGGCAGCGCGATCGACGCCAGCGCGTCCGCCGCCACCAGGCCGACGACCACCGCCAGCGGCCAGCGGACCGGCCGCAGCAGCCGGGCCAGCCGGAAGCCGGGGTCGGGTGCCGTGACGTCCACATCGGACAGCCGCGGCTCGTCGACGGCCGGCGGGAGCTGCCGCACGCCCTCGATCAGCTCCGAGGTCGGCGGCATGTCGAGGCCGGCGCCGCCGCGGCCGACGAACCCGCTGCTGTTCGGGTCGCCGCTGCGCAGGCGCGCCGCGTCGGCCAGCTCGTCGACCTCGTCACGCTCTTCGTGCGGCCACAGCGACGGCGTGACCCCGGCCGGGCCGAGGTCCAGGCCCTCGCACCGGTGCTTCTCCTCGACGCCGTCGCCCGGGCCCGCGATCAGCTCGCGGAACAGCGGGCAGCGCGCCATCAGTTCGGCTTCGGTGCCGACGTCGACCACGTGACCGTTGTCCAGCACCGCGATCCGGTCGGCCAGCGCCAGCGTCGAGCGCCGGTGCGCGATCAGCAGCGTCGTCCGGCTCGCCGTGACCGAACGCAGGGTGTCGTAGATCGCGGCTTCAGTGACGGTGTCGATGGCCGAGGTCGCGTCGTCGAGGATGAGGACGCGCGGGTCGGTGATCAGCGCCCTGGCCAGCCCGAGCCGCTGCCGCTGCCCGCCCGAGAGCGTCAGCCCGCGTTCGCCGACCAGCGTCTCGTAGCTCTCCGGCAGCGCGCGGATGAACTCGTCCGCCTCCGCGGCGCGCGCGGCCGCGAAGACCTCTTCGTCGCTCGCGTCCGGCCTGCCGTACGCGATGTTGTCCCGGATCGTGGTGGAGAACAGGAACGCCTCTTCGAACACCACGCCGATCGCCTGGCGCAGCTGCCGCAGCGGCACGTCCCGGACGTCGAGGCCGCCGACCCGGACCGCGCCCGCGTGCACGTCGTAGAACCGCGGCAGCAGCAGCGAGATCGTCGACTTCCCGGAGCCCGCGGTGCCGACCAGCGCGAGGGTCTCGCCCGGGTGCGCGGTGACCGAAAGCCCGTTCAGCACCGGATCGCTGCGCGTGTAACCGAAGCGGACGGCGTCGAGCTCCACGCCCAGCGGCCCCTCCGGCATCGATTGCGCGTCGGGCGCGTCGACGACGTCCGGCTGCGCGTCGATCAGCTCGTACACGCGCTCGGCGCCCGCGCGGGTCAGCTGGGCCTGCACGACCAGGCTGGACAGCATCCTCGCGGGCCCGACCAGCGTCGCGAGGTAGGTCGCGAAGGCGAGGAACGTGCCGAGCGTGATGGCGCCGTTCATGGCGAGGACGCCGCCGATGCCGAGCACGGCGACCTGGCCGGCGGCGGGCAGGGAAGCGGTCGTCGCCGTCGGTACCGCGGACAGCTTCGCCGCGCGAAGCCGCTCCGCGAACAACTTGCGCGCGGTCCCCTCCAACCGCCCGACTTCCCGCTTCTCCTGGCCGAAACCCTTGACCACGCGGACACCGGTGACGGTCTCTTCGACCTGCTGCGCCACGTCGCCCGCGCGCTGCTGCGCCGACCACGTCGCCGGGAAGAGCCGCTTGCGCCCGCGCGCCACGATGATGCCGACCGCGGGCGTGACGACCAGCGCGATCAGCGTCAGCACCGGGGACAGCCACAGCATCGCCGCGAACGAAAGCAGCGCGAAGAGCACCGAACCGAAGGACACCGGGATCTGCATCAGGATCCCGGTGACCAGCTGCAGGTCGGAGATCGCGCGCGAGACGATCTGGCCGGTGCGCATCGCGTCCTGCTTGCCGCCGTCCAGCCGCGAAACCGCGTTGAAGACCCGCTGCCGCAGGTCGTGCTGGACGCCGAGGGCGAGCTTCCCGCCGACGTACCGGCGCACGAACGCCGTGCCGAAAGCCACCACTTGCAGCGAGATCAGGAAGACAGCCACCCCGGGCAGCCCGCCGGTCTGCCCCGCCACGGCGTCGTCGACCGCCGTGCGCACCAGCAGCGGGCTCACGGCCTGCACGCCGACGCTGAAGACGGCGGCGGTCAGCGAAAGCACGACGAGGGCGCGGTGCTCCCAGGCCGCGGCGGACAGCCGGCGGACCCAGCCGACGGTCTCGGCTGGTGGGAGCTCTTGACGGGAGCGGGACGGAGCGGTGGTCACGTCATGACAGTAAGCGCGGCCACCGACAATTTATTTCCGCGAACGCCGTGAAGGCCACCCCGGCGACGTCGGGGTGGCCTTCACGGACGGGTGAAACCTAGGTGATGTCTCGCTTCTGGTTGCCCAGCCAGCCGAGGCCGAAGAAGAGCATGGTCCAGGCGAAGAAGATCAGCGCCGACGCCCACCACGAGATCACGCCCGGCGCGCCCGCCGCGAGCTGCAGACCCAGCTGCGACCAGTGGTCGACGCCGCCCGGCAGGTTCAGCGTGTTGATCCCGAAGGCGTCCGCCGCGATCCCGCCCACGATCCCGTTCGCGGTGCCGTTCGGCAGGATCCCGCCCAGGATGTCGACCGGGCCCCAGAGCGCGATGACCAGCACGTTCTCCACGATCAGGAACCACACCAGGAACAGCACCACGGCCAGCGGCACGCTGCGCAGCACCGCGCCGAACCCGATGCCGAACAGCGTCACCAGCACCGAGGCCAGGATCGTCCCGCCGAGCGCGGCCAGCCACTGGCCCGCGCTGGGCCACCGGCCGGAGTCGACCGACGCCATCACCGCGACCGCCGAGACGCCGAAGCTCACCAGGCCGTAGATCGCGCCCCACGCCACGTAGGTGAGCATCTTCGCGGTCAGCGCCGTGATCCGGTTCGGCGCGGTCAGGAACGTCGTCGTGATCGTCTTGCTGCGGTACTCGCCCGCCAGCGCGAAGACGCCGAACAGGCCGGGGATGAGCTGCGCGATGTTCACACCGTGCGCGAACGCCAGCAGCCCGACCGGCAGCTTGCTCGCGTCCAGGCCGACCGCGCCCGCGACCTCGCGCGCGTCGCTCGAGCCGATGAAGTCCGCGAAGTCGTTGGTGATCTTGCCCCAGACGAAGGTCAGCCAGAACGCCACCAGCGCCAGCGGGATCAGCAGCACCCACCACGTGTTCAGCGACAGCGTCTTGCGGAACTCCGCTTTGATCAGGTTGCCCATCACTGCTGCGGTCCTCCCCAGTGCTGCTGCTGTTGCTGCTGCGGGCCCGAAGGCGGGTACTGCTGCGGCGGGTACCCGGGCGGCGGGCCCTGGTACTGCGGCTGCGGCGGGTAACCCGGCGCGCCGGCGTACTGGCCTTGGGTCAGCTGGAAGAACATCCGCTCCAGGTCGGCGTGGTCCTCCTGCATCCCGTAGACCGCGATGCCGGCCTTCGCCGCGATGTCACCGATCTGCTGGACGCTCGACCCGGCGACCGCGACCCGGCCGTCCGGAGTCGGCGAAACGCCGGTGATGCCGTTCTCCTGCAACGCCTTCACGAGCGCCGACGGGTCCGCCGGCTGCACCAGCACCCGCGACTGCTGGCTCTTGCGCAGCTGCTCCAGGGGGCCGAAGTAGCGCGTGACGCCCTGGCTGATGATCACGACCTGGTCGATCAGCTGCTCGACCTCGTTGAGCAGGTGGCTCGACACCAGCACGGTCCGCCGCTGCTCGCGCGCGTACGAGCGGAGGAAGTTCCGCAACCACAGGATGCCTTCGGGGTCGAGGCCGTTCGTCGGCTCGTCCAGCACCAGCACCTGCGGGTCGCCGAGCAGCGCGGTGGCCAGCGCCAGCCGCTGCCGCATGCCGAGCGAGAACCCGCCCGCCTTCCGGTCCGCGGCGCTGCCCAGGCCCACCAGGCCGAGCACCTCGTCCGCGCGCTGGTCCGGCACGCCGATCGCCGCCGCGTACACCCGGAGGTGGTTCCGGGCCGTGCGGCCCGGGTGGAAACCTTCGTTTTCCAAAACCGAGCCGACCACCCGCGCCGGATTCCCCAGCTGCGAGTGCGGACGGCCGTTGATCGTCGCCGTCCCCGACGTGGGCGTCACCAACCCGAGCAGCATGCGCAACGTCGTCGTCTTGCCGGCGCCGTTCGGGCCGAGGAAGCCCGTCACCGACCCCGGTTCGACCGTGAAGCTGAGGTTCTGCACCGCGTTCACCGCGCCGAACTGCTTGCTCAGGTTCTGCACCACAATCCGGCCACTGCCGTCGTGCATACCGTCCCCTAACGTTCCCCGCTGATGCGGCGTCATCCTGCCCTACCGCCGCCGCTCGCGCGCACGGAACTGCCGAACCGGCCGGGAGCGACCTTCGTCACGTTCCGCAACCGGCGATGTGCGTGACCTGAGGGTTTGCCGAGCGCGACAGATCAAGTTGGTAAACATTTCGTTCGACTTGGCGACCCGGTGCAGCGAAGTCGTGCAAAGACCTCTAAGCTGGGTATCGGCGGCCCGCTCCCAGTGACCCCCAGGCTGGTTGAGCGGGTCGCCCCTTCGTCTCTGCTCCGGGCTTCGCTCCGTCGCGCGACTTCGTCCTTTTGCCCGGGGGCCGAGCCCCCGGACCCCCCACGGTGCGGCACGCGCGGCTTCCCGGCGTTGCCGCGTCCGGGTCGAGTCGCGGTGTGGTACGCGCGGCTTCCCGGTGTCGGCCCTCTTCCCTGTGGCATCGTGGCGCGATGCGGATCTTGCTCGTCGAGGATGAGCGGCGGCTCGCCGAGGCGCTGCGGGCCGGGCTGAGCGCCGAGGGGTACGCCGTCGACGTCGCGCACAACGGGCGGGACGCGCTCTGGCTCGCCGGGGAACACCCCTACTCCGCCATCGTCCTGGACATCATGCTGCCGGGGCTGAACGGCTACCGCGTCTGCCGGCGGCTGCGGGAACAGGGGAACAGCACGCCGATCCTCATGCTCACCGCCAAGGACGGGGAGGACGACGAGATCGAGGCGCTCGACACCGGTGCCGACGACTTCCTGCCCAAGCCCTTTTCCTACGGTGTCCTGCTCTCGCGGCTGCGGGCGCTCATCCGGCGGGGCGGCGCCACCCGGCCGGGGGTCCTCAGGCTGGGGGACCTCGAGCTCGACCAGGCCGCCCGGACCTGCCGGCGCGGCGGGGCCGACATCGCGCTCACCACCAAGGAGTTCGCCCTGCTCGCCTACCTGGTGCAGCGGCCGGGACAGGTGGTCACCAAAGCCGAACTGCTCGACAACCTCTGGGACTTCGCCGCAGCCGCGACCGCCAACCTCGTCGAGGTGCACGTCAGCGCGCTGCGGCGCAAGCTCGGCGCCGAAACCATCCGGACCGTCCGCGGCGCCGGCTACCTCGTGGTGACCGCGGGTGCCTAGGTTCCTCCGCTCGACCCGCTTCCGCGTCGCGCTCACGGCGTTCGCCGCATCGGTCGTGGCGCTCGGGGCGGTTTCCGTGTGGTTCGTGCTCCAGGCGGAGAGCCGGCTCCGGAACGCCGCCGCGCAGCTCGCCGACGCCCACGCCGACGCGATCGTCCAGCTGCTGAACACCGGTGCCGAGCCGGCCGGCCTGACCCTGCTCGTGCGCGATTCGATCTACGAGGTCACCGATCGCGCCGGTAGGCGGCTCGTCTCCTGCCCGGTCCTGGACGGGGCCACGCTCGCCGCGTTCGACACGCTCCGGCCGTACGAGATCGTCCGGAGCGACCAGGCCTCCGTCGGGTGCGCGCCCGAACTGCGCGACCTCGACGAAACCCTCACCGTGCACGTCGTCCACGCCGTCAGCGGGGACAGCAAGTACGACGTCTTCGCCGGCGTGGAGATCGACGCCGAGGGCCAGGCGGCCGTCGACTCCGTCCGGACCGTGCTCACCGCCGGCGTTCCCGCGGTCGCGCTGCTCATCGGCGTCATCGCGTGGCTCGCCGTCCGCCGGTCGCTGCGGCCGGTCGAGGCCATCCGCGGCGAGGTCGCCGAGATCGGCGCGCACGACCTGGGCCGCCGGGTGCCGGAACCGGGCACCGGCGACGAGATCGCACGTCTCGCCGGGACCATGAACACCATGCTCGCGCGGCTCGACGAGGCCGTCACCCGGCAGAGCCGGTTCACCGCCGACGCGTCGCACGAACTGCGCACCCCGCTCGCTTCGCTGCGGACCCAGCTCGAGGTCCTCCTCGCGCACCCGGACCGGCTCGACTGGCGGGACACCTGCGAGAACGCGCTGCTCGACATCACCCGGCTGCAGGACCTCGTCGCCGACCTCGTGCTGCTCGGCAAGCTCGACCACGCCGGCCCGGCTCGCCTCGAACCGGTGGCACTGTCCGAAGTGGCCGAAACCGTCGCGGCCGGGCGCGCCGACGTCGAAGTCAGCGGGACGCCGGTGGTGCGCGGGCACCGGTCGCGGCTGGAACGGCTCGTCCGCAACCTCGTCGACAACGCCGAGCGGCACGCGGTGTCCCGGGTCGTCGTCGCGGTGTCCGCTGTGGACGGACAGGTCGTGCTGACGGTCACCGACGACGGGCCCGGCATCCCGGAAGCGGACCGCGAGCGCGTCTTCGACCGCTTCGTCCGCCTCGACGACGCCCGTGCCCGCGACGACGGCGGGTCCGGGCTGGGCCTGGCCATCGTGGCCGACATCGCCCGCGCCCACGGTGGCACGGCCGTGGCCGAAGCGGGCAGCCGGTTCGTCGTCACGCTCCCGGAGCTGAAGACGTCTTAAGCTCGCTTCAGGTCCCGTTCAGCGTCCGCGGCCGACGCTGCGCGCATGATCATCTCTTGGCGGCCCCTCGACCACGCCGCGTACCGGTCGTCGTCGTGGTTCCCCGGCCTGACCGGCGTGCGCGCGCTCGCCGCACTGGCCGTCGTGTTCTTCCACTACGGCGGCCCGGCGCTCGACCGGCTGCAGGGCTGGATCGCCGTCCAGCTGTTCTTCGTGCTGTCCGGGTTCCTGATCACGACGTTGGCGCTGCGCGAAGAAGACCGCACGGGCCGGATCTCGGTGCGCGCCTTCTACCTCCGCCGCGTCTTCCGGATCATGCCGGTGTACTTCCTGCTGCTCGGCCTGACGGCGCTGGCGGTGACGCTCGCCGGGACGTACGGGAGCAGCCGGCTCGCCGACGCGATGCCGTACTACCTGACGTTCCTCAACGAAGTCGTCGACTTCAACACGCCGTACCCGACGTCGTGGTCGCTGGGCGTCGAGGAGAAGTTCTACCTCGCCTGGCCCGCGCTGCTCGTGCTGACGTCGTTCGCGAAGACCGGCAAGACCGCGCTGCGCCTGCTGATCGGCGCGGGCGCGCTGGGGTTCGTGCTCGGCGTCCTGCCGCTGGCTCCCGCGCACCAGTGGGCGAGCCTGTCCGTGCACTACGGCTCGCTGGTCGTCGGCTGCCTGCTCGCGCTGGCGCTGCACCACCCGCGCGGGTTCGCCGTGCTGCGGCCGCTGACCAGCCCCGCCGCGGCGACGCTGGTGGCGCTCGTGTTCTGCGCGCTGCAGCTGTCGGTCAAGCCACTGGGGCGGGCGCTCGGCGGGAACTGGCAGTTCGTCGTCCCGGTCTACGCGGTGGGCGCGGCGCTGCTGCTGGTCGCGGTGGTCTCGGCGGGGCCGGTGCGGAGGGTGCTCTCGAGCCGTGTGCTGACGTTCATCGGCGACCGCTCCTACGCGCTCTACCTGGCCCAGACGGGCGCGGCGGGTGTGACCGGCCTGCTGTTCCCGACCGGGTTGGGGAAGGCGGTCGCCACCTCCGCCGTGGCGCTGCTCTTCGCGTGCGGTCTCCGGAAGTGGGTCGAGCAGCCGGCCATCGCGTACGGGCGACGGCTGGTGGCGAAAGGGGAGCGGGCCCCTGCCGCGGAACGACAGGGACCCGCTCGGGTGAGGTAGGTCAGGCGAGGACGGTGTCCAGCGGCGTGTGCACCAGGTCGTGCGCGACCGCGACCGGGCCGTTGGTCAGGGCACCGTCGTGGGTGTTGAGGCCCTTCGCGAGCGCGGCGTCGGCCTGCAGCGCGGCCTTCCAGCCGTGCTCGGCCAGCTGGACCGCGTAGGGCAGCGTGACGTTGGTGAGGCCGTAGGTCGACGTCCGGGGCACCGCGCCCGGCATGTTCGCGACGCAGTAGAAGACCGACTCGTGCACGGTGTAGGTCGGCTCGTCGTGGGTGGTCGGGCGCGAGTCGGCGAAGCAGCCGCCCTGGTCGATCGCGATGTCGACGAGCACGCTGCCGGCCTTCATGCGCGACACGAGCTCGTTCGAGACGAGCTTCGGCGCCTTCGCGCCCGGCACCAGCACCGCGCCGATGACCATGTCGGCCTGCAGCACGGACTCCTCGACCGACAGGCGGGTCGACGTCACCGTGCGGATGCGGCCGCCGAAGTCGTTGTCGATCTGGCGGAGGCGGTCGACGTTGGTGTCGAGGATCTCGACGTCCGAGCCGAGGCCCAGCGCGACGCGGGCGGCGTTGAGGCCGGCCACGCCGCCGCCGATGACGACGACGCGCGCCGGGTGCACGCCGGGGATGCCGCCGGGCAGGACACCGCGCCCGCCGCTCGGCTTCATCAGCGAGAACGCGCCGACCTGCGGGGCCAGCCGGCCCGCGACCTCGGACATCGGGGCGAGCAGCGGGAGCGCGCCGGTGGCGGTCTGCACCGTCTCGTAGGCGATCGCGGTGGTGCCGGCGGCCAGCAGCGCGTCGGTCAGCGGGCGGTCGGCGGCGATGTGCAGGTAGGTGAACAGGACCTGGTCGCGCCGGAGCCGGCCGTACTCCTCGGCGATGGGCTCCTTGACCTTGAGGACGAGCTCGCCCTCGGCCCAGGTCTCGTCGGCGGTGGCGAGGATCTTCGCGCCGGCGGCGACGTACTCCTCGTCGGAGATGGACGACCCGGTGCCGGCACCGGTCTCGACGAAGACGTCGTGCCCGCGCCCGACCAGCTCGTGCACGCCGGCCGGGGTCAGCGCGACCCGGTACTCGTGCCTCTTGATCTCACGGGGAACGGCGATACGCACGGTCGGCCTCCTGGGTCGGTCTGCGTCGAAAATCGGTGCGGTGGTGCCACTCACGGTGAGCCACCCGGACGGCGGTGTCATCGTGCTGCACGGACATTTTTTCGCCGGGTTCGTGGTGCTCGGCGGACAACACCGTTGACTTCGACTTCACTTGAAGTTGCAGCGTGGGCGCATGAGAGCTGTGTGGTTGCGTGAGTTCGGCGGCCCGGAGGTGCTGGTCCCCGGGGAGGCACCGGATCCCGTCGCCGGGCCCGGTCAGGTGCTGGTCGAAGTGGCCTTCGTGAACACGACGTTCGTCGAGACGCAGCTGAGGGCGGGCGCGCCCGGGCCGTTCCGGGTGACGCCGCCGGTGATCCCGGGCAACGGCGTCGGCGGGGTGATCAGCGCGGTCGGCGAGGGCGTCGACCCGGGACTGGCCGGGCAGCGGGTGGTGACGTCGACCGGCGGTTCCGGCGGCTACGCCCAGCGCGTCGCGGTGGCCGCGACGGCGGTGTTCCCGGTGCCGTCTTCCCTGGAACTCGACGCGGCGGTGGCGGTGCTCGCGGACGGCCGCACCGCGACCGGCTTGGTGCATGCGGCCAGCGTGCGCCCCGGCGATCGAGTCCTGGTCGAGGCCGCGGCGGGCGGTGTCGGCGGCCTGCTGGTCCAGCTGGCGAAGGCGGCGGGCGCGGTCGTGATCGGCGCGGCGGGCGGTCCGGCGAAGGTGGCCCGGGTGCTCGGGGCGGACGCCGTGGTCGACTACCTGGCCCCGGATTGGGTGTCCGAGGTGGGGCCGGTCGACGTCGTCTTCGACGGCGTGGGCGGCCCGATCGGCGCGGCCGCTTTCGGTGCGCTGCGGCGAGGCGGGCGGATGGCGGTCTACGGGCTGGCGAGCGGTTCGTGGGCGGAAGTGTCCGAAGAGGACGCTGCCGCGCACGGGGTTTCCCTGGTGCGCTCGATCGGGAGCCCGGCGGAGCTGCGGGCGTTCACGGAGTCGGCACTGGCGGAAGCGGCGGCGGGCCGGCTGGTGCCGGTGATCGGCCAGCGCTTCCCGCTGGAGAAGGCGGCGGACGCCCACGCGGCGATGGAATCCCGCGCCACGGTGGGGAAGACGCTGCTGGTCGCATGAGCACGTTCGACGTGGACGAGTTCCTCGCCCGGCCGCTCACCGCCCGGGTGGCCACGGACGGCCCGACGGTCCGGCCCACTTGGTACCTCTGGGAGGGCGGCGCGTTCTGGATCCTCAGCGGCGAGTGGTCGCGCCTGCCGGCGCGGATTCGCGAGCGGCCGCGGATCGCGCTCACGGTGGACGTCTGCGAGCTGGACACCGGGCTGGTCCGGCAGGTGGTGGCGAGCGGTGCCGCGGAGTTGCGCCCGTTCGACGTCCCGCGCGGGCACCGGAAACTGGTGCGGTACCTCGGTGCGGACGAGGAACGGTGGGATCCGCGGTTCCGGGCGTACCTGCACGAGAACCAGGACACCCTCCGGGTGCACCTGCGGCCTTCGCGGCTGATTGCGACCGACCTCAGCTACGAGGTTGTGGGAGCGTCCTTCGCGGCAAAACAGTGCTCCTGATCCGTGGTGCCGTGCAGGGCACCTCATGGACTTGAAAGCCATGAGGTGCCCTGCACGGAAACCTGTTCAGGCGCGGTAAGCGGACCAGGAGCTGTTCATCCGCGTGCCCTGGCCCGCGGTGAACTCGTACATGCAGTTGTCGTAGCTGTAGTCCATGAAGTTGTGCACCGGGTCCTTGCCCGACGCCGTGCAGGTGTCCTTGGTCGTCGGGCAGCCCGACGTCGCCGTCGCTTCGGCCGGGGTGTCGGACACGTAGTCGCCCGAACCGGAGCAGCCGCCCTGGAACGTGTGGTAGAGCCCCATCCAGTGGCCGACCTCGTGCGTGGCCGTGTCGCCCTCGTTGTAGTTCGTCGCCGAGCGGCCCGGGAGGGACTCGTCGAGGATGACGACGCCGTCCAGCTTCGGCTGCGAGTTGTAGTTCCACGGGAACGTCGCCCAGCCGAGCAGGTCGTCGCCGAGGTTGGCGGTGTAGATGTTCAGCGCGTTCTTGCCGCCCTTGCGCAGCGCGTTCTTCATGTTGCGCTCGGCCGAGGTGCCGTCGGTGATGCCGTTGTACCAGGTCGAGTTGTTCGTGTAGTCGGTGCTCACCAGTGAGAAGCTGAAGCCCTTGGAGCCGTAAGCGCTGTTCAGCACCGAGATCTGCTTGGTGATCGTGGCCGCCGGCAGGTTGCCGGTCGAGCCGCTCGTGATCACGTGGAAGTACACCGGGATCGAGACCGCCGCCGCGGCCTTGAACGCCGTCCGCTTGCCGGCGAGCTTGCTCTGCATGTCCGCTTCGACGCGGGCTGCCTCGGCGGGCGACAGGCTGTCGGCGTGGCCGTCCTTGCTCCGGTCCGCCGACTGGGTGGGGGTGAAGCAGTCGCCGGACGGCGCCGCGACGGCGCTCCCGGCGGTGGCGCCCGGGACGACCAGGGCGACGAGGGACAGCGCGGACACCGCGCCCAGCTTGAGAGCCCTGCTGACCGAACTGCTCATGGACAACTCCTCGTGCGATGACCCGGCCGCGCCGGGTGGTGCAGAGAAAATGCGTCAGGCGATCACCGGAATCCACCACCTTTCGGCTGGAAAACACAATCCGGACGATCGGCGCGATCCATGCGGAGCAGCGCATGCGTCGCGTACTGGGCCGAACGGCGCAATCAGCTCCAGCGCAGCGCCACGAGCTGCGTGATCAGCGCCAGCCGGACGTCGGGGTCGTCGAGGTCCAGCGGGACCAGTTCCAGGAGCTTCCGCATCCGGTACCGGAGGGTGTTCGGGTGGATGCGCAGCTCCCGCGCCGCCGCGCGCGGGTCGCCGGGGTGGCGCAGCCACTCGTAGAGCGTCTCGACGTAGCCGGCCTTGCCCGTCTCGTCGTGCGCGCGCAGCGCGCCCAGCGGGCCGAGCTCGGCGACCTTCGCGCCGGCCGCCGCGGTCGCGCCGCGGTGCAGGGTCAGCGCCGTCCAGGCTTCGTCGAAGGTGATCACGCGCGCGTCGAGCAGCTCCGCGCGCAGCAGCCCGAGGGCTTCGTCGGCCTGCAGACGCGACGCCGAGAGGTCGCCGATCTCGCCGGGCGCACCCGCCGCGGCGCGCGGAGCACCGACGCGACGGGACGGTCCCGTCGCGACGAGAGCCTCGCGCAGTTCCGCCCACCCGCCGGGGCCCGGCCGGTCCGGGACCACGGCGTAGAGCAGCCCGCCCAGCTCGGTCGCCACCGGGCGGCTGCCGATGCCCTGGGAGATGCGTTCGAGCAGCGCGAGGCGCAGGCCCTCGGCGTCGCGCCCGTCGCCGCCGGTGACCTCGATGACGACCACGCGGTGCGGCTCGTCGGACAGGTCGAGCTCGGCCATCGCCTTGCGCGGGTTCGCGCGGCCTTCGAGCACTCCGCGCAGCAGCTCGGCCGACGCGCGGCGCTGCGCGTCGGTGTGCGCGCGGCGCCGCAGCAGGTGCAGCGCGACGACCGGGGCGGCGTCGGCGAACGCGGCCGCGCGCTCGTCGGACACCGGCCCGGCGACCACCGCCCACATCGAGCCGAGCAGCTCGCCGCCCATCCGGATCGGCACGATCAGCCGCGGCAGCGTGCCGTCGCGCTGGGCGGGGACGAAGATCGTCTGCCGGCCGCGCGACAGCTCGCGGAACACCCCGCGCGACCGGAACCGCGCGAGGACGTCGTCGGGGATGCGGCGGCCCATGATCGTGGCGACGCGCGCGGGGTCGGTGAGGTCCTGGCGCGCGGAGTAGGCGAGCACGCGCGAGTTGGTGTCCTCGATGGTCACCGGGGCGTCCACGACGGACGCGACGGCGTCGGCGAGCCGGAAGAGGTCGCCGGAGCCGGGGTCGAGGTCTTCGGACTCGTCGGCGAGGGCGTCGAGGACGGTCCGCAGCAGCCACACGAGCTGCGCCCACGACGTCGCCGCGTGCACCTGCACCAGCGCGATCCCGCTCGCCTTCGCGGCCCGCTTCACCGACGGCTTGCCGGCGACCGGCGGCTTGAGCAGCACGGCGGCGGCACCCTGCCCGGCGCTCTGGCGCACGAGCTCGGCGGCGTCTTCGGGACCGGTCGTGGCGACGCCGAGCACGAGGTCGCCTGCCGACAGGGTGACCGCGCCGCCGGGTTCGGCGATGACGACGTCGGCGACCGCGGGGGAGTCCTCGGGCACCTGGAGCGCGTGGAGCAGCGTCGGCCCCACCCGGTCGACCACGCTGCGCACCGACACCACGGCATCATTCTGGCCGAGAAACCGGTGGACGGCTCGGTAGGGTCGAAGGGGTGAGCGAGCCCCGGCGGATCGTCGAATCCGGCTACGACAGCTCGGCGGAGCGCTACCTCGAGTGGAGCGCCCGGATCGAGGACGAGCCGCGGATGCGTTTGCTGGCGCAGCTGAACGACCGGCTCCCCGACGGCGCCCGCGTCCTCGACCTCGGGTGCGGGGCGGGCGTGCCGTGCACCGCGGTGCTGGCCGAGCGCCACGACGTCCTCGGTGTCGACCTTTCCGCGGCCCAGCTCGAGCTGGCCCGCCGGAACGTCCCCGGCGCGCGGTTCGAGCGGGGCGACATGACCCGGCTGTCCTTTCCGGACGGCAGCTTCGACGCCGTCACGGCGTTCTACTCGGTCCTGCACGTGCCCCGGGAAGAACACGGCGCGCTCTTCGCGCGGATCGCCGGCTGGCTGCGGCCCGGCGGCCGGTTCCTCGCCGCGCTCGGCCGCGGCGAAGCGAACGGTGTCGAGGCCGAATGGCTGGGGACCCCGATGTTCTTCAGCAGCAACGGGTCCGCCGAGAACCGCCGGCTGCTCGAAGCGGCCGGGTTCACGCTCGAAGTGGACGAACCGGCGACGCTCGAGGAGCCGGAGGGCCCGGCGACCTTCCACTGGGTGCTCGGCCGCCGCTGAAGGGGGGCCTACCGGGGCGGCGGCGGGCGGACGCGCCGCCCCGGTAGGCGTTCAGGGGGTCAGAGCTCCACGCTCTTGACCACGCGGCGCGCGACGGCGAGGACGCGGCGTTCCTTGAAGATGTCTCCGATCATCACGACTGTGCGGCCCTGGAACAGGCCGAGGGGCGCCCCGGCCAGCAGGTCCAGCACCTCCGGCGGGTGCGCGTCGGTGGTCTCGACCGACAGCAGCATGCCGGTGGCCAGGTCGACCACGCCGGAAGCCAGGGAGTCGGGCACAGGCGGTGAGGATCGAGCCGATGCGCTCGATCGAGAAGCTCGCGCTGATGGTCGTGCTCGGCGACGACGGAGCGATGGCCAGGTAGCCGCCGCTGCTGCGGACGACGGCCTGGCGGAACACGCCGCCCGGACGGCCCGCGAGGTAGAGCGAGCCGGTGGTCCCCTCGGCCCGGCAGGCGCGCAGCGCCCACGCGAAGAAGTCGAACGAAGGCCGGTCCCGCGTTTTGCTCACCGCACTCCTGGCATCTTCCGGAAATGGCGTCCCGGAAGATCTTCTCCGGGTCGAGGAGTGGCCGACTCTATGGCACTCGTGCTCGCGTTCCCAGAGGGTTCCCCCGATTTTCGCAATAGCCGAAAATTCCTGTCGTTGCCGCCGGGAGACCGAAAAGAACTGTCCACTCGGTAATGAATCTCCTTGCGGGGCAAGGGTATACCCCGGTGAGAGCGCCAGCCGATCTTGTGGCATTCTCTCGCGCTTGTTCGCGGTGACCGGTTTCGAAAGCGCGAGGTGATCGGGTTGTACGGACGTGACGTGGCGGAATGGAAAAAGATGATCGCGGCGGGCCGGACGATCCTGATCGCCAGGGCGGTGGCGGACCGGACCACCTCGTACGGTGAATTCGCCGCCGCGCTCGTGCGCACCACCGGCGTCGCCGGGTTCGACTTCACGACCGGGGCCGGCCGCGCGAGCATGGCCTACCTGCTCGACCGGATTTCCGAGGCGGCGTACGCGGAGTCGGGCGAACGGCTGCTCGGCGCGCTCGTCCGCAACCTCGGCACCGACGACGCCGGACCGGGCTTCTTCCGGCTCGCGAGCCGGAAGGGCCTGGCCGTCCCGCGCACCCGTGGCGGGCGCCAGCTGTTCTGGGCCCAGCACGTGCGGGAACTGCACGAGCACTTCGCCGGCGTCGCCCACCGCCCGGCGGCGGGGTGAGCGACGTCAGACGTCGTGCGGCTCACCGGCTCCTCTCGGCCCAGCAGTCTCGCGTCCGCGGGGTCAGCGGGTTGCCGTGCCGACGGACGCGTTCAGTGCGACTGACGCGAAAGCACCGCGTCGAGCACGCGCCGCAGTTCGGCCTCCGGGTCGTCGACGGGCGCAGGTGCGCGCCACGCCACGATGCCGTCCGGGCGAACGAGCGAAGCGCCGCCCTCCGAAAGGCCGTAACGCGAAGCGAACAATTCGCCGTCGACGACGTGGCAGTCGATGCCGGCCGAAGCGGCGGCCGGCGTCCACGCCGAGCCGTCGCCCGCGCAGAGCAGCACCCACGACCGGCCGAGCAGGTCCACAGTGGACTCCAGGCCGGGCGCGCGGAACCCGGGCCGCCCGGTCGGCGCGTGCACGTCCTCGACGCGCGCGCCGTCGTCGGGCTCCTCGGACAGCACGGCCGTCGAGCGGTAGCGGAAGCCGAGCAGGATGCCCAGCGGGTCCTCCGCCGGCGTGATCCCGGAGACGTCGAGGCCCGGGTGCATGCGCTGCTTCATGTTGTGCAGGGACGTGTCGACGACCATCCGCGCGATCGGACGGCGTTCGGCTTCGTAGGTGTCGAGCAGTCCCGGCCCCGCTTCGCCGCGCAGCACCGCGGCGAGCTTCCACGCGATGTCCGCGGCGTCGCCCACCGCCGTGTTGCCGCCCATCCCGCCGGTCGGCGGGGTCACCTTCGCCGCGTCGCCGATCAGGAAGACCCGCCCGTCCCGGAAGCGGTCGGCCAGCCGGGCGGCGATCTCCCAGGACCCCGTCCAGACGATCTTCGGGTCCAGGTCCGGCAGGTCGGTGGCGCTGCGGATCATCGCGACCAGCCGGTCGGGGGTGAAGTCCGCCGGGCTTTCGCCCTTCTCCGGGAAGTAGTCCGGCGCGAAGACGTACCGGTCCGGCACGTCGGTGTTGACCAGCCCGGCCGTGAACTCGGGGTGCTGCAGGTAGAACAGGTCGGTCACGCCGGCCTGGACGCGGTCGCCGAGGTCGGCGTCGAACACCACGCCGAGGCAGTGGCTCAGCGCGTCCATCCCGGTGGTCCCGATGCCGAGCCGGGCCCGGATGCCGCTGCGGCCGCCGTCGGCCGCGACGACGTAGTCCGCGCGCACCACCGTCTCTTCACCCGAATCGCGGTGCCGCAGCGTCGCGGTGACGCCGTCGGCGTCCGGCGTCAGCTCGACGAGTCCGGTGCGGAAGCGGACCCGCGCACCCGCTTTCTCCGCGTGCGCCAGCAAGATCGGCTCGACGACGTCCTGCCCGGCCATGCCGGCGGGCAGCGTGGTCGAGGCCGAGACGTCGAACTCGCTGCCGTCCTCGGCGAGCCGGTGCAGCACGCGCCCGGCCAGGCTGGTCGCGACGGTGATCCGCAGCCCCTGTGACGCACGGGGGCTCACCGCCAGCACCTCGCGGTCGATGCCCGCCCAGTGGAACAGCTCCATCGTGCGCCAGTTCTGCCCGGCGGCGCGCGAATGGACCGACGTTCCGGCGTGCCGTTCGACGGTCAGCACGTCCACTCCGGCCTGCGCGAGGAACAACGACGCCGACAGTCCGCCCAGTCCGGCCCCCACGACCAGCACTTGTACCCGTTCCATCCCGATTACCTCCATGCCTGTGAATCTCTCTGTAAAAGTATCTTAGTCACAGAGAGATTAGTTTGCCAAGTGCGTGGTACTCCCAGGACGTGGGAAAAGTTGGGTGCTCCGTTCAGCCCAAGTAGGTTCGTCCCGGCAGCCCCCTGAAGCCCTTGAGCCGCAAGGAGAACCGATGAGCGCGGACGACACCTCGGCCTGGTCCTTCGAGACCAAGCAGATCCACGCGGGCGCCGCGCCGGACCCGGCGACCGGCGCGCGGGCGACCCCCATCTACCAGACGACGTCGTACGTCTTCCGCGACAGCCAGCACGGCGCCGACCTGTTCAGCCTCGCCGAGCCCGGCAACATCTACACGCGGATCATGAACCCGACCCAGGACGTGCTGGAGCAGCGGCTCGCCGCGCTCGAAGGTGGCGTCGCGGCGCTGGCGTTCGCGTCCGGCTCGGCCGCGACCACGGCGGCGATCCTCAACCTCGCGAGCGCGGGCGACCACTTCGTCTCGAGCCCGTCGCTCTACGGCGGTACCTACAACCTCTTCCACTACACGCTGCCGAAGCTCGGCATCGAGGTCACCTTCATCGACGACCAGGACGACCTGGAGCAGTGGCGCGCCGCCGTCCGGCCGAACACGAAGCTGTTCTTCGCCGAGACGCTGGCCAACCCGGGCAGCAACGTCCTCGACATCCGGGGCGTCGCCGACGTCGCGCACGAGGCCGGCGTCCCGCTCGTCGTCGACAACACGGTGCCGACGCCCTACCTGGTGCGCCCGATCGAGCACGGCGCCGACGTCGTCGTGCACTCCGCGACGAAGTACCTCGGCGGCCACGGCACCACGGTGGCCGGCGTGCTCGTCGACGGCGGCACGTTCGACTTCGGCAAGGACCCGGCGAAGTTCCCGGGCTTCAACGAGCCGGACCCGAGCTACCACGGCCTCAAGTACTGGGAGGCGCTCGGCCCGGGTGCCTACGCGGCCAAGGCGCGCGTCCAGATCCTGCGCGACACCGGCGCGGCGATCGCGCCGCTGAACAGCTTCCTGATCCTGCAGGGCATCGAGACGCTGTCGCTGCGCCTCGAGCGGCACGTCTCGAACGCGCAGGCGCTGGCCGAGTGGCTGGAGCAGCGCGACGAGGTCGAGAAGGTGTACTACGCGGGCCTGCCGTCGAGCCCGTTCTACTCCGCGGCGCAGAAGTACCTGCCGCGCGGCGCGGGCGCGGTCCTGTCGTTCGACCTGCGCGGCGGCGTCGACGCGGGCCGCAAGTTCGTCGACGGCACCGAGCTGCACAGCCAGCTGGTGAACATCGGCGACGTCCGCAGCCTGATCGTGCACCCGGCGTCGACCACGCACAGCCAGCTCAACCCGGAGGAGCAGCTCTCCAGCGGCGTCACGCCCGGCCTGGTCCGGCTCGCCGTCGGCCTGGAGGGGATCGAGGACCTCAAGGCCGACCTGGAGGCCGGATTCCGGGCGGCCAAGGCGGAACTGTGACGGGTGACCCCGTCACCGGGGCCTGGCGGATCGGTGATCCGCCAGGCCGCCGGAAGTTCGTCACCGGCCCCGGCGCGCTCGCGCTGGAGGCCGGTGGCGTGCTGCCGTCCTTCACGCTCGCGTACGAGACGTGGGGGACGCTGAACTCCGACGCGTCCAACGCGATCCTCGTCGAGCACGCGCTGACCGGCGACAGCCACGCGGCCGGTCCCCTCGTGCCCGGGCACCCGAACGCGGGCTGGTGGGACGCGCTGATCGGGCCGGGGAAGGCCGTGGACACCGACGAGTACTTCGTCGTGGTCCCGAACGTGCTGGGCGGCTGCCAGGGCTCGACCGGGCCCTCGTCGGACTTCGACGGCCGGCCGTGGGGCAGCCGGTTCCCGGTCGTGACGGTGCGGGACCAGGTCGCTTCGGAGGCGGTGCTGGCCGACCACCTGGGCATCGACCGCTGGGCGGCCGTCGTCGGCGGCTCCATGGGCGGGATGCGCGCGCTGGAGTGGGCGGTTTCGCTGCCCGGCCGGGTGGCTTCGGTGCTGGTGCTGGCGTCCACCGCGCGGGCGTCGGCCGAGCAGATCTCTTGGGCGGCCCCGCAGCTGCACGCGATCCGCAGCGACCCGTTCTTCCACGGCGGCGACTACTACTCGCAGTCCGCGGGACCCGCGGCCGGCCTCGGCATCGCCCGCCGGATCGCGCACGTCACCTACCGCAGCGAGCCGGAACTGGCCCAGCGGTTCGGCCGGACCTACCAGGGCGACGAAGACCCGTTGCGCGGCGGGCGGTTCGCCGTCGAGTCCTATTTGGACCACCACGCCGACAAGCTGGTCCGCCGCTTCGACGCGAACAGCTACCTGGTGCTGACGGAGTCGATGAACACCCACGACGTGGGCCGCGACCGCGGCGGCGTGGCGGCGGCGCTGGGCCGGATCACGGCCCGCGCGGTGATCGGCGGCGTCGACAGCGACCGGCTCTACCCGCTGTACCAGTCGGAAGAGCTGGCGGCGGGCATCCCGGGGACGTCGGAGGCGTCGGTGGTGACTTCGCCGTACGGCCACGACTCGTTCCTCATCGAGTCCGGCCAGATCGCGGGCCTGGTGAAGGTGCTGCTGGGCTAGCGGCCGCCGACGCGTTCTCCCAGGCGCACCAACCGGTTCGCGACCCGCCGCGACGTCTCGGCCGCGTAGTCGCCGAGCCGTTCCGCGGCGCGGTCGGACAGCTTCGCCACCCGCCAGGCGACGTCGTCCGCGCGGTCGCCCGCTTCGTCACCCGCGGTGGCGATGCGATCGGCGAGCCGGCCGGTGCCGGCGGCGAGCAGGTCCTTGAGCGCCATGGCTTCCCCTTCGTCTAGAGCATTCCGGCGCGGCGCCACAGCACCGCGCTCGGACCGCCGATCAGGTCGTTCTCGCGCAGGAACCGGACGAGCTTGCGGGCCCCGAAGGCCAGCGTCTCGCGCCGGTGCGGGCTCGTCCGCGCGGCGGCCACCGCGACGCCGGGGTCGATCCCCGCGCGCAGGTACTGCCGCGGACGCGACAGCAGCCGGGACATCAGCAGCGCACCCACCGCGACCACGACCCTGGCGAACTCCTTGCGCCACCAAGGGGCTTCGGCCAGCGAGCGGACCAGGTCGTCCCGCGCGTACCGGACGTGCCGGGCCTCCTCCGTCACGTGGATCCGCATCACCGCGCGCACCACCGGCTGCACCGTCTCGTCGTCGAGGTGCTCGCGCTGCAGCGCGTCGAAGATCTCTTCGCCGATCAGCGTCGCCACCCACATCGCCGGCCCGTGCAGGATCGACGGGAGCGCCTGCGCGGACAGCTGCAGCCAGCGGTTGTTGCGGTACGGCCGCCCGTCGACGTGCTCGATCAGCCGGGCGAACATCGTGGAGTGCCGGCATTCGTCGGCGACCTCGGTCAGCGCGTAGTGCACGTGCCGGGTCGTCGGGTCCTGGTGGTAGGACGCGCGCAGCAGCATCTGCATGAGGATCAGCTCGAACCAGATCCCGACGCTGACGGTGTTCACCAGCTCCTGGCGCGACAGCTCGATCCGCTGCTCGCGGCTCAGCGCGTCCCACACCGGCGTGCCGTAGAGGGAGACGAGCTTTTCGGGGATGAAGAACTGGTCTTCGTTCAGCGGCGCGGCCCAGTGGACGTCGACGTCCGGGTCGTAGGAGAGCCGGGCGCTCGAGCGGAGCAGCCGTTCGGCGGTGGCTTCGCGTTCACCCATCCGAGCCTCCCTGTGTCGTGTAACACTAGAACGCATGAAACAATCTCCGTCAAGATGTAAAGTCGGCGCATGCGCGATCTCCTGAAGCACGCGCTCGAAGCCGAGCTCCCCGGCGACGAGACCTCGGAACGGATCATGGGTGCGGCGCTCACCCAGGCGGAGGACTTCGGGCTGCGGCGGTTCACCGTCGACGACGTCGCGCGCCGCGTCGGGCTCTCGCGGGTGACGATCTACCGGTACTTCCCGAAGAAGGACCAGCTGCTCAACGCGCTGATCCTGCGGGAGATGAAGCGGTTCTTGACGAAGGTCGACGCCGTCGTCGAGGCGCAGGGCTCCCCGGAGGAGAAGCTCATCGAGGGGTTGAGCTTCTCCCTCGGGTACCTGCGCGGGCACCGGCTGCTCAACCGCCTGCTGCGCACCGAGCCGGAGCTGATCCTGCCGCACCTGACCGTCCAGGCCGGCGGCCTGTTCGCGGCCGCGCGCGCCCGGATCGCGGCGCACTTCCACGCGGAGATCGCCGCCGGGCGGCTCAGCCTGCCCGCCGAGGACGTCGACGGGATGGCCGAGCTGCTGATCCGCATCGTCGTGTCGCTGGTGCTGACGCCGGACACGGTTCTGCCGGTCGACGACGACGTCCAGCGCCGCCGGCTGGCGGAGCTGTACCTGGCGCCGATCGTCCGCTCGCTGCGTCCTTGACTCAGCCCTGCCGCGTGGGCCGGATGGTGAGGTCGCCGATCTCGACGTCGTCGGGCTGCTCGATGGCGAACGCGATCGTCCGCGCGACGGCGTCGGGGCTGATGCCGAGCGCCGCCATCGCCTGCTGGGCCTGCTCGCGCTGTGCGGGATCCTCGACGTGGTCGACGAGTTCGGTGCGCACGAACCCCGGCGAGATGGACGTCGTGCGCAGGACGCCGTCGGTGGACTCCTGCCGCAGTGCCTCCAGCAGTGTCCGCACGGCGTTCTTGGTGCCCGCGTAGACGGCTTGGGCCGGGACGATCTTCAGTCCCGACGTCGAGACGGTCGTGACGAAGTGGCCGCGGCCCTGCGCGCGGAACACCGGGAGCGCGGCGGCGATGCCGTGCAGGACACCGCGGAGGTTGACGTCGATCATCGCGTCCCAGGCGTCGACGTCGAGGTCGGCCACCGGCGCGATCCGGGCGACACCGGCGTTGGCGACCAGGACGTCGAGGCGTCCGAAGCGGTCGACGGCTCGCGTGACGAGCCGCTCGAGATCGGCGCGCCGCGTCACGTCGACGTCCAGCACCTCCGCGCGGCCGCCGTCGTCGCGGATCTTTCGCGCGAGCGCCTCCAGCCGGTCGGTGCGCCGGGCGCCGAGCACCACCGCCGCCCCGCGGCCGGCGAGTTCCCACGCGGTCGCTTCGCCGATCCCGCTGCTCGCGCCGGTGATCGCGACGACCTTGTCCAGTCCGTTGGTCATGGGGTCCTCCGTTAAACTGACAACTGTCCGGTTAACCCTACCGGACAGTTGTCCACTTATGCGAGGAGAGTGCCGTGGCCGGTCGTGAGCGCCGTTCGGACGCCGTCGCCAACCGCGACCGGATCGTCGAGGCCGCGCGGGCGGAACTGAGCGAGTCCAACGGCGCGGTCGACGACCTGAAGCTGCACCGGGTCGCCAAGGCCGCAGGCGTCGGGCAGGGCACGCTCTACCGGCACTTCCCGACGCGCGAGCACCTGCTGGCGGAGGTCTACCGGGCCGAGCTGACCCAGCTCGTCGACACGGTGGCGCCGTTGCTGGCGGAGCATTCCCCGCTCGGCGCGCTGTCCCGCTGGCTGGAGCGGCTGGTCGAGTACGCGCGCGTCAAACGCGGCGTGATGGCGGCGATCGAGGTGCCGGCGTGGCAGGACCTCTACTCCGGCCAGCACCACCGGCTCGACGAAGCGCTCGAAACGCTGCTGGACTGGGGAAAGGTCGCCGGGGAGATCCGCGCCGGGGTCGACGCCGCCGATGTCATCCTGCTCCTCGGAGCGCTGTCGCGGATCCCGGAAGCCGAGTGGGACGAGCGGGCACCCCGGATCGTGGCGGTGATCGTCGACGGCCTCCGCGCCTAGTCCGAGACCGCTTCCGAGATCCAGGGAGCTACCGGCAGGTCGCGGTCCAGGCACTCGACCGACAGCCGGATCGTCCAGCGCAGCGCCTGCAGCACCAGGCTGTCGACCTCGTCCGGGGCCGCGTTGGCCAGTGCGATCTCCACCTGTTCCTGCGCCGCCTCCGTGTTGCCGTGCACCTCCGCGAGCAGCGTCCGCACCGCGGTCCGCACCGGCGGGTCGGCCTGGTCGATCGAGACCTCTTCACCGTCCTCGTCGAAGACCTGGACCTTGACCGGCGCGCTGCCGCCGTCGCCCAGGGTGGCGACCATCGCGCTGCACTCGCCGAACAACAGCAGCATCAGCGCCTTGGTCTCGTCCGCGCGGGCCTGCGGCTCGGCGGCCGTCGGGGCGACCTCGACGAGGGCTTCCGCATCGTCGCCGAGGCTCAACGCGGTCAGTGCGCGCTGTGCCTTCTCGACGAGCTTTTGCTCGTTCCAGTCCGCTTCCACGTGCCCCATCAAACACCAGCCGCGCCCCTTGTGGGGATACCTTGATCCGGGACGGTCATCCCACCGCGCGAAGGGCACCCAGCGCGAGCCGGGAGAGCAGCTCGGCGAGCTCGCCGTCACCGAGATGGCGGTTGTACGGGGTCGAGTTGATCAATCCGAACACGGCGTGTGCCGCCGACCGCGCCTGTCGTTCTCCCAGATCCGGCATCGCTTCGCGGATCGCGCCGACCCACACCTCGACGTACTGGCGCTGCAGCGCGCGCACCTGCTTGCGGTCGGCGTCGGTGAGGTTCGCGAGGTTGCGCTCCTGGACGGTGATCAGCGCCGGGTGGTTGAGCGCGAAGCCGACGTGGAACGCCACGAGGCCGGCCAGCGTGTCGTCCGGCGTGCCCGGCCGGGCGGCCCACTTCGTGCCGCCGTCGAGCAGGTAGCGGCTGATCGAGTTCAGCATCTCGCCGAGGATCGCGTCCTTGCTGCGGAAGTGCCGGTAGAGCGCCGGACCGGAGATGCCGACCGCGGCCCCGATGTCGTCGATGCCGACGCCGTGAAAGCCGTGGTGGGCGAACAGCTCGGCGGCCGCGGACATGATCTGTTCGCGTCTGTTCGCCTTCTCGCCGTTCACGAGCGGAGTGGGGTTCGCCGGCATCCGGCCATATTAAGGCCCCAAGTTAGCGACCGCTAACACCCGTTCCCTCCTTCCGATGTAAGCCGAGTGGGTTACCTACGGGTAACTAGGGGTTCCTTGTGGGGCTTCCACCTGCTGTCCTATTCGGGCTGGCTCTGTCACAAAGGAGTGACCCCATGGCTGTTCCCGCCCGCAAGTCACGTCGATTCTTCCTACGGTTGAGCACGGCCCTGGGGGCCGTCGTCCTCGCTTCTCTCGGTGTGACGGGCCTCGCCCAGGCCGCCGGGACCGTTTACGCCGCGGTCGGCGACTCCTACTCCTCGGGGGTCGGAGCCGGCAGCTACGGCAGTTCCGGCAGCTGCTACCGCAGCTCGAAGGCGTACCCGCAGCTCTGGGCCAACGCCCACAGCGGCACCTCGTTCACGTTCCTGGCCTGCTCCGGCGCCCGCACGGGTGACGTCATCAGCCAGGCGAACTCCATCCCGTCCAACGCGACCCTGGTCACCGTCACCGTGGGCGGCAACGACGCCGGCTTCAGCGACGTGATCCAGACCTGCACGCTCGGCAGCGACTCGGACTGCACCAACCGGGTCAACACGGCGAAGACCTACGTCAACAACACGCTGCCGCCGCTGCTGACGAACACCTACAACGCGATCAAGGCCAAGGCGCCGGGCGCCAAGCTCGTCGTCCTGTCCTACCCGCGCTTCTACACCGTGCCCGGCTCCTGCTGGGTGGGGCTGAGCGACACCAAGCGCTCGGCGATCAACTCCGGCGCCGACACGCTGGCGTCGGTGATCCAGTCGCGCGCGGCTTCGGCGGGCGCGACCTTCGTCGACGTCCGCTCGTCGTTCGTCGGGCACAACATCTGCTCCTCGGCCGACGACTACCTGCACAGCCTGACCTGGCCGGTGATCGAGTCGTACCACCCGACCGTGGCCGGGCAGTCCGGCGGCTACTACACGCCGCTGCGCGCCGCGATCGGCTGATCTTCCCCGCGAGTTCGTGAAGGCCACCTCGAGGAAGCCCCCGCTTCCTCGAGGTGGCCTTCACGGCATTCCGGCGACTGGACAACCCACGTTAGCGGTCGCTAACATCGGAGCGGAGGTTAACGACCGCTAACTTCGAGGGAGCCCATGGACACGCCGGCACTGGGGACGTCTGCAGCCCCGGACAGCGAGGCCTACACCCGCAACGCGACGTCGCACGCGGAGCTGGTCGAGGACCTCCGCAAACGTTTGGGGAGCGCCCGGCTGGGCGGGCCCGAGAAGGCGCGCACCCGGCACGTCGAGCGCGGCAAGCTGCTCCCGCGCGACCGCGTCGACACGCTGCTGGACCCGGGTTCGCCGTTCCTGGAACTGTCGCCGCTGGCCGCGAACGGACTGTACGACGACGAAGCGCCGTCCGCCGGGATCATCACCGGGGTCGGGCGCGTCTCGGGGCGCGAGTGCGTGGTCGTCGCGAACGACGCCACCGTCAAGGGCGGCACGTACTACCCGATGACGGTGAAGAAGCACCTGCGCGCGCAGGAGGTCGCCCTCCACAACAACCTGCCGTGCGTCTACCTGGTGGACTCCGGCGGCGCGTTCCTGCCCCGGCAGGACGAGGTCTTCCCGGATCGTGAACACTTCGGCCGCATCTTCTACAACCAGGCGACGATGTCCGCGCGCGGCATCCCGCAGATCGCCGCGGTGCTCGGCTCGTGCACGGCGGGCGGCGCGTACGTCCCGGCGATGAGCGACGAGGCCGTGATCGTCCGGAACCAGGGCACGATCTTCCTCGGCGGCCCGCCGCTGGTGAAGGCCGCGACCGGCGAGGTCGTCACGGCCGAGGAGCTCGGCGGCGGCGACGTCCACTCGCGCCAGTCCGGCGTCACCGACCACCTGGCCGACGACGACGCGCACGCGCTGCGGATCGTCCGGTCCATCGTGTCCACGCTCGGGCCGCGCGCGCCGCGCCCGTGGGACGTGCTGCCGACCGAAGCGCCGGCCGTCGACCCCGCGGAGCTGTACGGCGTCGTCCCGACCGACCCGCGCACACCTTACGACGTAAGGGAGGTGATCGCGCGGATCGTCGACGGCAGCCGGTTCGGTGAGTTCAAGAAGGAGTACGGCGCCACGCTGGTCACCGGCTTCGCCCGGATCCACGGCCACCCGGTGGGCATCATCGCGAACAACGGTGTGCTGTTCGCCGAGTCCGCGATGAAGGGCGCGCACTTCATCGAGCTGTGCGACAAGCGCTCGATCCCGCTGCTGTTCCTGCAGAACATCACCGGGTTCATGGTCGGGCGCGCGTACGAAGCCGGCGGCATCGCGAAGCACGGCGCGAAGATGGTCACCGCGGTGGCCTGCGCGCGCGTGCCGAAGTTAACGGTCGTTATCGGCGGCTCGTTCGGCGCCGGGAACTACTCGATGTGCGGCCGGGCGTACTCGCCGCGCTTCCTGTGGATGTGGCCGAACGCGCGGATCTCGGTGATGGGCGGCGAGCAGGCGGCGTCGGTGCTCTCGACGGTCCGCCGCGACTCGATCGAAGCCCGCGGCGGCGAGTGGTCCACCGAGGACGAAGAGGCGTTCAAGGACCCGATCCGCGAGCAGTACGAAGCCCAGGGCAGCCCGTACTACTCCACCGCGCGGCTGTGGGACGACGGCGTGATCGACCCGGCGGACACCCGCACGGTGCTCGGCCTCGCCCTCTCGACCGCGGCGAACGCGCCCCTGTCCGATGTCAACTACGGCGTCTTCCGGATGTGATCATGTTCGACTCAGTACTGGTCGCGAACCGCGGCGAGATCGCCGTCCGGGTCATCCGCACGCTGCGGGCGCTCGGCATCCGCGCGGTCGCGGTGTACAGCGACGCCGACGCCGAGGCCCGGCACGTCCGCGAGGCGCACACCGCCGTCCGCATCGGGCCGGCGGAAGCCGCGAAGAGCTACCTGTCCATCCCGGCCATCGTCGACGCCGCGGTGTCCTCGGGCGCGCAGGCCGTGCACCCGGGGTACGGCTTCCTCGCGGAGAACGCCGAGTTCGCGCGGGCCTGCGAGGCGGCCGGTCTCGTGTTCATCGGCCCGCCGGTCGCGGCGATCGACGCGATGGGCGACAAGATCCGCGCGAAGGCGACCGTGTCGAAGGCCGGCGTGCCGGTCGTGCCCGGCGCGTCCGACGTCGACATCCCGCCCGGCGGTTTCGCGGAAGCCGCGGCGGAGGTGGGCTACCCGCTGCTGCTCAAGCCGTCCGCGGGCGGTGGCGGCAAGGGCATGCGGCTGGTGCACGCCGCCGACGAGCTGGACGCGGCGATCGAGTCCGCGCGGCGCGAGGCCAAGGGTTCGTTCGGCGACGACACGCTGCTGATGGAGCGGTTCGTCACGACGCCGCGGCACATCGAGATCCAGGTGCTGGCCGACGAGCACGGCCACGTCATCCACCTCGGCGAGCGCGAGTGCAGCCTGCAGCGGCGGCACCAGAAGATCATCGAGGAAGCGCCGTCGGTGCTGCTGGATCCCGCGACCCGCGAAAAGATGGGCTCGGCGGCGGCCGAAGCCGCGCGCTCGGTCGGGTACGTCGGGGCCGGCACGGTCGAGTTCATCATGTCGGCGCACAACCCCGACGAGTTCTTCTTCATGGAGATGAACACCCGGCTCCAGGTGGAGCACCCGGTCACCGAGCTGGTCACCGGCCTCGACCTGGTCGAGTGGCAGGTCCGGGTCGCGGCCGGGGAACACCTGACCGTGAAGCAGGAAGACGTCGTCCTCACCGGACACGCCGTCGAAGCGCGCGTGTACGCCGAAGACCCGGCACGGGGGTTCATCCCGACCGGCGGCACGGTGCTGGCGGTGCACGAGCCGGCCGGCGACGGCGTCCGCGTCGACTCGTGGATGACGCGCGGCGCGGTGATCGGCTCGAACTACGACCCGATGCTGGCCAAGGTCATCGCGTGGGGCCCGGACCGCGCGGCGGCGCTGCACCGGCTCGACCTGGCGCTGGCGGACACGGCGCTGCTGGGCGTCGGCACGAACACGGCGTTCCTGCGCGGGCTCTTGGCCGACGCCGATGTCCGCGCGGGCAAGCTCGACACCGAGCTGGTCGACCGGCGGCTGTCCACTTTGGTCTCTTCCGACGTGCCGGCGGAGTTCTTCGTCGCGGCCGCGCTCGACCGGTTCCTGGAGCTGCAGCCGTCCGGATCCGTGGTGGACCCGTGGGACGTGCCGGACGGCTGGCGGATGGGCGGCTCCGGCGGGGTCACGTTCCGGCTGAAGTCCGGCGCGGCCCGCGCGGTGGTCCGGGTGCAGGGGACGCCGTCCGACGCGACCGTCGTCGTGGACGACACCGACCCGGTGCGCGTCTCGGCCCGGCGCGACGGCGATGTCCTGGAGATCCGGCACGCCGGCGGGTTCCACCGCTACCGCCACGCCTGCGGCCCGGACCGGACGGTCTGGCTGGCCCGGGACGGCCGGAGTTTCCCCTTCGGGGAGCAGGGGTTCGTGCTGTCGTCGCGCGGCGAGGCCGCCGGGGCCGGGCCGGTCACCAGTCCGATGCCGGGCACCGTGCTCGTCGTGAAGGTGGCGGCGGGCGACGTCGTCAAGGCCGGGACGCCGTTGCTGGTGGTCGAAGCCATGAAGATGGAGCACACCGTCACCGCGCCGGTCGACGGCGTGGTCAGCGAACTCCCCGTCCGGGTGGGCCAACAGGTCGCGCTGGACGAAACCCTTGCCGTCGTAACGCCCCAAGAGGAGCAGCAGTGATCGACTTCCGCCTGGACGAGGAGTACGAGGCCCTCCGCAAGACCGTCGAGGACTTCGCGCACGCCGAGGTCGCGCCGGTCATCGGCGAGCTGTACGAGAAGGAAGAGTTCCCGTACGCGATCGTCGCGAAGATGGCCGAGATGGGCCTGTTCGGCCTGCCGTTCCCCGAGGAGTTCGGCGGGATGGGCGGCGACTACTTCGCGCTCTGCCTGGCTTTGGAGGAACTGGCCAGGGTCGATTCGTCGGTCGCGATCACGCTGGAGGCCGGGGTTTCCCTCGGCGCGATGCCGATCTTCCGGTTCGGGACGCAGGAGCAGAAGGAGAAGTGGCTCCCTTCGCTCTGTGAGGGTACCGCCCTGGGGGGCTTCGGCCTGACCGAGCCGGGCGGCGGTTCGGACGCGGGTGCCACCCGCACCCGCGCCACCATGGACGGCGACGAGTGGGTCATCAACGGCAGCAAGGCGTTCATCACGAACTCGGGCACGGACATCACGCGCCTGGTCACCGTCACCGCGGTGACGGACGTGATGGAGAACGGCCGCAAGGAGATCTCGGCGATCATCGTCCCGTCGGGCACGCCGGGCTTCGAGGTCGCGCCGAAGTACTCGAAGGTCGGCTGGAACTGCTCGGACACGCACGAGCTGTCCTTTTCGGACGTCCGCGTCCCGGTCGAGAACCTGGTCGGCACGCGGGGTCGCGGGTACGCGCAGTTCCTGTCCATTTTGGACGAGGGCCGGGTCGCGATCGCCGCGCTGTCGGTGGGGCTGGCGCAGGGTTGCGTGGACGAGAGCCTGAAGTACGTCAAGGACCGCGTGGCGTTCGGCCGGCGGATCGGGGAGTACCAGGCGATCCAGTTCAAGATCGCGGACATGGAGGTCCGCACGCACACGGCCCGGCTGGCGTACTACCAGGCGGCGTCGAAGATGCTGCGCGGCGAGCCGTTCAAGAAGGAAGCCTCGATCGCGAAGCTGGTGGCGTCGAACGCGGCGATGGACAACGCGCGCGACGCGACGCAGATCTTCGGCGGCTACGGCTTCATGAACGAGTTCCCGGTCAGCCGCTTCTACCGCGACGCGAAGATCCTGGAGATCGGCGAGGGCACGAGCGAGGTCCAGAAGATGCTGATCTCGCGCCACCTCGGCGTCGCCTGACGTAACGCGCGAGCCGCCACCGGCGAAAGTCCCCGGGGAACGAGGGGGCTCGATGAAGCGGATCGCGGTCATCGCGGCGGGGTTGTGCCTGGTGGCGGCGTGCACGCCCGCGGCGCCGGCCGACGACGGCTCGGAGTTCGACGAGCCCTCGCCACCGGTCACGACGGTCACCTTGCCGACACCGAGCCCGACGCCGACGGCGTTCCCGGACGGCTTCCCGAAGGTCGTGCCCGTGCGGTCGCTCCCGGCTCGCTTGCGCGACCAGTACCGCGCCGGCGGCGCGACCGAAGCCCTCCAGGTCGCCCCCGGCGTCTGGTCACCGGTGCAGGGCGCAGCAGCCATCGTGAACCCTCGAGTTCTCGACGGCTACTGCGCCTCGGTCGAAGCGTTCGAGCGGCAGTACCGGGCCGGGGCGAAGTACTCCGGCACTTGCTGGTGAAGCCCGGCGCTACTTCGGCTGTTGCTGCTGTTCCTTCTTGTCTTCCTCGGCCCAGGCGGCTTCCGCCTGCATCTGGATGTCGGTGAGGCCGCGGTCGACCTGCACGATGTCCTTGCCCGCCCAGCCCACGAAGTTCTTCGAGCTCTTCGCGTCGGAGAGGGCTTTCAGCATCGGGTAGTAGTCCGGTGCCTTGGCCTTGAGCCAGTCGTCGACGAACTTCATCTTCTTGTAGCTGTCGCCGAACTTGGTCTTGAGCCAGTCCTCGTGCTTCTTGATCGTCGAGATGTCGTGGTCGCTCAGGTGCGACTTCGGCGGCGGCGGCTTCGGCGCGGGAGCCGGCTCCGGCGGCTTCGGCAGCGGCCGCGAGAAGTTCGGCGTGGTGCCGTCGCCCGGGGGCCGGGTGCTCGGCGTCGCGCCGCCTCCGGGCGGGCCGTCGTGCGTGACCGCCGTGCCCGGCGGGGGCAGCGGCCGCGAGAAGTTCGGCGTCGTGCCGTCGCCCGGCGGCCGGGTGGTGGGCGCGGCGCCGCCACCAGGGCGGTCGTGGGTGATCGCGGTGCCCGGCGGCGGCATCGGCGTCATCTCGTGGCCCGCGCCCGACGAACCCGGCTTGCCCTTGACCAGCTTCGACAGCCCGGTGAGCCGTGCCAGGGTGCGGCCGGCGTAGGCCACGACCTTGGCGAGCTTCGCCATCATCGCCGCGACCTGCACCGAGACCGTCGCGACGCACTTGGTCACCCCGACGGCGATCGACGCGCCGAACGTCGGGATGGCGAGAGCGAGGGCGATCAGCATCGTTGAGATGATGTCGCCGAGGATCGTCGTGATGATGTCGCGCAGCAGCGAGCGGACCGCGCCGATCAGCGCCCCGGTGGTCTCGACCATGTAGCCGGCGACGTCGGCCGCCTTGGCGTTGGCGTCGATCCAGCCCTTCCGGTCGTTGATCGACTTGAGGAAGCTGTCGTAGCCCTTGCCCTGCCACTGGGTGATCGTCGACTTGAGGGTCTCGTCCAGCTCGGTGCCGGTGTTGCGCAGCGACTCGCCGATCTTGTGCAGCTCGTTGGCGACCTTCGTGACCTCCGAAGGGTTGCCCGCGACCTGGTCCAGCGGCCACTTCAGGAACGAGACGTGCTCGATCAGCCAGCCGAGCCCCGCCGCGATCAGCTTCGCCAGCGGGTCCATCGCGAACGCGACGGTGTCGAGCACGGCGCTGATGACGTTGATGCCCAGCTCCACGCTGACGGCCGCGAGGTCGCCGCCGTGCTCGGTCTGGACCTTGCCGATCGAGTCGCCGACCTGCTTCCAGCTGTCGAAGACGCCGGCGCCCGTGGTGGAGTTCGCCGACGTGATGGGGACGGTCACTTGCCCAGCTCCGTTTCGAAGGTGCTCAAACCCTGCGCCGTGTTCGAGTCGTGGGTCGCGTAGGTTTCGCCGGCCTTCTTCACGTCCTCGGCGGACTTGCCGATGTCGCCCACCAGTTTGGTGATCTCACCCGTGATCACGGCCATCGTGACCCGCGACGGCACGGCGAGCACCTGCGCGAGCAGGATGCCGAACGCGGCGTTGTCGAAGCCGTTGGCGGCCTGCATCCGGTTCGCGGCGTCCTGCACCGCCGGCTGCGTGGTGCCCGACAGGAACTGGCTGAACTTTTGCAGCTCGGCCGGGTCGACCGAGAAACCTTCTCCGGAAACCACCGGTTCTCCTCCGTACTACCAGGGGTTGCTTTCGCCGTCGTCCTCGTCCGGCGCGGGCCGCGGGCGACGACGCGGCGGAGCTTGCGGCGGGGGCGGCGGCGTGCGGTGCGGCGGGGCGGGCGGGCGCGGCGTGCGGTCCTCCGCCTCCTGCTCCGGCATGAACACGTCGCTCTTGCCCGGCGGCGGCGTGCTCTCGTCCGGTTCGGGCGGGGGCAGGAACTCGTCGAGCAGTTCGCGGGCGGCCGAGCTCTCGCCGACCATGCCGCTGAAGGCTTCGGCGACTTCGGCCGAGACCTTCTGCTGCGCCTTGCCGACCAGCTGCATCACCAGACCGGCCAGCGCCTGCGGCGGACGCTCGTACGCACGCGGGCCGAACCGGAGGTCCTGCAGGACCCCGCTCGGGCCGAGCGTCACCGACACCGAGCCGTCCGGCGACTGCACGCTGGCGGTGGCGGACCGCAGCTTTTCCTGCGCCGCCGCGGCTTTTGCCTGGATTTCCTCGAGTTCGACCGTGAACGCGGCCAGCGGATCGCCGCCGCCGGGCACTGACTGTGTCAATTTGTCCTCGTCGCGAGAGAGGTCGTGAACGGAGGAAGTCAATCAGCGCTCGTTGAAGCTCGGATGACACGAAGCGAGCCGCCGGTTGAACGCGGTGTGGATCGCCGAAGTCGGCCCGCGCGTACGCCCGGTGCGGTAAACAAGGGCATGGACAACACCGTCATCCGATCGGGCGATTCCGGGGACGTCGACACCCTGCTGGGTTTCTTCGACGAAGCCGTCGAATGGCTGGTCGCGCGGGGCAGCTCGAAGCAGTGGGGGACCGAGCCGTGGAGCCGGGTCCCGAAGCGCGTCGAACGCGTCAAGGGGATGGCCGCGGACCCGGGCCTGCGCGTCGCGGTGGTCGACGGCGAGCCCGCGGGCGCGCTGATCGTGTCGGAGGAACACGACCCGCACGTGCCGGCGGTTGACGAGCGTGAACTTTACGTCCGCCTGCTGATCACGTCCCGGCGCTTCACCGGCCGTGGCGTCGGGGCGAGGCTGATCGAGTACGCGCTCGACGAGGCGCGGCGACGCCGGATCGACCTCGTGCGCGTCGACTGCTGGGCCGGCGGCGACGGTGAGCTGCAGCGCTACTACGAGAGCCAGGGCTTCGTGCCCACCGTGCAGTTCCACGTCGAGGAATGGGTCGGGCAAGTCCTCGAGCAGCGCGTGGGGTAGCGCGATCGCGGGTCAGGGGTGACACTGTTGACGAAGTGCCAACAGACGAAGGGGTCGCCATGGCCGAGGAGCTCGCGGGCAAGGTCGTCGTCATCACCGGCGGCGGGCAGGGGATCGGCGCGGCGACCGCGTCGGCGCTGTCCCGGCTGGGCGCGAAGGTGGTGATCGGCGACCTCGACCAGGTCCGGGCCAAAGACACAGTCGCCAATCTGGACGCCGAGGCGCTCCCGCTGGACGTCACCGACATCGCCGGGTTCACCGAGTTCCTCGACGAGGTCGAACGCCGCCACGGCCGCATCGACGTGCTGATCAACAATGCCGGGATCATGCCGCTGGCGCACCTCGAAGAGGAGAGCGACGCGACGACCCGGCGTCAGCTGGAGATCAACCTGCACGCGGTCATCCACGGCACCCGCGAAGCGATGAAGCGGATGCGGCCGCGCCGGTCCGGGCACATCGTCAACGTCGCTTCCTTCGCGGGCAAAGCGGGTTTTCCGGGCGCCGCGACGTACTGCGCGACGAAGCACGCCGTCGTCGGGCTGTCCGAAGCGGTGCACCTGGAGCTGCACGGGTCCGGCGTGCGCATCTCGTGCGTGATGCCCGCGATCGTCCGGACCGAACTCGCGAGCGGGCTCGGCGAGGCGAAGCTGTTCAAGTCTTCGCGCCCGGAAGACGTGGCCGACGCCATCGTGGCCACGCTGCGCAAGCCGCGGTTCGAGGTGTTCGTGCCCCGATCCGTGGGAACTATGGGCAAGCTCACCCGGCTGCTCCCGCGGCGGGCGGGCGAAGCGCTGGCCCGCGCGTTGAAAGCCGACCAGCTTTTGGCTTCAGCGGCCCATTCCCCGGCTCGCGCGGAGTACGAGGCGCGCGCCGCCGAGAGCGCGCCCGGGGCGGGCACGGAGTAACTCGGACGGCCTAGCGACTGTCCGATTTGGACGTGGGCGCTGTTGAGTCCACCGGCCTGACCGGGCAAGATTGACCGGAAGTGCCCGGGACGTCGCAGGAGGCTCGAGAAAATGGTTTCACCGCCCGCACGACTGGCCGCCGCGGCGTCGAACGTGGTCGGCAAGGTGCTGCACGGCGGGGTCGCCGACCTGCGCCCGATGCCGCGGGTGCTGATCGACCAGGGTCCCAACCGCTCGCTGTACCGGATGACGCACAGCAGCCGCCCGGTGTCCGGGCCGCCGGTCCTGCTGGTGCCGCCGCTGGCCGCGCCGGCCATCTGCTTCGACCTGCGCCGCGGCTGCAGCCTCATCGAGCACCTGGTCGAGGGCGGCCGCAACGCCTACCTCGTCGACTACGGCGTGGTCGCGTTTTCGGACCGGCGCCTGGGCATCGAGCACTGGATCGACGAGGTCCTGCCGCGCGCGATCCGCAAGGTGAGCGCGGACGCGGGCGGCCAGGACGTGCACCTGGTGTCGTGGTCGCTCGGCGGCATCTTCTCGCTGCTGGTGAACGCGGACCAGCCGGACCTCCCGATCGCGTCGATCACCGCGATCGGTTCGCCGGTCGACTTCACGGCGATCCCGATCGTGGCCCCGTTCCGCCCGCTGGTCGACCTGACGAACGGCCACCTGCTGACCCCGATCTACCGCGCGTTCGGCGGCGCACCGTCCTATTTGGTCAGCCGCGTGTTCCGCGCGACGGGCATCAGCAAGGAGATCACGAAGCCGATCGCGATCTTGAAGAACCTCGACGACCGCGACTACCTCGCCCAGATCGAGGCGGTCGACCACTTCATGAGCAACATGTACGCCTACCCCGGGCGGACGTTCGGCCAGCTGTACCACCGCCTGTTCCGCACGAACGACCTGGCCGAGGGCAAGGTCGACCTGAACGGGCGGATCATTTCACTGTCGTCGGTGCGGGTCCCGACGCTGGTGGTGGCGGGCGAGAACGACACGATCGCCCCGCGGCCGTCGGTCGAGCGGGTGGTGGAACTGCTGGACAAGGCCCCGGAGGTCCGCTTCAAGACCGCACCGGGCGGCCACCTCGGCGTCCTGACCGGCCGCAAGGCCCGCGGCACGACGTGGCGCTACCTGGACGAGTTCCTCGACGACCAAGCCGCGGCTTCAGCCGACTAGGTCGATCTCGAACGGCTCCGCCGCGCTGTAGCGCACGTCCGCCCACACCGCGCCCGGCACGCCGTAACGCCGGTGCGACGTCAGCTTCGCGTCGTACCCCGGCACCTCCCCGGGGTTGTGCCCGACCCCCGCGCGATCAGACCCCCACGCGAAGATGGCCGGTACCCACAAGGGTTTCGCGGAACCGTCACCGCTCAACCGGGGACGCACCACGATCGCCGCGCCCTCGCTGCCGGACAGGAAGACGCGGACCGTGTGCTCGCCGTCGTCGGGCGGGGTGACGGTGATGCGTTCCAGGAGCTCGACCTCCACCCCCAGCGGCCCGGCGCCGGCCGGGTTGGCGGCTCGCTCGCGCAGCCACCCGGAGTCGATGCCCACGGGATCGATCTTGCGGCCGGCCGGCAGGCAGACGTCCTTGTGCCCGGCGTACCGCTCGACCCCGCGCGACATGTACCGCAGCAGCGCGGCGACGAGCTTCGGGTAGGCGTCCCGCTGCGCGTCCGTCCAGCCCCCGGCGCCCGCGGACTCCGCTTCGATGCCGAGGAATTCGTCGTTGACGTCGAGGAACCCGAGCCACCGCGACGCACCGGCGTGGTACGCGCCGCCGGCGGCGACGACGAAGATGGTCCCGCTGCGCCCGAGCCCGAGGTTGCACAGCGGCCCGGCGAGGTCGGCGCGCCCGTTGGTGACGATGTCGAGCGAGGGGTAGTCCCCGGGCGCGGAATCGGCGGTGGCGGTGTGGTGCCCCACGACGCCTTCGACGACGCGCATGCCGCCGTGCCCGCGGGTCTGCCACCCGGGCACTTCGACCACGGGGTACCCGGTGCTGCGAGCGGCGTCGACGAGCCAGGGAACGTACACGGCTCAGCCCTCCGGCTCGTCGTACACGCCGGCTTCGGCTTCGGTGTCGGGCGCGTGGGGATCGGCGATCCGTTCGGCGAGCGCGGTCCGGGCTTCGTCGAGGTCCTTCGGACCCTGCCGATCGGCGTCCCAGCCCTCGGCATCCCATTCCTGCGGCGACTTGATGGGGGTGTCATCCCCGGGCCGGTGCACGACGGCAGCGGCGAGGAGCGTGGTCTCGATGTGTTCGGTCACGATCGGCCTCCGGCACCCGAGGGTACCGGAGGCCGGCCGCGGACGACCTACTTCAGCTCGGCGCTGGACTTGCCGAGGACGCGGCGAGCCACGATCAGCTGCTGAATCTGCTGCGTCCCCTCGAAAATGTCGAGGATTTTGGCGTCCCGAGCCCACTTTTCGAGCAAAGACTCTTCGCTGTAGGCCCCGGTCAGCTCGACGCACTTCAGCGCGATCTCCACCACCGAACGCCCGGCCTTCGCCTTGGCCATCGACGCCTGCAGCGAGTTCGGCTTCCGGTTGTCCGCCATCCACGCGGATTCCAGCGTCAGCAGGTACGCCGACTCGTAATCCGCTTCCAAGCGGAGGAATTCGGCCGCCGCCGCGTGCTGGGTGTTCGCCGGGCGGTCGTAGTCGATGGTGACGCCCGCGGCTGTCAGGATCTCGCGCGTCTCCTCCAGCGCGGCCCGCGCGACGCCGATCGCCATGGCCGCCACCAGGGGGCGCGTGTTGTCGAACGTCTGCATGACGCCCGCGAAACCCTTGGCCGTGTCGATTTCCGGCGTGCCCAGCAGGTTTTCCGCCGGGACGCGGCAGTTTTCGAAGCGCAGCACCGCCGTGTCGGAAGCGCGGATGCCGAGCTTGTGCTCGACGCGCACCACCTCGAAGCCCGGCGTGCCCTTCTCCACCACGAACGACTTGATCGCCGCGCGGCCCTTGGACTTGTCCAGGGTCGCCCACACGACCACCGCGTCCGCGCGCTCGCCCGACGTCACGAAGATCTTCTCGCCGTTGAGGACGTAGTGGTCGCCGTCGAGGCGGGCCGTCGTGCTGACCGCCGCCGAGTCCGAACCGAAGGCGGGCTCGGTGATCGCCATCGCCGCCCACATGCCGGAGAAGCGCTCCAGCTGTTCGTCGGTCGCGACCGAGCCGATCGCCGCGTTGCCGAGGCCCTGACGGGGCATCGACAGCAGCAGGCCGACGTCGCCCCAGCACATCTCGATCGTGCCGAGGACGACGTTCAGGTTGGCGCCGTTGCGGTTGCCCTTTTCCTTCTCGGGACCGGAGCGCCGGACGCCCGCCGCGCCCGCGCCGCCCTCGCCGGACGAGTTCAGCCCGTCCAGCAGCGCCGCGAACATGTCGAGCTCGGCCGGGTACGTGTGTTCCGCGCGGTCGTACTTGCGCGAGATCGGCCGGAACACCTCGGCCGCGGCCTGGTACGCCTGGTTGATCAGCGCGCCGGCCTTCTTGGGAGCTTCCAGGTTGATCATCGTTAACGCCTTTCGCGAAAGCCTAGAGAAGGACGGCGCCTTCCATGACGCCGATGGCACGCAGGTCCCGGTACCAGCGCTCGACCGGGTGCTCCTTGACGAAGCCGTGCCCGCCGAGCAGCTGCACGCCCGCGTTGCCGATCTGCATGCCCTTGTCCACGGCCAGCTTCCGCGCCAGCGCGACCTCGCGGGCGTAGGACTTGCCCTGCTCGGCCCGCGACGCGGCGCGCAGCGTCACCAGCCGCAGGCCCTCCAGCTCGATCGCGATGTCGGCGACGGAGAACGCGACCGCCTGCCGGTGGCTGATCGGCTCGCCGAACGCCACGCGCTCGTTGACGTAGGGGACGACGTAGTCGAGGACGGCCTTCGCGGTGCCGGCGGCCAGCGCCGCCCAGCCCAGCCGCGAAAGCCGGACGAGGTCGGTGAAGACGTCGAGCTTGCCGCCGCCGAGCAGCGCGCCCGCGGGCAGCGACACCTTCTCCAGGTGCAGCTTGCCGGTCGCGGCGCCGCGCAGGCCCATCGCCGGCTCGGCCTCGATGGTGACCCCGGCGGTCGACGACTCGACCAGGAACAGCGCCGGGCCGCGGCCTTCGAGGTCGGCCGACACGATGAACAGCTCCGCCTGCGCCGCGCGCGGGACCAGCGTCTTCACGCCGTCGAGCTGGTAACCCTTGGGCGTGCGACGCGCCTTCGTCGCGGGCTTGAAGGGGTCGTACAGCGCCTTCTGCTCCTGCAGCGCCAGCGCCGCGGCGGGGACGTTCTCGCCGACGAACGCGGGCAGGTAGTCGGCCTGCTGCTGCTCGTCACCCCAGCTGACCAGCGCGGTGCTGACCGCGGACGGCGCGAGCACGGCCACGGCCAGGCCGAGGTCGCCGTGCGCGAGCGCTTCCGCGACGAGCGCGTTGGTCACCACCGAGCGCTCGGTGCCGACACCGCCGAGCTCCTCGGGGATGCCGACCAGGCTGATGCCCAGCTCGGCGGCCCGGCTCAGGAGTCCCTCGGGTGCCTCGAGCTTCGCGTCGGCGTCCGCGGCGGCCGGCCGCAGCTGCTCGGCGGCGAACTCCGTCACCGTCTCGACGATGAGCTGCTGGTCCTCGCTCGGCGTGAGGTCGAACAGCCCCGTGTCGGCGGACGGCGCGAGCCGGGCGGGCTTGCCCAGCTTCTGCACCGACTTGAACGACCGGGTCGCCGCGCCGGCGACGCGGAAGCCGTTGCGGGTCCCCGCGGTGACCAGGTCCTCGAGGGGCTTGCGCAGCCCCGCGCGGTCGACGACCTTGCTCCCGGCCAGCCGGGTCAGCGCGGACAGGCCCCAGCCCATCGCGTCCCGTTTCCTTGGCGCAGCCATGTGGCCCTCCATCCGTTACCTACTCGCGAGTAGGTTAACGCGGGAGCCGCTCCGGCGCCAGTGCGGGGGGTGACCTTACGCCGTAAGGCGAGCTGAAATCTCCCACAGCTCCCGCGCGCCGGCGTGGTCCGTGCGCCGTTCGAGCCGGGGCCGCTCGCCGTTCCGGCCGCCTGGGCCGACGTAGGCATTTCCCGGGACGTCCTCGGTCGCGGCGAAGAGGATGGGGAGTGCGCCGTACTCGGGCTTCTTCTGCGCGATCACCGGGTAGAGCGCCTTCATCAGCAAGGCGAGGGGGCGGTCGAAGTGCCGATCGAGGCCGGTGCGCGCGACGCCGGGGTGCGCGGCGACGGCCCGGACCGCGCTCCCGGACGCCGTCAGCCGCCGCTGCAGCTCCTGCGTGAATAGCAGGTTCGCCAGTTTCGACTGGCTGTAGGCGCCCAGCGCGGAGTAGCGGCGGCGCTCCCAGTTCAGGTCGTCGAGACGGAGCCGTCCCGTCCGCGCCAGCCCGGACGAGACGGTGACGACCCGGCCGGTGACGTGCGGCAGGAGCAGGTCCGCCAGCAGGAACGGGCCGAAGTGGTTGACGGCCATGTGCGTCTCGAAACCGTCCGCGGTCTTCGCGTACGGCACCGCCATCACGCCCGCGTTGTTGATCAGGACGTCGAGGCCGCCGGACCAGCCGGCGGCGAACTCCCGCACCGAGGTCAGGTCGGCGAGGTCGAGGCGCCGGACTTCGGTGTCGCCCGGCGGCGGCGTGACGCGGGCGGGGTCGCGCACGGCGAGGACGACGCGGTGACCCCGGGCGGCGAGTTCGCGGGCGGTGGCGGCGCCGAGGCCGCCGTTGGCGCCGGTGATCAGGTAAGTGCTCATGGACTTGAGCGTCGCGGCGCGCGCGGGGGCGCGGCAGAGCGCGCCGATCGGGGGACCGGCGATCCCTGGGTACGCGGGTCCGAAGCGTCGATAATCGGGACCGTGAACCGCGCCGACCTCGCCGACTTCCTGCGCCGCCGCCGGGAGGCCCTGCGCCCGGACGACGTCGGCCTGCCGCCCGGGCAGCGCCGCCGCACCAGCGGGCTGCGCCGCGAGGAGGTCGCGGCGCTCACGGGGATGTCCACCGACTACTACACGCGGCTGGAGCAGCAGCGCGGGCCGCGGCCGTCGGAGCAGATGCTCGCCGCGATCGCCCGCGGCCTGCGCCTGACCCTCGACGAGCGCGACCACCTGTTCCGGCTGGCCGGGCACACCGCGCCGAGCCGCGTGGCGCGCACCGACCACGTCAGCCCGGCGCTGATGCGCGTGCTGGACCGGCTGCACGACACACCCGCGCAGGTGATGTCGAACCTCGGCGAAACGCTCGTGCAGAACCCGCCGGCCCGGGCCCTGCTCGGCGACGAGACCGGCCACACCGGGCCCGCGCGCAGCGCGAGTTATCGATGGTTCACCGACCCGGCCGAGCAGCTGCTCTACCCGCCGGCGGACCGCGCGCGCCACGGCCGGTTCCTGGTCGCGAGCCTGCGCGCGGCCAGCGCGACCGACCCGCGCGCCGCCGGCCTCGCGCGGCTGCTCGCGGCGAAGAGCGCGGACTTCGCGACGCTCTGGGAAGCGCACGAAGTCGCGGTGCCGTTCGAGCACCGCAAGACGCTCGTGCACCCGGGCCTCGGCGAGATCGCGCTCGACTGCCAGCTGCTCTTCACCGACGACCTCGCGCAGCTGCTGCTGGTCTTCACGGCCACGCCCGGCACCGAAGACGCGGAGAAGCTGCGGCTGCTGTCCGTCGTCGGCCCGGAGCTACTGTGAATGCTCGGCGTGCACCTGCTTGCGCCACTCGGCGAACCGCAGGCGCTCGAACCCGATGAGCCCGAGCACGACCGCGGCGACGACCAGCAGCAGCACCGCGGCCGGGACGTGCTCCAGCAGCGGCGTCGCCGCGACCAGCAGCACCCCCAAGACCAGCCGCTGGTGGTTCCAGCTGCCCAGGTTGCGCTTGCGCAGCGCGCTCAGCGCGATCAGGTAGAGCCCGAGCCCGCCGGTCAGCGTCCAGATCGGCACCCCGTGCAGCGCCTCGCCCGGCGAGTGGTGCTCGGTGTCGGCGATGTACAGGAACGCCTTCTTCAGCCCGAGGGCAACGAGCACGATCCCGGCGATCAGCGGCAGGTGCAGGAACGTGTAGGAGTCGGTGGCGAGCTTCGTGCGCTCGGTGCCCTCGGCCTGGGTGAGCCGGTGCTCGGACACGCGCGCGACGACGTCGAAGTACGTCCACCACATCCCGGCGGCCAGCGCCAGCCCGCACACCGCGCCGCCGGTGACCAGCCACGACATCGGGAGCGACCCGATCCCGATGCCGATCGCGACGATCGACTCCCCGAGCGCGATGATCACGATCAGCCCGAACCGCTCGGCGAAGTGCGCGGGCGCGTTCAGCCGCCACCCTTCGGGCCCGGCGAGGTAGACGTTGAGGTAGTCGGCCAGCAGCGCGGCGACCCACAGCCCCAGCTGCCACGGTCCGCTCAGGAAGGCGGCGACGCCGAGCAGCCCGACGGAGGGCAGCAGGCCGACGAACATCTTGAGCAGGACCTTCCGCAACCCGGGGTCGTGCTTCGCGGCGCCGAGGTAGGCGACGAGGTGCAGCAGCCGCACGAGCGCGTAGCAGGCGACGAACAGCACGGGCGCGTACAAGCCGCCGGGGAAGTCGACAAACGCTTCGGGGATGGTCAGGGAAACGAGGAACATCACGGCCATCGCCCCGAACATCGCGAGCCGCGCGATGCCGTGGTCGACGTGGATGGTGTTCCCGAGCCAGGCGTAGCTGCACCAGCACCACCACAGGACGGCGAGCATGGCCAGCCCCTGCCCGACCCCCACCGGGCTCAGGTGGTCGGCCATCAGCTGGGTGGTCTGGGTGATGGCGTAGACGAAGACCAGGTCGAAGAAGAGCTCGATGGTGGAGACGCGGTGGTCCTCGTCCGCGCTCACCAGGTGCAGGCGTGTCGTTGGCACGCCGAATTATGGACGGCCGGCCCCCGCGAGCGGCGCGTTTCGGGGTAACGCCCTGCGCGAACATGGCCGAGTGTGCATACGTCTGGGACACTGGGTGCGGGACGTGGGGAGGTGGGTCGTGCATTCCTATGCGGCCGCGCTGCACCGGACGATCATGGCCGTGGACGTCGCCGGGTACAACAACCCGAGCCGCACCCTGGCCCACCTGCGAGAAGTCCACGAGGGCCTCTGGCGGGTCCTGCGCACGACGTTCGCCGAAACGGGCATCCCCTGGGACTCCTGCTACGTGGAGAACACGGGCGACGGCGCGATGATCCTGCTGCCCCCGGACATCGCCAAGGCGGACCTCGTGGCCCAGTTCCCGGCCCGGATGCGCGACGAACTGCGCCGCTACAACCACGTGCACGCGGAGGAGGCCCAGGTCCAGTTGCGCCTCGCCCTGCACGCGGGCGAAGTGGCGGAGGGCAGCCACGGCCGCGTCAGCAAGGCGGCGAGCTTCACGTTCCGCATCCTCGACGCCCCGGAAGCGAAGGCGGCGCAGAAGGAGTCGAAGGCCGACCTGGTGCTGATCACTTCGGACCTGCTGTACGAGGAGGTCGTCGCCCAGGACGCGGCCGCCGACCCGGGAGCGTTCCGCCGCATCCCGGTGCAGGTGAAGTCCGGCGAACGGCCCGCGTGGGCGTGGCTGCGCGTGTTCGGCCGCGTGAACGGCGTGGTGGTGACCGCGCCGAAGGTGGCCGGCCGGGGGACCTTCCCGGCGTTGATCGACGCGCTGCTCGCCGTGCCCTGCGTGCGCAAACCGGAAAGCCGGCGGCTGCTGCTGGAACTGTTCCCCCGCCGGGAGATCGCCGACGTCGTGCCGTACCACGCCGAGGATCGCCTGCACGTCATCGCGCTGGCGCGCACGTGCCAGCGTTTCGACGGCGGCCTGGGGGAACTGCTCGACGCGGTCCGGACCATCGAGCCGGAATCCCCGCAGGTCACCGCGCTGGCCGCGATCATCGGCGATTGGCCGGAACACCGGCCGCGCTGACGCTTGTCCAGCTTTTGCCCCTTTTTCCCCGGGTTCCGGTCGGTAAACTCACGGTCCCGAGCGCACGCCGGGGGAGGTGGTTCGTCACGTGTCGGCCGGTGAACGGGTTTACGGGCCCGGACGCGAATTCCGCTACCGGCCGGGCACCACGGTCTCGGTCCGGGAAGCGATCGTCAACGTCCTCGCCGGAGCGGGTTTGGCCGTCGATCCCGCCGGCCGCGCGTTGCTGCTGCACCTGATCGACGACAACCTCGGTTCGCCGTTGGTGGTCCCGGATCAGGTGACCGGACGCGATCACCTGATCGAAGTCGTCAACGCCTGCGCGAAAGCGGATGGCGGAATGGTCGCGCTCGCCGACGCCGTCCGGATGATGCGGCCGGAATCGCGCGAATCGGATCAGGTGCGGCGGCTGGTGGACCAGCCGCGCATGCACGACTTGCTGCCGGAACCGGAACTGTGGTGGCTCCGCGCCCGATTGCTCGGCGTCGTCCCGCCCCGGCTGAGCGCGCTGCTCCGGCGAGCGGCCGGACCGGCGGATCCCCCAATCGACGTCCGCGACGCCTGGGACGCTTTCTGCGCCCTTTCCGACTTCAACACCCCGCCGGACGGCTTGCCGCCCGCGCTCGCGTTCGTCGAATTCGTGGCCGGGAAAAGCCCGCCCGGGCTCGCCGGTGAACTGCGGCACTGGAATGCGGTGCAGGCACGGCGGTTGCAGGCCGAAGCGGGATTGGCCGCGTTGCGCGCGGAACGGGAGCCGGATTCGCCCGCCGAGTCGCGGCTGCACCTGATGATCGTCGTCCAGCCCGACGGCATCGACCCGGGACGCCACCTGGTTTCCTACTGGCGCCAGGACGATCCGGAAGAATGGCCGCCCGCCCGCGGTGGTCTCGACACGGTGACCGGGGACCAGCTCGAGCGCCACGTCGACACGCTCGTCGTCGAAGCGGAAAACGCGTGGGCGGAGTACCGCGGCGAAGTCCGCCTCGAGTTCGTCCTGCCGAGGTCGTTGCTTAACCTGCCGGTGCACCTCTGGTGCAAAGAACACGAAACCGGCGATCCGCGGCCGTTGTTCCTCGATTACCCGATTGTCGTGCGGTCGCTGGAACGGATGCGTTCACGGCATTGGCACCGGGCCTGGCGGCTGCGGTGGGAAGCGATGATGACCGATCCTTCGGCTGAACGGGTGTATTTCTGCACTTCCGAAGACACCGGTGAGCGGCACCGGCTCGACGCGATACTCAGTGAGGATCAATGGGTGGTCATGGTTCTCGCGGCCGCGCCGGCATCGCGGCCGAGACCGGGGGAAGACGAACTCGCGGCGGGATTGCGGTCCGGGCTCCCCGCACTACTATGGCATCCCGAGGCGTCGCTGGATCTCTTGCGAGAGGTGGTCACGTGGCTGGTCGAAGGCGGTGCTCTCGGCGACCTTCCCGCTCGCGTGCAGAAATCGCGGTGCGCCGCTTTTCGGAAAACGACCATTCCGCCGGACCTGAGCGTCGTCCGGAATCTGGTCGTCCTCTGGGACGATCCGGCGCGCGTGGTTTTCCTCGACAGCCCGCCGTTCCGGCCGGGCTCGCCACCCGGGAGCGCCGATGAACGAGGACGAGCATCCTGAACGGCCGCCGGGCTGGTGGGTCTACCGCGGCACCGGGATCCCCGCACCCGAGCGGGCGGACCTGCTCCCGCCCCCGCCGCCGTGGCGCGAGTTCGACGGCGGGCCGTTGCTCGACGACGTGCCGGCGCCACCCGGCGACCGGGAAACGAAACGGCGGCTCGGCGGCGCCAGCACCGAATCGGTGCCGCGGGCCGACATCCACGAAGTCGACATGGTCAACGCGGCGCTCTACCTGCGCCGTCCCCTCCTCGTCACCGGCCGGCCGGGCAGCGGGAAGTCCAGCCTCGCCTTCCGGATCGCCCGTGAACTCGGGCTGGGCCGGGTCCTGCAGTGGCCGATCACTTCGCACACCACGCTGAAGACGGGGACGTACAGCTACGACGCCATCGGTCGCGCGCACGCCGCCGGCTCGCGGTCGGCGGCAGCCGGCAGCGGGGCAGGAGAAGTGGCGGAGCCGCCGATCGGCGACTTCGTGCGGCTCGGTGCGCTGGGCACCGCGTTCCTGCCCCGACGGCGGCCGCGGGTGCTGCTCATCGACGAACTGGACAAGTCCGAAGAAGAATTGCCCAACGACCTGCTCAGCCTGTTCGAGGACGGCGAGTTCGAAATCCCCGAGCTGGTCCGGATGGCGCGGCGCACACCGGTGGTCGAGGTCTTCACGGCCGATCCCGATTCGACGGCGGAGATCATCGGCGGACAGGTGCGGTGCCACGCGTTCCCCATCGTCGTGATCACCAGCAACGGCGAACGCGACTTCCCGCCCGCGTTCCTGCGGCGCTGTCTGCGCTACGAGACCAAGGACCCGGACGTCGACCAGCTGGCCGCGATGGTCGCCGCGCACATGCTCGACCCGGCCGACGCCCACCGGTCGCGGATCATCGAAGAGTTCGTCAGGCGGAGCGAAGCGTTCGGCGGGCTGCCGGTCGACAAGCTGCTCGAAGCCGTCTACCTCGCCACTTCCGGGGCCTACCGCGAAAACGGCGCCTCCTGGGAGCAGCTGATGGACGCGCTGTGGCGGCAGTTGAACTCCTTGGTTTCCTGACGTGGCACCGGAGCCACCCGACGTCCCCACCGTCGCCGAGCTGAGCTGGAGCGAGGTGGGCGACGCCGTGTGGCTCGCGATGGCGATCGGGGACTCGGCACCGCGCGCCCACCCGGAGTTCGAGTCGCCGGACCCCGCGGTCGAAGAAGACGAACGAGCGCACGGTTTCCCGGAGCCGCCGGAAGAACCGGCCGGGCCGGTGACCCCGCCGCTCGGCCGCCCACCCGACCGGATCGTCACCGCTTTGGCGAAGAGCACGGAAATCCTGGGGGCGTCCGGCGCAGCGGTGTCCGGCCCGGTCGGGTTCCTGCCGGAGGCCGCCGCGATCATCCGCGCGCTCCGCTCGCTCAAGCGGACCCGCCCTTCGCGCCACGAAGAAGACGTCGTCCTGGACGAAGAGCTGACCGCGGAAGACGCGGTGCAGGACGACCTCTGGCTCCCGCGCACGAAACCGGCCATGGTCCGCGGGCTGGACCTGACCGTCGTCGTCGACTCGAGTCCGTCGATGGCGCTGTGGCAGCCGACCGTGACCGCGTTCCTGACACTGCTCCGGCAGCTCGGCGCGTTCCGCTCGATCCAGGTGCGCCTGCTCGAAACCGGCAAGCGCGCGGACGACGGGGTGCCCGGGCCGGTGTTGCGGGGCGGCACTCCCGGCGCGCCCGAACGGCAGCCCGCCGAGCTGCTCGACCCGTCGGGCCGCCGTCTCCTGGTCGTGCTGACGGACGGGATGGGCGAGTCCTGGCACCAGGATTCGGTCGCTCCGCTGCTGGCCCAGTGGGGACGGACCATGCCGGTCGCGGTCGTCCAGGTCCTTCCGCAGCGGCTGTGGGGCCGGGCCGGACCGCAGCTGCACCAGGCCAGGCTGACGACACCGGGCCCGTTCCGGCCGAACCGCCGTTACGGCCTCGAACTCCCGGACGCCTGGCTGACCGGCGAAGACCCGGAGACGGCGGGCGCGGGCGCGGTGCCGATCCCGGTCGTCGAACTGGATCCGCGGTGGCTCGGCTGGTGGGCGCGGACGATCAGCCGCGCGCAGCCGGACCCGGTGCAGGCGGTCGTGCTGCTGGCCCGGGCCCAGCCGCAGCCGGCCGAGGCGTGGGACGGGCCGGTGTTGTCGGCGCAGGACCAGGTGAAGCACTTCCACGGTGTCGCTTCGCCCCCGGCGTTCCGGCTGGCGACGTTGCTGGCCGCGGTCCCGGTCAGCCTGCCGATCGCCCGGTTCGTCCAGGCCGAAATGGTCCCCGACGCGGACACGGCCGACCTCGCGGAGGTGCTGGGCAGCGGCCTCCTCGACGTTCCGGCGACCCTCGAAGCGGGCCAGGGCTGGGACGAGCTCGTCTACGAATTCCCGCTCGCGGTCCGGGAAGCCCTGCTCGCCGCCGGCCGCCGATCCGACACGGTCCAGGTCGTCCGCGCCACCGGCGGCCGCTTCGGCGACCGGCACCCGGTCCTGCTCCGGGTCGCCGCGGCGCTGGAGGACCCCGAACACGCGCCACTGCCGGAAGCCGACACCGGCCTGGCCGCCGGCGTCGCACTCGAACGCGCGGTGATGCGGGCCTTGTCCGGCCCGTACGCCGGCCGCGCGGATCGCTTGCGCCACTGGGAATCCGAGCTGGGCGCGCAGGTGCCGGGCGAAGTGCCGGACCCCGGATCGACGACCGAGAACCTGGTCGCCGACGTCCACGAAGAAGCGGCGGACTCCCGCCAGCGAGTCCGCCAGCTGACCACGGACGCCCCGGCGGTCTGGGGCGCGGTACCGGCCCGCAACCCGGACTTCACCGGCCGCCAACGGCTTTTGGCCGCCTTGGCGCACGACCTCCACAACGGCGGCCGCGCGGTCCTCCACGGCATGGGCGGGCTCGGCAAGAGCCAGATAGCGACGGAGTACGTCTACCGCAACCTCGACCGCTACGACCTGGTGTGGTGGGTGAGTGCCGCACAGGAGACGCGGATCCGTGCGTCGCTGACGGAATTGGCGCGGCAGCTCGAATTGCCCGGTGCCGCCGAGACAGTCACCGCGGTGCCGGACGTTCTCGAGGCCTTGCACCAGGGCAAGCCTTACCGGCGGTGGCTGCTCGTGTTCGATGCGGCCGACGATCCCGAGATGGTGCTCCCGTTCCTCCCGGCGGAGGGCCCAGGTGAGATCTTGGTGACGACCAGGCACCTGGAGTGGCCCGAAACCTTTCCCCCGCGAATCGAGGTGGGGCCGTTCACCAGGGCGGAAAGCGTGGAACTGCTCTGCCTGCACGACCGGCAGCTCGATGCGGAGCAGGCTGATCGGCTGGCCGGGCGCCTGGCCGACCTGCCGCTCGCGCTCGCTCAAGCGGCGGCGCTGCGGGTAGAAATCGAAATGCCGGTGGACGAGTACCTGCGCCGGTTCGAGGAGAAGACCTCAGAAATCCGCGAGACATCGACACCGACCGAGTACGAGGTGCACGTCGCCGCCGCCTGGAACGTGTCGTTCGACGAGCTCGGCACCCGCAACCCCGCCGCGCACCAGTTGCTGCAGGTCTGCGCCTTCTTCGCCCCGGAACCGATCTCTCGCAGCTTCTTCACCGGAGCGCGGCGGTTGTCGATAACTCCGGAGCTCGACACGGCCATGCGCGATCCCAGCCGGCTCGACCAGGCTCTGCGCGACATCCACCGGTGGGGATTGGCGAAGGTGGATCACCGGTCGGACACGCTTCTGCTGCACTGGCTGGTTCAGCTGGTGCTGCGCAACCGGATGAGCGACGAACACCACCACAGCATCCGCCACGATGCTCATCTGCTGCTCGCGAACCGCGACCCGGATGATCCTGCGGAGCCGAGCCTCTGGCCTCAGTACCACATGGTGCTGCCCCACATCTACGCCGCCGAACTGATCGACTGCGACGACAACCAGGTGCGCGCCCTCGTGCTCAACTTGGTCAAGTTCTTGTACTTCTGGGGTGACCACACGGGTGCGACGGTGCTCGCCCGACGGGTGGTCGAGGCGTGGACGGACCGGTTCGGCGAAGCGGACCCGTTGACGCTGGAGGCGTCGGAACGGCTCGGGTTCTTCCTTTGGTCGCTGGGGCGCTACGAGGAAGCGGAAGTGATCAACAACCGGACCCTCCTCCTCTACCAGCAGCGAGAGGCCACTGGGCGGCGATCGGAGAAGACCCTGAACGCCCAGGTGGCCGTGGCCGCGGTGCTGAAGGCGCGCGGCGACTTCGCCGGTGCGCGCAAGCTCAACCTGGCGACCTACCACGAAGCTGCCGCCGTCTTGGGCGCCGGCGAACCCACGACCCTGACCGCCGCACACGACCTGGTCGTTTCCCTGCTCCTGACCGGTGAGTACGACGAGGCCGGACGAATCGGCGAAGACACCTGGTTGCGGTGCTCGGAGGTCCTGGGGCCGGACAACGCCGCCACCATCAGCACCCTGAACATCTGGGTGATCTGCCGGCGGGAAATCGGCGAATACACCTGGGCCAGGATCGAGCAGCAGAAGATCGTCGAGCGGGTCCGCCGTCTGGTCCGTGACGAAAACGCCGGCGTGGTCCGGCGGGAGTACCACCTCGCAGTGGCGCTGCGGAAGGATGGTCAGCACGAGGCGGCGCTGGCCTTGTCGCGAAGTACCCTGGAGCGCTTCAAGTCCCGCTATGGCCTCGGCAACCCGAACACCCTGCCGTGCGTGCTCGCGCACTCGATCGATCTCCGGTGCGTCGGGGAGCTCGACGCGGCGAGAGCTCTCGGACAGCAGGCGGTCGACCTCTACCGGGTGAGTCTCGGTCGTCGGCATCCCCACACGCTCGTGGCGGAAGTCGACCTCGGTGTGACACTCCGCCTGTTGGGCGCCCCGATGGCGGCACGGGACGGGGACGACCACGCGCACCACGACCTGCGAAGGATTCTCGGCGCCGATCACCCGCACACGATCGCCGCGGCCATCGAACTCGCGAACGACCGGGCAGCCGTCGGCGATCGGCGGTGGTCCGCCGAGCAACTGCTGGCCATCGACACCGAAAACCTCGCGCGGGCTCGCCGGACGCTGGGCGAAGACCACCCGGTCACCCTGGCTGTCCAGCTCAACCGGGCGCTCGACCTGCACGCGGCCGGACGGAGCCGCGACGCAGCGCCTCAGCACCAAGACGTCGTGGCCCGCTACCGCCGGGTGCTCCGCGCCGACCACCCGATGACCGTGTCCGCCGAACGAGGGGTCCGAGCCGTCTGCGACATCGACCCGACGCCACTCTGACCGATCACCAGGCGGCGGAGAGCCAGCGTGCGACGTCTTCGGTAGCGGGCTCCGGCGCCGATCGCCCGCGGATCCCGCGGTGGACGGCACGTACCACTTCGGGCCGTTCGAGGAGGACTGTCGCGGCAGCCTCGTCGCCGGTGACGCGCAAAGCGAGGCCGAGACCGATCAACGCGGTCGGCGCGTCCGGATCGCTGCGCAGTTCGGTTCGATATGCCTCGACCGAGTCCTCACCGCGGCCGTCCACCAGCGCGAAATCCGCTTCCGTGGCGCCCGGTACTTCCCGCCAGACGGCCTGGGCGCGGCGCGCGCCGTCGTCACCGAGGCGGACTCGGAGCAGATCGGCACGTGCGTTGGCCCAGTCGCCGTCGGCCTCGGTCGTCAACGTCGTACCCACGTCCTCGATCGCGGGACCGGGTTCCCCGCGCAGCCAGCCACCGACGATCAGCTCGATCGCCTCCGGCGCCGGCCGTAGGTGGCGGAGCCGCCAGCCGGCGTGGTGGTCGGCTGCGATCAGGTCGGACCAGTGCTCGGCGATCGCGAGGACCTCGTCGTGCCGCCAAGCTTCCGCGCGCTCGGTGACGTGTGCGAGGAATCGTCGCCCCGGCTCGGTCAGCGCCTCGTCGGCGTGGACCGTTTCGAGGGTCCGGACGACCTGGTACCGCCAGTGGGCGTACTCGAACGCCGCCAGTACGTCGTCCGGCTGCTCGGCGCCCAGCGCGCGGTAGAACTCCGCGACCGCGAAAAAGGCGTAGATACCGTGCACGACTCCGCCGAGCGGCCGTGGGTCGTCCCGCCACGGGGCGTAGAGCCGCTCCGTCCGATCGTCGTTGTGCAGCCGTACGACCTGTAGCAGGCCGCCGAGCCGGATGTGCTGGAACTCGTGCACCAGCGCCGCGGCCAGGGTGACCGGGTCCTCGGGACGGGAGATGAGTGCGCTGCCGAACGCCTCGCCGCTCGACGCACTCGGCAGCCGGAACGGGAACGGCGGTCTGGGCACGATCGTGTCGAGACCGGCGGGCAAGGCCTCGGCGAATCCCGGGAGAAGCCGGTCGATCAGGTCCCAGGCCTCGCCGAGCAGAGCGCGCCAGGTGACGAGATCTTCGGGTCTCAGCCGGTCGGGTGCCATCGGACCGAAAAGCCCGCGATAGGGGTCGACGTCGTCGAGCCGGACCGAGAACCGCCGTCGTCCGGTGCCCAGCTCCGCGGTGCGGATTCCCTGCCAGCCGGGCGCGTCGGCGGTGGGGTCGGCCGGGAGGACGACGACCCGGTCGCCGGTCCTGATCTCGATCCGGCCACCCGAGGAATGCAGCTCCGCGGTCTCGCACTCGGGAGCATCGCCCAGTTGGACGAGGCCGAGCGTGGGCAGGGTGACGTCTCCGCGCCACACCGGCACGCTCGTGCGGAAGTTGCCGACCCGGGCTCGTACCGCGGCGGCCGCGGCAAGGCTGTAGATGTGTCCGATGTGGACCCACAGGGGACGGGGGTCGGTGGTCAGCTGCCGGAGCAGGCGCGTCGTGTGACCCGCCCAGCTGCCGGTGTAGGGGTGGGTGAGCACCTCGTCGAGGGCGGCCGGGTCGGTCTCCTGAGCGAGGACGAGGAGGTCCCAAGCGCGTTCCGGGGAGGGCAGCGGACCACTGAGGGACGGAGCGGCCGCCACCTTGTCGATGATGTCCCGCAGGAGGAGGAGCCGACGGCTGCGGTCCGCGGTCCGCAGCCGCCGAACCAGGTCCGGACCGCCTTCGGAACGTGCCAGAAGGTCGAACTCCGCCCAAGTGAAAGTGTGCATGGCGGATTCGGGAGAGGTGTTGCCTGAGGGGAGCACGGTCAGTCCTTCGAGAAGCGGCTTTAGTCGACCCGTTTCGCTTGACTACCGCTCGCCGTCACGGGAATGTACGCGGCTCGTTCGGCTGCGTGACGGACGGACTTGTGCAGCGCAGCGGAGTCGAGATCCCGCAGCTGGGAGAGCGGAACCGCGCTGAGGTCCAGGAGTTCGGACTCGATCTCCGGTCGTTTCTTGCCGCCCGGCGATCGCATCGCGATTTCCCCTCTCTCGAGAACCCGCTTGGAGGCGCGCGAACGCTAGCACACGCCCCCGCTCACCCCTTCGGTGTGGGCTGCCCCCGCAGCTTACGCCGGATGGTGCAAAGAATCCGCCGTTTTCGACGGGCCGGTTCGCGGTGTGGGACGGCCCGGGGGAACGGTCGGACAACCGGGCACCTCGAGGCTGGTTCCCCCGGCTGAGTGGCCGATTCGTCACTCTCCTGTAGCTCGGGCACGCCTGTGTCATGTTTTTGCCCTTTTACGGTTACGCCGAACAGGTAAACTCACGATCTTCGGTGCGCTTCTCGGGGGTGGGAGGTGGTGCGGCAGGTGGCGGCGAGGCAGGGGCAGCCCGGCCCGGGTATCGCGGTCCGCCGGGCAGTGGTGGACGTGCTGGTGGTCGCAGGCTTCGCCGACGACAAATCCATCCGCACCCTGATGGTAGGCGAACTGCGCGAAGCGCTCGACCACCCGTTCACCTTTTCGGACCAGTTGACCGGCCGTGACCAGCTGATCGAAATCGTCTCTGCGTGCTGCCGCCTCCGTGAGGGGCTCACCGTGCTCGCGGGCGTGATCGAGTTCCTCCGCCCCGGCAGCAAGGAATGCGCCGAGGTCCGCGCCCTGGTTTCTTCGGTCAGGATGCACGAGGTCGTGCCGGAAGCCGAACAGGAGAAACTGCGGGAACGGCTGGCGGGTTTCGCGCCGCCGGGACTCGGGACGGCCGTGCGCCGCGCCGCTCGCTACGTCTCTCCTCCGCCGCGCTACGAAGACGCGTCGGCGGCCTTCTCCGGTCTTGCCGACTTCAACGCGGGTCCCGGGGAATTGCCGCCGCTGTTGATGTTCGTCGAACTGATCGCGGACGAGTGCGAACCCGCCCTCGCCGCAGAACTGCGCGCGTGGTCCGACGGGCAGGTCCGGCGGCTCCGGCTCCGGGACGCGCTGGACCAGCTGCGCGCAGAACTGACGGTGCCCCGGCCGGCACCGGGCCGGCTGTACCTCGTCGTGGTCGTGCGGCCGGATCCGATCGACGACGACCTGTACGAGTTGTCCTCGTGGCGGCAAGAAGATCCGGCGGACTGGCCGCCCGCCTGCGGCGAGACGGTGCGGGTCCGCGAGAGCCAGCTGGAGCGCCACGTCGACGTGCTGGTGGCCGAGGCCGAAGAGGCCTGGTCCGAGGTGGTGGCCGACGTGGTGGTCGAATTCGTCCTGCCGCGTGCCTTGTTGAACCTGCCGGTGCACGCGTGGGCCACGGAGCGCGCTTCCGGTTCACCCAAACCGTTGTACCTCAGTTACCCGACCGTGGTGCGTTCGCTGGAACGGATGAGCTCGCCGCGCTGGCATCGCGTGTGGCGGCAGCGTTGGGAGTCCTGGACTCGTGATCCTTCGTTCGAACGGGTGTATTTCTGCAGCGCCGATGACAGTCCCGATCGACTTCGGCTGGAGGCTGTTTTGAGCAATCGGCAATGGGCGATGGCGGTGCTCACCGAATCGCCGCCGGTCAGGGCGACATCGGGCGGGGACGAGCTTTTGCCGGCGTTGCGAGCGGGGGTCCCGGTCATCGTCTGGCACCCGTCGGCCTCTTCGGAAGTCGTACGCGAAGTGGTAGCCTGGCTAGCCGAAAGCCGTGGCGGATTGGGGGATTTGCCCGCGCTGGCGAGGGAGTCTCGACTGGAAGCTCTTCGGAATCCGCCGTCCCCGGGCGATGGTGGTGTACTCACGGACCTGGTGGTGCTATGGGACGACCCGAATCGGTTGCTTCCCCTCGGCGAAACCGGGATCATCGGGCACCTCGAAGGAGGTGCCGATTCGCGTGACCGAGCTTCCTGACACCCGGATCGGTGCGTCACAGCATCCGGACAGTCCGCCCGATTGGTGGATTTACCGTGGTACCGGTCGTCCGTTGCACGACATCAGGCTGGCCGACCGGCTGCCGGCCCCACCTCCGTGGCGGACCTTTCGGGGAGCCGCGCTTCCCGAGCGCGACGTCTTCCCGCCCGACGACGGGGAAGTCGAGCGCAAGCTGGGCACGGAGCTCAGCTACTCCGCGCGGACCGTCGACGAGCACGAAGTCGAGATGGTCAACGCGGCGCTGTACCTCCGCCGTCCGTTGCTGGTCACCGGCAGGCCGGGGAGCGGCAAGTCGAGCCTGGCCTACCGGATTTCCCGGGAACTGGGACTCGGCCGGGTGCTCCGCTGGCCGATCACTTCGCAGACCACGCTCAAGTCCGGCCTCTACGACTACGACGCGATCGGCCGGGTCCAGGCCGCGGCCGCGTGGAAGGAAATCGCCGCCTCCGGCGCGGGAACCCCGGGGGAGGTCCCGATCGGCGAGTTCGTCCGGCTGGGTGAGCTGGGCACGGCGTTCCTCCCGCGCAGGCTGCCGCGGGTGCTCCTGATCGACGAGCTGGACAAGTCCGAATCGGATCTGCCGCACGACCTCCTCGGGTTGTTCGAAGACGGCGAATTCGCGGTCCCGGAGCTGGCCCGGGACGCCCGGCGCTCGGTGCGGGCCGAGGTGTTCACGGCGGATCCGGGGTACAAGGCCGAAATCGAGCACGGCCGGGTCCGGTGCGCGGCGTTCCCCGTCGTCGTCATCACCAGCAACGGTGAACGGGAATTCCCGCCCGCGTTCCTGCGCCGGTGCCTGCGGCTGGAAACCCGGGAGCCGGACGCCGACCAGCTCGCGGCGATGGTCGCCGCGCACGCCATCGACCCGGACGGCCACCGGGCCGCGCTGATCGAAGACTTCGTCACCCGCAGCGCGACGGTGGGCGGCCTGCCGGCCGACAAACTGCTCGACGCGATCTTCCTGGCGACCTCCGGCGCCTACCGGCCCGAGACCGACGCCTGGCCTCGCCTGGTCGATTCGCTGTGGCGCCAGCTCAACCCGCAGGGGCCGTGAGATGCCGGACCCCACCGCGGGCGAGCCCGACCTGACGTGGACCGAACTCGGCGACGGCCTGTGGCTCATGGCGGCGATCAACGGGACCGCGATGCCGGCCCCCGGACCGGCGGAGCGCCCCGCGCGACCGGCCGCACCGCCGCCGGACCCGGTCGAAACCCGGCGGGAAGGCCCCGAACCGGCGGCACGTGACAGCGACGAACCCGAACTCGTGCCGGCCGCCGGCGGAGGTGGTCCGGCCCCCGGCCCACCGGCGGACGACCGGGAATGGCTCACCGAGCGGGCCGCCGGAAACGGCGGTCTGCTCGCACGCGAGCCCGGCGCCGGCCGGGCGGACGTGGAACTCGCCGAAGTGGCGACCGCGCCGGTCCTGCCCGGGGCGGCCCAGCTCGTCCGCGCGTTGCGGCCCTTCAAGCGGAAAGTCGCGTCCAAGAGCGACGCCGACGTCGAACTCGACGAAGAACGCACCGCGGAGGAAGCGGCGCAGAGCGAAATGTGGCTGCCGATCACCCGCCGCCGCCGCGACCGCTGGCTCGACCTCACGCTCGTGATCGATTCGACGCCGTCGATGGCGCTCTGGACCCCCACCGTGAACGCGTTCGTCCGCTTGGTGGAACGCGTCGGCGCCTTCCGGTCCGTCCGCGTCAGGCTGCTCGAGACGGGCAAGACCGGGCCCGCGGAAGGCGGCGCGGTCGTCGGCCCCACCTTGCGCGGCGGGACGGCCGACGCCCCGGCGAGGGGGCCGGGGGAACTGATCGGCTCGGCGGGCCGGAGCTTGCTGCTGCTGGTCACCGACGGCGTCAGCGACGCGTGGCACCGGGACCTGGTCTCCCCGATGCTGGCCCGGTGGGGGCGGGCGATGCCGGTCGCGATCGTGCACCTGCTGCCCCACCGGCTCTGGTCGCGCGGCGGGATGGGCGTCCGCCAGACGGTGCTCACCTCACCGGGCCCCCTGCGCCCCAACGGGACTTACGACGTACGTTCAGCCGACGCGCTGCTGGACCCGGAGGAAGCCGAGGAGCTCACGGCCGGCGCGGTGGCGGTGCCGGTACTGGAGCTGCAGGACCGGTGGATCGGCTGGTGGGCGTCGCTGGTGACGGGAGTGGGCGGCGTGGCGCGGAAAGCCGCGGTCGTGCTCGCCCACGACGAGCCGCGCCCGGTCGATGCCGAGGCCGGGGAGCGGGTGGAGCGGTCCGCACGGGAGAAGGTGCAGCACTTCCACAGCTCGGCGTCACCACCGGCGTTCCGGCTGGCGACGCTGCTCGCGGCGGTACCCGTGGACGTCGGCGTCGCCCGGACGCTGCAGGCCGAGCTCGTCCCGGGTTCCGGCCCGGACCACCTCGCGGAGGTCTTCACCAGCGGCCTGCTCGAGCGAGCCAGCGACGGAACACCGTGGGACCGCTCGCAATGGGAATTCGCCGGCCACGTGCGCCAGCTGCTCCTGCGCGGCGCCCGGCGTTCGGACACGGCGCACGCGGTGATCAGCGCTTCCCGCCGCTACGGCGACCAGATGCCGGTGCTGGTGCGGCTCCAGGCCGCACTGGCGGCCCCGGACGCCACCCCGGACCCCGTTCTCCCGGCGGCGACGCCCGCGGAGATAGCACTGGAACGTGACCTCATGCGTGCGTTGTCCGGCCCGTATTTGTCCCGGGCGGATCGGTTGGAGAGTAGAATCGCGGGCATTGGTCAGCTCGGCGATCGAACCACTAACATCCCGGCGGTGAGTGACACGATGTCGCAGGAACTCAAGCCGATGGGTTCCGCGAGTGAACCTGAATCCGTTGTCCGCCCCGATGCCGGGACCGCGGACATATCCCCGTCGCCCAGCGAGACGCCGCCGGCTCTGCGCACGAAGGTCGTCCGCGAAGTTGCCGACATGACCAGTCGAAGCGTACGCCGATCTGGTGATGAAGCACCACCCGTTTGGGGTGTTGTCCCACCGAAAAACCCCAATTTCACCGGGAGACGTGAACTACTCGATCAATTGGGCGAGCGGCTGGGTGCGGGCACCACCGCTGTCCTGCCTGCGGCGTTGCACGGAATGGGCGGCATTGGCAAGACGCAGATGGCGGTGGAATATATCTACCGGCACCTGCAAGACTACGACATCGTCTGGTGGATCCAAGCCACCCAGCCCACGCAGATCCGCAAGTCGCTCACCGAATTGGCCCAGCACCTGCGGCTGCCGGGCGCCGACGAAGCCATCACCGCGGTCCCGGCGGTCCGCGAGGCACTACGGCTGGGCCGCCCTTACCGTCGTTGGCTGCTGGTCTTCGACTCCGCCGAAGACCCGGACATGGTCCGGCCCTTCTTCCCGGTCGACGGGCCCGGTCAGATCCTGGTGACTTCCCGCAACCCCAGCTGGGCCGGTATCGCGCGACCGCTCGAAGTCGCCGTCTTCCAACGTGACGAAAGCAAGAACCTGCTCAGCCTCCGCCGCTCCGCACTCGCGGACGAAGACTCCGACCTGATCGCGGAGAAGCTCGGAGACCTGCCGCTCGCGGTCGAGCAGGCCGCCGCGTGGCTCGCCGAGACCGGCATGCCGGCGGATGAGTACCTGCGGCTGTTCGACGAGAAGGTCACCGAGATCCTCGACACCTCCGCCCCGAGCGACTACGAGGTGTCGGTCGCCGCCGCGTGGAACGTGTCCTTCGACGAGCTGAGCTCCCGCAGCCCGGCTGCTCACCAGTTGCTGCAAGTCTGTGCCTTCTTCGCGCCGGAGCCGATTTCCCGGAGCTTGTTCGCCGGGGTCCGTGGGATCTCCGTCGCACCCGAACTCGATTCCGCCCTGAGAGACCCGATGCGGCTAAGTCGCGCGATCCGCGACATCAACCGCTACGGTCTGGCCAAGATCGACCACCGGAGCGACACCCTCTTGCTGCACCGGTTGGTCCAGCTGGTGTTGCGCAACCGGATGGGCGACCAAGACCGCATGGAAATGCGCCACGGTGCGCACCTGCTGCTGGCGAACCTCGACCCGAACGACCCCGCGGCAACGCAGACGTGGCCGCGGTACCAAGAGATCCTGCCCCACATCTATGACACCGAATTGACCCAGTGCACCGATCCCTGGGTGCGGCAGCTCGTCATCAACCTTTTCAAATTCCTCTACCACTGGGGTGACCATCAAGGAGCGCTCGCGCTTGCCGAGCGGACGGTGAAAGCGTGGGCGACGGATCGGGAGGAACGCCTCGCCCGCGGCGAGGAACCCGTTGAAGACCCGCCCTTGCTGGAGCTCAGCGCGTCCGAACGGTTGGCGTTCTTCTATTGGGTCGTCGGGCGCTACGACGAAGCTGAAAAAGTCGCGAAGGAGACGCGCCGACGTTACATCGAGGCAGTCGGGCCGGAGAGTGAAGAAACGCTGACAGCCCAGCTCACTTATGCGCTGATTTTGAAGGCGCGCGGCGATTTCGCGGAGGCGCGGAACCGTAACAGGGAAATCTACGAACAAGCCAGAGGCCTGTTCGGGGACGACGATCCGACCACCTTGTTTTCCGCGCACGAGTTCATTGTCGCCCTTCTGCTGACGGGCGAGTACGAAGAAGCATTCGAACTTTCAAAAGAAACGTACGCCCGCAGGGCCGAAGTCTTCGGTTACGGCAATGTCCTGACGATCAACACGCAGGTGTTGCAAGTTTTGGCGCGCCGAGAACTCGGGCACTATCCATGGGCGCGCATCGAAATGCAACGCATCGCGGAACGCGCGGAGCAGCTTTACGGCGGCCACAGCGTCGGCACGCTTCGGCGTCGTTATTTCGAGTCGGTGGCTTGCCGTAAGGACGGCGACCACGTCGCAGCATTCGAGATTTCGAGTGATGCGCTGAAGAAGATCCGCGGTCGCTACGGCGACAGTCACCCGAACGCCATGGCCTGTGCGCTGGGGCATTCCATCGATCTCCGGCACGCGCGGAGGTTCGCCGACGCCCGCAAGCTCGGCGAAGAAGTTTACGACCTCTATCGCGAGAACCTCGGGGAAAAGCACCCGCACGCTCTGTCGGCCCAGCTCGACCTCGGGGTGACCCTTCGGCTCAGTGGTGACCCGGCCAGCGCCCGGGTCGTCGACGAGAAGGCGCTGGCGGGAATGCGGGAAGCCCTTGGCGAGGATCACCCGCACACGATCGTCTGCGGGATCGACCTGGCGAGCGACCTCTTCGCACTGGATCGGGTCGCCGAAGCGGCGGCCATGGATTCCGACCTGCTGGACCGTGCCCGTCGTGTACTCGGTGACGACCACCCGACCACGCTTGCCGTGCAGCTCAACCGTTCGCTGGACCTGCGAGCCCTGGGCGAGGCGACCGAGGCGGACGCGCTCTACGAGGACGCGCTTACGCGGTATCGCTTGGTGCTCGGCGAAAACCACCCGGGTACCGAGTCTGCGTTGCGAGGCATCCGCGCGGACTGCGACATCGACCCGATGCCGATGTAGCTGCGCGTCGAGCCGGCCGGGGGCGAACGATCTTCGCCGCCCGGCCGGGCATCGCGTTCGAACGGCACGTTTCCGCTCCGTAGTCCGGTGTCAGTTCAACCGGACAAGTCGATCACGTCTGCTGATCGTCAATTCTTTTGTGAGAGCTGGATTCTCATCCGGTTGATTCCGCGTGCAACTCGCCACAGACAGAATTTCCACGCTCACGAACCCGTCGAATTGGAGCTCGACGCGGAAAGGGGCGCCACCTGGTGCAACAGGTGACGCCCCGGCACGACGACCCCGACGCCTCACAACGACAGGAGCACAGCCGCAATGCCCAAGACTATCGGCGATGAAGGCCGCAGCCCAGATCGACCACCTGATCACACCGTTTGGTGGGCCATCGTCGAGGTCCTGACCAGCGCAAAGCTGTACCGACGCCTGGTCAAGTTGCTCTGCCTCGTCGGCGTGGTGATCATCGTGCTGGCGGCCTTGGCGGCGATCACGTTTTCGATGGCCGGCACGGACGCTCCGACCGTCTTCCAAGAGTTCGCGGCGCTCGTTCCCAGCTTCCGGCTCAAAGCCCACTAGCCGGGCTGCCTACTCGTCATCCAGCGAGGACGCACCCGAGCACTGAACCGACGGACGCCGGTCAATGCGTGAACCGCCCCAGCCAGCCGGCGATCGCCTCCACTGAAGGCGACCCTCCCGGTCCGCCACGCAAAGCTCGATGCACCGCCCGGACCAGTTCCGGGCGGTGCAGCAGCGCGCGGGACGTCGGCCCGGTGCTGCGCGCCGCGAGGGCCAGTCCCAAGCCGGCCAGGGCCGCCGGGTCGTCCGGGTCCGCCGCCAGCAGTTTCCGATAGCCCGCGGCGGCTTCTTCCGGCCGTCCGGCCACGAAGTGCAGATCCGCTTCCGTCGCGCCCGGGACCGCGGACCCCTGCGCGGCGAATCGCGCGGCGCCGTCCGGGCCGAGGCGGAGCCGGATCAGGTCCGTGCGGGCGTCCTGCCAGTCGCCGTCCGGGACCGGGGTCGGGACTCGTGGCTCGGGCAGCGTCGCAGTGGCGGACCGCGGCCGCGCGAGTCCGGCTCGCCAGGTCGCCGCCAGCTCCGCCACCACGCCCGGGTCGGGGCGGAGGTGCCTGATCCGCCAGGCCGCGTAGTGGTCTTCGGCGGCGAACCGCGCCCGGGCACGAGGGCCCGCGGCGACCGGCTCGTCCTGCCACGGGTCGACTTCGGCGGTGACACCCGCCAGGAATCGGCGGCCGGCCGTGGTGAGACTCTCGTCGGCGCGCACCACCTCGAGCGTGCGCCGGACTTGCTCGCGCCGCAACGCGAATTCGAAAGCGGCGAGTTCGTGGTCCGGTTCCGTCGCGGCGAGTGCGCGCCAGAACAGCGCCACGCCGAAGAAAGCGTAGATCCCGTGCAGCACACCACCGATCGGGCGCGGGTCGGCGCGCCAAGGTGCGTAGAGCCGCTCCCGTGGGTCGTCGACGCTGAGCCGGACGAGGTGGAGCAAGCCGCCCAGCCGGATGTGGTGGAACTCGTGCACCAGTGCGGCCGCCAGCGTCGCGGGATCTTCGCCGTACGCGACGATCGCGCTGCCGAACGCTTCTCCGGTGGACGCGCTGGGCAGCCGGAACGGGACGGTGGGCTCGGGCACGATCGAGTCCAGCCCGACGCGCAGGGTGTCCGCGACGGCGGGCAGGTGCTCGGCGAGCAGCGACCAGGCGCCGTCGAGCACGGTCCGCCACGATTCGACTTCGACCGGGCTCAGCCGGTCCGGTGGGATCGGCTCGTACAGCCCGCGATAGGGATCCAGGTCGTCGAGCCGGACTTCGAGCCGTCGCTCACCGGACCAGCACACGGTCTTCCGGATCCCGGACCACCCCGGCGCGTCGGCGGACGGGTGCGTCGGCAGTCGGACCACCGAGTGGCGGTTCCGGATTTCCACCCCGTCGCCGCCGCCCCGGACCGTGGCGACGGAAAACGGCGCGTCGGTGCGCAGCTGAGCCGAACCGAGCGTCGGCAGCGCGGCTTTCCCGTGCCAGACCGGAATTTCCGTTTCGAACGGGATCCCGGCGCGGACGGCGGCCGCGGCGGCCAGGCAGTGCACGTGCCCAACGTGCACCCAGAACGGGCAAACACCAGTGACGTCCTGCCGGTACAGCCGGGTCGTGTAGCCGGCCCAAGTTCCGGTGTACGGGTGGGCGAGGATCGTCTCGAGCGCTTGGGGCGCAGCGTGTTCGACACGAGCAAGCAGTTCCCACGCCGTTTCCGGAGACGGGAGCGGGTGGTACAGGTCTTCGGATTTCGTGACCACTTCGACCAGATTGCGGAGCAGCAGGAGCCGCCGGCTTCGTTCGGCCGCCCGCAGTTTGCGCAGTGGCCCGGAACCGCCTTCGCCGCGGGCGATCGCGTCGAAGTCCGACCAGAGCAGCTGGTGGCGGTTCAGTTCCGCGGCGGGATCGTCGGTTTGCTGGGAAATCATGGTCAGTCGACCCGCTTGGCCTCGCTCCCGCTGGCGGTCACTTGCACGTGCGAGGCCCGTTCCACCGCATGCCGCAACGACTTGCGCAGCTCGCCGCCCTCCAGGGTGCGGAGTCTGGTGAGGGAGACGCCGCCGAGGTCGAGGAGCTCGGATTCGATTCCGTCTTCTGCGCCGGAACGAGCTGCTTGCATCGCGCTTTTCCCCTTCCGCAGGGAGAGCGGACCCCGTCGGCCCGATTTCATTGTCCCGCATTCCGGGCCGTTTCGACAGGGACGGACGCCGTGCGCCGATCAGGCTACGTCGAGCACCGTGTGCAGGAGGGTCGTCAGCTCCGCCGCGAAGTGGGGGCGGGCCGCCACGCGACGGGTGCGCGCGAGGTCGTTTGCGATGGTCAGCGCCGCGTGGACGGTGATTTTGGCTTCCCTCGGCGGCAGGGACGGGCGGATCGCGGAAAGCAGCGTGACCCACTGCGCGACGTAATCGCGTTGCACGCGCAGCAGATCCGCTTTGTCGCGGTCGGGCATCGTGACGCGGTCCGCCGAGAACGACACCAGCAGTTCCGGCGTGTGCAGAATCGTGTGCACGTACGACTCCGCCAAGCGGCGCAGGGCCGAGCGCTCGTCCGGGGCCTGGAGCGCGCGCTCGGCCGCCAGCGCCAGCCGGTCCGCCGCGCGGTGGCCGATCGCCACCATCAGGGCGGCCTTGCTCGGGAAGTGGCGGTAGACGCTCGGGCCCGCGATGCCCGCCGCCGCGCCGATGTCCTCCATGCTCACGTCGTGGAAGCCGCGCTGGGCGAACAGCGCCGTCGCTTCCGCGAGGACCTGCTCGCGGCGTGACGGCGTGCCGAGCCCGCTCACCGGTGAAGACGGCGGTGCGGACGGCGTCGGGAGTGTGGCGTTCAGCACACCGAGAGCCAGCTCGACCAACAGCGCGGCGAACCGCCGGCGCGCCACCGACGTGTGGTGCACCGACACGCTGCCGAACACCGACAGTGCCGCCCAGCACAGCAGCTCCGCGTCTTCGCCGGACAGATCGGGGCGCTGGGCGAGCAACGCCTTCGACCACGCCGACAGCGCCAGCGCCGAGCGGCGGCCGATCTCCCGCTGGTCCTCCTTGGGCAGGTGGCGGCCTTCCCAGCGCCACAACGCCGCGATCTCCCGGCGCTCGACGGCCTGCGTCGCGAGCAGGCGGAGCAGGGATTCCAGCTGGTCGGCGGGCGGTACGGAGTCCGAGAGCGCTTCCGCTGTCGCCGCCTCCATGTCCTCGAAGCCGCTGAGGACGACGTACGCGAGGATCGCCTGCTTGTCCGCGAAGTGGCGGTACAGCGCCGGCCCGGTGACGCCCGCCGCGTCCGCGATGTCCTTGATGCCGACCCCGGGGAAGCCGCGCGCGCGGAACAGCTCCGCCGCCACCGCGGCCAGCTGGGCCTTGCGGTCGCGGGGACGCGTGGAGCGCTCGACGTCGGTCATGGTGAGTGAACGATAGCGGCTAACGGCACACCCGCAACCCATTGACACCATGGGGTTGTCCGGCGATATGTTAATGGCCATTAGCACTACTGGCCGGTATCATCGGTCACGGTACGAAGACGTCCCACCCGCTCGCGAGGAGTTGTTCTGTGAGTAGCGAGGCCTACATCTACGAGGCGATCCGCACGCCTCGCGGCAAGAACAAGGGCGGTGCCCTGCACGGCACCAAGCCGGTCGACCTGGTGGTCGGCCTGATCGAAGAGCTCAAGGTCCGCCACCCGAACCTCGACCCCGCGGTGATCGACGACGTCGTACTCGGCGTGGTCTCCCCGGTCGGCGAGCAGGGCGCGGTCATCGCGCGCACCGCCGCGCTGAACGCCGGCCTGCCCGAGACCGTCGCCGGTGTGCAGCTCAACCGCTTCTGCGCCTCCGGCCTGGAGGCCACCAACACCGCCGCGCAGAAGGTCCGTTCCGGCTGGGACAACCTGATCATCGCCGGCGGCGTCGAGTCGATGTCGCGCGTGCCGATGGGCTCCGACGGCGGCGCGCTGTTCATGGACCCGGCCACCGCGTACGACAACTACATCGTCCCGCAGGGCACCGGCGCCGACCTCATCGCGACCATCGAGGGCTTCTCGCGCGAGGACGTCGACGCGTGGGCCGTCCGCTCGCAGGAGCGCGCCGAAGCGGCCTGGTCCGGCGGCTACTTCGCCAAGTCCGTCGTCCCGGTCAAGGACATCAACGGCGTCACGGTCCTCGACCACGACGAGCACCGTCGTCCGGGCTCCACCGTCGAGGGCCTCGGCAAGCTCAAGCCGGCCTTCGCGGGCATCGGCGAGCTGGGCGGCTTCGACGCCGTCGCGCTGCAGAAGTACCACTCGGTCGAGCGCATCAACCACGTCCACACCGGCGGCAACTCCTCCGGCATCGTCGACGGCGCCGCGCTGGTGCTCGTCGGCTCCGAGCAGATCGGCAAGACCTTCGGGCTGACGCCGCGCGCCCGGATCGTGGCGACCGCGTCGATCGGCTCCGAGCCGACGATCATGCTCACCGGCCCCACGCCGGCCACCGAAAAGGTGCTGAAGACCGCGGGCCTCAAGCCCGAGGACATCGACCTGTGGGAGCTCAACGAGGCGTTCGCGTCCGTCGTGCTCAAGTGGATCAAGGACCTGCACCTCGACGAGGACAAGGTCAACGTCAACGGTGGCGCGATCGCCATGGGTCACCCGCTCGGCGCCACCGGCGCGATGCTGGTCGGCACCGTGGTCGACGAGCTCGAACGCCGCCAGGCGCGCCGCGCGCTGGTGACCCTGTGCATCGGCGGCGGCATGGGCGTCGCGACCATCATCGAGCGGGTGTGAGGACCACAATGGCCGAGAGCAAGACCATCCGCTGGGAGCAGGACTCCGACGGCATCGTCACCCTGACCCTGGACGACCCGAACCAGTCGGCGAACACGATGAACGCCGACTTCCGCGAGTCGCTGGGTGTCACGGTCGACCGCCTCGAGGCGGAGAAGGACACCATCACCGGTGTTGTCATCACGTCCGCGAAGAAGACCTTCTTCGCCGGCGGCGACCTGAACGACCTCATCCAGGCGAAGCCCGAGAACGCGGTCGAGCTGACCGAGGGCAGCGGCGCGATGAAGGGCCAGATGCGCCGCATCGAGCAGCTCGGCAAGCCGGTCGTCGCGGCGATCAACGGCGCCGCGCTCGGTGGTGGCCTGGAGATCGCGCTGGCGACGCACCACCGCATCGCCGCCGACGTCAAGGGCAGCCAGATCGGCCTGCCCGAGGTGACGCTGGGCCTGCTGCCCGGCGGCGGCGGTGTCGTGCGCACCGTCCGGTTGCTCGGCATCCAGAGCGCGCTGCTGAACGTCCTGCTGCAGGGTCAGCGCCACCGCCCGGCCAAGGCGCTCGAGCTCGGCCTGGTGCACGAGCTCGTCGGCACGGTCGAGGAGCTCGTCCCCGCCGCGAAGGCGTGGATCAAGGCGAACCCCGAAGGCGGCGTCCAGCCGTGGGACGTCAAGGGCTACAAGATCCCGGGCGGCACGCCGTCCAACCCGAGCTTCGCGGCCAACCTCCCGGCGTTCCCGGCGAACCTGCGCAAGCAGATCAAGGGCGCGAACATGCCGGCGCCGCGGGCGATCCTGGCCGCCGCGATCGAGGGCGCGCAGGTCGACTTCGACACCGCGATCACGATCGAGACGCGCTACTTCATCCACCTCGCGACCGGCCAGGTCTCGAAGAACATGACGAAGGCGTTCTTCTTCGACCTGCAGACCATCAACTCGGGTGGTTCGCGGCCGGACGGCTTCGAGAAGTACACGGCCAAGAAGGTCGGTGTCCTCGGCGCCGGGATGATGGGCGCGGCGATCGCGTACGTGTCGGCGAAGGCCGGCATCGACGTCGTGCTCAAGGACGTCTCGCTGGAGGCGGCCGAGAAGGGCAAGGGCTACGCGGCCAAGATCGAGCAGAAGGCCCTCTCGCGCGGCAAGACCACGCAGGAGAAGTCGGATGCGCTGCTGGCGAAGATCAAGCCGACCGCCGACCCGGCCGACTTCGCGGGCGTCGACTTCGTCATCGAGGCCGTCTTCGAGAGCGTCGAGCTGAAGCACAAGGTGTTCGGCGAGATCGAGAGCGTCGTCAACGCCGACGCGGTGCTGGGCTCCAACACCTCGACGCTGCCGATCACCACCCTCGCCGAGGGTGTGCAGCGCACCGAGGACTTCATCGGGATCCACTTCTTCTCGCCGGTGGACAAGATGCCGCTGGTCGAGATCATCTGCGGCGAGAAGACCTCCCCGGCGACGCTGGCGAAGGTCTTCGACTACACGCTGCAGATCAAGAAGACCCCGATCGTCGTCAACGACAGCCGCGGCTTCTTCACCTCGCGCGTGATCGGCACGTTCATCAACGAGGCCGTCGCCGCGCTGGGCGAGGGCGTCGAGCCGGCGTCGATCGAGCAGGCGGGTTCGCAGGCCGGCTACCCGGCGCCGCCGCTGCAGCTGATGGACGAGCTGACGCTGACCCTGCCGCGCAAGATCCGCAAGGAGACCCGCGAGGCGATCGAGGCCGCGGGCGGCACGTGGAAGGCGCACGCGTCGGAAGGCGTCATCGACCGGATGGTCGACGAGTTCGACCGCAAGGGCCGCTCGACGGGCGCGGGCTTCTACGAGTACGGAGAAGACGGCAAGCGGACCGGGCTGTGGCCGGGCCTGCGCGACGCGTTCAAGTCCGGCTCGGCGGAGGTGCCGTTCGAGGACCTCAAGGAGCGCATGCTCTTCGCCGAGGCCCTCGAGACGGTGAAGTGCTTCGACGAAGGCGTGCTGACGTCGGTGGCGGACGCCAACATCGGCTCGATCTTCGGCATCGGCTTCCCGGCGTGGACGGGCGGTGTCATCCAGTACATCAACCAGTACGAGGGCGGCCTGCAGGGCTTCGTCGACCGGTCGCGCGAGCTCGCGGCCCGGTACGGCGACCACTTCGAGCCGCCGGCTTCGCTCGTGGAGAAGGCCGCCAAGGGCGAGATCTACGAATAGCTGATGGTCTGTGAAGGCCTCCTCGCCGGCACTGCGCCGGTGAGGGGGCCTTCACGGCGTTCCGGACCGGAAGCTGTGTCCGAGCTCCGGGCCCGTGCACAGTCGGGACCTGCGCTTCGGCGATGTGAAAGACTCCGGAGATGTCCGATTGCACGGGCGCGGCGGGCGCACCAGTCGCGACGGCTGCGGCGTCAGTCCCGCGGCTTCGAACTTCGCCCGCTCGTGCCGGAACATCGGCTTGTTCGCCGGCACCGGATCCCGGCCGGTCAGCGGCGCCAGCCGCTCCACCTCCGCCCACTGCGCGGGGGAAGGGCAGGTTGACCACGACGTCCGGGCTGCCGTCGTTCTCTGTGCTCAGGAGCACCACCGGCGTGCCGAAGTGTCCGGCAGCTTGTCCACCTCGAATTCGCCGGAACGCCACCAGGGCCGGTTAATCTCCGCCCATGCGCCGTCCCGTCACGGTGGCACTGGCCGCCGCCCTGTTCGCCTCCGCGTTGACAACGATGTCAACCGCTGCCGACCTGAGCCCCGCAGACTTCGTCGACTCGCTGATCGGCTCCGCCGGGGACGGCAACACCTTCCCCGGCGCCACCGCGCCGTTCGGGATGCTCTCGTGGAGCCCGACCAGCACGCGCGGAGACCAGACGTCGACCGGCGCCGCCAACGGGTACCAGTACGACACCACCCGCGTCCGAGGCTTCGCGTTAACGCACGTTAATGGCGCCGGGTGCAACCCCGGCGCCGCGGGGGACGTGCCGATCCTGCCCTTCGCCGGCGACGTCACTTCCTCGCCGACCGCGGACACCACCGACGCGGTCTACGCGAGCAATTTCAGTCACGCGGACGAGGGAGCAACGCCGGGACGGTACCGTCTCGGCCTGTCCAGCGGCGTCACGACCGACGTCGCGGCGACCGAACGGACCGCGGTCGGCACGCTGGACTACCCGGAGGGCAAGCCCGCCAGCCTGCTGTTCCGCACGTCGAACTCGCTCAACGGCAGCGAGGACGCCGAAACGCACCTCGACCCGGCGAACCGCAAGGTCACCGGGTCCGTGCTGACCGGCGCGTTCTGCGGGCGCCGCGCGAACGGCGGGGTCAACAACCGCAAGTCCTACTACCGCTTGTTCTTCACCGCGCAGTTCGACCAGCCGTTCGCCGGCACCGGGACGTGGAAGGACGCGACCTTGCAGCCCGGCGGTCTCGACCAGACCGGCGGCGAAGGCTACGCGACGGGCAAGGACCGCGCGGGACGCGGCTCAGGCGGCTACGTCACCTTCGCGCCCGGCAGCAAGGTCACCATGCGGATCGCGATCTCGTACGTCTCCCTCGACGGCGCCGAACGCAACCTGCGCGCCGAGCAGCCGCCGAACTCCACCGTGGACAGCGTCGCCGGCCGGTACTTCGGGATGGACCGGCAGGTCCACCGCGTCGAACCGGGACAGGACGCGCAGTACTCGAACTTCTCCGGCTGGGACCAGTACCGCGCGCAGGTCCAGCTGCTCGCGCTGCTGGAACCGCGCGTCGCTGGGAACTTCGCGCAGTTGCTCTACAACTACGCGGAGCAGAACGACGGTGTCTGGGACCGCTGGGTGCACGTCAACGGCGCGACGCACGTCATGACCGGCGACCCGTCCGCGGCGACGATCGCGACGTTCTACGCGATGGGTGTCCGCAACTTCGACTACCGCGGCGCTTTCGACTCGCTGTACGAGCAGGCGACCGTCCCCCGGTCCGAAGGTCTGCAGGACGGCGGCTGCCCCGGCCAGTGCGTCGGCCAGCGGCCGAACCTCGCGCAGTACCTGGCGTCGCACTTCGCGCCGAACGACGTCTGCCACTGCTGGGGCGGCGCGGCGGAGACGCTCGAGGACGCGGTCGCGGACTCGGCAATCGGACATTTCGCGGAACAGCTCGGGCGTACCAGCGAAGCCGCGGAGCTGCGCGCCCGCGGCGCGTACTGGCGGAACGTCTTCAACCCGGACACCGGCTACGCGCAGGCGCGCAACCTCGACGGCAGCTGGGTGACGCCGTTCGACCCGGCGAGCGACCGCGGGTTCGCGCAGGGCAGCGCGGCGGCCTACACCTGGATGGTCCCGCAGGACGTCTCCGGACTGGCCGACGCGATGGGCGGCAAGACGGCCGCCGTCACCCGGCTCGACGGGTTCTTCCACGACGCGAACGGCAACTGGCAGCTCAAGGGTGGCGGGCCGCTCAAGTACGACCCGACGAACGAACCCGACATCCACGCGCCGTGGCTGTACAACGAGCTCGGACAACCGGCGAAGACGCAGGAAACCGTCCGGCAGCTGGTGAACTCCGTCTACACGACGGGCCCGGCCGGCCTGCCCGGCAACGACGACCTCGGCACGATGTCCGCCTGGTACGTCTTCGCCGCGCTCGGGATCTACCCGCGCACCCCGGGAACCGGCGAGCTGCTGCTGTCGAGCCCGCTGTTCGCGAACGCCGTCGTGCGCCCGGCGGGCGGGGCGTCGATCCGGATCGCGACGTCCGGGAGCGGGAAGTACATCGCCGACGTCCGTCGCGGCGGACGGCCGCAGCGGGACTGGAAACTCGACGAGTCCTTCCTGCGCACCGGCGGAACGCTGGAATTCCGCTTGTCCGAGACGCCGACGGCCTGGGGGCGCTGATCACCCGAAAGTGCGGCGCCGCGGAAAGAACGACACCCGACGCGGGGGCGGTCTCCCCGCCACCGTGCCCGAATCGGCCTTAGTGGAGCGGTTCCCACCGCGTTGGCCGAGGCCGTGCGCGTACAACGTCCGGCACCCGAGGCCGGCGCAGCTCCGGATGCGGGTCGCGCTGAACGCCGGAGAAATCGCCTACGACAAGCGCCGGACCGGTGGTACAGGCCGGCCCGGCAGCTCGCGGACACCGCCGCGCGCCGGCTGCGTCAGGGCTCCAGCGCCAGGTGCGGCAGCCGCCGGTCCAGCAGGCGCGGGAGCCACCACGCGCGTTCCCCGAGCAGCCGCATGATCGCCGGCACGACCAGGCAGCGGATCACCAGCGCGTCCAGCAGCACCGCGACCGCGAGGCCGAGACCGAACTGCGCCAGCATCCGCGACGGGTCGAGCAGGAACGCGCCGAACACCAGCACCATGATCGCACCGGCCGCGGTGATCACGCCGCCGGTCGCGGCCAGGCCTTCGCGTACCGCGAGCCGCGCGTCGCCGGTGCGCCGCCACTCCTCGTGCATCCGCGACACCAGGAACACCTCGTAGTCCATGGACAGCCCGAACACGATGGCGAAGATCATCACCGGCACGAAGGCCTCGATCGGGCCGGGCTGCGCGCCGAACCAGCCGTCGCCGAACACCAGCGTCATGACGCCGAGTGAGGCGCCGATGCTCAGCAGGTTCAGCAGCGCCGCCTTGAGCGGGATGAGCACCGACCGGAACACGACCATCAGCAGCAGCGCGGACAACCCGACGACGACCAGCACGAACAGCGGCAGCCGATCGGCGACGGCGCCCGCGAAGTCCGTCGCGGCCGCGACCGAGCCGCCGACCAGGTAGTGGCCAGGGAGCGTCGGCAGGACCTCGGTACGCAGCCGCGTCACCAGCTCGGCGGTCGCCGCGTCCTGCGGTGACGTCGTCGGGAAGGCGAGGACGGTCCGGCCCATCGGGGTCAGCGCGCGGGCGATTCCCGGCGTCGACGCCAGCCGCTGCTGCAGCGTGACGGCGTCACCTTCTTCGGCGACGATCGCGAGCGGGCCGCTGAAGCCCGGCCCGAAGCCTTCCGCGAGCTGGTCGTACGCCTTGCGCGTGGTGGAGCCGGCGGGGGTCGGTGCCCGCGTCGGCGAACCCGAGCCGCATACCCAGTGCGGGGAGGGACAGCCCGACGAGCAGGAGCAGGCCGATCGCCAGCGGCGCCGCGGGCCGCCGCTGGACGCCGTCCGCGAGCCGGCGCCACGCCCGGCCGTGCTCGCGCTTCGCCGCGTGCCGGCGGATCCCGCGTTCGAGCCGCTTCCCGAACAGTGAAAGCAGCGCCGGGAGCAGCGTCACCGACGCGAGCATCGTCATCAGGACGGTCAGCGCGACCGACAGCGCGACGCCGCGAAGCCCGCCGAGTCCCAGCGCGAGCAGGCCGAGCAGCGCGATGATCACTGTCGTCCCGGCGAACAGCACGGAGCGGCCGGCTGTGTCGAGCGCGCGCCTGGCGGCTGCCTCGCGGTCGAGGCCGTTCAGGATCTCCGTGCGGTAGCGCGAGAAGACGAGCAGCGCGTAGTCGACGCCGACACCGAACCCGACCAGCATCATCAGCGGCGAGGTGTAGCTCGCGATGTCGACGTAGTGCGAGACGACCGTGATCACGCCGAGCGTGCTGCCGACGGCGAAGACCGCGGTGATGACCGGCAGTCCCGGCCGCGAGCAGCGAGCGGAACAGGAACACGAGGATGACCAGCGCGGCGAGCAGCCCGACGCCTTCCGCGGGGCCGCCGCCGGAGATGCGCTCGACCGGGTCGCCGGCGATTGCGGCCTCGACGGGACTGTTCTCGACCGTCGTGGCGAACTTCAGAATGTCGTCGTAGGGCAGGTCGGTCGAGGCCGCGTCGAAGGTGACGGTCGCGTAGCCGATCCGGCCGTCGGCCGACAGTGTCTCGAACGGCGTGGTCACCGACCGCACGTGCGGCTGCAATCGGACGTTGTCCAGAACATCACCGATCGCGGTGCGCTGCGCGTCGAGCCCGTCGTCGGACTTGAACACGATCTGTGCGCTCGCGCCCGACTGCGCGGTGTTCCGCAGCAGGTCGACGACCTGCTGGGACTCGGTGCCGGGCAGCGAGTTGTCGTCGTGGAACGCGTCTCCGGTGAGCCGCGAGGTGAGCGTGACGCCGATGAGGACCAGCGCCCAGAGCGCGACGGCGAGCCACCGGTGGCGCTGCGCCCAGCCGGCCAGTTTCGCCAGGCTTCCCCCGGTGGGGCGTGTGATGGTGTCCATGGTGGACAAGGATTCGCGGCCAGGGGCCTGCTCCGCGTCGAGCGCGGGAGGACACTTGCGCTCCTCCCGGCGGTGTCCCCTAAGGCCCGTCCCGTACACCCGGAGGAGTACGGATCAGGGGTTCACCCAGCGCGGCGTCACTGCCCCGGACTCGTAGGCGAGCACGACCAGCTGCGCGCGGTCGCGAGCGCCGGTCTTGGTCATGATGCGGCTGACGTGCGTCTTCGCCGTCGCGGGGCTGAGCGTGAGCTCGCGCGCGATCTCGTCGTTCGACAGGCCCGCCGCGACCAGGGACAGCACCTCGCGTTCGCGGTCGGTGAGCCGGTCCAACGCCGGTGGCGGCGAGGGGCGGGTGCCGCGCGACGCGAACTCCGAGATCAGCCGCCGGGTGATCGACGGCGCCAGCAGCGCGTCACCGCGGGCGACCACGCGCACCGCGTGGATCAGCTCCTCGGGTTCGGTGTCCTTGACCAGGAAGCCGCTCGCGCCTGCGCGCAGGGCGCCGTAGACGTCCTCGTCGAGGTCGAACGTCGTAAGAATGACGACCTTACTGTGTACGGCGGGATCTTCGAGGAGGTGCCGCGTCGCGGCGAGACCGTCGAGCACCGGCATCCGGATGTCCATGAGAACGACGTCGGGTGGTGGTCGTGGGTGGCTTGCAGCGCCTCGCGGCCGTTCGCGGCCTCGGCCACGACGGTGATGTCGTCCTCGCCGTCCAAAATGGACCGGAAACCGGCTCGCACCAGCCGCTGGTCGTCGACGAGCAGGACCCGGATCATCGGCTCATCATCGCACCGGCAGCCGCGCGCGCACGCGGTAACCGCCACCTTCGCGCGGCGCGGCGGACACTTCGCCGCCCAAGGCCCGCGCGCGCTCGGCCATGCCGCGGATCCCGTTCCCCGGCGGCGCGTCCCCGCCGCGCCCGTCGTCGTCGACCTGCACGGACAGTTCGTCGGCGCGGTAGCCGAGCCGCACGACGACGGTCTTCGCACCGGCGTGCTTCGCGACGTTCGTCAACGCCTCCTGCACCACCCGGAACGCCGCGTGCTCGACGTCCGGCGGCAGGTCCCGGGCGACGCCGTCGATTTCGGTGCGCACGGTCAGCCCGGACGCCCCGACCGACTCGGCCAGCTCCGCGACCCGGTCCAGCGCGGGGCGCTCGGTCCGGAGCATGCCGAGCGTCGCGCGCAACTCCTGGAGTGCGGTCTTGCTGGCGTCCTTGATGGTCCTCAGGGCTTCTTCGGCCTGCGCGGGGTCCCGGCGGTGCAGTGCGGCGCCGGCCTGGACGTTGATCAGCGCGAGGTGGTGGCCCAGCGCGTCGTGCAGTTCGCGCGCGATCCGGAGCCGCTCGTCGGTGGCCCGTGCCCGTGCTTCGGCTTCCTTCGTCCGCTCGGCTTCGGCCCGGTAGTGCGCGACGGCGCCACCCGCGACCAGCGCGACGAACCAGCCGGTCATCAGGAAGAACGCGAAGTTGTCGACGTGCCGCCCGGTCCGCGAACTGATTTCCCCGACGGCGACCCCGGCCATTGCGGCGACGACGAGCAGCGCGGCACCGCGGATCCGCCCGGCTGCGGCGGAGTTGAAGAGCGCGTACGCGAAGGCGAGGAGGACGAGCCCGTCCGGGTCGGTCAGCGGGTAGTAGAGGGCGCAGCTAACGAGCGTTAACCCGGCGACGCTCAGCGGGTACGTCCGGCGGAAGAACAGCGCGACGCAGCACAGGACGGTGAGCACCCAGCCGATCGCGGCGTGGTTCGCGGGCTTGGCGCCGTCGTTGAGGACGGCGAAGAGGGAGCCGACGAGCACGGCGACGGTCACCGCGAGCTCGGCCGCGTAGCGCCGCAACCAGGACATGCGCCGAGTTTAGAGGGCGTAACAAACGTTAACGGGTGAACGACTACGGCGGCATTGATTCGTGGAGCCAAGGAGTCGTCGTGAGCAAGAAACTGGGGTTGATCCTGGCCGCCGGCCTGCTGGTCGCGGGCTGCGGTGCCGGCGCGGTGCCGCCGAAGAACGCGGGGAACGTCGGGGTCCTGGACGCCCCGACGTCGACGTACCAGGCGCCCACGTCGTCGGTTCCGGCCACGACCGAAGCGCCCGCGACGACGTCCGCAGCGGCCGCCGTGCCGGCCGCCCCGCAAGCGACCACCCCGCAAGCGGTCGCGCCGAAGGCGAGCACGCCGAAGCCCAAGGCCGCGCCGAAGACGACCGCCCAGGCCGCGCCGAAGCCCGCCGAGTGCGGCGCGGACTACTACCGGAACTCCGACGGCAACTGCGTCCACCGGCCCAGCGACAACCCCTCCGGCGCGACGGCCCTCTGCAAGGACGGCAGCTACAGCTACAGCCAGCACCGTTCCGGGACCTGCTCGGGCCACGGAGGCGTCCGCACCTGGCTGTGACGAAACCGCCACCCGTACGGAAACCCGCCACCCCGTAGGTACAGTGCATGAAGTTGCATGATGCGTACTAACTACACACCGTGGGGGTGTTGGTGTCCCGTCCCGAGCGGTCCGGCCGCGCGATCGTCGTCGTGCTCGCGTCGTGCGGGCTCGTCGCGTCGTTCATGCAGACGCTGGTCGTACCGCTGATCCCGGTCTTCCCGCGGCTGCTGAACGCCTCGCCCGCCGACGCGTCCTGGGTGGTCACCGTGACGCTGCTGGCCGCGGCCGTCGTCACCCCGGTCAGCGGGCGGCTCGGCGACCTCTACGGCAAGCGGCGGATGATCCTGGTCAGCCTCGCCCTGCTCATCGCCGGTTCGGTCGTGTCCGCGACGACGAGTGCGCTCGCGTTCCACATCATCGGCCGCGGGCTGCAGGGCTGCGCGATGGGCGTCATCCCGCTCGGCATCAGCATCATGCGCGACGAACTCCCGCCCGAACGCGTCGGCGGCGCGATCTCGCTGATGAGCGCGACGCTCGGCGTCGGCGGCGCGATCGGGCTGCCGGTCGCGGCCGTCGTCGCCGAGAACGCCGACTGGCACGTGCTGTTCTGGATGGCCGCCGGCCTCGGGCTGTTCTTCGCGCTGCTGATCGTCAAGTTCGTGCCGGAGTCGCCGCTGCGCACGCCGGCGCCGTTCGACTACTTCGGCGCGTTCGGGCTCGCCGCCGGTCTGGTCTGCCTGCTGCTGCCGGTGGTCAAGGGCGCCACGTGGGGCTGGGGCAGCACGCCGACGCTGGGGTTCGCCGCGGCGGCCGTCGTCATCCTGCTCGCGTGGGGCACCTACCAGCTGCGCCGCCGCGACCCGCTGGTCGACCTGCGGGTGTCCGCGCGCCGTCCGGTGCTGTTCACGAACCTGGCGTCGATCATGGTCGGGTTCTCGATGTACGCCATGGCGCTGTCGTTCCCGCAGCTGCTGCAGGCGTCGTCGTCGACCGGGTACGGCCTGGGCCAGACGATGGTGGAGTCCGGGCTGTCCCTCGCGCCGAACGGCCTCGTGATGATGCTGCTGTCGCCGGTTTCGGCGCGGCTCATCACCCGCTTCGGCCCGCGCCCGACCCTGATGACCGGCGCGCTGGTGATCGCTGCCGGGTACATCTTCGCGATCCTGCTGATGGGCAACGCCTTTGAGCTGATCACGGCGTCGGTCATCATCGGCGCCGGTGTCGGCATCGCGTACGCGGCGATGCCCGCGTCGATCATGGGCTCGGTGCCGGTCACCGAAACGGCGTCGGCGAACGGCCTGAACTCCCTGATGCGCTCGGTCGGCACGGCCATCTCCAGCGCGGTGATGGCCGCGATGCTGGCCCAGCTGACGATCACCGTCGGCGGGCTGGCGGTGCCGTCGCTGTTCGGCTTCCGGGCCACCTTCGCGGTGGCCGCGTTCGCCGCGCTAACGGGCGTACTGCTCGCCGGGCTGGTGCCGAAGACGCGCACCGCGCCGGAACTGGTGCCCGCCTAGTTCTTGCGCGCCACCAGCGCCAGCCCGCCGCATTCGGCGGGGTCGGCCGGCACGTCCGCGGGGTCGTCCGGGCGCCACTCGGGGATGAACACGATGCCCGGGTCGAGGATCTCGAAGCCGTCGACCAGCGCGCGGAGCTCGTCGGCCGAGCGTGGGGTCACGGGGTTCGCGCTCTTCTGGTACATCGCCACGGCGCGGGCCGTGCCGTCGCTCTGGTGCTCGTACGTGGCGGACGACAGCGCGAGGTAGCTGCCGGGTGCGAGCGCGTCGCGGTAGGCGGCGATCAGCCGGGCCGGGTCGCGCTCGTCCGGGATGAAGTGCACGAACAGCGCCATCACGACCATCACCGGCTGGTCCAGGTCGAGCATCATCTCGGTGATGTCGTGCTCGAGGACGTCGTCGGGCACCTCGGCGTCGGCGTGCACCATGGCCGCGTTCTCGTTGTCCTCCAGGACGATCTCGCTGTGCGCGACGGCGATCGGCTCGTTGTCGACGTAGACGATCCGCGAGGTCGGGTCGATCGCCTGCGCCACCTCGTGCACGTGCCCGACGGTCGGCATGCCGGACCCGATGTCGAGGAACTGCCGGATGCCCTGGTCCATCCCGAAGCGGATGGCCCGGCGCAGCCACCGCCGGTTGAGCCGCGCCCGCTCCCGCGCGTTCGGCTGCGCGGCCAGCACCTGCTCGGCGAACATCCGGTCGACGGCGTAGTTCAGCTGGCCGCCGAGGATGTAGTCGTACACCCGCGCGGGGTTCGGCTTGTCGAGGTCGATACCCCGTCTGGCGTACTCGTCTTCGCTCATCGCGACTCCCGTGATCAGGGTGGTGGGGCGAGAATAGCCATCACCGGCGGGCCGGCAGGTGGCTGGTGTCGTTCAGCGTGTGCAGCGTGCGGTTGTGGAAGCGGTCGTCTTCCTCGAGCACGGTGATGCCGCCCGCGCTCGACCGGAACGCGGCGTGCGCACAGGCCTGCACCGGCAGGCCGAGCCAAGCGGCGACGACCCAGCTCAGCGAGCCGCCGTGGGTGACGACGACCTGCTGTCCGGCCGTCCCGGCCGAGATCCGGTCGACGGCGCGGTACACGCGCGTCACCCACTGGAGCTTGGTCTCCGCGCCGTCGATGCCTTCGTCGTGGTCGAGCCGCTCGCCCGTCGGCGGGGGCGGGACGAACCGTTCGTCGAGCCAGGACTGCGGCCGCCCGCCCGCCACGCCGTACGACTTCTCGCGCAGGTCGCGCAGGAGAACCGTGTCGGCTTCGAAGCTGCGCGCGATCGGCTCCGCCGTCTCGGCCGCCCGCCGGAGGTCGGAGCTGTACAGCTCGATCCGGTCCGCAGCGGGGATCAGCTCCCGCAGCCGGGCCGCGATCGCCGCCGCGTGGGCGCGTCCGCGCTCGGTCAGCGCCGAGTCGAACCACCCGCCGACCCGGTGCTCCACGTGGTGCGTGGCTTCCGGGTGCGCGACAACGTACAGCCGGCGCACTAGAGCTTCCGCGCCACCAGCGCCAGCCCGCCCGAGCGCTCCGGCGGGTCCTCGAGCGGCTCGTCCGGTCGCCACTCCGGCGTGAACACGATCCCCGGCGGCAGGATCTCGAACCCCTTCACCAGCGCGCTCAGCTCGTCGGGCGAGCGCAGCGTCAACGGCGTCCCGCTCTTCCCGTACAGCGAAACCGACCGCTGGGTCTCTTCGCCCTGCCCCTCCCACGTCCCCGACGACAACGCGAGGTAGCTGCCGGGCACCAGCTGGTCGGCGTAGCGGGCGATCAGGCCGGCCGGATCGCGGGAGTCGGGGATGAAGTGCACGAACGCGGCCATGATGACCATCACCGGCTCGCTGAAGTCGATCATCGCCTCGGTGGTCGGGTGTTCCAGCACGTCGTCCGGGTACTCGGCGTCGGCCTGGACCATCGCCGCGTTGTCGTTGTCCTCGAGGACGATCTCGCTGTGCGCGACGGCGATCGGCTCGTTGTCGACGTAGACGACCTGCGACGTCGGGTCGACCGCCTGGACGACCTCGTGCACGTGCCCGACCGTCGGCATGCCCGACCCGATGTCGAGGAACTGCCGGATGCCCTGCTCGGCGCCGAACCGCGCGGCGCGGCGCAGCCACGCCCGGTTCGTCATTGCCATGTGCTTCGCGTTCGGCAGCACCCCGACGATCTGGTCGGCGAACACCCGGTCGACGGCGTAGTTGAGCTTCCCGCCGATCATGTAGTCGTACACGCGCGCCGCGTTCGGCCGTTCGAGGTCGATGCCCCGCTTGGCGTGTTCGTCTTCGCTCATCCGCCGCTCCCGGGCTCAGGGGTGTGACGGGAGAATAGTCCGGTTCACAGCAGCGGCGGCACCGCGGCGTCGATGAGGTGCGGACCGGGCTCGGCGAACGCGCGCTGCAGCTGCTCGGCGAGTTCCTCGGCGGTGGTCGCCCGCGTCGCGGGAACGCCCATGCCCTCCGCGATCTTCACGAAGTCCATGTCCGGGCGCGAGAGGTCGAGCAGCTCGTTCGCCTTCGGCCCGCCGGACGCCGCGCCGACGCGCTGCAGCTCCAGCCGCAGGATCGCGTACGCGCGGTTGTTGAGCAGCACCGTCGTGACGTTCAGGTTCTCGCGCGCCTGCGTCCAGAGCGCGGAGATGGTGTAGAGCGCGCTGCCGTCCGATTGCAGGTTCAGGACGGGACGGTCCCGTCCCGCCACTGCCGCGCCGGTCGCGACCGGCATGCCGTAGCCGATCGCGCCGCCGGTCAGCGTCAGGACGTCGTGCCGCGGCGCGCCCGCGGTCGCCGTCGGGAGCAGCAGGCCGGACGTGTTCGCCTCGTCGGCGATGATCGCGTTCTCCGGGAGCAGCGCGCCGATGACGTCGACCCAGTTCTGCGGCGTCAGCGGACCGCTCGGCAGTGCCGGCCGGGACGCCTGCTGCAGCACCGGCTCGGTGTCCGCGGCGACGAGGTCGGCGACCTCGTTCAGCGCGCGCGTGACGTCCTGGCCGACGGACGCGAGCGTGTGCACCTGCGCGCCTTCGGGCACCAGGTCGCTGGGCTTGCCCGGGTAGGCGAAGAACGACACCGGCGCCTTCGTGCCCGCGACGACGAGGTGCTTGACGCCGTCGAGCTGGTAGGTGACCTGCTCGGCGAGGTACCCGAGCCGCTCGATCGCCGGCAGGCCCGCGCCGCGCTCGAGACGGGACGGGAACGTCTCGACGAAAACCTTCGCACCCGTCGCGGCGCCGATCCGGCTCGCCGCGCGCAGTCCTTCTTCACGGCACGCACCGCCGCCGATGAGCAGCGCGACCGATTCGCCGCTGCCGAACACCGCGGCGACGTCCTTGACAGTGGTCGCGTCGACGGCCTGCGGCACGCGCGGCGGAACAGGCGCGCAGGTCTCGCCGCCGTCACCCCACGACGCGTCCGCGGGCAGGATCAGCGTCGCGACGCGGCCGGGTGCGTCCTGGGCCGCGGCGACCGCGGCGGCGGCGTCCGCACCGACGTCCTTGGTGTGCTCCGAGCGCCGCACCCAGCCTTCCAGCGAGCCCGCGACGGCTTCGATGTCCGATTCCAGCGGGGCGTCGTACTGCTTGTGGTAGGTCGCGTGGTCGCCGACGACGTTGACGATCGGCGTGTGCGCGCGCCGCGCGTTGTGCAGGTTCGCGAGCCCGTTGCCGAGGCCGGGGCCGAGGTGCAGCAGCGTCGCGGCGGGCTTGTCCGCGATGCGCGCGTAGCCGTCGGCGGCCCCCGTGACGACGCCCTCGAACAGCGCGAGCACACCGCGCATCTCCGGGACCGTGTCGAGCGCGGCGACGAAGTGCATCTCCGACGTGCCGGGGTTCGCGAAGCACACGTCGACGCCGGCGTCGACCAGTGTGCGGATCAGGGACTGGGCGCCGTTCATCTCGCTCATGCGGTTCCTTCGGGGAAGAGAACGCCGGGGTTGAGGATCCCGGCGGGGTCGAAGCTCTGCTTGATCCGGCGCATCAGCTCGATCTTCGCCGGGTCTTCGAGTGCCTGGTGGTACTTCGCCTTGGTGCGGCCGAGACCGTGCTCGCCGGAGATCGCGCCACCCAGCTCCATGGCGTACGCAAAGATGTCGGTTAACAGCCGTTCACGCTTGTCGGCGTCCTTGCAGAAGATCCCGAAGTGGACGTTGCCGTCGCCGGCGTGCCCGCAGCCGAGGGCGCCGCCGCCCGCGGCCATCGCGAGCTCGCGTGACTTGGCGATGAACTCCGGCATCGCGGTCCGCGGCACGACGACGTCGATGATGTCGTCGGCGCCGGCCGCCTTCGCCGTCCAGAACGCCTTCTCACGCGCTTCGATCAGCTTGCGCGCGGCCGGGCCTTCGAGCACGTAGACGTCGGTCGCGCCGAGTTCGCCGAGCAGTTCGCCGACCGTCTCGACGTCCTCGTGCAGCCGTCCGCTCTCGCGGTTCTCCAGCGCGACGACGAGGTAGGCCTCGCTGGTCTCGCGGATCTTGTCCGGGATGCCGAGTTCGAGCTTCTCGTTGTAGACGATGGCGGCCATCGTCAGGTTGTCGATGTATTCGAGGATGTGCGGCGCGAGCCCGCTGGAGAGGATCGCCGGCACGGCGGCCATCACCTGGGCGAGATCGCCGAACGGCGCGAGCACCGTGGCGCCGTGGGACAGCCGCGGGTGCAGCTTGACGGTGATCTCGGTGGCCAGCGCGAGCGTGCCTTCGGAGCCGATGATCAGCTGCGTGAGGTCGTACCCGGTGGAGATCTTCGACGTCTTGCCGCCGGTGCGGAGGATCTCGCCGGTCGGCAGGACGGCCTGCAGGCCGAGCACGTTGTTGCGCGTGACGCCGTACTTCACCGCGCGCATCCCGCCCGCGTTGGTCCCGACGTTCCCGCCGACGCTCGCGCTCAGCTCGCCGGGGTAGACGGTGTAGCTCAGCCCGGCCTCGGCGGTCTTGGCGTCGAGCTCGGCGAGTGTCACTCCGGGTTGCACGACGGCGACGTGGTTGCCGGTGTCGACCTCCAGGACGGCGTTCATGCGCTCGAACGAGATCAGCAGTCCGTCTTCGCGCGGCCGTGCGGCTCCGGACAGTCCGCTCCCGGAGCCCCGCGCGGTCACGGGGACGTTGTGCTCCGAAGCCGCTTTCAGCAGCTCCGCGACTTCCTCGGCGGTAGCCGGCTTCGCGACGTACGCGGGCTTCTGCGGCTTCGCCGTCAGTGCCTCGTCGTGCGCGTAGTCCTCGGAGATCGCCTCGCCCGTGAGCAGGTTCTTGTCCCCGACGATCCCGGCCAGCTGTGCCGCCACGTCGCCCATCGAGAGTTTCTCCTCCGCGCCGTTGCTGTGGTTACCGCAGCGTAGTACGTACCGCCGGTACGCCGCCATGAAGGTTTTTCACATTCTGCGTGCGCTCAGTGATTGACCGGTTACAGCGTCCTCAATTTAGCTCAGGCTAAATCTCTGATGGGTGACGCGGATGGCGGCGAAGCTTCCCTCATGACCTTGACGTACACCTTCGAAGACGGCTTTTCCGTGCACCGCCTCGGGTTCGGCGCCATGCGGCTCACCGAGTGGGACCACGCGCGCGACGGCGGCGAGGCGGTCGCCCGCCGCGCGGCCGAACTCGGCGTGACGTTCTTCGACACCGCGGACGCCTACGACCTGGGTCTCAACGAAGAGCTGCTTGCCCGCGCCCTGCACCCGTACCCGGGGATGCTCGTCGCGACGAAGTGCGGACACGCGCGTCCGAGCCGCGGCGAGTGGGTGCCGCTCGGCCGGCCCGAGTACCTGCGGCAGCAGGCCGAACTTTCGTTGAGACGCCTCCGTCTCGACCAGCTCGAACTGCTGCAGCTGCACCGGCTCGACCCGCAGGTGCCGCTCGCCGACCAGATCGGCGCGCTCGCCCGGCTGCGGGACGAAGGCAAGGTCGCCCGGATCGGGTTGTCCGAGGTCAGCGTCGCGCAGCTGGACGATGCTCGAGCCATCGCGCCGATCGCGAGCGTGCAGAACCGCTACAACCTGACCGACCGGGCGTCCGACGATGTTCTCGCCTACTGCGAGCGTGAGGGGATCGCGTTCGTGCCCTGGCTGCCGATCGTACGCGGTGACCACGCGACGGCCGGCGGCGTGCTCGGAAAGGTCGCGGCCGGGCTCGGCGCGACACCCGCCCAGGTGTCCCTCGCCTGGTTGCTGCGCCGTTCCCCCGTGGTGATCCCCATTCCCGGCACGTCGTCGATCGCGCACCTCGAAGAAAACTGTGGTGCCGCGAAAATCGAGCTTTCCGACGACGATTTCGCGCGCCTGGGCGAACTGGGATGAAAACGGCCCGGCCGCGGTCTCCCGCGGCCGGGCCGTCCGGTTCGGGCCTGGATCAGACGAGCCAGCCGATGAGGTGCGCCAGGTGCGCCAGCGCACCCGAGATGATGTCGTGGCAGTAGTGCGCGTGCTGGGCGAACGTCTGCATGGAATGACTCCTTGATGACTCGAAAATGGTTTCCCTGGAGATGCTCCGGTAAGAGCTGCGTCAGGTTTTCACCGTGCTGGCGGGCTGTCAAAGAGCCATTTTCGAATGCGCTCGGCATCGCGGAATCTTCCCATCCTAAACACGTAATCCCTTCGTGTTCGACGCCGGGGTGCCCGGTTCGGCGGTCAACCACTCTGGGTAGCAAGCAAGTCGATCATCACTGTGGGTGATTCTGAACTTGATCCGACATCCCGGGCACGCCGGTAGCTCGATGTGGTGATCACCGGCCACGAAAGGTGAGATCTCGATGATCACCCTTTCGGGTGGCGGAAAGCAAGAAAAAGGGGACGCCGGGCGCGGTATCCGCACCCGGCGTCCCGTTGGGGGAGAAGGGAATCAGGCTCGCGCGAACGAGAGCGTCTCGCCCTCGACCCCGCGCAGCCACAGGTCCTGCGCGGCCGCCGCCATCTCGGCGAGGCCTTCCTCGATCGTGGCGAACACGTTGCCGGGTACCCAGCCCGCGTCGCCGTTGATCAGCAGGTTGTTGCGCCCGTAGAAGATCGCGAGATCGGTCGCGCCTTGGTCGCTGTGGGCCTCGCTGCCGTCGTCGTAGCCGTACGCCGGGTTGCCGATCTCCCAGGCTTCGAAGCCGAAGTACACGACGTCACCCGGGATCGGCGTGATCGTCGGGTTCTCCCGGCCGGGCTTCGGCTCCGCGAACGGCGGCACGAGCGTGTAGACCTCGTTGCGCGCGTACTTCGCGTGGTAGGCGGAACCGCTCTGCGGCAGCGCGTCCCACACCGCGCGGCACGTCCGCGGCGCTTCGTCGTCCAGCAGCCGGGCCCGGCAGGAAACCCCGCGCTTGTCGAGGGTGATCGTGATGTACCGCGCCATGCTCAGCTCCCCGTGACGGACGCGACGACCTCGCCCCAGATGCGCAGCGCGTCGTCGACCTGCTCGGCGTTGACGACCAGCGGCGGCACCATGCGCACGACGTTCATGTACGGCCCGCAGGTGAGCAGCAGCAGGCCGTTCTTCGACGCCGTCTGCTGCGCGGCGGCCGCGGTCGCCGCGTCGGGCTCGCCGTCGGCGGTGGTGAACTCCGAGCCGACCAGCAGCCCGAGTCCGCGCACCTCACCGATCGCCGGCGTCTTGTCCGCGATCACCCGCGCGCCTTCGAGCAGCTGACGTCCGCGCTCGGCGGCGTTCTCCACCAGGTTCTCCTGCTGGATGACCTCGAGCGTCGCGATCGCCGCCGCGCACGAGACGGCGTTGCCGCCGTACGTGCCGCCCTGCGAACCCGGGAACGCCTTCGCCATCAGTTCCTGCGAAGCGGCGATGCCGGACAGCGGGAAGCCGCTCGCCAGGCCCTTCGCGATGAGGACGATGTCGGGGGAGACGTCGAAGTGGTCGTGTCCCCAGAACTTGCCGGTGCGGCCGAAGCCGGTCTGGATCTCGTCGAGGACGAGCAGGATGCCGTGCCGGTCGGCGCGTTCGCGCAGGCCTGCCATGAACTCCGTGTTCGCCGGGACGTACCCACCTTCGCCGAGCACCGGTTCGACGAAGATCGCCGCGGTCTCGTTCGGCGCGCTGACCGTCTGGAACAGGAAGTCGAGCTCGCGCAGCGCGAACTTCGTCGCCGTCTGCTCGTCCCAGCCGTAGTGGTAGGCGTACGGGAACGGCGCGACGTGCACACCGGCCATCAGCGGGCCGATGCCGGCGCTGAACCGCGTCCCGGACGTCGTCATGCTCGCCGCCGCGACGGTCCGGCCGTGGAAGCCGCCCTGCATGACGATGACGTTCGGGCGCTTCGTCGCCTGCCGCGCGAGCCGCAACGCCGCTTCGACGGCTTCGCTGCCCGAGTTCGCGTAGAAGAGTGAGTCGAGCCCGCTGGGCAGGACGGCGCCCAGGCGTTCGGTCAGCTCGAGCAGCGGCTTGTGCATCACCGTCGTGTACTGCCCGTGGACGAGCTTGCCGATCTGCTCCTGCGCGGCCCGCACGACGTGGGGGTGGCAGTGCCCGGTGCTCGTGACGCCGATCCCGGCGGTGAAGTCGAGGTGGCGTTTGCCGTCGACGTCGTAGAGGTAAACCCCTTCACCGTGGTCGACCACGACGGGCGTTGCCTGCTTGAGCAGCGGAGATAGCTGGGCCATGGCAGCGTGCTCCTAGGTCGGTTGAGCGGGTTGTCGATTGTTGACAATATCCATAGCATGGCCCTCGGGACAACACGTGAGGAGCAGTCGGGATGAGCGCGAGCACCGAGTCCGGCGTCGTCGACGCGGTCGGCAAGGAACTGTTCATCGGCGGCAAGTGGGTCGCCGCCGGGTCCGGGAAGACGTTCCCGGTGGTCGACCCGGCCACCGGCAAGGAGCTGTGCCAGGTCGCCGACGCCTCCCCGGCGGACGGCCTCGCCGCGCTGGACGCCGCCGTCGCCGCGCAATCGGACTTCGCGAAGATGGCGCCGCGGGAGCGCGGCGAGATCCTGCGCCGGGCGTACGAGCTGCTGATGAAGCGCCAGGAAGAGCTGGCACTGCTCATGACGCTGGAGATGGGCAAGCCGCTCGCCGAGTCGAAGGGCGAGATCGCCTACGCCGCCGAGTTCTTCCGCTGGTTCGCCGAGGAGGCCGTCCGCATCGGCGGCGGATTCGCGACCGCCCCGAACGGCGTCGGCCGGTTCCTCATCACGAAGCAGCCGGTCGGCCCGACGCTGCTGATCACGCCGTGGAACTTCCCGATGGCGATGGGCACCCGCAAGATCGGGCCGGCGATCGCCGCGGGCTGCACGTCGGTGATCAAGCCCGCCGCGCAGACGCCGCTGTCGATGCTCGCGCTGGCCGGCATCCTCGCCGAGGCCGGGCTGCCCGAGGGTGTGCTCAACGTCATCACGACCAGCGACTCCGGCGGCGTGATGGAGCCGCTGATCCGCGACGGCCGGGCCCGCAAGCTCTCCTTCACCGGCTCCACCGGCGTCGGCCGCAAGCTGCTGGAGCAGTGCGCCGACAAGATCCTCCGCACGTCGATGGAGCTGGGCGGCAACGCGCCGTTCCTGGTCTTCGACGACGCCGACATGGACGCGGCGATCGAGGGCGCGATGCAGGCGAAGATGCGCAACATCGGCGAGGCGTGCACCGCGGCGAACCGGTTCTACGTGCAGCGCGGCGTCGTCGAGGAGTTCTCGCGGCGGCTGACCGAGCGCATGCAGGCGCTGCCGATGGGCCGCGGTACCGAGAAGGACGTCGTGGTCGGCCCGCTGATCGACGACAAGGCCGTCGACAAGGTGACGGAGCTGGTCAAGGACGCCACCGACCGCGGTGCGAAGGTGCTCACCGGCGGCTCCGGCGTCGACGGGCCGGGCCACTTCTACCAGGCCACCGTGCTCACCGACGTCCCGCAGGAGGCGCGGCTGACGCACGAGGAGATCTTCGGGCCGGTCGCGCCGATCACGCCGTTCGACACCGAGGAAGAGGCGGTGGCGAAGGCGAACGACACCGAATTCGGCCTCGTTTCCTACGTCTTCACCAGCGACCTCAAGCGCGCGCTGCGCGTGTCCGAGGCCCTCGAAGCCGGCATGATCGGGCTCAACCAGGGCATCGTTTCGAACCCGGCGGCGCCGTTCGGCGGGATCAAGGCGTCCGGCCTCGGCCGTGAGGGCGGCACGGTCGGCATCGAGGAGTTCCTGGAGACCAAGTACATCGCGGTGGCCCTGTGACGGCCTACCGTTTGGCGAGCATCCCCGGCGACGGGATCGGCGTGGACGTCACGGTCGAGGCCCGCAAGGTCCTCGACCGGGCGTCCGCCCGCTTCGGCTTCTCCTTGGAGTGGACGGAATTCGACTGGAGTTGCGAACGGTACGCGCAACTCGGCGCGATGATGCCGGAAGACGGCGTCGCGCAGCTCTCGGCGTACGACGGGATCCTGCTCGGCGCGGTCGGCTTCCCCGGCGTTCCGGACCACGTTTCGCTGTGGGGCTTGCTGATCCCGCTGCGGCGCGCGTTCCAGCAGTACGTCAACCTGCGCCCGGTGCGGCTGCTGCCGGGCACGGCTTCCGTGCTGGCCGGGCGGAAGGCCGAAGAGCTGGAGCTGGTCATCGTCCGCGAGAACTCCGAAGGGGAGTACTCCGCGATCGGCGGGCGGCACAACGCCGGGCGGCCGGACGAGTTCGTGCTGCAGGAGTCGGTGTTCACGCGCGTCGGCGTCGAACGGATCATCCGGTACGCCTTCGAGCTGGCGCGTACGCGGTCTTCGCGCGTCTGCTCGGCGACGAAGTCCAACGGCCTGATCCACTCGATGCCGTTCTGGGACGAGATCTTCGCCGAGGTCGCCGCCGAATACCCGGACGTCCACAGTGAACAGATGCACGTGGACGCGCTGGCCGCGCGGATGGTCCAGGCGCCGGACCGGCTCGACGTCGTGGTGGCGTCGAACCTCTTCGGCGACATCCTGAGCGACCTGGCGGCCGCGATCACCGGCGGACTCGGCATGGCGCCGTCCGGCAACATCAACCCATCGGGTGAATCCCCGTCGATGTTCGAGGCGGTCCACGGGAGCGCTCCGGACATCGCCGGACAGGGGATAGCGAACCCCGTGGCGCAGATCCTGGCGGCCGCGATGCTGGTCGAACACCTGGGCGAAACCGTTGCCGCGCAAGCGATCCGTGCCGCCGTGGACCGGGTCCTCGACGAGGGCCGGGTGCGCACCCCCGACCTCGGTGGCACGGATACCACAGAACGGCTCGGCACGGCGGTGGCCGAAGCACTGGGCTGAGTTTTTGTCGGTGCCCTCCGGCACGGTGGCCACAAGCCCACCGAGGGGGAGGAGAAACCGATGTGCTGGCAATGTGAAAACCCGGATCGGCCACAGTCCGACTACGTGGCGATGCTCCAGGAGAAGGTCGCCGACCGGGGCTGGCTCGTGCAAGGCGTGGAGGGCAACGGGCTTTATCCGCCGTGGGCCTACACAATCGGGCTCAGCGGGTACGGCTTGCCCGAGCTGGTCACGACCGGCTTGCCGCTCGAGGAAGCCGCCGAACTGCTCAACGACCTGGCGTCGCACGCACTGCACGCGTCGCCACCGGAGCCGGGGGAACGCATTCCGCTGCGGGACGGCCCGCTGGTCGAGGTCGTCCCGCTGACGGAACCGTCGGCGCACCTGGTGTTCGCGGTCGCCCTGTACGGCCCGGAAATCCGTGCACTGCAACTGGTCCACGCGGACGAACGCGGCCGCTGGCCGTGGTCACCCGACTTCCGCGACGGCCAGGGCGGTCAGCCGGTGCTGGGGGTGCGCCGTGCCGGCTGACTGCCCGTGTGGCGTGCCCAGGAACTGTTTCCCCGTACCGGTACCGGCGGTTCACGCACGCGTGCCGTCCGGCCGGACGGGGAGGGTGACCGTCCGGATCGACGAGCCGACGTGGGCGGAGAAGCCCGCCGCCTGGGCGGACGGACCGTCCCTCCGGGGAACCGGGTCGGCCGTTTGGGTGGACGAGACGCCCGCTTCGCCGGACAAGCCGGCGGCGCGGGCGGAACCGGCCGCACCGCCGGCGGCGTGGGCGCTGGAGCCGTCCGCTTCGCCGGACAAGCCTGCCGCGCCGGCGGACGAATCGGTGGCGTGGGAAGAGGAAGCGGCGGCGTGGGCGGACGAACCCGCTGTCGAGGACTACGAGCCGGTCGTCACGATCCGCGTGTCGCCCCTGCGATCGCGCTTGGCGGCCCTCCGGTCACGCGTTTCCCGGTACCGGCGGCGCGTGCCCGTCCCGGAGGCTGGTGCCGGGCGCGAGCCGCTGCACCGCGTCCTCCATGTGCGCCTCGAGGAGCGCCAGCGCCGTCTCCTCGTCGCCGTCCCGCAGCGCCTGGATGAGCTTCGTGTGCTCTTCCACGCGTTCTTCGACCCGCTGGTACGTGCTTTGCAGCGCGGTGAGGCACATCCGCGTCTCGATGAGGAGCGTCCGGGCCATCCGGACGAGCCGCTTGCTGCCGGAAGCGTGGATGAGGGCCTCGTGGAACTTGAGGTCCGCGGTGGAGAGCGCGTTCGGATCGTCTTCACTCGCGGCGGTCGCCATCTCGCCGACGGTGTGTTCGAGCAGGTCCGCGATCCGGTCCCGGTCCCCGCCCCGCAGGGCGCGAAGCATGGCGGCGCGTTCGATCGCCGTTCGAGCTGCATAGATGTCGTAGACGTCCCCGGGCTCGAGGTCGATCACGAACAGCCCGCGGTGCCGCTCGCTGCGCAGGAGTCCTTCGGAGACCAGGTGCTGCATGGCCTCCCGCAGCGGCCCCCGTGACACCTGGAACCGTGCGGCCAGCTCGGTCTCACCGAGCTGGGTCCCGGGCGGGAGGGCGCCGGTCATGATCGCGTCACGCAGCTGACGCGCGATCACGGCGGCCGTCGACTCGCGGCTCACCGGCTCGATCTCGGGCAGCATGCCCGGCGGCAGGGCCATTTCAGGCGCTCCCGTCCGGCCGATGCCGGAAGAGCGCGCCGAGCGAGCGGACGAGGCGGTGCTGCCCGGTCAGGCGCAGCCCCTCCCACACCGTGACCTGGTTGGCGGTCAGCACGGGCTTCTTCAGCGCGGCTTCGATGGCGTTGATCTCGGCGAGGGTCCGCATGGCGGTGTCCGGCACGAGAACGGCGTCGGCGTCCGGGTGGTCGTGGCGCACGGCGAGTTCGAGGACGGCGTCCGGGCTCATGGCGCCGACCTCGGCGGCCGTGATGATGTCCGCACTGGCCATCGAGACGACCTCGACGCCGCCGGCCTTGAGGAAGTCGACGAACAGCCGGGCGATGTCGTCCGGGTAGCTGGCGGCCACGGCGACCCGCTTGACGCCCAGGGCGCGCGCGGCGTGCACGAACGCGAAGGAGGTGCTGGAGGCCGGAACACCGGCGACGGCGGACAGGCGGTCGGTCTGGTCGCGGGCGCCGTCCCAGCCGTAGACGAAGCTCCCGCTGGTGCAGGCCCAGATGATCGCGTCGGGCTCGTGCTTCTCGAGCAGAGCGGCGCCATCGGCGAGGCGGCTTTCACTGCCGAGGTCGAGCAGTTCGGCCACCGCGTGCTTGTCGGTGCCGTAGATGTGTTCGACCGCGAGCCGGATGTCGCCCTCGTCGGCGGCCATCCCGCCGAGCAGCTGCTCGGCCAGCGGGTAGTCGTCTTCGGCCGCGTGGTCGGGGTAGATGAAACCGATGGTGGTCACGGAACCTCCGGAGGGACGCAAATTGTCGACAATGCTAGAGGGGTGGTCAAAGAAAACCTTCACGACCTGCCGGACGTTCCCCGACATGTTCGTCCACGCCGAGGTCGCTCCGGGCGCCGGGCCGGCGCGCTCTCTCAGGACACGTCACGAAGCCACTTCCCGGGTCCGACGATCGGGAGGCCCATCCGCCGCAGGCACGCCCACATCGTCAGCTGGTTGGCGGTGAGCACCGGCTTGCCGAGCGCGGTCTCCAGCGGCTCGATCAGGTCGTAGGTGGGGAGGTTGGTGCAGCTGACGAAGATGGCTTCGGCCTCGCCGTGGTCCGCGGCGAGGATGCGCTCGGCGATGGTCCGGTAGCTGACCTTCCAGATTCCGCCGCCGAGCCCGAGGTGGTCGCTGGCGACGGTCTCGACGTTCAGCTCGCCGAGGAAGTCGTGCAGGGCGGTGGTGAGGTCGGCGTCGTACGGCGTCAGCACCGAGACGCGGTGGAGGTCGAGCTGGTGCAGCACCTCGGCCAGCGCGCCCGAGGTGGTGACGGCGTCCGGCGCGCCGGCGTCGCAGATCGCCTTCGTCAGCGAGCGCTCGTAGTCGACGCCGTTGACGAAGCTGCCCGAAGTGCAGAGGTAGGCGACGACCTCGGGCTCGACGTGCAGGACGTCGCGGGTGGCGCTGGCCAGGTGGTGGCTGTCGCTGACGAGGCGGGCCATCTCCATGCTGACCGGCACCGGCTCGTACGGCGTGCGGGCGAGGTGGAGGGACACCTCCATCGGCACCCACCGCCAGAGCTCGCGCTCCAGCGCGAGGTCGAACGGGGCGATGACGCCGATGCCGCGCTGGGCGAGCGGGCCTTCGAACGCCAGGAAGTCGAAATCCAAGGCTCAGCCTCCGGAATACGTCTGCACTTGATGACACGTCCGGTGCTCCGGGGGTCGTTCCTCGGATTGTTGACAATCATACGAGCCGCTTTTACCGTGTCAACGTGATCGCCTCGGAAAACCAGGAAGCTCCGGTCCTGGCAGTGCTCTGTGGCGAGCACCGCCCACCGGACATGCGTGCTGTCGAATCCGGGGCGGTCGTGCGTTACACGGACGCGGCGGGCCTGCCGGAAGCGCTGTCCGGAGCGGACGCGCTGTTCGTCTACGACTTCCTCTCCACGGCCGTGCCGGGCGCCTGGCACGCGGCCGATCGCCTGCGCTGGCTGCACATCGCGAGCGCGGGCGTCGACCCGGTGCTGTTCCCCGGGCTGGTCGAGAGCGACGTGGTCCTGACCAATTCGCGGGGCGTCTTCGACGACGCCATCGCGGAGTACGTGCTGGGCGTCGTCCTCGCGTTCGCGAAGGACTTCGCGCGCTCGCACGACCTGCAGCGCGAGGGGCGCTGGCAGCACCGCGAAAGCGAGCGGATCGCCGGGCGCGAGGTGGTGGTCGTCGGCACCGGGCCGATCGGCCGGGCCATCGCGCGGCTGCTGCGCGCCGCCGGGATGCGGGTGAGCGGTGCCGGGCGCCGGGAACGCACCGGGGATCCCGACTTCGGCGTCGTGCACGAGTCCGCGAGGCTCACCGAAGTGCTGCCGCACGCGGACTACGTCGTCGCCGTCGCGCCGCTGACCGAACACACCAGGGGCATGTTCGACGCGCGCGCGTTCGCCGCGATGAAGCCGTCGGCGCGGTTCGTCAACGTCGGCCGGGGCGAGCTGGTAGTGACGTCCGACCTGGTCGAAGCGCTCCGGAGCAAGGCCATCGCCGGCGCCGCGCTCGACGTGTTCGACACCGAGCCGCTGCCGTCCGACAGCCCGCTGTGGAGCCTGCCGGACGTGCTGGTCTCGCCGCACATGTCCGGGGACTTCACCGGCTGGCGGAACACGCTCGTCGAGGTGTTCACCGAGAACTTCCGCCGCTGGCAGGCTGGGGAGCCGCTGCGCAATGTCGTCGACAAGACGCTCGGCTACGTGCCGTCGGGGAACCAGGGAGCCGGATGAACGACAGGATGCTGACCGCCAGCGAGCTCGTCGCCGCCTACGCGACCGGTGAGCTTTCGCCGATCGAGGCGACGCAGAACGCGCTGCAGGCCATCGAAGGCCGCGACGGCGAGTGCAACGCCTACTGCCTGGTCGACGCCGACCGCGCGCTGGAGCAGGCCAAGGCGTCCGAGATCCGCTGGCGGGACGGGAACCCGATCGGCTGGCTCGACGGCGTGCCCGCGTCGATCAAGGACATGTTCCTCACGCAGGGCTGGCCGACCGTCCGCGGTTCGAAGAGCATCAACCCGGACCAGCCGTGGGACGTCGACAGCCCGGTCGCCGCGCGGATGCGTGAAGCGGGCCTGGTCCTGCTCGGCAAGACGACCACGCCGGAGATCGCGTGGAAGGGCGTCACGGACAGCCCGCTCTGCGGCATCACGCGCAACCCCGCCGACCCGTCCAAGACGGCGGGTGGGTCGAGCGGCGGCAGCGCCGCGGCGGTCGCGGCCGGCATGGGCGAGCTGTCGGTCGGCACCGACGGCGGCGGCTCGGTGCGGATCCCGGCGTCGTTCTGCGGCATCGTCGGCCTCAAGCCGACCCACGGCCGCATCCCGCTGTACCCCGCGAGCCCGTTCGGGCCGCTCTCGCACGCCGGTCCGATGGCGCGTTCGGTGGACGACACCGCGCTGCTGCTGGACGTCCTGTCGATGCCCGACCACCGCGACCCGGCCGCGCTGGCACCGCCGGCCGGGTCGTTCCGCGAGGCGGTCCGGCGGGACGTGCGCGGCCTGATCGCGGCGTTCTCGCCGACGCTCGGCTACGTCGACGTCGACCCGGAGGTGGCGGCGATCGTCGCCGCGGCGGTGCGCGCGCTGGGCGACGCGGGACTGCACGTCGAGGAGACCGATCCCGGCTTCGCGGACCCGAAACCGGCGTTCGACATCCTGTGGTCCTCAGGCGCGGCGAAGCTGCTCGGCACGTTCCCGCCGGGGTCGGAGGAGCGGACCGATCCGGGCCTGCGCAAGGTCTGGGAGCTCGGCAAGACGTGGACCGCGAGCGACTACCTCGACGCGACGGCCGAGCGGGCGGCGCTGGGCATCCTGATGGGCGAGTTCCACACGCGCTACGACGTGCTGATCACGCCCACCCTCCCGATCGCGGCGTTCGAGGCCGGCCACAACGTGCCGCCGGGCAGCGGGCTGAGCGAGTGGCCGGAGTGGACGCCGTTCACGTACCCGTTCAACATGACGCAGCAGCCCGCGATCAGCGTCCCGGCGGGGCGGACGTCCGAGGGGCTGCCGGTGGGCCTGCAGATCGTCGGGCCGCGCCACTCGGACGACCTCGTGCTCGCCGTGGCGAAGCTGCTGGAGGAAGTACGGCCCTGGTGACCCCCTTAGGGTGAACCGGCGGCCGGAGCCGGGGAAGCTGTGCCACTGTCGGCCGGGTGAACGCTGAAGGCTGGCGCTACGAACGAGCCATCCCGACCACCGACGCGACCGGACGGCCGACCCGGGTGGTGGTCGGCCTGGTCAAGCAGGGCGACCGCTTGTCGGCGGCCCTGCGCGTGGACGACGGCAAGGCCGCCCTGGTCCCGCTGGAAACGGGTGGCGAGCTGCTGAAAGCGCTTCGCGAGACGCTGGAGAGCTGGTGGCGTCTCGACGGCCACCGCGACCTGACCCCGGAGCCCCGCGCGAGCCGTTAGGACCCGCGGTGCGAGTCCGCCGAAGTCCGGCGCCGGCGGACCAACCCGCGCACCTGGGGGTTGACGGCCACCAGCGCGGTCGCCACGACGACGAGCGTCGCGCCGCCGAGGAGCGTCGCTTCGCGGCCGGCGTGCTCGGCGAGCGGGCCGGCGGCGATCTGGCCGAGCGGCATCGCGACGAACGAGCCGAGCATGTCGTAGGAGTACACCCGGGCGAGCTTCTCGGGCGGGATGTTCTCCTGCAGCGACACGTCCCACGCGACGGCGAACTGCTCGATCGCGACGCCCGCGAGGAACATCGCGAGCAGCAGCGGCAGCAGGTACGGCGTCTCGCCGAGCGCGAGTATCGGCAGGGCGTCGACCACCACGAGCGCCACGCCGATCAGGAGCATCCGCCGCGGCTGCCAGTGCGCGGCGATGACGCCGCCGAGCAGCGACCCGGCCGTCTGGACGGCCAGCGCGAGCCCCCAGCCGGTGCGGCCGAAGGTGTCGTCGGCGACCAGCGGGCCGATCACCAGCAGCGCGCCCGCGTTCACCGCGTTGACGATCATGAACTGCAGCACCACCAGCCACACCCAGGACCGCGCGCGGAACTCCCGCCACCCTTCGGCGAGCTCAGCGAGGGGACGGCTCCCGGGAACGCGTTCGCCGCGCGGCAGCCGGATCCGGCGGTACGCCACCGCGGCGGCGAGGAACAGCAGGGCGTTGCCGCCGAGCGCCCAGCCGGACCCGGCGAAGGCGACGAGGATCCCGGCGAGCCCGGCCCCGGCGATGCGGCCGACGTTCGAGAGCAGCCGGACCAGCGCGTTCGCCTGCGCGAGCTGCGACGCGGGCACGGTCAACGGCGTCAGGGACGCGGCCGCGGGCAGGGAGATCGCCGAGACGGCGCCGTTGACCAGGCTGAGCCCGACCAGCAGCGGAATGGAAGCGAAGCCGCAGAGGACGCTCGCGGCGATCGCGGCCTGCGTGAGGGCGGCGGCGGTTTCGGTGCCCTGCAGGATCACCGACCGCGGCAACCGGTCGGCCAGCATGCCGCCGAACAGCACGAGCAGTACGTTGGCGAGCGACCGCGCCCCGACGACGATCCCGAGGTCCACGGCCGAGCCGGTCAGATCGACGACGGCGAAGGCGAGCGCGAAGGGCGCGACGGCGTTGGCGAAGTCGGCGAACGTCCGGCCGGTGACGAGGGCGCGGAAGCGGACTTCCCGCAGCGGGGCGAGCAGTGGGATCACGGGAGTGGCTCCGGGGAGAAGGGAGGGGTGGTGGGGAACAGCGCGGTCATCGGGGTGCCACCGGAACGGCTGCCGGGCGCGGATGGTGCGGCCCGGACGACGCGGTTCCGGACTCAGCCGGTGCGGCCGACGCGCTCACTGCGGTTCCGCCGGATTCGTCGCCAGCTCGAACAGGGCGATGCTGGCGCTGACCCGGACCGTCCCCGGGGTACGGGGTGGCTGGGCCGCGCCGTGCAGTTCCTGGCTCAGCTCTGACGCCTGCTTCAGCAACCGCGTCCACACCTCCGGGGGCACCCACAGCTCGGCATCGGTCAGGGAAGCCGGGCGATTCCCCACGCGCGAGTCCGCGCGGCGCAGCAGTTCCGCCGCGATCGCCTTCGCCAGCAGCCGCTCCTCGCCCGGGTCCCGGCTCGTGAGGCGCTTGCCCGACTCCGGGTTGTGCCGGTAGCGCTTCGCGCGGCCGCCGCGGATCTGGATCTCCTCGGCGACCTCCAGCAGGCCCGCGTCGTGGAGGCGGCGGAAGTGGTAGCTGGTGTTCGCCTGCGTCTCACCGAGTTCGCGCGCGGCTTCGGCCGCGCTCATCGCGGTGCCCGTCAGCAGCGACAGGATGCGCATGCGCAGCGGGTGGGCCAGCACCCGGAGGTGGTCGTGGGGCATGGAGCCAGTCTGCCACGACTGTCAAAGAGTTATTTGGGGGTTGCCTCGACGAAGCGTGCTCAGAGCGAAAACTCCGTGCCGTCCGGAGGTAGCAGAGCGCCCGCCGCGAGCACGGCGGCGTGTTCGGCGGACACGGGGTCGAGCACCGGGTTCGTGTTGTTGAGGTGGGTGAACGCCCACGGCCGTCCGGCGATGCGGGCCAGGCTCGCGGTGATCGGGAGGTGCCCCATCGCGAACTGGTCCGGTCCGCCGACGCCGGCCATCTCGTCCGGCGCGTAGAACGTCCCGTCCAGCAGCACGAGGTCCGCGTCCGCCACGAACGCGTCGAACCCGGCGGGCCAGCTCTTCAGGCAAGGCGCGTACACCAGCACGCCGCCGGTCGCGAGGTCTTCGATCCGGTAGGCGACCACCCACGGCCCGGCCTGCGTGGCGGGCACGTACTTCGGTTTCTTGTCGCTCACCGGCAGCACCCGGACGCGCAGCCCGGGCAGGTCCGCCGGCGGCGACCAGGTCCAGTGCCCGTAGCCGTCGACGATCTCGCGGAACGGGGTCAGTGCGCGCAGCACCGCGTCCGGCGCCCACACCGGGAGCCCGCCCGCTTCGCGCAGCATCAGCAGGCCGAGGGAGTGGTCGAGTTCGGCGTCGGTGAGCAGTACTCCGCGCAGCGGGATGTCCCGCGGTCCCGGTCCGGCGCGCAGCGCGGCCGTCGCGAGGATCTGCGCGCGGATGTCGGGGGAGCAGTTGAGCAGGAACCAGCCTTCGCCGTCCGCGCTCACCGCGACGCAGTCCTGCGTGCGCGGCGGGAGTCCGGACGTGCACAGCCGGCACGCGCAGTTCCACTGTGGACAGCCGCCGCCCGCCGCGGTGCCGAGCAGGATGACCTTCACCGGCGCATGACCAGGTCGGAGGCGGGTGGCCGGGTCAGCACCAGGTCGACGACGCCGCGGTGCGGCGAGCGCGAGCACACCGGGTCGGTCGCCGCCGCGTCGCCGGTGAGCAGGAACGCCTGGCAGCGGCAGCCGCCGAAGTCGAGCCCGCGGCGGTCGCACGTGCGGCACGGGTCGGCCATCCAGTCCTCGCCGCGGTAGGCGTTGAACGACTCCGAGCGGTACCAGATGTCGGCCAGCGGCGTGTCCCGCACGGACGACAGCCGCAGGGTCGTGATCGCCGACGCGGCCGGGCAGGGCAGCACGGTGCCGTCCGGCGCGACGGTCAGCTGCCGCGCACCCCAGCCATACATGCACGGTTTCGGGTACGGCTCGTGGTAGTCCGCGACGACGTAGACGATCTCCATCGTGCCCCGCAACCGCGCGACGGCCGCGCGCACGATCGGCTCCGCGGCCGCCAGCTGCGAAGGTGTCGGCATCAGCGCGTCGCGGTTGCGCAGCGCCCAGCCGTAGTACTGCGTGTTCGCCAGCTCCAGCCGGTCCGCGCCCATCCGCTCGGCCAGTTCGACGATGCCGGCGACCTGGTCGTGGTTGCGCCGGTGCAGGACGACGTTGAGCGACAGCGGCAGCCCGGCGGCCTTGACCGCGGCGGCCGCGGCGAGCTTGTGGTCGAACGCCCGCGCGCCCGCAAGTTCGTCGGAACGGTCCCGTATCGACCCTTGCGCCGACAGCTGGACGTGCGCCAGCCCGCGCTCGACGAGACCGGACAGCCGCGCGGACGTCAGCCCGAGCCCGGAGGTGACCAGGTTGACGTAGCAGCCGAGCGAACTCGCGTGCGCCACCAGCTCGGGCAGGTCCGGCCGGAGCAGCGGCTCGCCGCCGGACATGTGCACCTGCAGCACGCCCAGCTCGCGGGCCTGGGACAGCACCGACAGCCAGTCCGCGGTGGACAGCTCGGCGTCCCGTTTGGTCAGCTCCAGCGGGTTGGAGCAATAAGGACAGTGCAGCGGGCAGCGGTGGGTCAGCTCGGCCAGCAGGCCCAGCGGCGGGTTCACGTCCACGCGACCACCCGCCGTTCGCCCAGCCGCGCCAGCACGTCGAGGACGTCCTGCTCGCGGACGCCGGAGTAGCGCGTCTCCAGCACCGCGGTGATGTCGGTGACACTGCGCGCGCCGTCGCAGAGCCCGAGCACCGCGGCCGCGGTCGCGTTCGGGACCAGGACGCCCTCCGGGAACAGCAGCACGTGTGTCTCCCGGACGTGGTCGAACGACAATCGGACACCCCGCCGGAGCTGCGGCACCGAACCCGCGGTGATCACCGCGCCGCCCATTCGACGGCGTCCAGCACGGACCACAGGACGTCGCACTTGAAGGACAGCGCGGCGATCGCGCGGTCCTGCTGTTCGCGCGTCACGCAGTGGCGGACGACGATGTCGAGCGTGTCCTTGCCTTCGCCGGCGACCTTGTCGACGCGGTGGGTGAAGTACGCGAGGTCCGCCGGCGCGATCCAGGAGTAGTGCGCGAGCATGTCCGCGACGCGCTGCCGCATCAGGTGGCCGGCGAACATCTCGGTCAGTCCCGAAGCGACCGCTTCCCACCACGGTTTCGTGCGCGCGAAAGTCACGTACGCGTCGACGGCGAACCGGACGCCGGGGGCGACGTGCCGCTCGTCGAGCACCTCTTCGCGGTCGAGACCGACCGCTTCGCAGAGCCGCAGCCAGCGTTCGGTGCCGCTGGTGCCCGCGCTCGTCCCGTCGTGGTAGACGATCCGGTCGAGCCACTGGCGCCGGATCTCCGGCAGCGGGCAGTTGCTGATGATCGCCGCGTCCTTCTGCGGCAGCACCTGCTGGTAGTACCACCGGTTCGCGGCCCAGAGCCGCAGTTCGTGCGCGTCGAGCTCGCCCGCGTGCAGCCGGTGGTGGAACGGGTGCGTGCCCCAGTACCGGTGCGAAAGACCGCGCAGGGCCTCGATGAATGCGCTTTCCGCGAGCGGCTCGACGAGCACGTCAGTCCGCCATGCGGGCCGCGTAGGCGGTGACCTCCATGGGGGTTTCGTATTCGACGAAGTCGGGAGTCGTCCACACCTCGGTCATTTCCTGCTCCTCTCCCGGGAACTGATCGCCGTCACGGTAAGAGCACGGCGAGCCGGCTGGCCAGGGTTTGGCCGGGAGGCTGGGAATGTTTCCTTCCGATGGCGCAGTGCGGTGCCGATCAGCGGGCTACCGGACCGCCGCTTCCAGTTCGACCAGCGCGGTGTCGAGGTGCGTCAGGATCCGCTGCAGGTGCGGCACGCTGCGGCGGCAGCCCGTGACGCCGAAATCGAGGTTGTCGCCGTTGCTGGTCAGCGTGATGTTCACGGCCTGGCCGTCGAGCAGCACCGACGCCGGGTAGATGCCGTCGAGCTGGGCGCCGTTCCAGTACATCTGCTTGCGCGGGCCGGGCACGTTCGAGATCACCAGGTTGAACGGCGGCCGCGTGTTGTTCACGATGCCCGGGATCGGCGAGACGCCGAGCTGCGCGACGTTGACCGCGGACAACAGCAGTGTCTGCAACGGCGTCAGCTCCGAGAACAGCCGCTTGCCGTTGCGCATCGACTGGTGGATCGTGACGAGCCGCTTGCCTGCGTCCGGCAAGTCGGTAGCGAGGTTGCAGAGCAGCGCGCCGATGTTGTTGCCCGCCGCTTCGCCGGGGTCGTTCTGGCGGCGCAGCGACACCGGCACCATCGCGACGAGCGGCGCGTCCGGCAGCGCGCGCTGCTCGATGAGGTAGTCCCGCAGCGCGCCCGAGCACATCGCGAGCACGACGTCGTTGCGCGAGACGCCGCCCGCGGTGGCGACCTTCCGGACGCGCTCGAGCGACCACGACTGCGCCGCGAACCGGCGCGCGCCGCCGATCGGCACGTTGAGCATCGTCCGCGGCGCCTGTCCGGGCAGCGTTAACGTGTGTTCACCGAACGCTTCGCGTGCGACCTTCATCGCGGCCGGGGCCAGGCTCGCGAGCTGGTTGGCGGTCTTGCCCGCGGTCTGGAGGAACGACCGCGGGCGCTTGACGCGGCCTTCGCCGGGCTTGCGCCGGCTGCCCCACCACGGCGGGCAATCCAGGTCCGCGGGGTTGTCCGAGAGCGTGCTCTGCAGCTGGCGCAACGCGGAGACGCCGTCCATCAGGGCGTGGTGGACCTTGGTGTAGACGGCGAACCGGCCGTCGGCGAGACCCTCGATGAGGTGGGTCTCCCAGAGCGGCCGGTGCCGGTCGAGCAGGGTGCTGTGCCAGCGGCTGGTGAGTTCCAGCAGTTCGCGGACGCGGCCCGGTTGCGGGAGCGCGGAGTGCCGGAAGTGGTAGTCGAGTTCGAGCTCGGCGTCGGTCGACCAGGCCACGTGGCCCATCGTGTTGACCGGACGGGCCGGGCGGCGCCGGAACACCGAGCGCATGTTGTCGGACTCGAGCAGAGTGCGGCGGACGTCGCGGAGGTAGTCCGGGCCGGCGCCGTCCGGTTTCTTGAACAGCTGCAGACCGCCCACGTGCATCGGATGCTCGCGCGTTTCGACGAGGAGGAACATCGAGTCGGTCACGGGCATCATCGCCATGGGACATCACCTTCCGCACTCGGCACGCCGACTGTACGCGCTCGGCCGCCGTGGGTGGATCACGTTCTACATTGGCGAGTATGACCGTCCGCGGCTCGGGGGAAACGTCCCTGCCACCGATGGCCGAGTGCGTCGTGATCGGCGGCGGTGTGATCGGTGTGAGCTGCGCGTTCCGCTTGGCGGAAGCCGGCGTCGACGTCCTGTTGCTGGAGCGCGACGGGCTCGGCGAGGGTTCTACGGCGAAGGCCGCGGGCGGCATCCGGTCGTCGTTCACCAGCCGCGTGAACGTCGAGCTCGGGCTGCGCGGGCTCGCCGCGTACAGCGCTTTCTCGCGCGACTTCGGCGTCGAGATCGACTTCCGCCGGGACGGTTACCTGTACCTGCTCACCGACCCCGCGGACGTCACCGCAATCGGACATTGCGCGGAGCTGCAACGGGAGTACGGCGTCCGCAGCCACCTGCTGGACCCCGCGGAAGCGAAGCGCGTGCTCCCACTGCTCGAGACGGACGGGATCCTCGCCGCGCTCTGGTCTCCCGACGACGCGAAAGCCACGCCGGACGCCGTTGTCCAGGGCTACGCGAGGGCCGCGCAGGCGTGCGGTGCGGAGCTGCGGACCGGCGTTGAGGTGATCGGGATCGAACGGGACGGTACCGTCCTGACCGGCGTCCGCACGAGCGCGGGGTTCGTGCGGACCGGAGCGGTGGTCTGCGCGGCGGGCGCGTGGTCGGGGCGGGTCGGTGAACTCGCCGGTCTGGACCTGCCGGTGCGGCCGTTCCGGCGGCAGGTTGTGTTCACCGGACCGGTGCGCGGGCTACCGGAATCGCTTCCGCTGACCATCGAACTTCCGTCGGCGTTCTACTTCCACCGCGAAGGTGCAGGTCTGGCGATGTCCGTTTGCGAGGACGACGGCGTCCCCGGGTTCGACACGCACTACGAGGCCGGCGAGTGGCTGCCGCGGCTGGCCGAGGTCGCGGGGCGGCGGATCCCGGCCGTGCTCGACGCGGACATCCGCACGGCGTGGGCCGGGTTGTACGAAGTGACGCCCGACCGCAACCAGATCGTGGGGGAAAGCGTCCTGCTTTCGCGGTTCCTCTACGCGACCGGTTTCTCCGGGCACGGCTTCCAGATGGGCCCGGCGGCCGGCGAGCTGATCCGGGACCTCTACCTGGGGCGACCGACCGCGGTGGACATCGCGGAGCTGGACGTGCGGCGGTTCGGGAACGCCGATACCGCACCGGCGGAGCACAACATCGTCTAGGGGTCGATTGCCAGATCGTTCAACGATCTGGCAGTATCCGCGCCGTGGCTGTGAGTGGTGCTCGGGAGCTGGTGGACGCGCTTGAAGCGCTCGGAACGGAGATCGTCTTCGGCCTCCCGGGCGTGCACAACCTGCCGTTGTGGGAGGCGCTGTCCGAGACCCGCATCAAGCTCGTCGGGGTGCGCCACGAACAGACCGCGGGCTACGCCGCCGACGGGTACGCGCGCGCGACCGGGAAGCTCGGCGTCGCGCTCGTGACCACCGGTCCGGGTGCTGCGAACACCCTCGGCGCGGTCGGCGAAGCGATGGCTTCTGCGGCTCCGGTGCTCGTCATCGCCACCGACATCCCGTCGACACTGCGGCGTCCCGGCGTCGTCCGCGGCGTGCTGCACGAGACCTCGGACCAGCAGGCGATGTTCGCGCCGGTCACCAAGGGCGGCTTCACCGTGCGGGCCGCCGACCAGATCGGCACCACCGTGCACCGCGCGGCGCGGCTCGCGCTGCAGCCGCAGAGCGGTCCCGTCTACCTCGGCGTGCCGACCGACTACCTGCGCGAGACCGTCCCGCACCGGCGGCCGCCCGCGCCGCACCGCAAGCCCGACGTCGACGTCCCGGACCTCGCGCGGGCCGAGACGATGTTGTCCGACGCGCGGCAGCCGCTGATCTGGGCCGGCGGTGGCGCGCTGCGATCGGGCGCCGGCGACGCGATCGGGGTACTCGCGGAGAAGCTCGCCGCGCCCGTGATCACCACCTTCGCCGCGCGCGGGCTGCTGCCGCTGGACCACCCGTGCCTGGCGCCGAACCCCGTGCACACGCCGGAGGTCGGCGAGCTGTGGGACGAGGCCGACGTCGTGCTCGCCATCGGCACCGACTTCGACGGGCTGATGACGCAGAACTGGCAGATGCCGAAGCCGCCCCAGCTGATCGCGGTCAACGTCGACGCCGACGACGCCGCGAAGAACTACGAACCGGACCTGACGCTGGTCGGCGACGCGCGGTCGATCGTCGAGCGGCTGCTGCCGAAGCAGCGGCCGGGGCTCGACGACATCACGCTGCGGCTGGCCGGCATCGGCCGCCGGGTGCGCCAGCGGATCCGCGACGAGGAGCCGCAGGCCTACGACTTCCTGTCCACTTTGGACGAAGTGCTGCCGTCCGACGCCGTGCTGGTGTCGGACATGTGCGTCGCCGGGTACTGGGTCGGCGGCTTCCACCGCGTGCGGGCGCCGCGCAAGCTCGCCTACCCGATGGGCTGGGGGACGCTCGGCTACGGCTTCCCCTCGTCGCTCGGCGCGGCGGCGGCCGGCGTCGGGCGCGCCATCTGCATCACCGGTGACGGCGGGTTCCTCTACGGCTGCGGCGACCTCGCGACGCTCGCGCAGGAGCAGCTGCCGGTCACCGTCGTGCTCGTCGACGACGGCGGTTACGGGATGCTGCGCTACGACCAGGACCGCGAGGGCGTGCCGCACCGCGGGGTCGACTGGGACAGCCCGGACTTCGTCGGTCTCGCGCGGTCCTTCGGCGTACACGCGGACCGCGTGTCCGGGTTCGGGCGCGCGTTCCGGCGGCTGCTCGGCGAGTTCGTCGAGTCGGACGAGCCGAACGTCCTGGTGGTGAAGGCCAAGCTGAAGCCGCCGCTGAACACGTCTCCGCGGTGGTACCGGACATGAGGATCGGCGTCGACATCGGCGGCACGTTCACCGATCTCTGCGCGCTCGACGACTCCGGGATCGTCGCCGTCGGCAAGGTCCTGACCACGCACGACGAGCCCGCGCGCGCCGTCGAAGAAGGCCTGGCCGCGCTGCTCGCGGACGCCGGGATCACCGCTCCCGACGTGGAGCAGGTGGTGCACGGGACGACGCTGGTGACCAACGCGCTGATCGAGCGCACGGGCTCGCGCACCGCGCTGCTCGCCACCGCCGGCTTCCGCGACGTCCTGGAGATGCGCCGCGAGCACCGGTACGAGCTGTACGACCTGCACCTCGAGCTGCCCGCGCCGCTGGTTCCGCGGCACCTGCGGTTCGACGTCCCGGAGCGGATCCTCGCGGACGGATCCGTCCGGACCGCACTCGACGAGGCTTACGTTGTAAGGCTGGGGCGGGAGCTGCACGCGCGCGGGGTCGAAGCCGTCGCGGTCTGCTTCCTGCACGCGTTCACGAACCCCGTGCACGAACGGCGGGTCGCGGAGCTGCTCGCCGAGGTCGCGCCGGAGCTCAGGGTCGCGCTCTCCGCCGACGTCGTTCCCGAGATCCGCGAGTTCGAGCGCGCGTCGACGACCGTCGCGAACGTCTACGTCCAGGACCTCACCGAGCGCTACCTCCGCGACCTCGAACGCCGGTTGCGGCGGCTCGGGATCACGCGCGCGCCGCACATCATGCTGTCCAACGGCGGCCTGGCGACCGTCGGCACCGCGGCCCGGTACCCGATCCGCATCCTGGAGTCCGGGCCGGCGGGCGGGGCGCTCGCGGCGGCCGCGGTCGGGCCGGCCGACCTGCTGGCCTTCGACATGGGCGGCACGACGGCGAAGCTGTGCCTGATCGCGGGCGGCGCGCCGCTGGTCACGCACCAGTTCGAGGTGGACCGCAAGTACCGGCTGCTGCCCGGGTCCGGGCTGCCGGTGCAGGTGCCGGTCACGGACATGATCGAGATCGGCGTCGGCGGCGGGTCGATCGCGCGGATCGACGCGCTGGGACTCCTGACCGTCGGGCCCGGCTCGGCGGGGTCCGAGCCCGGTCCGGTCTGCTACGGCCGCGGCGGCACCGAGCCCACGGTCACCGACGCCGACCTGGTGCTCGGCTACCTCGACCCGGGCTACTTCCTCGGCGGCGGCATGCGCCTGGACGCCGAGACCGCGAGGGCGGTGCTCCGGGAGAAGATCGCCGATCCGCTCGGGGTGAGCGTCGAAGAGGCGGCCTGGGGCATCCACACGAGCGTCAACGAAGACATGGCCAACGCCGCGCGCGTGCACGCCGTCGAGCGCGGGCACGACCCCGCGAAGCTGCCGATGTACACCTTCGGCGGCGCGGGCCCGGTGCACGGCGCCGGGGTCGCGCGGGCGCTCGGGGCGCCGTCGGTCGTCGCGCCGCCCGCCGCGGGCGTGCTCAGCGCGGCCGGGTTCCTCACCGCGCCGCTCGCGTTCGACTTCGTGCGCTCGGCACGCGCGGCCGTGCACGACCTCGCCTGGGAACAGGTCGACGCGCTGTTCGCCGAGATGGAGGCCGAGGGCGAAGCGCTGCTGGCGAAGTCCGGGGTCGCGGACGTGACCCACCGCCGGATCGCCGAGATGCGCTACGCCGGGCAGGGCTACGAGATCCGCGTCCCGGTGCGCGGCGGCAGCTGGCCCGGCACCCTGATCGGCGACTTCACCGGGACCTACCGCGCGCTCTACCGGCGGACCGGGCCCGAGGTCGGCGTCGAGGTGCTGAACTGGCGGGTCGTCTCGAGCGGTCCCGCCCCGGACGTCACGCTGCGGCTGGCCGTGCAAGCCGCCGAGGGGGACGCGCGCAAGGGCACCCGCAAGGCGTACTTCCCCGCCGCCGGTGGATTTGCCGACACGGCGATCTTCGACCGGTACCGGCTCGGACCCGGCACGCGGATCGACGGACCGGCCATCGTCGAGGAACGCGAGTCCACTGTGGTCGTCCCGCCCGGCGCGCACTGCGTCGTCCGGGAAGACGCCGCCTTGGAGGTGACGGTGTGACCGTCGATCCCATCCTGGTCGGGTTGTTCGGCAACCGCCTGCACTCGATCCTCGCCGAACAGCAGAACGCGCTCGTCAACACGGCTTTCTCCGCCGTCGTGCGGGAATCGCTCGACCTGGCCTGCGCGGTGTTCGACTCGCGCGGCGAGATGATCGGCCAGTCCGTCGGCGGCACGCCGGGGCACATCAACGCGATGGCGACCGGCATGCACCACTTCGTCGCGGCGTACGCGCCGGAGACTCTCGAACCCGGCGACGTCCTGCTCACCAACGACCCGTGGCAGACCGCCGGGCAGATCAACGACATCACGGTGGCGACGCCGGTGTTCCGCGACGGCCGGCTGGTGGCCTGGTTCGCGTCCTGCTGCCACGCGCCCGACATCGGCGGGCGGCTGGTGTCCGCCGAAGCGCACGAAGTCTTCGAAGAGGGCCTCCGGCTGCCGATCCTGAAGTTCCTGCGCGCGGGCGAGGTCAACGCCGACGTGGAACGGCTGATCCGTGCCAACGTGCGGACGCCGGAGGAGACCATCGGCGACCTGTACGCGCAGGTCACCGGCAACGAGGTCGGCGCGGCCAGCCTGCTGGAGCTGCTGGCCGAGTTCGGCCTCGACTCCCTCGACGCCATCGCCGCCGAGCTCATGAACCGGTCCGAGAAAGCCCTGCGGGACGCGCTGCGGGAACTGCCGGACGGCGTCTACACCAACGAAATCGCCACCGACGGCTTCGACGACGAAGAAGTCGTCCTGCGCGTCACGGCCACTGTGGACGACGACGAGATCCACCTCGACTTCGCGGGTTCGTCGCCGCAGAGCCGGCGCGGGATCAACGTCGTGCTGAACTACACGCGCGCCTACGCGTCCTTCGCGGTCAAAGCGGCGATCTCGCCGGAAGTGCCGCACAACGCCGGGTCGTTCCGGCCGGTGCACGTCACCGCGCCCGAGGGTTCCGTACTGAACTGCCTGCCGCCCGCGCCGGTCGCGTCGCGGCACCTGATCGGCCACTTCCTGCCGTCGCTGCTGATCGGCGCGTTGCCCGGGGCCGCGATCGCGCCGAGCGCGGACGCGCTGTGGATGACCATCTGGCGTGGTCCCGGTTTCATGCTCAACGTCTTCCAGACCGGCGGCATGGGCGCCCGGGTGGACAAGGACGGGCTCAGCACCACGGGATTTCCCAGCGGCCTGCGGTCGACGCCGACCGAAGTCATCGAGACGATGGCGCCGCTGGTCCAGTTCTCCCGCGAACTGCGCGTGGATTCGGGTGGCGCCGGACGGTGGCGCGGCGGACTCGGACAGGTGACCACGATGGGGGCACGCGGCGGGGATTCCTGGAGCGTGAACGGGAACGTCGACCGCGTGCGGGCCGCCGCGTCCGGAGTGGACGGCGCGGGTGCCGGGGCACCCGGACGGTTCGGTTTGCGCGAAGGCGCCGACCTGCCCGCGAAAAGCCGGGTGACACTGGCACCCGAGTCTATTGTGGACGTCACGCTGCCGGGCGGTGGCGGTTACGGGCCGCCGCGCGAACGGCCGGTGGCGGCGGTCCTCGCCGACGTCGTCGAGGGGTACGTCTCGGTGACGGCGGCGCGAGAGGTGTACGGCGTCGAAGTGCGGTACCTCGGCGAGCCGGACGCGCTCGTCCGGCTGCCGGCGGACTACGCGGTGGACGAAGAGCAGACAGCACGACTGAGAGCGGGGAAGTGACATGGGTCGGTTGGCCGGCAAGGTGGCGGTCGTCTTCGGCGGCGCGCGGGGCATCGGCCTCGCGACGGTCAAGGAGTTCCTCGCCGAGGGCGCGACCGTGTACGCCTCCGACATCCGCGAGCCCGCGGAGGAGATCGACGGGTACCGGCACTCCACAGTGGACGCCACCGACGAGGACGCCGTGGCCGCGTTCGTCGACGGCGTCATCGCCGAGGCGGGCCGCATCGACGTGCTGTTCAACAACGTCGGCATCCACCTCGGCAAGCCGCTCGTCGACACCACCCTGGCGGAGTTCGACGACATCTTCGCGCTCAACGTCCGCGCCGCTTTCCTCGGCACCCGGGCCGTGCTGCCGCACATGATCGCGCAGCGGGCCGGCAGCATCGTCACGACGTCGTCCAACGGCGGCGTGATGGGCCGCCCGGGCGACCCGGTCTACAACGCCACCAAGCACGCGCTGGTCGGGCTCACGAAGTCGATCGCCGTCGCCCACGCGCACCAGGGCATCCGGGCCAACACGGTGAACCCGGGCGCGATCGACACCGACATGCTGCGCAGCACCCTGAACTCGGCGGAGGAGTTCGAAACCAAGCAGCACCAGCTGGTCGCGAGCACGCCCGCGGCGCGCGTCGGCGAGGCGTGGGAGGTCGCGAAGGCCGTCGTCTTCCTGGCGAGCGACGAATCGAGGTTCATCAACGGCGTCGTCCTGCCGATCGACGGCGCGAAGGCGGCGGGTGCCATGCCGGGCAACCGGTACAGCCTCGACTTCGATCTCGGCGTCGGGGTGGTGCCATGACCGTCGATGCCTCGGGGCTGGGGAGTGAGCGGCACCTCCTGGTGCGCAGCGGCACCGCCGAACGGGTCGCCGCGATCCTGCGCCAGTACATCACCGACGGCGTCTTCGCCCCCGGCGAACGCCTGTCCGAGCCCGTGATCAGCTCGGCGCTGGGCGTCTCGCGCAACACACTGCGCGAGTCGTTCCAGCTGCTGGCCCACGAGCGGCTGGCCGTGCACGAGCTGAACCGCGGGGTGTTCGTGCGCGAACTGACCACCGACGACATCGAGGACCTCTACGTCGTCCGCCGCGCCACCGAGTGCGGTGCCCTGCGCCGCGCCGCTGAGTTGTCCACTGTGGACTTGACCGGCCTGGAACGCGCACTCGATGACGGGCGCCGGGCCGCCGGAGCCGAGGACTGGCCCGCGGTCGGCACCGCCAGCATCCACTTCCACCAGGCGCTGGCGGACCTGGCGGGCAGCGAGCGGCTGTCCGCGACGATGCGCCAGGTGCTCGCCGAGACGCGGCTCTTCTTCGTGCTCAACGAGAACACGCGGGAGTTCTACGAGCCGTTCCTGGACTGCCACGAGCGGATCCTGCGCGACCTGCGCCGCGGCCGGTTCGACGCCGCCGCGGCCGCGCTCGACCGCTACCTGCGCGACGCCGAAGCCAGGCTGCTGGAACTGAGCTCGTAGGGGAAGACGACCGTGAGCGCGTACGGCCGGTACTGAGCCGTGACGCGGTAGATCCCGTCGGCACCGGCCGTCCAGCCGAGCACGGTGACTGTCCGGACGACGGAACACCTGGCGTGCCCAGCCGGGGCAGGACCTGCCGAAGCGGGCGGCGCGCCGGCGAGCAGCACGGCGGCCACGGCAGCGGCGAGCACGCGTCCAGGGAGCACCAGCCCACTCAACCCCGGCGGAAGGTCGCCCCGGAAAGGATTCGAGCCGGTTCAAATCCGCCGTGACCCCTGTTACCGTCGATCGGTGTTCACGCTGCGGGTCGACGCCGAGACGGTGGCCAGGACACGGTTTTCGCCCTCCCTCGCCGCGGAGTCGCTGGCGTGGCTGAAGCTCACCGCCGACGCCGGGCGCCACCCCGTGTTCGGCGATCCCGGCCCGGTCGCCCGCGCGTCGCTCGCCCACCCGGACGTCGCGCTGCTGCTGGACCTGCTGCCACGCCCCGGCGAGGTCTACACGCCGGACCTGCTCACCCCGCAGCCGGGCACGGCGGCCCGGCCTGCCGACCTGCTCGACGAGCAGATCGCGCGGATCGAGGCGACCACGCAGGACGACCTCGAAGAACAGGTCCTCGCGTACACGCAGTTCCACTGGAACCGGCCGCTGCCGATCGCGGCCCGCCGGGTCGTGGAGTCGGGGTCGATGCCCCGGCGGCTGGCCGGCGGCCTCGCGCGGTTCTGGCGTGACGTGCTCTGCGACGACTGGGCCGGTCTGCACGCGGTCGTCGACCGGGACATCGCCCACCGCGCGCAGACCATCGCCACGCACGGCGTCGGCGCGGCGCTCGCGTCGCTGCACCCCGCCATCGGCTGGGCCGGCGACGCGATCACCCTCGCCAAGCCGTTCGACGGCGAGATCGACGTCGCCGGCCGCGAGCTGGTCCTCGCCCCCGGCGTGCTCAGCTGGCCCGGAATGAGCATCCAGGTCGACGTTCCCGGCCAGGTCGTGCTCTGCTACCCCGCGAAGGGGATCGGCACGGGCGCGGACCGGCCGCCCGGACGGCTCGCGCCGGTGGTCGGCGCAGCCCGGGCGGCGCTGCTGGCCGACCTCGAGACCGCGCGGCCGACCGCCGACCTCGCCGCCCGGACCGGGTACAGCCCGGGCACCGTCTCCTACCACCTGAGCGCGCTGCACCGCGCCGGACTCGTCAGCAAGGTCCGGGACGGCCGGTACGTGCTGTACCGGCGGACCGCGCAGGCCGTCGTCCTCCTGGAGGGCGCGGTCAGCAGGTGACGTACGGCGCGATCCAGTCGGCGTACTCGCCGGCCGAGCCGTCGCCGCCGTCGTCGACCGCGATGGCCAGCTGCTGCATCCCGGTGACCGGGATCGTCAGCTTCGCCGGCTTCGCGCCCGGCCGGACGACCCCCGTCGCGGCCAGCTCGCGGCCGTCGCCGAGGACCCGGAACGCGACGGTGGCCTGCGGGCTCGAGACGTCGTCGACGCCGTACTGGACCGAGAACGACTTGCACCCACCGCCGAGGAACAGCCGGATCACCGACGGCGAGTGCACGCCCACCCCGCTGTTCGGCTGGTAACCGACGCCGCCGACCGACATCGCTCGCCCGTTCGCGACGCTGCCGCGTTCCACCGGACCGGAGCCGTTCTCCGAGTAGAGCCACGGCCGCGTCGACAGGTACGTCGTGCCGGCCGGCGGCGCGGTCACCAGCGGTACCTCGGCCGAACCGGTCGCGGTGCGCGTCCCGAGCGCGCTCGTGTACCCGCCGCTCGCGCCGACCAGTACCTTCGCCGCCGGAGCCGCGGTCGGCCGCAGCGTGATCTCACGCGTGACCGTGCTGCCCGGCGAGACCCGCGGGACGTCGACCTGCGCGGGCCCGTCCAGCTGCCACCCGGCGGGCACGGTGATCGCGTAGCTCGCGTCCGTGATCGGGGTGTCGCCGTCGTTGGTCAGCGTGACCGTGCCGTCGACCTGCTGCCCCGCCAGGAACCCCTCCGGCAGCTGCACGCCCAGCGTCACCAGCGGATCGGCCGTCGACGGCTGCCCCGGCCACGCGCGGAAGAACACGCTGCTCAGCGCGGGCACGGACGCGCGCAGCGTGCCGGTGCTGGTCAGTTCGGTGCCGGCCCAGAGGTCGCGGACGCGGTAGGCGGGCGCCGCCGCGACGCCGGTTTCGGCGAGGTCGAACGGGATCGTCCGCGCGTACGAGCCGCGGTTGAGCAGCAGCACCGCGACCGAGCCGTCGGACATCGGCTTCGCCCAGACTTCGCCGTCGGACAGGTCGCGGACCTTGTAGCCGGGCGTGCCGGACCAGTCCTGGTCGACCGCGATCACGTCCCGGTTGGCGATCGTGTCGAGCGGGAACGACTCGTTGGGGATGAGCGGCGCGTTCATCAGCGCCCACAACGAAAACTGCGTCCGCCGCGGCGCGACGTCGAGGAGGCTGAAGTTGAGGTAGCCGGGATCGCTCCAGCCGCCGGGACCGGTGTGCCCGGCCAGCGGGACCTGCTTGTCGATCGCCTGCATCACGATCGGCAGCGGCTCCGGCATGTCGCTGGTCAGCTGCCAGGTGTGCGCGCCGGCGCCGGGCGCCCACTCCCACTGGCGGTAGTTGTTCGAGAACGTGTCGATCATCGCGAGCAGGATCGGCCGTCCGGTGTTCTTGAGCGCGTCACCCATCTTCTTGGCGGCCGCCGCGACGCCGTTCTCGCCGCCGCACGTGTCGTACGCGAGGTAGTCGACGCCCCAGGCCGCGAACGTCTGCGCGTCCTGTTCTTCGTGGTCGCGCGAGCCGGGCATCGCGCTGCCGCAGGTCAGGGCGCCGGTACCGCTGTAGAGCCCGAACTTGAGTCCGTTGGCGTGCACGTACGCGATGAGACCGGGCAGGTCCGGGTACTTCGCGGGGTCGGGTTGCAGCCTGCCGTCGGCGGCCCGCGTCTTGGCCGCCCAGCAGCCGGCGATGGTGACGTAGGTGTAGCCCGCATCGCGCAGGCCGGTGCTGACCAGCATGTCGACGTCGGCGCGGACCTTCGCGTCGTCGATCCGCGGGCACTGGTTCCAGCCGCGGGACCACGAAATCCCCATCGGCGGGGTCGCGGCGATGACGGGTTCGCCGGCGGACGCGGGCGCGGCGACGGCCGTGGCCAGACCGAGGATTGTGAGCAGCAGGACACCGAGTCTTCGCACGGTTCCCTCCCCCAGGAGTGCGGACAAGAGTTCCAGGGTGCATCCGGGACGAACCGGGCATGAGGGGAGAAGTGCCGTCCCCGGCCGGGTGACCGGGGACGGCGGGTGGTGCGTGAATTTCCTTGCTCAGCAGGTGATCGCGGCGTTCGCCCAGTCGGCGTGGTCGTCGGTGTTGCCGTCGCCGCCGTCGGTCACGGCCAGCTCCAGCACCTGGACACCGGACAGCTGCGCGTCGAGCGGTTGCGCCTTGTCCCCGGGGTGCAGGACGCCGGTCGCGGCAAGCTCCTTGCCGTCACCGAGGATGCGGAACCCCGCGCTGCCACCGGAGTTTTCGTCGTCCAGACCGACGAGCGCGCGGACCGACGTGCAGGCGGCGCCGACGTAGATCCGCACGCTCGACGGGGCGTGCGCGCCGATCCCGTCGTCGTAGCCCACGCCGGCGATGGTGATCCGGTGCCCGTCGCCCGCTCCGGCCTCGCCGTTGCTGGTCCCGCGCTCGACCGGGCCCCAGCCGTTGTCCGACGACATCCACGCGGCCTTCGACAACGCCGTCGTTCCGGTGGCCGGGCGCGTGACCAGTGGCGAGCTGCCTTCCGCTGTAAGGCTGCGTCGGCCGTACAGCGTAAGGTAGCTCGCCTTCGCGGCGAGCGTGACGCGCTCGCCGGCCGGCGCGACCGGCTCGAACGTGACGTCGTGCTGCCAGCTCTTGCCCGGCGGCACGATCGGCACCGTGAACGCGCCGGGACCGCGCAGCCGCCAGCCCGCGGGGGTCGCGATGCTCGCGCGCAGCTGCGCGACCGGCGTGCTGCCGTCGTTGGTGACCTTCAGCGTGGTGGTCAGCGGCCGGTCGGCGGGCACGTACTCCGGGTTCGGCAGGGCGAGCGTCGTCAGCGGCGCGGCGGACGGCTTCTTCTCCGGCCAGACGCGGAACGTGGCCGAGCCGTGGGACGGGACGGCGGCGCGGAGGGTGCCCGCGGTCTCGGTTTCGGTGCCGCTCCAGAGGTCGCGGACGCGGAAGCCGCGCCCGGCGAGGCCGAGCTCCTTCGCCGTCGTCGTCATCGCGGTGCTCGCGGAACCGCGGTTGAACAGCACGACCGCGGCCGAGCCGTCGGACATCGGCTTCGCCCAGACCTCGGTGTCGCCGTCGTCGCGGATCTTGTGGCCCTGCACGCCGGCCCAGTCCTGGTCGAGGGCGATGACGTCCTTGTTCTCCAGGATCGCCTTGGTGGCCGGGGTCATCGCGGGCAGGTCGTTGCCGGCCAGCAGCGGCGCGTTCAGCAGCGCCCACAGCGAGAAGTGCGCACGGTACTCGGCGTCGGTCATGCCGCCGTTGCCGACTTCGAGCATGTCCGGGTCGTTCCAGCCGCCGGGACCCGCGTACTTCTCGAGGCCGACCTGCTGGTCGAGGATGCCGGTCAGGCTGCCCCAGTTGTCGCTGATGTCGCCGGTGGTCCGCCACAGCTGCGCGCCGGCGTCGCGGCCCCAGGTCCACGGGTCGTTCTCGCCCCATTCGCAGAGCGCGTAGATCATCGGGCGGCCGGTCTTCTTGATCGCGTCGCCCATCTTCGTGTAGCGCTCGATCGCGGGGCGGCCCTGGTTGTTGCAGTTGTCGTACTTGAGGTAGTCGACGCCCCAGTCGGCGAACGACTGCGCGTCGGCCTCTTCGTGGTCGAGGGCACCGGGCATGGTCTTCTGGCAGGTAAGCGTGCCCGCGCTGGTGTAGATGCCGAGCTTGAGGCCCTTTTCGTGGACGTAGTCGGCGAGCACCTTGATGCCGTGCGGGAAGCGCTCGTGGTTCGGCTCGAGCTTGCCGTCGGCCGTGCGGTTCTGTTCGGCCCAGCAGTCGTCGATGTTGACGTACTGGTAGCCCGCGTCCTTCATGCCGGTCGACACCAGCGCGTCGGCAGCGCCGCGGATGAGGTTTTCGTCGATCTCGCAGCCGAACTTGTTCCAGCTGTTCCAGCCCATCGGCGGGCGTTCGCCGACGCGCTGGGCGGCGAAGTACTGGGGTTCGGCGGCCGCGGGGGTGGCTTGGACGACGGTGACGACCGTGGTGCAGGCGGCTATCGTGGCCGCCATTCCAACAAGACGACGCATAAGTCCCTCCAGGAGTGCGCAACTCTGCACAGACTCACTCAACAATCAACAGGACGGGAGTGACTGTCGTCTACGTCCGTTAGTAGGTAATCCATTTCCCGGGGCGCGCGAGGTAGAAAGGGGGCTGGCCGCCCAGCTCGACGAGGAGCCGTTGATGCCCGAAGGTTTTCGCCCGCTCGACGGGATCAAGGTCGTCGACCTGTCCCGCATCCTCGTTGGCCCCTACTGCACCCAGTACCTCGGCGAGATGGGCGCGGACGTGGTCAAGGTCGAGCCCCCGGGCCACGGCGACGACACCCGCGGCTGGGGCCCGCCGTTCGTCGGCGACGAAGCCGTCTACTACCTGGCGGCGAACCGGAACAAGCGCGGGATCGTCCTGGACCTCAAGAGCGACCGCGGCCGCGACGCGGTCCGGCGGCTGGTCGCGGACGCTGACGTGCTCGTCGAGAACTTCCGCCCGGGCACGCTGGAGAAGTGGGGACTCGGTTACCCGGCGCTGGCCGAGCTGAACCCGCGGCTGATCCACGTGTCGATCACCGGCTTCGGGCAGACCGGGCCGTACCGCGACCGCGCGGGCTACGACCTGGTCGCCCAGGCCCTCGGCGGCGTGATGTCCCTGACCGGCGAGCCGGACGGGCCGCCGGCGAAGGTCGGCCTGCCGGTGGCGGACCTGAACGCGGGGACGTGGGCGATCATCGCCGTGCTGATGGCGTTGCAGGCGCGGCACACGACCGGTCGCGGGCAGTACCTCGACGTGTCCCTTTTGGACAGTCAGCTGGCGTGGCACGTCTACGCGGCGGGAGCGCACTTCTACGACGCACCCCGCCCGCGCCGGATGGGGTCGGCGCACCCGAGCATCGTCCCGTACCAGGCCTACCACGCGGCCGACGGCTGGCTGATCATCGCGGTGGGCAGCGAGAAGCTGTGGCACGCGTTCTGCGGGGTGCTGGCGCTGGACATCGCTTCGGACCCTCGGTTTTCGTCGAACGCGGCACGGGCCGCGCACCGGGATGAGCTGAACGCTTTGCTGGAGCCGGTGCTGCTGACGCGCACGGCCGCGGAGTGGCTGAAGTCCTTCGACGCGGCGGGCATCCCGGCGGCCCCGATCAACGAGATCGACGACGTCTACGCGGACCCGTGGACGGCCGCGCGCGAGCAGGTGGTGCGGCTGCCGCACCCGACGGTGGGGACGTACGTGGGGACGGGGTTCCCGGTGAAGGCGTCCGATACGCCGGCGCGGGCTTCTTCGGCGCCGCCGACGTTGGGGCAGCACACCGCGGAGGTGCTCGCGGAGCTGGGGTACTCGGCGGAGGAGATCGCGGAGTTCCTGGACTGAGCACCGCCGCGACCCGGAGAAGCCGGAAGCTGAGCGGGGTCAGCGCCGCTCCGGCCGCCCAGGCGGGACCACGCGACGCAGCCGAGCACCGCCGGTGCGGGTTGCGGTGCCATCGCGGCCAGTCCGGGAGTGCGAACTGTGCACGATGGAGTGTTCGCGCTCGTCGCTCGGCCCTGGTAGGGATGGGGGCAGGACTGAGGAGGACCGATGTCAGCACAGCACGCCCTGTGGCACCCGTTCGCCGACATGGGCGCCGTCGACGGTGACCGGATGGTCATCACCCGTGGTGAGGGGTCGTACGTCTGGGACGACGGCGGCCGGCGGTACTTCGACGCGACCGCGTCGCTCTGGTACGCGAACTTCGGGCACGGGCGCCCGGAAATCACCGACGCCGTCGCGGCGCAGTTGCGGACGCTCGACTCGTACAACCTGTTCGGCTACAACGCCAACCAGCCGGCGATCGACCTCGCGGACCGCGTTGCCGCGCTGGCACCGGAGCCCGGTTCGAAGGTGTTCTTCGGCTCGGGTGGCGGGGACGTCATCGACACCGCCGTCAAGCTGGCGCGCGCGTACTTCGCGCACACCGGGCGGCCGGACAAGGTGCACGTGATCGGGCGGGCGCAGGGGTACCACGGCACGCACGGCTTCGGCACCGCGGTCGGCGGCATCCCGGCCAACGCGGCCGGTTTCGGTCCGCAGCCGCCCGACTTCTCGCACGTCCCCTTCGACAGCGCGGCGGCGCTGGAGGCCGAGATCGAGCGCGTCGGCGCGTCGCGCGTGGCGGCGTTCTTCTGCGAACCCGTGATCGGCGCGGGTGGCGTGCTGCTGCCGCCGGACGGGTACATCGAGGAGGTCGCGGCGATCTGCCGCCGCCACGACGTGCTGTTCGTCGCGGACTGCGTGATCGCGGCCTGGGGACGGCTCGGCACGTGGTTCGGCATCGACCGCTGGGCCGTCCGGCCCGACATGATCACGACGGCGAAGGGCATCACCGGCGGCACCATCCCGCTGGGCGCGCTGATCGTGGCCCCGCGGGTGGCGGAACCCTTCTTCACCGGCGCGCCGGGCGCCCCGATCTTCCGCCACGGCGCGACGTACGCGGGCCACCCGGTGGCGTGCGCGGCCGGCCTGGCGACCCTGGACATCTACGAGCGCGACGGCCTGATCCCCCGCGGCCGCGAGCTGGAAAAGCCCTTGGCCGACGCGGTTTCGAGCGTCAGCGGGCACCCGCTGGTGGCCGAAATCCGCGCGGGGCTCGGTTTCCTGGCCGCCGTCGAGCTGACGGCGGAGGTGATGGACGCCGACCCGGGCGCCCCGGTGAAGCTGCAGCGCGCCTGCCGGGACGAGGGTGTGATCGTGCGGAACCTCGGGCGCGGGGTCGCGGTGTCGCCGCCGTTGATCGCGGCCGAGCCCGAGCTGGACCTGCTGGCGTCGGCGTTGCCGAAGGCCCTGGACCGCTTGGCCGCTCAGAGCTGAGTTCGCGTCGGCGGCGGCCCCCCGGCCCGCCGCCGACGCCTTAACTCACGAAACGCAGAACTCGTTCCCCTCGGGATCCGCCACGGTCACCCAGCTGTGCGGCCCCTGCCGCCCGCGGTGCAGGTACGTCGCCCCGCGGGCCGTGAGCTTCTCCAGCGTCGCCTCGACGTTGTCCGCCCCGACCCAGACGTCGAGGTGGACCCGGTTCTTCACCGTCTTCCCCTCCGGGACCTCCTGGAACAGGATCCGCCGCGGTGGACCGTCGGGTGGCGAGTCCGGGTGCCGGATCGCCGCTCCCGCCTTCCAGACCAGCGATCCCTGGTACGTCCGGGTTTCTTCCTCCTTCGCGTACCCCTTCGCGATCATCTCGCGGATGAAGCCTTCGTCCGTCGGTTCGACGGACCAGCCGAGCGTCTCGGCCCACCAGCCGGCCTGCACGTGCGGGTCGGCCGAATCCACCACTACCTGGAAGTCATGCGCCATACGGGCACGTTAACGACCGAGTCCGACATTTTTCGCAACGCCGGGTCCTCGGGGACGACCGTGAAGCGCCACTTGTCCACGCCGCCGCCCATGATTTCGGCGTACCGGCGGGCGCCGTCGGCGTTGGCGAAGCGGACCTGCTGGCCGTTCGTCAGGTGGGTGATCTTGACCGCCACAACAACCTCCCGAAGTCTGTGGGCCGGCCCGCGGAGCTTCCCCCTCCGGGACCGGCCCGCACAGTAGAACACATGTTCGACTGTGTGCGCCAGTGCATCCCCCGGGTAGGGGAGGAACGGGCAAAAGACCAGGTCAGAGCGGTCGGATCATCGCGACACGCGGCCAGGCGTCCAGGCCGCGGGCCGCCTCGGCACCGCGGATCGCGCGCAGTCCGTCGCCGATTTCACCGTCCGGGATGACCCGGAACCGGAGCCGCTCGTAGTAGGGCGCGTTCCACGGCACGGCCGCGAACGTCGTGAGCGTCAGCGCCGGAAGATCGCGCGCGAGGGCCCACTCGGCGAGCGCGTCGATGAGCGCGCGGCCCAGTCCGCGCCGGGCGTGGCCGGGGCGGACCGAGACCTGCTCGATGTGCGCGTGCCCGTCGACGACCTCCGCGACGAGGTAGCCGACCGGCCGGTCGTCCTCGTCGACGCTCACCCACGCACGGCCGTCGGCCTGGTACACCGCCAGCTCCGCCACCGAACCGGGGTCGTCGTCGGCGATCGCGGTCATGCCGATGTCGCGGAAGAGGCTGCCCGCCTCGCGTTCGACGTCGATCAAAGCGGGCAGGTCGTCGGGGCGCGCGAGCCGGATCACCCGGCCATTCCTACGTGCTCGCGCGCGATTTTCACAGCGAATAAGACGAGATCGTCCGCTGGATCCGGGTCGCGTACTCCTGCAGGGCGGTGATCGCGGTGTGCCGGGCCGCCTCGGTGATCCGCGCGGCCGGGCCGGCCAGGCTGAGCACCGTGGGCCGCCGCCCGGGCGCGTGGACCGGCACGGAACAGGCCCAGACGCCTTCGTCGATTTCTCCCGAGCTGACCGAATACCGGTTCTCCAGCGCGTACTTCAGCTCGTCGCGGATGGCGGTGCCGCGCTGCTCGACGATCGACGGCAGCCGCCGGTCGCGCTCCATTTCGGGCAGCAGGGCGAGCAGCATCTTGCCGGACGCCCCGAGCCCGAGCGGCGTCGAATGCCCCGGCTCGAACGTGAACCGCATGGCGCGGTCGCACTCGACGCGGTCCGCGCACACGGCGGCGTCGCCGAACTGCTGGAACAGCAGCACCGTCTCGCCGAGCTCCCGCGCGGCTTCCTCCATGGCCGGTTTCGCCAGCTGCACCAGCCCGTTCGCCAGCTGCGCGGCCCGCGCCAGCGGCATCACCTGGCTGGTCAGGTGGTAGTGCCCGGCACGGCCTTCTTCGAGCAGCTGCAGCTCCTTGAGCAGCGCCACGTAGCGGTAGGTCGTCGCGACCGGGGTGCCGATCGTCGCGGCGAGCTCGGCGACGCTGGCTTCCCAGCGTCTTTCGGAGAAGGCGAGCAGCAGCTGCAGGACCTTGCGGGAACTGCTGGCACCGGGGGTGCGGCGCGGGGCGGAGGTGGCGGAACCGTCGACGGCACTGACGGCAGGCGTCATCATGACCTCTCGGTGAGACAAAAACAGCCTTCGCTATCACGCGGGGTGAATAAATTAGCACGTTCTGTTAAACGAAGGCCAGCATTCCCACCTGGGGCGAAAAACCATCGGAACGCGCCATTCTTGTAGATGTTCAGCCGCGCTCGAGGAACGGCGTCAGCAGTCCCGGAACGGCCTGGTCCGCCAGCGCCAGACCGTCGGTCTCGCCGACGTCCAGCACGCGGTACCGGCCCTTGCCCGCGGCGACCGGTGCGATCACCGTGACCAGGCCGGCGCGGCGCTGGAAGTACGAGCGCTCGACGACGATCCCGGTCATCCCGTCGCAGCGGACCGCCGCCGTGCCGCGGTCCAGTGAGCCCGACCGCGTCACCAGGTAGCGGCCGGTGAACGCGTGGCCGAGGCCGCGGTAGCGGTCCCAGCCGACGAGCGCGGCGAACGGCAGCAGCACCAGCGCGGCCTGCCACGGCCAGTCCGGCAGCGCGCCGAGCCACGCGAGGCCGTAGAGCGCCGCGGCGAGCAGCAGCACCCCGACGACCGCGCGGGAGACCCGCCGGTACAGCGCCCGCCGCGGGTGGCGCGTCAGCGGCGTCGCCACCGGGTCTTCGCCGAGCACCTCCGCGACGACTTCGTGCGCCTTCGCGAGCGGCGCGGGCGGCAGCAGCAGGCCGCCGCTCTTGTCCGCGCCCTTGCCCTCCCGCAGACCGCCGGCGATGGCGACGCAGCGGGCGCCGCCGGCCAGTCGCAGCGGCAGCGGCTCGCGGATTTCGACGCCCCGCAGGCGGTCCTCCTCGATCGACACCGACCGCGTCGTGATCAGCCCGCGCCGGATGTGCAGCGTGCCGGCGGGCTCGCGGGTGAGCCGGAAGTTCCAGAACGAGAGCACGTACCCGCCGACCGACAGCACCGACACGAGCACCAGCAGGCCGACGGCGGCCAGCACCAGGCTCAGCCACGTCGGGGTGTCGGTGAAGTGCCCGAGGACGGTCTGGACGAGGGAGAACTGGATCGGGTCGAAGTGCAGTTCGTGCGCGAAGTGGTAGACGGTGCCGACCACCGCGCCGACCACGGCGAGGCCCGAGAGCGTGAACGGCGCGTACCGCAGCCACTTCTTGTCGACCGCGGCCACGAGCTGCTCCGGCGGCGCGGTGACCTCTTCGGAGTGAGCCGCGGCCTTACGGTGTAAGAGCAGTGTCCGCAGCCGCTGCGCTTCGGCGATCGTCACGGCGTCGAGGACGAGCTCGTCCTTGCCCGGCCCCTTCCCGTGCGAGTGCCGCCCGGTGCCGATCCGCGCCGCGGCGAGGGAGAACAGCCGGTGCTTCGGCTCGGAGGTGACGTCGACGGTGCGGATCCGGTCGCGCGGGATCGCCCGCTGCTTGCGCAACAACAGCCCGGTGTGCCACTCGACCTGCGTCGCGGTGATCCGGTAGCGCGAAGTCAGCACGTGCGAGACGCCGGTGAACACGGCGATCGCGGTGAACGCCAGCCCGATCCACTGCCACGGCTCGCCGTGCCCGAACAGCAGCGCGCCGAGCAGCACCGGCAGTGACTTCACCAGGTCCAGCACCGGCCGGATGAGCAGCATGCGCCGGTCGAGGCGGTGCCAGGGCGCTTCCTGCGTCCCCTCGGCGGGCGGGGTCACGACGGCTTCGGTGCTGCTCACGTCGCGTCCCCGCGCACGGCCTGGGTCGTCTTCGTCAGCTCGTCCGCCAGCTCCAGCGCGCGGCCGTGCGCCAGGCCCGCGATGCGCAGCGGCCCCGCCGCGGACGCCGTCGTCACCGTGATCTTCGCCAGCCCGAACAGCTGCTCGAACGGGTCGCGCTCGATGTCGATGGTCTGGATCCGCGAGACGGGCGCGATCCGCCACTCCTGCTTCAGCCAGCCGGCCTGCGTGTAGACGGCCTCGGCGGTGACCTCCCAGCGGTGCACGCGGTAGCGCCACTGCGGCATCACGAGCAGGTGCAGCGGGGCGAGCACGCACGAGACGACCAGCGTCACGCTCAGGAACGACGGCGCGTCGTCGCTGGTCACCACGATGACGGTCTGCAGCCCGATCAGCAGGATCCAGAAGATCGCGGCGGTCGCCGTCCAGTAGCCGATGGCCCGGCGGCTGACCCGGTGTGCCGGTGGCCGCAGCCGCAGCGCCGTGTTCGTGGTGTGTTCGCTCACGCCTCAAGCGTGCCCGATCGGAGACTTGCGCGCCCACGACATGTGTCACGATGCCGATCCGGTCCGGCCTCGATCGCGTGCCGTTACGATCTGCGACACCGTCGGAGGAATGGAATCCCCGTACGCGTGTGTTGTGCTTGAAGGACGCTTATCGGCAAGCAGGAGGACCAGGTGGGACTCGATCCCGACGACCTGTACGAGGTGGACTCGGACGTCCCCGACCTGACCGGGGCGGTGCTGATGCACCACTTCGAAGGGTTCATGGACGCCGGCTCGGCGGGCCGTCTGCTGGCGGAGCACCTGCTGACCGGCGATCACCGGGTGGTCGCCCGCTTCGACGTCGACCGGCTCATCGACTACCGCTCGCGGCGGCCGACGATGACCTACGCGGTCGACCACTGGGAGGACTACGACGCGCCCGAGCTGGTCGTGCACCTGCTGCACGACACCGACGGCACGCCGTTCCTGCTGCTGTCGGGTCCGGAGCCGGACCACGACTGGGAGCGGTTCTGCCTCGCGGTCCGCAACCTCGTCGAGCGCTGGGGCGTCCGGCTGACCGCCGGCTTCCACGGCATCCCGATGGGCGCGCCGCACACCCGCCCGCTCGGCGTCACCGCGCACGCCACCCGCCAGGACCTGGTCGGCGAGCACCAGCCGCTGCCCAACCGGCTGCAGGTGCCGGGCAGCCTCGCCGCGCTGCTGGAGTACCGGCTCGGCGAGTGGGGCCACGACGCCGTCGGCTTCGCCGCGCACGTGCCGCACTACCTGGCGCAGTCGACGTACCCGTCGGCGTCTCTCATCGTGCTCGACGCGCTGAGCCGCGCGACCGGGCTGAGCCTGGCCGAAGGCGAGCTGCGCGCGGCCGCGGAGCTGGCCGACGCCGAGATCAACCGCCAGGTCGCGGAGTCCGCCGAGGTCGCCGACGTCGTCCGCGCGCTGGAGCGGCAGTACGACACGTTCGTCGAGGCTTCGGAGAAGGGATCGCTGCTCGCGGAGTCGGAGGAGCACATGCCGACCGCGGAGGAGCTCGGCTCGCAGTTCGAGCGGTTCCTGGCCGAGCAGAACGGCGGCGACGGCCCGGAGCGCTGATGACGCGCTACGACGAGATCGGCGTCGGGTACGCGCTGGGGCGGCGCACCGACCCGCGGTGGCTGACGCCGGTGCTCGACGCGCTCGGTGCCGCGCGGTCCGTGCTCGACGTCGGCTCCGGGACGGGGTCCTACGAGCCGCCTTCCCGGCACGTCGTCGCGGTGGAGCCGTCGGCGGAGATGATCCGGCAACGCCCGGACGGCGCCGCGCCGGTCGTGCGGGCGGTCGCGGAGGCGCTGCCGTTCGGGTCTTCGTCGTTCGACGCCGCGCTCGCGGTGCTGACCGTGCACCACTGGCCGGACTGGCGCCGCGGGCTCGACGAGCTGCGCCGCGTCGCGCCCCGGCAGGTCGTGCTGGCCTACGACACCGCGCTGCACAACGACTTCTGGCTCGTGCGGGAGTACGTCCCCGAAGTCGCGGCGCTCGAACGGTCGCGCCCGTCGGCGGCGCAGATCGCGGACCACCTCGGCGCGTCGTCGGTGCTCCCGCTGCCGGTGCCGTGGGACTTCACCGACGGCGTGTTCCCCGCGCACTGGCGGCGGCCGGAGGCGTACCTGGACCCGGCGGTGCGGCGAGCCTGCTCGGCGCTCGCGCAGACGTCACCCGAGGCCGTCTCGCGGGGGATCGACCGGCTGCGGGCCGACCTCGAGTCCGGCCGGTGGCACGCGGACCACGCGGAGCTGCTGGCGCTGCCGGAGTGGGACGCGGGCTTCCGGCTCATCGTGGCGGACGGTGCGTCAGGTACCGTCCCGGGATGAACCGCGCTGAAACTCGTTCACCCGTAAGGAAAACGCTGGGCAAGCTCCTCCACGCGCTGGCCTCGAAAGTGGACGACCCGTACACCGATCAGCTGAACCGGATGGCCGCGGAACTCCGCGAGGAGGTCGTCCGCCAGGGTGACCGAGTCCTCGATCGGGTGGTGGAGTTCGAGATCCGCAGCCGCCGCGACATCGTCTACGCCGGCGATCAGGACGCCGCGCTGGAGAGCAACGTCTTCGCCCGCGAGCACCTCGTCGGCTCGCGGCACTTCGGCCGTCCCAAGGAGACACTCGAGTACGCGCTTTCCCTGGCGCCGGAAGGCGGCATGGCGCTGGAGTTCGGGGTCGCGTCCGGCAACACCCTGCGGACCATCGCCCGCGCCCGCGACGGCCGCGACGTCTACGGCTTCGACTCCTTCGACGGGCTGCCCGAGGCGTGGCTCAACGGCATGCCCGCCGGCGCCTTCGCCCGCGACGACCTGCCGGACGTCCCCGGCGCCGAGCTCGTCGTCGGGCTGTTCACCGACAGTCTCCCCGGGTTCCTGGCGGAGCACCCCGGGCACGTCGACTTCCTGCACGTCGACGGCGACCTCTACAGCTCCGCCAAGACCGTGCTCGATCTCTGCGGGCCGCGGCTGCGCGCGGGCAGCATCGTGCACTTCGACGAGTTCTTCAACTTCCCCGGCTGGAAGCGGCACGAATACCGCGCCTGGACGGAGTACGTCGAGCGCACCGGCGTCGAGTTCGAGTACGTCGCCTACACCTACAGCGACAACCAGGTGACGGTGAAGATCACGAAACCCTAGCCGTGGCAGCCCTCTTCGTTCAGCGGGCCGATCGAGGGCAGGATCAGCCCGCACAGGTAGCCGTCGATGAAGCGGCCGTTGCCCGCTATGTTGGTGCCGAGCCGGACCAGCGGTGCGAAGCCCTTGATGCCGGCCGCGAGCGCGTCCTGGTTGCGCTGCAGCATCGACGTCAGCTGGTCGAGCTGAGTGAGCAGCGGGCCGACCTGCGACTCGTTGTCGTCGATCAGCCCGGAGAGCTCGGTGGCGAGCTGCCGCGAGCCGTCGAGCAGCGCGGTGATCGCCTGTTCGCGGGCACTCACCTCGGAAAGCAGCTGGTTGCCGTCGGCGAAGAGCCGCTGCACGGCGGCGTCGCGGTCGACGAGCGTCCGCGACACCGTTCTGGTGCCGGCCAGCAGAGTGCCGAGCTGCCGGTCACGGGAGGCGAGCGAATCCGAGAGCCGGGACAGCCCGCCGAGCGCGGCGCGGACGCTCTGCGGCGTGTCCGCGAGCGTCGCCGAAAGCGTGTCGAAGCTCTTCGCCAGCCGCGTGGTGTCGATCCTGTCCACAGTGGACGAAAGCTCGCCGAAGGCCGCGAGGATGTCGTAGGGAACGCTGGTGCGCGCCCGCGGGATCGGCTGCCCGGGGTCGAGCGTGCCGTCGCCCTCCGGGTCGAGCGCGAGGTACTTCTGGCCCAGCACGGTCTTGAGCCGGATCGCCGCGCCCGTCGCGTCGCCGAGCCAGACGTCCTTGGCCTTGAAGGAAACCAGCACGTGGTCGCCCCGCAGCGACAGGTCCGTGACGCGCCCGACCTTGACCCCCGCGATCCGGACGTCGTTGCCCTCGGCCAACCCGGCCGCTTCGCTGAATTCCGCGGAGTACGTCGTGCCGTCGCCGAGCACCGGCAGGGAACGGACGTTGAGCGCCGTCAGCACGCCCAGCGCCAGCACGGCCAGCCCGGCGAGCGCCGTCCTGACCGGCGCGTCGGCGGCCCGGCGCGGTGACATGGCGTCGAGGGTGACGCACGCCACGCCGGGCCGCCAGCCGAGTCCCCCGATGAGACGAAGATCGGCGGCTCACGCGGCGGTGAGCGCGGGGTACTCCCGGTACTCGACCGCGTTGGCCGCGCGGTCGGTCATCCACGTGAACACCTTGCCGAACAACCGGGTGCTGATCATCCGGTAGGCGCGGTTGCGGCTGCGGATCTTGGCGGCCGTGAGCGGAGCCAGGAAGTTGCCGGAGCCCTTGCCGTTCTTCTGCCCGACCGTCGCCGGCTTGCGCAGCCGCTCCTCGTACTTCGCGAACGCCGTCACGTGGTCGCCGCCCGCCGCCGCGAGCTCGCCGGCCAGCACCTGCGCGCCCATCATCCCGAGCCCGGTGCCGGAGCCGCCCGGCCCGGCGCACCAGGCGGCGTCGCCGAGCAGCACGATCCGGCCCTTCGCCCAGCGTCCGAGGTGGATCTGGCTGATCGAGTCGACGTAGAGGTCGTCGGCCGCGGGCAGCGCTTCGAGCAGCCTCGGCACCTCCCAGCCGGTGTTCGCGAACAGCCGCGCGACGAGGGCGCGCTGCTCGTCTGGCGAGCGGCGGAACTCGACGCCGTCGGCGCCGAAGACGAGGCTGACGTGCAGCTTGCCGGCCAGCCGGTGACTGCCGACGGTCACGCCGCGGCCGGGCTCGTTGTACATGACGCTGGTGTGGTCGAGCCCGAGGTGGTTGGGCGCGGTGAAGCCGGCGATGCCGAAGCCGAGGTCGTGCCGGAAGTCCCGCTCCGGGCCGAACGCGGCGGCGCGGACGCCGGAGTGCACGCCGTCGGCGCCGACGACCAGGTCGAACGTCCGCGGCGCGCCGTGGCGGAAGGTGACGTCGACGCCGCCGGCCGTCTCGGTCAGCGCCGTGACGCGGTCACCGAAGACGTATTCGGCGTCGTCCTTCGTGTGTTCGTAGAGGATCCGCGCGAGGTCGCCGCGCAGGATCTCGACCTCGCCGCTCCAGGCGGCGCCGGGCACGGTCAACGCGGGCCGGGCGTCGAGGCCGAGCAGGGTCTGGTCGCCCATCGCCGTCTCGTACCGGCGGATGTCGTCGAGGACGCCCATCGCGGCCAGGAGCTTGACCTGTTCACCGCGGAAGTCGACGGCCTGGCCGCCGGGGCGCAGCGCGGGAGCGGTTTCGACGACGGTGACGCGGTAGCCGGCGCGGTGCAGCCACCAGGCCGCGGACGGGCCGGCGATGCCGGCGCCGGAGACGAGCACGGTCTTCATCGGGGGTTCCTCTCGGTCGTGGTGACCCGAGGGTGCGCGGCGCCGCTGACGGTCCGCGCACGGTTCGCTGACCGTTCGCCCGGTGGGCGGGGGTCCGAGTGGCTAGCATGGCGCGGTGGACCGCTCCGCCGCAGACCGGATCCCGCAGGACGGCGACGAAGCCGTCGAGGCGCGCATCCTCGGCGCCGCCGCGCACCTCATCGCCGAGGAGGGCTTCGGCAGGCTGAAGATCGGCGCTGTCTGCGCGCGCTCGGGCTACGCGCGATCGGTCATCTTCCAGCACTTCGGCGACAAGGAAGGGCTGGGGCAGCGGCTCGTCGAGTTCGCCGTCGAGGAGTTCACCAACTCCTACAGCGAGGCCGTCGCGGCCCGGACCGGGGCGGCCACCGCGACGCCGATGGACCTGCTGCGCGCCCTGCTCGACATCATCTTCGAACTGATCCGCACGATGCCGACGCTCAACCAGGCGTTCCTGGCGCTCTGGGGCGACGGCGCGGCGGAGTACTCGGCGCTGCGCGGCACGCTGACCGAGGCCGACCGCCGGTTCCGGTTCGCCATCGCCCAGACCGTGGCCAGCGGTGTCGCGGACGGCTCGATCACCGGCGTCCGCGACGCCGACGCGTACGCCTCGGCGCTGCTCGCCCAGCTCCGCGGCATCTCGATGCAGGCGCTGATCGACCCCGACGGCATCGACCTGCGCGGCCTGCGCGCCGAGCTGGAGAGCAGCGTCGACCGGCTGTCCGCGGGGTTCCGCGGCCGGCTCTAAAGCGCGTAGATGATCGACCGCAGCACGATGACACCGATGAAGACCAGCGTGAAGGCGAGGTCGAGCGAGATTCCGCCGATCCGCACCGGCCGCACGACGCGCCGGACCGGCCCGATGACCGGCTCGGTGGCGGCGTAGGCGAGCCCGCGCGCCCGCCGCGCCCACGGCGGGGTGTTCGCGACCACCGCGACCCAGTCCAGCACCATCCGCGCGACCAGTACCAGCAGGTACAGGCTCAGCGCGAAGCCGAGCAGCGTCCACAGGGCACCCATGGTTCCTCCCGTTCTCCTACCCCGAGAACGCACGGACGGACCCGGAAAGTGCCGGATCCGTCCGTTTCACAGCTTTTCAACAGGAACTACCCGAAGGTCACGACCAGGCGCCCGTCCGAGGCGAAGGACCACCGCAGGGTGCCGCTGTAGGACGAGCACCGCGACCCGTTCGTCCCGGTCCAGAACTGGTTCGAGCTGTCGGCGTTCCCGGCGGTCTTGTCGTTCGACCCGTCGACGGCGAACCGGCACGAGGTGTTCGTGCGGAAGACGGAGGTGCCGGTGTCGAAGGAGAAGTTGCGCTCGGCGTTGTCGATCCCGACGTTGTCCGAGACGGTCATCGTGCCGGGGTTGCTGTTGTAGGTGAACCCGTGGTGCCCGTTCCGGTAGGCGATGTCCCGCCGCACGACGTGGTTGACGGCGATCTTGTCCCCACCGAGCTTGAAGCCGTTGCGGTCGCCGTTCTTGTTGACGGTGCCGTCGCTGAGGGTGCCGTTCGAGTAGGCGAGCGAGTCCTCGATGGTGACCGGCCCGATCGGCCCGGTGTCGGTCTTGGTGTAGAGGTCCCACCCGTCGTCGATGTTGTGGTGCGAGACGTCGTAGCGGAAGACGTTGCCGGTGCCGGAGGTGAGCTTCGAGGCGAACCCGTCGGCGTCCTCCCCGTCGGAGTCGGCGTTGTCGTGCGATTCGGAGCTGACGACGAGGTTGTTCGACGGCCATTGTGCCTGGGGGGTGTCGGAGGCGATCCGGGAGATCTGCAGACCGGAGTCGCGGTTGAAGCGGGTCACCACGCGCTCGACGACGTTGTTGCTGCCCCCGACGAAGATCCCGTTGTCCCCGGCCCGTTCGACGACGATGCCCGCGACGCGCCAGTAGGAGCCGTTCAGCGCGAGCCCGCGGTTGGCGGGGTCTTCGGCCATGGCGGAGAAGTTGAGCACGGGGGTCTCGCCGGCGTAGGCGGAGAGGGTCTTGCGGGAGCTGGATGTTCCGCTGTTGGCCGGCGGGATGGTGACGGTCTGCGAGTAGTTGTAGGTCCCGCCCCTGACCGAAATCGTCCCACCGGCCCCGATCTTGCCGATGGCGGCTGGCAGGGTCAGGGGATCGGCGAGCGTCCCGGCGGCGGAGTCCTTGCCGTTGGGGGCGACGTAGAGGGTGGTGCCCGCTTGGGTGCCGCCGGTGGTGAACTCGGCGTAGTCGATGTTGGGAAGGCCCCCGGCGGTGGTCGGACTGAGGCGGACCGTGCTGCTGCCCGCCGGGAGCGAGATGGTCTGCGACGCCCAGGTCGACCAGGACCCGGTGGCGGCGAAGGAGAGCGATTGCGTCTTGACGCCGTCGACGAGGAGGTCCGCGGCCCGGGCGCTCGTGGTGCCGTTGGCAAAGCGGATGATCGCGCTCTCGGCGCCGGCGGTGGAGAACTGGACGTAGGCGCCGATGGCGTTGTCCCCGTTGCAGAAACCGGAGCCGGAGTAGCCGGCCCAGTTGCTGTCGACGGTGCCGCTGCAGGTGGCGGCCTCGGCTTCGACGCGCTGGGTGGCGGCGACTGCGGGTGTGGCAGTCGCGGCGATGAGGGCCGCGGTGGCCGCGAGTGTTGCGTATGAACTCATGCACGCCTCCTGGTAAGTGGACTTCAGAGGGTGAGAGCGCTCCCGGGAAACCTCGGTTTCCGTTGGGGCGTACGGTATCACCGGCGGCGCGGGGTTGGGGTGGGCCAAGTGGGTCACGTGCACTGAAAACGCTTTCATCACGACTCTGGAAGCGCTTTCACACTTACCCGAGAACCCCGGCAACCGGTACTGCGAGTCCTCACTTGCGGGAGAATTGCGCGGGATCGATGCTCGGGAACGAAACCTCGCCCCCGGTGAGCGCGGTCCATATCGCCAGCAGGGCCGCGACCAGTGTGATCACCTCGACGATGTGGCTGCGTACGTCGGACAGACCGAAGGTGGCGAGCACCCGTCCGACACGGCCCCGAGTGGCTGATCGAGGTGGGAGGTCTGCCTGAGCGGCGAAGTCAAGACGCAGTGCCACGAACAGCATGACGAGCGTGAAGAGCGCAGCGTCCGCGAGTGGTACCCAATCTCGTAGGCCGCCGGACGCACGGTCGAGGAGGAGTTGCCCGATCGGGGCGGTGGCGTAGGTCAGCACGATCGGCAGGATTTTGGCCGGACCCCGGTTTCCGGGTAGGTGCTGCCAGGAAAGACCCAGCGCGGCCGCGGCGAGCAACCACTTGACGGCCTCCCACGCGACCGCGTCGACCATGGTCAGCACCAGCGAGTCCTGCTGGTTGATCGACAGGTGCGGGTATATCACCCACTCGGTGGTCAGCAGACCCGCTCCGGCGATGAGCGACGGCAACACGGCGAACCTGGTCGCCGAGCGCATGGTGTCCAGCGGGGATCCACCGGGGCCACTCGCGATGAGGACGTGCACCGGAGTGGGCTCGGGTCCGCGTGGTTTCCCGTCGGTGAGCCACTGCACGGCCCTTTGCCGGAGAGGAACTGGTTCGAGCAGCGCGCGGGTGACGGAATGGTGCTCGAGCACTGGCTTCCACAGCTTCGGCACCAGCAGCCAGAGCAGGGAGAGCGGGATCGCTCCGACGAGCCAAGCCCACCACCAGACGCCCCAGATGTGGACGTCCCACCACATCGGGCCGAGGACGAACAACGCGATCGCGACCGGCATCGGCGACTGCCGGTTTCGCTCGAACCAGTAATCGGCGTAGCGCCGCCACACCGCGACGGCTCCGACCAGGAGCGCCAGCCACGCCATTTCGTCCAGCAGGTCCAACGGGTAGTACCGGAAGAGCCTGGCGACGTCTCTGCTCAGCGGTGGAGCGCCGAGCCACTGCTGGCGACGGTTGTTGACGTACTGCAGAACCAGCTCTTCGAGCACGAGGGCAGCGGAAAGCGTCGAACTCACCCACCACAGCCATCGTGGCGTGGCCATCTGCCCTTTCACCAGGACGAGGAGCGCTTTTCCCATGCCGGCAACGAGAAGCAAGGTGATGAGGAACGCCAGCGCGACGGTGCCGGGCACCTGCCAGAACGTCTTCGAACCCGATGGACCCGGACGAGCGGCGAACGAAGCAGCGGAGCCGACCGCGAGCAGCAGCAAGATGGGGATGCGAGGCATCCACCACCGCATCGCCGACCATCCGGCGAAACCGAGCAGCACCGTTGCCGCGATCCAGGCGATTTTCGGCCAATAAGGCGAATTGCCGGGCAGTACCGCATCCGTGACGGCTTGGGTTCCGGCGAAAACGACGACGTAGGGCAGGATGCGTGCCGCCCGGCGGGCGCGGCGACCGGCTGCGGGCTCGAACCTGACTCGCGCTCGCGGTGCTCGCAGAACCCAGCGGACGAAGAGAGCGAAGATGAGCGCCGAGAGCCAGTAAGCGCCCCACACGAACGGTTTGTGGTCGCGGTCGGTCGCTGCCGCGGAGAACGCGCTCCGGATGTCCGGACGGAGCTCGGCGGACACGACCGTGTAGTCCGGGAACGCGCTCAGGTTCCCGTCGCGTGAGGCCGCGGGGGTGAACGGGGGCCAGTGCAGCTGTTCGCCGCCCAGTTCGGCCGATTGCCCCGGTTGCGGGGTCGAAAGCCACCTGGCGGGTGCGGTCAGGGTGACGTCCCACTTGGCGTACCGCAGACCCTCCGGCGAATACATGGTCAATGCCCACGGGAGGTCGCCGGTGGTGTTGATCTTGATTTGCGTGAAGTCGGCCCATGCTTCACTCGTGCTGACCAGGTCGACGTAGGTGTGTTGGGTGACGACGAGGGCTCCGTTGTTCGTCACGACTGTCGGCGGTGCTTCGCGCACCTCCGACTCATCGCGACTGTAGCCAAGAAGACAGGAGAAGGCGGCCTGACCGGAAGCACCATCCGGGCGGGACAGCAAGAATTCGGCGGCCGGCGCGTTGCGGGGGACGCTGATCTCCAGGTCGCTGGTCATGCGGGGGTAAGCCAGCCCGTCGACCTCGAGCTTGACTCGCGCTGTGACGGTCGCCTGCCGAAAGGTGCCATCATCACATCGCGGCGGTTGTGCCGCTGCCGGACCGTGCGGCAGCGAAAACCAGAGCGCACCGCCCACCGCAGCGGAGCCCATGGCCATTACGAACAGAGTGGTGAGGACCCAACGACGCCACCACGCGCAGAGGTGCCGCCACGCGACACCCAGCGCTCGTAGCAGGCGAGCGGGTTGCCGTACGCGGATGAGCAGCTCGGTGGCGAGCATGCGCGTCGTGCGGAGAAGACCCCGCTTCGTCTTGCGACGCGGCCGACGAACTCGAAAACGGGGCGTGTGCAACGCCACCAGGGACCTCTCTTCTCAGGCGCAAGTGCCTGAGAAGGTCGCCCGAGTCGGCGCTGGTGTTACGCGGTAGGTCGAGCCGGGATCACGCGGTGCGCCGGCAGACGTTGCCGATTGCGGGGGAAGACTCGATGAGGAGGTTGTGAACACCCGCGTTTGGCCGGAGCCCGGCAAAGATCGCTTCGATCGAAGCGATCTTTTGTTCTTACGAAAGGGTGCCCTCGGCAGGATTCGAACCTGCGACACCTGCCTCCGGAGGGCAGTGCTCTATCCCCTGAGCTACGAGGGCCCATCGCTGGGCGACTCCGAAAGCTTAGCGCATCCCCCGAGGCACCCGCACACAGGTTCCCCGACCCGTGTTTCCCCAGGTCAAAGCTATGAAGTTGATCGGCTCCGCACACCGTCGCTAGCGTGGAGAACCCCACCCGAAGGAGCCGTCATGGCTGAGCCGTTCCAGGTAGCCCTCGATGAAGGCGATATCGCCGACTTGCGGGAGCGGTTGCGGCGGACCCGGTGGCCGGAGGCTGAAACCGTGGGGGACTGGTCGCAGGGGGTTCCGCTCGCCTACGTCAAGGAGCTCTGCCGGGACTGGGGTGAGGAGTACGACTTCGGGTTCGCCCGGCGGCTGAACGCCTTCCCGCAGTTCCGGGCCACCGTGGACGGGGTCGGGGTGCACTTCCTGCACGTTCGGTCGGAACAGCCGGGGGCGCTCCCACTCGTGCTCACCCACGGGTGGCCCGGGTCCGTTCTCGAGTTCCTCGACGTCATCGGGCCGCTCACCGACCCGGCGCAGTACGGGGGCGACCCGGCCGACGCCTTCCACGTCGTCGTGCCCTCGCTGCCCGGCTTCGGGTGGAGTGACAAGCCGGCGCTGAAGATCCCGCGGGTCGCCGAATTGTGGGACAAGCTGATGGTGTCGCTCGGCTACGACCGCTACGGCGCTCAGGGCGGCGACTGGGGCGCGTCCATCACCAACGCTCTCGCCCAGGTCGCGCCGGAGCGGGTCGCCGGGGTGCACGTCAACTTCGCGCCCGTGCCGCTTGACCAGGGGGACCTCACCGCGTCCGAGAAGCGGGCGCTCGCCGACCTCCAGGAGTTCCGGCGGAGCGGGAGCGGCTACTCCGCCGAGCAGGGGACGCGGCCGCAGACGCTCGGGTACGGGCTCACCGACTCGCCCGCCGGGCAGGCCGCCTGGATCGTCGAGAAGTTCTGGGCCTGGACCGACAACGAGGGGCACCCCGAGGACGCCGTCGACCGGCAGAAGATCCTCGACGACATCTCCGCCTACTGGTTCACCGCGACGGCGGCGTCGTCGGCGCGGATGTACTGGGAGAACAAGGACCGCGATCCGTCCACGGTGGACGTGCCGGCCGGGGTTTCGGTGTTCCCCAAGGAGATCGTGCGGCCGTCGCGGCGGCAGGCCGAGCAGTGCTACACCGACCTGCGCTGGTTCGAGGAGCTGCCCGTCGGCGGCCACTTCGCCGCGCTCGAACAGCCGCAGCTGTTCGTCGAGCAGGTCCGCGGGTTCTTCCGGCTGGTGCGCGAAGCGTGACGAATCCACCAGGCGGGAAACCCCGCCTGGTGGATTGGTCGCCACCGCCGTCCGGGGTAGCTTTCCGAGTGGGTGAACTTAGGCTGTCCTCTGTTGCACATATGCGCATCTCACTATATGTTTGCGGCGACGGTGAACCGGGAACGGAGGCGGTATGGGTCAGGGACACGGCCACGGGCACGCGATCGCGTCGGCGAGCGCGTCGGGCCGCTACGTGCGGAGCCTGACCATCGCCCTGGCCATCGGCGCCGGCTTCATGGTGCTCGAGTTCGTGGTCGGCTTCGCGACCGGCTCGCTGGCCCTGATCTCGGACGCCGCGCACATGTTCACCGACGTCCTGGGCGTCGGCATGGCCCTGGCCGCGATCATCCTGGCGCGCCGCAGCGGCCCCACGGTCAGCCGCACGTTCGGGCTCTACCGCGCGGAGGTGCTGGCGGCGCTCGGCAACGCGATCCTGCTGTTCGGCGTCGCGGGCTACGTCCTGGTCGAGGCGTTCGGCCGGATCAGCGACCCCCCGGCGGTCCCCGGCCTGCCTGTGTTGCTCGCCGCGGCGGCCGGCCTGGTGGCCAACATCGTGTCGTTCACGGTGCTGCGCTCGGGGGCGAAGGAGAGCCTCAACGTCCGTGGCGCGTACCTCGAGGTGGTCGCCGACCTGATCGGCTCGGTCGGCGTCCTGATCAGCGGTGCCCTGACCCTGCTGACAGGCTGGCGGTACGCCGACCCGATCATCGGTGTGGCGATCGGTCTGTTCGTGCTGCCTCGTACGTGGGTGCTGGCCCGGCGGGCGCTGCGCATCCTGTTCCAGCACGCGCCGCAGGGTGTGGACGTCGGGGCGATCAATGCCGAGCTGGCCGCGCTGCCGGGGGTGGCGGATGTGCACGACCTGCACGTCTGGACGTTGACCTCGGGGATGGAGGTGGCTTCGGCGCACCTGACGCTGGCGCCGCCTGCGCGGCAATCGGACGTGCTCACTGAGGCGCAGAACCTGCTGGCTTCGCGGTACGCGATCGAGCACGCGACTTTGCAGGTGGAGGCGCCGCAGTGTGCGCGGCGGTGCCAGGAGCTTTCCTGGTAGTTGCGTGACGCTCTCCCGGTGGGAGTCGCCGGTTGGCGGCAGGCGCTCCGGGCTTCCTCTGGCCCGGGTCACAGGAGCACCAAAAGGCCCCGCACAGTGCGCACCTCGTGGCCGAGAAACGCCCTCGTGACGGAATCCGCAGTCTGCTTGATCACGTGATCCCCGGAATGCAAGACCCAGGCGTAATTGCGCAACAATGAGGAATAGCTCGGCCTAATGGCGGTACTACCGTCGGTCCATGACGGAAATCGTGACGAAGACCACGACGGTGAGAACGCGGGCGATGGGGGTGCTGTTCACCGGTGCCGCGGCCTTGAACACCGCGGTCACCGGGGCGACGACGGTCAGTACCCTCATCGCCTCTGATTCGCACGGGGACGGGTGGAGCGGGATTCCCAACGCGGCGGTGGTCGCCGGGACTGCGTTCGGGGCGCTTTACCTCGGGGTGCTCATCGGGAAAAAGGGCGCTCGGACCTCCTTGAAACTCGTTTACGGCGTCGCCGCGTTCGGGGGGCTTGTTGCTTTCCTCGGTGGGGTGTTCGGCAATCTGCTGCTCCTGCTGCCCGGGCTCGCGCTGCTCGGGATCGGGAACGGGGCCGCCGGGCTGGTGCGGTACACCGCCGCCGAGCTCTACCCCGACAACCGGAAGGGCTTTGCTCTTTCGCTCATCGTCTGGGCCGGGACCATCGGGGCCATCGCCGGGCCCGCGCTGCTCGAACCGGCTGCCACCACCGCCGGGTTCTTCGGGTTGCCCAGCACCTCCGGGGCGATCGGGTTCGCCGCGCTGCTGTGCACCATCGCGCTCCTGGCCAGCGCCACCATGCCGAAAGCCGCGTTCCCCGCTCAGGGGCCGCAGCGGCCGCCGTTGACGTTCGCTCGGGTGGCCGCCGCGCTGAAACGGCGGGTCGTGCTGGTTCCGCTCGTCTCGATGACCGCCGCGCACGTGACCATGGTGACCGTCATGACGATGACGCCGTTGCAGCTGCACCGGCAGGGGCACGGGCTCGAGGTCGTCGGTTACGTGCTCAGCGCGCACATGATCGGCATGTTCGCCCTCGCGCCGCTGTCCGGGAAGATCGCCGACCGGATCGGCGGGCGGGCCACGATCACCGCGGGGGTCGGGGTGCTGGTGCTCGCCGCGGTGACCGTGATCGCCGCGCCGACGTCGCACACCGCCGGGTTGCCGCTGGCGTTGTTCCTGCTCGGCTACGGGTGGAACCTGGTGTTCGTCGGGTCGAGCGCCCTGCTGAGCCGGAGCCTCGAGGACGCCGAACGCACCCAGCTGCAGGGCGTCATCGACGCGCTGGTGTGGAGCGCTTCCGGGCTCGGCGGCATCATCGCCGGCGGCCTGTTCGGGCTCGGCGGGTACGCGCTCGTGGCCGGTGTCGCCGCGGTCCTCGCGCTCACTCCGCTCACCCTGGTCGCCCGGCGGGGCTGAGTCAGGGGAGCGGCTGGGCGCCCCGGTTCGACAGCATCAGCTTCATCTGGTCCATCTCCGCGCCCTGCGACGTCAGGATGCTCCGGATGAGCGCCTGCAACGCCGTCAGGTTCGAATGGGCCGCCGCGTACTGGGCCATCGACGTGCCGCCCTGGTGGTGGCGGAGCATCAGCTGGAGGAAGTACACGTCCAGCTGCTTGCCCGACAGCGAACGCAGCTTGGCCAGCTCGGCCTCGGTCGCCATGCCCGGCATCAGCGGGCCGGCGCCGGGGTTGAGCGACGACGTACCCATCGTCATCCCGTCGTGGCCCTGCATCGGCTCCGTCATCCACTTCATCGGGGCGCCGATGGGCTGCTCGGGCTGGTCCCACAGCATGAGCCATCCCTTCATGCGGCCGACCTGCTCCAGCTGCGTGCGCTCGATGTCGAACGCCAGCTGGCGGATCTCCGGGTCGGTCGAGTGGTCGCGCGCCCAGCCGGCCATCGTGACGGCCTGCAGGTGGTGCGTCGACATGTCCTGCGCGAAGCCGACCTCGACGGACCCGGCTGCCGGGGTGGCAGCCGGGGCGTCGTCGATGGCGCGGGTCAGGAACATCCCCGCGGTCGCGCCGATCAGCAGGACCGCGAGGAGCGTCCCGCCGATGATCACCCAGCGCGACCACGTGGGCTGTTCGGTGGTCTCGGCTTCTTCGGAACTCACTTGGTCGGCGTGCCCGGCGCGGGTGCGGACGGCTGCTGGCTCATGCCGCCGTTCTGGTCGGCCTGGGCGTTCGGCGTGCCCTTGTAGTCCATCGGCTTCGCGTCCGGGCCCGGCTTCGACGGGTCGAACGGCGGCGGGTTGTCCGGGTCGAACTGACCCGCGCCGAGCGCGTCGCAGGAGGCTCCGACCTCGGGGTAGACGCCGTTCGGGTTGCTCCGCAGCGCCGCGATGAACTCGTCGATGCGCGCGTCGTCGGCCTTGTCCACCTTCAGCTGGTGGCCCCAGGACTGCAGCGAGATCGGCTTGTCCAGGCCCGGGTACGGCGACATCATCGTGTACGGCTTGCCCTCGACGCGGACCTTGAGCAGGTTCAGCGCCTCACCGGTGATCTGCTGCGGGTTGTAGGCGATCCAGACGGCGCCGTGCTCGAGGCCGTGCACCATGTTCTCGGTGCGGACGGCGTTCGGGTACACGGTGCCGGTGCAAGTGGCCCAGTACCCGTCGTGCGGGCCGCCGAACGGCGGGGTCTTGTCGTAGGCGACGCGCTCGGTGGGGAGCACGTGCACGCTGCCGGTGTAGGTCGCGGTCACCACGCCGGGGATGCGCTTGGAGGGGTCCGGGTCGGACGCCGTCGGCGCGAACGAAGCGGCCGCGGCCTCGCGGTCGGACTGCTCGCGCTTCGGCGCGGACGCCACCATGTAGTAGGTGATCACGGCGCCGGCCAGTGCGACGATGGCCACGACGGCGATGATCGTGCCCCAGGGCGTGCCCTTCTTGCTCACCACGGAACCGCGGGCCGCCTTCACCGCCGACCCCTTTTTCCGAGTTGTCCCGTTCGCCATGGCTCCCGCGTTCTCCCTCTGGTGGCTGCGGACGGATTCCCGCCCGGGCCAGTGTAGAGACCACGCGTCTGATCACCGTTAACGCCTCACGTACCCCTGTGACAACCGAGGCTTCGCCTCGGGCCGGGGGCTCCGCCACCCGGACCCCCGAAGAACAGGGGGTCGTGACGTGGCCGAGACCGATGAAAGCTCCCCACCTGGGCACACCTAGAATTCGGCAGGTGACTCCCGCCGCTCTCGCCGACCTGGTCCGCAGCTCCGCCGTGCAGGTGCTCGCCGCACGCGGCATCGACGACGCCGTGCTGCCGGAGCAGGTGACCATCGAACGCCCGCGCAACCCCGACCACGGCGACTACGCGACGAACATCGCCCTCCAGGTGGCCAAGAAGGCCGGGCTGAAGCCGCGAGACTTCGCCGAGGCGCTGGCCGAAGCGGTCTCGGCGGACGACGGTGTCGCCTCGGCCGAGGTGGCCGGCCCGGGCTTCCTCAACTTCCGGCTCGCCGCGGCCGCGCAGGGCGACATCGTGCGCCAGGTGCTCGACGCCGGCGCCGCGTTCGGCCGCGGCGACGCGCTGGCCGGCACGAAGATCAACCTCGAGTTCGTCTCGGCGAACCCGACCGGCCCGATCCACCTCGGCGGCACCCGCTGGGCCGCGGTCGGCGACGCGCTGGGCCGCGTGCTCGGCGCGCAGGGCGGCGAGGTCACCCGCGAGTACTACTTCAACGACGCCGGTGCCCAGATCGACCGGTTCGTCCGGTCCCTGATCGCCGCCGCGAAGGGTGAGCCCGCGCCGGAGGACGGCTACGCGGGCGGCTACATCAACGACATCGCCGCCGAGGTCATCAAGGCCGAGCCGAGCGCGCTGTCGCTGCCGGAGGAGCAGCGGCACGAGACGTTCCGCCGGATCGGCATCAACCTGATGTTCACCGAGATCAAGCAGAGCCTGCACGAGTTCGGCACCGACTTCGACGTCTTCTTCCACGAGAACTCGCTGCACGAGTCCGGCGCGGTCGGCGCCGCCGTCCAGCAGCTGAAGGACTCCGGGAACCTGTACTTCGAAGACGGCGCCTGGTGGCTGAAGTCGTCGGAGTACGGCGACGACAAGGACCGCGTCGTCATCAAGCAGGACGGCAACCCGGCCTACATCGCCGGCGACCTGGCCTACTTCAAGGACAAGCGCAACCGCGGCTTCGACCTGTGCATCTACATGCTCGGCGCCGACCACCACGGCTACATCGCCCGGCTCAAGGCCGCGGCGGCCGCGTTCGGCGACGACCCGGCCACGGTCGAGGTGCTGATCGGCCAGATGGTCAACCTGGTCAGCGACGGCAAGCCGGTCCGGATGTCCAAGCGCGCGGGCACCGTGATCACCATGGAGGACCTGGTCGAGGCCGTCGGCGTCGACCCGGCCCGCTACGAGCTGATCCGGTACTCGGTGGACTCCACTTTGGACGTCGACCTGGACCTGCTTCGCAAGCACTCCAACGACAACCCCGTCTACTACGTCCAGTACGCGCACGCGCGGCTGGCGTCCCTGCAGCGCAACGCCGCCGACCTGGGCATCAAGTCCACTTCGGACGTCGATTTCGGACTGTTGACGCTGCCCGCCGAGGGCGACCTGATCCGCACCATCGGCGAATTCCCGGAAACCGTGCGCCGCGCCGCCGACATGCGGGAGCCGCACCGGATCGCGCGCTACCTCGAAGAACTCGCGGGCGCCTACCACAAGTTCTACACCGTGGGCCGCGTGCTGCCCATGGGCGACGAAGAGGCGACCCCTCTCACGTACGCCCGGCTCGCGCTGTGCGAGGCCGCCCGCCAGGTGCTGGCGAACGGCCTCGCCCTCCTCGGTGTCTCCGCTCCGGAACGGATGTAAGAAATGGCGCACCCCGCGGGCCCCAGGCACGCCGACGTCTACCCCCACGCCGACACCTCCGGGCTGCAGCCGTCCGGGGTCGAAGAGCTCGACAAGCTGCCCGCGAAAGTGTGGCCGCGCAACACCTTCCGCGCCGCCGACGGTGTCGTCCGGATCGCCGGCGTCGACGTCCGCGAGCTGGCCGAGCAGCACGGCACGCCGCTGTTCGTGGTCGACGAAGCCGACTTCAAGTCGCGCTGCGCGGACTACGCCGAGGCGTTCGACGACCCCTCGCTCGTGCACTACGCGTCCAAGGCGTTCCTCTCCATCGAGATCGCCCGCTGGGTGGCCGAGCAGGGGCTGAGCCTCGACGTCTGCAGCGGCGGCGAGCTCGCCGTGGCGCAGCGCGCGAACTTCCCGGCCGAGCGGATCACCTTCCACGGCAACAACAAGTCGCCCGCGGAGCTGGAAGCCGCGGTCGTCGCGGGCGTCGGCACGGTGGTGCTCGACTCCTACTACGAGATCGCGCGGCTGGCCGACATCGCCGCCCGCCACGACGTCGTGCAGCCGGTGCTGATCCGGGTGACCGTCGGCGTCGAGGCGCACACCCACGAGTTCATCGCGACCGCGCACGAGGACCAGAAGTTCGGCTTCTCGCTGGCGGGTGGCGACGCCGCCGAAGCGGTCCGCCGGGTGCTCAACGCGCCTTCGCTCAAGCTCGTCGGCCTGCACAGCCACATCGGTTCGCAGATCTTCGACGCCGACGGCTTCGAGGTGGCCGCCCGCCGCGTCGTCGGGCTGCTCGCCGACCTGGCCAAGGAGCACGGCCCGGAGCTGCTCGACCAGCTGAGCCTGGTCGACCTCGGCGGTGGCTTCGGCATCGCCTACACCGAGAAGGACAACCCGCCGCCGCCCGCGCAGATGATCACGCAGATCCGCGAGATCGTCCGCAAGGAGTGCGCGTACGCGGGCCTGCCGGTGCCGCGCATCGCCGGCGAGCCGGGCCGCGCGATCGCCGGTCCGGGCACGATCACGCTGTACGAGGTCGGCACCATCAAGGACGTCTCGCTGGGTGACGACGCGGTCCGCCGGTACGTCAGCGTCGACGGCGGGATGAGCGACAACATCCGGACCGCGCTCTACGACGCGGTGTACGACGTCCGGCTGGTTTCCCGGTCCGCGGGCGACAACGAGCAGCCGGTACCCGCCGTGCTGTCCCGGGTCGTGGGAAAACACTGTGAATCCGGCGACATCGTCGTACGAGACTGCTGGCTGCCCGACACCCTGGCTCCCGGCGACCTGCTGGCCGTCGCGGCGACCGGCGCCTACTGCTACTCGATGGCGAGCAGCTACAACCGGCAGCCGCGCCCGGCCGTGGTCGCCGTGCGCAACGGCAGCTCCCGGCTGCTGCTGCGGCGGGAGACGACCGACGACATGCTCCGCCTGGAGGTCTGAACACAGTGGCTGCCCCTGAGGAACGCCCGGCCATCCGCGTCGCCCTGCTCGGCTGCGGGACGGTCGGCGGCGAGGTCGCCCGGCTGCTCACCGAGCAGGCCGGCGAGCTGGCCGCGCGGGCGGGCGCGCCGGTCGAACTGGCCGGCATCGCCGTGCGCCGCCCGGACAAGCACCCCGAACTGCCGCCGGAGCTGCTGACCGCGGACGCCGAGAAGCTCGTCACGTCCGACGACGTCGACGTCGTGGTCGAGCTGGTCGGCGGGATCGAGCCGGTGCGCGGCTGGCTGCTGGCCGCGCTGAAGGCCGGGAAGTCCGTGGTCACCGCCAACAAGGCGCTGCTCGCCGAGCACTCGGCCGACCTGTTCGAGGCCGCCGACGCGGCGGGCGCCGACCTCTACTTCGAGGCCGCGGTGGCCGGCGCCATCCCGCTGCTGCGCCCGCTGCGCGAATCGCTGGCCGGCGACCGCATCACGCGCGTGATGGGCATCGTCAACGGCACCACGAACTTCATCCTCTCCGCGATGGACTCCACCGGCGCCGGCTACGCCGAGACGCTCGACGAGGCCAGCCGGCTCGGGTACGCCGAGGCCGACCCGACCGCGGACGTCGACGGCTACGACGCCGCGTCGAAGGCCGCGATCCTGGCGTCGCTGGCGTTCCACACCCGCGTGACGGCTTCGGACGTGCACCGCGAAGGCATCGCCGACGTCACCGCGTCCGACCTCGCGGCGGCCCGGGGGCTCGGCCGCACGGTGAAGCTGCTCGCCATCTGCGAGCGCGTGACCGACGACGACGGCGTCGAGTCCGTCTCGGCCCGCGTGCACCCGGTGATGATCCCGCGCAGCCACCAGCTGGCGGGCGTCGGCGGCGCGTTCAACGCCGTCTACGTCGAGGCGGACGCGGCCGGCGAGCTGATGTTCTACGGCCAGGGCGCGGGCGGTGCGCCGACCGCGAGCGCGGTGCTCGGTGACCTCGTCGCGGTGGCCCGCAACCGGGTGGCCGGCGGCCGCGGCCCGCGGGAATCCGCGCACGCGGCGCTGCCGGTGCGGCCGATGGGCCAGACGCCGACCCGGTACCACGTAAGCCTTTCCGTCGCCGACCGCGCCGGGGTGCTCGCGCAGGTGGCGCAGGCGTTCGCCGACCACGGCGTCAGCATCGCGGCGGTGCGGCAGAGCGACGTCGGCGACCGCGCGAGCCTGGTCGTGGTGACGCACCAGGCGCCCGACGCGGCGTTGCAGTCCACTGTGGACGAGATCGCGCGGCTCGACGTCGTGCACGAAGTTGTCAGCGTGATGCGGGTGGAAGGCGAAGACCAGTGAGCGACGCTTGCGAGCGAACCATAAACATCATGCGCCAGAAGGAATCGGACGCTGTCTCGCGGAGCGAGGCGATCGCATGATCAGGCAGCCCTGGCCGGGACTCATCGAGGCGTACCGGGACCGCGTCCCGGTCCCGGACGGGGCGCGGGTCGTCACGCTCGGGGAGGGCAACACACCGCTGCTGCCCGCGCACCACCTGTCCGAGCTGACCGGCTGCGAGGTGCACCTCAAGGTCGAGGGCGCGAACCCGACCGGCTCGTTCAAGGACCGCGGGATGACCGTGGCCATCACGCACGCGCTCGCCAGCGGCCTCAAGGCGGTGATCTGCGCGTCGACCGGCAACACGTCCGCCTCGGCCGCCGCCTACGCCGCCCGCGCCGGCCTCACCTGCGCGGTGCTGGTGCCCCAGGGCAAGATCGCGATGGGCAAGCTCGCCCAGGCCGTGCTGCACGGCGCCCGGATCCTGCAGGTCGACGGCAACTTCGACGACTGCCTCGAACTGGCCCGCAAGACCGCGGCCGACTACCCGGTCACGCTGGTCAACTCGGTCAACCCGGTGCGCATCGCCGGCCAGAAGACCGCCGCGTTCGAGATCTGCGACGTGCTCGGCACGGCGCCGGACATCCACTGCCTGCCGGTCGGCAACGCGGGCAACATCACCGCCTACTGGGCGGGGTATTCGGAGTACGCGGCCGACGGTGTGGTGAAGAACACCCCGCGGATGTTCGGCTTCCAGGCGGCCGGCGCGGCGCCGCTGGTGCACGGCGAACCGGTGGCGGACCCGGAGACGGTCGCGACCGCGATCCGGATCGGCAGCCCGGCGTCGTGGACCGCCGCGGTGAAGGCGAAGGAAGCGTCCGACGGGCTCTTCGAAGCCGTCACCGACGAGAAGATCCTCGACGCGTACCGGCTGCTGGCCGGGCGCGAGGGCGTGTTCGTCGAGCCGGCGTCGGCGACCAGCGTGGCGGGCCTGCTCGCCACCGCCGCGGACGGCAGGCTCCCGAAGGGCTCCCGCGTCGTGTGCACCGTCACCGGGCACGGCCTGAAGGACCCGCAGACGGCGCTGGCGGGCAACGTCGAGGTCGAGCCGCTGGCGGTGGACCCCTCGGCCGTCGCGGCGGCGCTGGACCTGCGGTGAGCACCGGGTTCAAGGTCACCGTCCCGGCGTCCACGGCGAACCTCGGGCCGGGCTTCGACGCCTTCGGCATGGCGCTGGGCCTGCACGACGTCGTCGAGGTGCAGGTCTCCGGCTCCGGGCTGAAGGTCGAGGTCGTCGACGCCGGCGCGGGCGGCGTCGCGGACGTCCCGACCGACGAGACCCACCTCGTGTTCCGCGCGATCGAGCGGACCTGCGCGCACCTCGGCGTCGAGGTTCCCGGCCTGCACCTGCGCTGCTTCAACGCGATCCCGCACGCGCGCGGCCTCGGCTCGTCCGCGGCCGCGGTGGTGTCCGGCGTGGCCGCCGGGTACGCGCTGGCGGGCCGCGAGCTGGACGAGTTCGAGGCGCTGCAGCTGGCCGCGGGTTTCGAAGGCCACGCCGACAACGCGGCGGCGAGCCTGTTCGGCGGGCTGGTGCTGGCCTGGTGCGAAGGCGGCGTGTTCCACGCCGAAACGCTCACGCCGCACCCGTCGATCCGGCCGGTCGTGGCGGTGCCGTCGGTGCGTTCGGCCACCGCCACCACCCGCGGCCTGCTGCCCGCCGTCGTGCCGCACGCGGACGCCGCGCACAACGCCGGCCGTGCCGCGCTCGCCGTGCACGCGCTCACGGCCAAACCGGAGCTCCTGCTGGCGGCCACGGACGACCGGCTGCACCAGAGCTACCGGGCGCCCGCGTACCCGGCGAGCACGGAGCTGGTGGCGACGCTGCGTGCACGGGGAGTGGCCGCGGCGGTCTCCGGCGCCGGTCCGACGGTGCTCGCGCTGACCACCGCGGGAATACTCCCGGCGGACGTCGGCGTTGGGGGTTTCGACGTCTTCGAGCTGCCCGTGGATCTCACGGGCGTGCAGGTTGCGGCGCAGTGAAGGCTGGGTCACGTGCCTGCGGTGGGGGCCGCCACGCGGGGGGTGGTTGTTGCACCCGGCACCCGCGCGGTCTACCCTCGGGGGCGTTCGATCACCGTGCGTTTCCGCACCCGATGCCGGTCCTCAGGGATCGCATCCTTCGTTGATCCGCCGAATCCGCACCGCCTGGCAAGCGGGGTAACGCGGAAGAACGCAGGCGGGTTTCCGGTTTCGGCGGTGCCGAATTCCGTGTCCTCCGAATGGAGGACGCAAACCCCTGTGGTGGAGGCGCTCCAGCTGTGTTCCGCACGGCCGAAGAGCTCATCTCCCGTATCGGGGGGCAGTTACGCCGGTTCGCGATCAGAAGCGAGCGGCAGTCCGCTGATCCACCTGGAGGCGTGGATCGGTCAGGAAGGACATGTGTGAGCAACACCGATCTTTTGAGCGACGTGAGCGGCACGGCCGAGACGAACGGCACCGCCCCCGCTCCCAAGCGGACGGTCGGCGGGCTGACCGGTAAGACCGTGGCCGAACTGCGTTCGCTGGCTGGGGAGCTCGGCGTCGGCGAGACGACGGGCATGCGCAAGGGCGACTTGATCGCCGCGATCCGCGAGCGCCAGGGCAAGTCGCGCAAGCCGCGCGGCACGGCCGAGACGCTGCCGCTGGAGGGCGTCGGCGACGCCCCGAAGGCCGCGGCGCCGAAGGCCGAGGCGCCCGCCGCCCCGGTCGAAGCCAAGCCGGAGCCGAAGGCCGAAGCGCCGTCCGCGCCCACCGTGCCGTCCTCGGACGCGCAGCCGCAGGCCGAGCGTCCGCAGCAGGACAAGCAGGACGGTCCGCAGGGCCAGGACGGCCAGCCCGAGGAGGGCGGCCGCAGCCGGCGTCGCCGCGGCTCCAACCGCGCCGCCGGAGCCCCGGACGGTCAGCAGCAGGGCCAGGGCGGCGACCGCCAGCAGGGCGGTGACCGTCAGCAGGGCGGGGAGCGCCAGCAGGGCGGTGGCAACCGCGACCAGCAGCGCCAGGGCGGTGGCAACCGCGGCGACAACCGCCAGGACGGCAACCGCCAGCGCAACCAGCAGGACGGCGGCAACCGCGGCGGTGGCCAGGACAGCCGCGACAACCGCGACAACCGCGCCCAGCAGCAGGACGACGACGAGGAAGGCGGCCGTCGCGGCCGTCGCTTCCGCGACCGTCGTCGCCGGGGCAGCGGTGGCGGCCAGCGGGAGGCCGGTTCGCCGGACACCGAGATCCGCGAGGACGACGTCCTGCTGCCCGTCGCGGGCATCCTGGACGTGCTCGACAACTACGCGTTCGTGCGGACCTCCGGCTACCTCGCCGGCCCGAACGACGTGTACGTGTCGCTCTCGCTGGTGCGCAAGTACGGCCTGCGCCGCGGTGACGCCATCACCGGCAGCGTGCGGCAGCCGCGCGAGGGCGAGCAGCAGCGGCAGAAGTTCAACCCGCTGGTGCGCGTCGACTCGATCAACGGCCTGGAGCCGGACGAGGCCAAGCGGCGTCCCGACTTCACCAAGCTGACCCCGCTGTACCCGAACGAGCGGCTGCGCCTCGAGACCGAGTCGCACAAGCTCACGACCCGCGTGATCGACCTGATCATGCCGGTCGGCAAGGGGCAGCGCGCCCTGATCGTGTCGCCGCCGAAGGCCGGTAAGACCACGATCATGCAGGACATCGCCAACGCGATCTCCACGAACAACCCCGAGTGCCACCTGATGGTCGTCCTGGTCGACGAGCGTCCGGAAGAGGTCACCGACATGCAGCGCTCGGTGAAGGGCGAGGTCATCGCCTCGACCTTCGACCGGCCGCCGGCGGACCACACCTCGGTCGCGGAGCTGTCGATCGAGCGGGCCAAGCGCCTGGTCGAGATGGGCCACGACGTCGTCGTGCTGCTCGACTCGATCACGCGTCTCGGCCGCGCGTACAACCTGGCGGCCCCGGCGTCCGGCCGGATCCTCTCCGGTGGTGTCGACTCGACCGCGCTGTACCCGCCGAAGCGGTTCCTGGGTGCGGCGCGCAACATCGAAAACGGCGGCTCGCTGACCATCTTCGCCACGGCGATGGTCGAGACCGGCTCGACGATGGACACGGTCATCTTCGAGGAGTTCAAGGGCACCGGCAACGCGGAGCTCAAGCTCGACCGGAAGATCGCCGAGCGCCGGGTGTTCCCGGCCGTCGACGTCAACCCGTCGGGTACCCGCAAGGACGAGCTGCTGCTCTCGCCGGACGAGCTCGCGGTCACGGTGAAGCTGAGCCGGGTGCTGCACGCGCTCGACTCGCAGCAGGCCATCGACCTGCTGATCTCGCGCCTGCGCAAGACGAAGACGAACGTCGAGTTCCTCATGCAGGTCTCGAAGACCGCCCTCGGCGGCAGCGAGGACGACTGAGTCTCGTGCTCACCGGAGGCCTCCCCGTCACCGCGCGGGGAGGCCTCCGGTGCGTTCGGAATACCAGGTCAGCGGGGTGCGTTCCACTGAGCGTCAGCCCGTCTGGCAGAATTACCCGCTGAAGTCCGGCACCGGTTCACCCCGCGAGAACGACTGGGGACCCGGAGCCAACGAGAGAGGACACCATGAAGAGCGGCATTCACCCCGAGTACGTGGTCACGAACGTGAATTGCGACTGCGGAAACAGCTTCACCACGCGCAGCACCAAGACCAGTGGCGACATCCACGTCGAGATCTGCTCGAACTGCCACCCGTTCTACACGGGCAAGCAGAAGATCATGGACACCGGTGGCCGGGTCGCGCGCTTCGAGGCTCGCTACGGCAAGCGGCAGAAGAAGGACGCCGACGCCAAGTAGCTTTTTCCACGGCGCCCACCCGGTTCTCCGGGTGGGCGCCGTGTTTTTGTCCGAACCGGGCCGAGAGGTGGCAGAGGTGGATTCGAGCTCGCTCAAGGGGCTGCTCGCCGAACACGCTGAGCTGGAGACCCAGCTGGCGGACCCGGCGGTGCACGCCGACCAGGCGCGCGCCCGCAAGCTCGGCCGCCGCTACGCCGAGCTGACGCCCGTCGTCCGCGCGGTCCACGAGCTGGACACCACCCGTGACGACCTCGCGGCCGCCCGGGAGATGGCCTCGGAGGACGCGGAGTTCGCCGCGGAGGCCGAGGAGCTGGCCGGGAAGATCCCCGAGCTGGAGTCGAAGCTCACCGAGCTGCTGCTCCCGCGCGACCCGTACGACGGCTCCGACGTCGTGATGGAGATCAAGTCCGGCGAAGGCGGCGAGGAGTCGGCCCTGTTCGCCGGCGACCTCCTGCGCATGTACCTGCGCTACGCCGAGCGCCACGGCTGGAAGGCGGAGGTCCTCGACTCGGTCGACTCCGACCTGGGCGGCTTCAAGGACGTCACGCTGTCGATCAAGACGAAGGCGGCCGCCGTCGACGGCGTCTGGTCCCGCCTCAAGTTCGAGGGCGGCGTCCACCGCGTCCAGCGCGTGCCGGCGACCGAGTCCCAGGGCCGCATCCACACGTCCGCGTCCGGGGTGCTCATCTACCCGGAACCGGAGGAGGTCGAGGTCGAGATCGACCCGAACGACCTGCGCATCGACGTCTTCCGCTCCTCGGGCCCCGGCGGCCAGAGCGTCAACACGACCGACTCGGCGGTGCGGATCACCCACCTGCCGACCGGCATCGTCGTGTCCTGCCAGAACGAGAAGTCCCAGATCCAGAACCGCGCCCGGGCGCTGCAGGTGCTCCAGGCGCGGCTGCAGGCGATCGCGGAGGAAGAGGCCGCCGCGAAGGCGTCCGACGCCCGCAAGTCCCAGGTCCGCACGGTCGACCGCTCGGAGCGGATCCGGACGTACAACTTCCCGGAAAACCGCATTTCGGACCACCGGGTGAACTACAAGGCGTACAACCTGGACCAGGTCCTGGACGGCGACCTGGACGGGGTCCTGGACGCGCTGGCGACCGCGGACCGCGAAGAGCGCCTGGCCGTTTCGGCGGGCTGAGGTCCGGCTGGCGACCTCGGTTCGGGCTCCTGGCGGCTCAGGCGGGCGGGGCTTTCCGCACCAGCCAGCACAGGCAGAACGGGTGCCCGGCCGGGTCGGCGTACACCTGGAAGTCGTCGCCTGCCGTGGCCCCGCTCGCCGGTTTCAGCACCCGGGCGCCGAGGGCCGTGACGTGCTCGTGCGCTTCGGCGAAGTCCTCGACCGCGAGCTGCACGCCGGTCCGCGGGGCGCCGTCCACCAGCACCATGTGCCAGTCGCCGTCCTCGTCGACCTCGCCGCCGAGCACGCCTGCCCAGCGGCGCGCATCATCGGACGGCGGGCTCCTCCGGCTCGCGGAACGCCTCGAACACCTCGGTGGCCGGCTCCGGCTCCTCCGCCGGCTCAGGCTCCGGGCCCGCCGGGCGGGGGAAGAAGCTCAGCACCCCGAACACGAACGCCAGCACCGTCGGGAACAGCGTCAGCAGCTGGTGCTTCACGCCCTCGACGCCCTCGCCGAGCGCCGACAGGCCGAATTGGCCCACCGCGAACAGCAGCAGGAAGAACACCACGATCCCGTACTCGCGGCGGGACCGGCGGAACGCCCGGACGCCGGCCCAGCCGATCAGCAGCCAGAACGGGACCAGCACGAACAGCCCCAGCGGCGCCGCCAGCGCGGACAGGCCGGAGAACACCGGGACGCGGAACTCCTGCGCCATCGGCGGCTGCCCGGACGTGTCGGCGAAGCTGCCCAGCCGCTCCGGGCGCGCGGTGAGCGTGTCGACCGCGCCCTGCTGGAGGATCTGCAGCGTGCGCTGCGGGTGCGAGGCGTAGTAGCTCACCACGTTGCGGCGGCTGATCTTGTCGCGGAAGCCGTTGTAGTCCGCGTCCTTCCACGGGCTCGCTTCCCACCAGCCGGTGCCGATGAACTTCTTCGCGCTCGGCGGCAGGCCCAGCGCGGCCAGGTCGGCGTCCGTGTCGTGCTTGCCGTCCACGATGCTGTCGAACACCACGTGGTACATGTTCGCTTCGCGGTACTCGGCGTTGGCCGGGTCGCCGTGGGACTGCACCGCCGCCGTCCCCGCGCCCACGACCACCAGCACGCCCAGCGGCAGCAGCCAGCGCGCCCACCCCCGCTTGCCCAGCGGCTTGACCAGCACCAGCGCCAGCACGAACAGCGGGATCAGCAGCAGCGTCTGCGACTTCGCGTTGATGCCGATCAGTGCGCCGAACACGGTCAGCGCCGCGCCCCAGTACCGCCAGGCGCCGGTGCGGTGCATCAGCAGCAGGCCGCCGGCCATCAGGAGCATCCCCAGGAACCCGGCACCCTCGCTGAGCACCGAGGCGAAGTAGCCGAAGAACGCCGAGTCGGCCATCACGAGCAGCAGCAGGAGCGTCGCGATGACGCGGTTGCGGGTGCTCAGGTCGAGCGCCAGGACGGTCGCCGCGATGCCCACCGCGACCAGCACGGCCGTGATCGCGCCGAGCACCAGCAGGTTGAGCTCCGCGGACGAGCCGAGCACCTTCCCCAGCTTGCTCGCGAACCAGTCGAGCCACGCCTGGCTCGAGATGTAGTCGCTCTTGCAGCCCTGGCCCGGCCCGTAGCTGAAGTGCACGTAGAACTCGGGCTTGATCTCGGTGTGCCGGCCGCCGAGGTCGCACAGCAGGCGCCAGCCGTCGCCGTTGTCGGCCATCCCGACCGGTCGCGGCACGAGGAACCGGATCAGCAGGACGCCCAGGGAAAGGACGAAGACGCCCAGGCCGAAGCGCAGTTCACGGGATCGCACCCGGACCAGCGTACGAGATCACGCAGAGTCGGCGGGCGCTGCACCGGGAACGGGCGAAACCGGCCGGTGCCGGAACACCACGTAGTGGTAGAGGAGGTAGTTCCAGAACAGGCCGACGACGATCGCCGCGCCCTTCGGCACCAGCACGTTGACGCCCGGGAACAGCCTGCCGACCAGCCAGATGACGCCGAACTGGACCACCCAGAGCCCGAACGCGGTGACGCCGAAGAACAGCAGCGCCTGGCGGCGGACGTCACCGTCCTTCGCCCGGAAGGTGAAGTTCCGGTTGAGCGTGAACGACAGCAGCATGCCGGCCGTCGTCGAGAGGAAGTTCGCGACGAACACCGGCACACCGAGGGTGACCAGCAGCGCGTAGCCCAGGACGTCGACCAGCGTGTTGCCGATCCCGACGATGCCGAAGCGCAGCTGCGTGGACGTGACGATCCTCATCGGGCGGCGCTCCGGCTCTTTTCGTCCGCTTCCGCGGGCTCGGGGAGCCCGGTGCGCACCGACGCGACCGTGTACAGCGGCCGGTTCTGGACCTGCGAATACGTGCGGCCGATGTAGCTGCCGAGCACGCCGAGCATGATGATCTGGATGCCGCCGAGGAAGAACATCGCGATGGTGATGAACGCCCAGCCGGGCACCGCGGTCTCCGGCGCGAACAGCTTCACGCCGACGACGTAGAGCACGCCGAGGAAGCTCAGCAGCGAGATCAGGTACCCCATCCGCGTGATCATCCGCAGCGGCGTCGTGGAGAACCCGAGGATGCCGTCGGCGGCGAAGCGCAGCATCTTCGTCAGCGGGTAGCCGGTGACGCCGGCGTGGCGCTTGTCGCGGTCGAACAGCACCGCGGTCTGCCGGAACCCGACGTAGCTGACGAGGCCGCGCAGGAACCGGTCGCGTTCGCGGTACTTGCGCAGCTCGTCGACCACCTTGCGGTCGATCAGCCGGAAGTCCCCGGTGTTCTTCGGGATGTCGACCGCGGCCATCTTGCCGAGGAACCAGTAGAACGCGCTCGCGGTGTACCGCTTGAACGGCGGGTCCCGCCGCGACCGGCGCTGCGCGTAGACGACGTGGTAGCCCTCTTCCCACTTCTCCAGCAGCTCGAGCGCCACCCGCGGCGGGTCCTGCAGGTCGCTGTCCATGATCACCACGGCGTCCGCGTCGACCAGGTCGAGCCCGGCGGTCACGGCCATCTGGTGCCCGAAGTTGCGGGAGAGCTCGACGACGGTGACGCGGGCGTCGCGGGCGGACAGCTCGGCCAGCCGCTCCAGCGAGCCGTCGCGGCTGCCGTCGTCGACGTAGAGGAAGCTGAAGTCGTACCGCCCGGCCAGCGGCGCGGTGACCTCGTCGACCGTGCTGTGCAGCAGGTCGATGTTCGCTTCCTCGTTGTAGATCGGGAAGATGAACGCGACCCGGCGGCGCGTGGTCGGCTCGGTCGGCACTGGCGCTCCCGTGGGTCGGCGTCTCGGGCATCCTAGGGTCCGGCGACGGCCTCGGTGAACGTGGTCATCCGCTGCTCGAAGGTCTCCGCCGGGCCGAAGTGGACGGCCACCGCGTCCGCCCCCGCCAGGATATACGCGCGGAACCGCGCGGTCGCGGAGTCGAGATCGGTCCCGTCCCAATCCATTCTGGCGGTGACCCGTGGTGCGCGGCCGTTTGTCATGGCCGTGAGCTTTGCGGCGCGCTCGCCGACCTCGGCTGGCGAGAGCCCGGCGCTGAACCAGCCCGCCCCGACCCGCACGGCCCGGCGCAGCGCGGCCGCGGAGTTGCCGCCGACGGTGAGGGGCACCGGCCGCGCCGGCCGCGGCTCGAAGTACCCGCCGCCGGGGCCGCGGCCGGTGCGGAACAGCTCGGCGAGCAGGTCCAGCGACGCGTCGGTCTGCTTCCCTCGGCTGCCGAAGTCCACGCCGACCTCGGTGAACTCCGGTTCGTTCCAGCCGGCGCCGACCCCGAGGTCGAACCGGTGCCCGGACAGCCTCGCCAGCGTCGCGGCCTGCTTGGCCAGCGCGAACGGCTCCCGCAGCGGCAGGATCAGCACCGCCGTCCCGAGCCGGATCCGGCTGGTCACGGCGGCGAGGTGGGCGAGGGTGACGAGCGGCTCGTGGACCCCGCCGAACACCTCGCCGAAGGGGCCGGGCGGGATCAGGTGGTCGGGCAGCCAGGCGGCGCGGTACCCGAGCTCCTCGGCGCGGCGGGCGAGCTCGGCGATCCGGGCGGGCTCGACGTCCGGCTGCTCGTTCGGCAGGACGACTTCGAGGTCCGGGAAGTGTTCGGTCATGACCGCGACGTTAGGCATTCACGCCGGTGTGGAGGTCGGCCGTTCAGGGGGTGGGAGCCGCGGATCGGCGAGCTCGCGGAACGCACCGGCGTCTCCGACGAAGGCCGAGGGCGCCTCGATACGCTGGACGGCGTAGGACCGGCGCGTGTCCTCACGGGGGAGTTCCGCCTGGTGTGCCAGGCTTGACGAGGTGAAGGACGACGAGTGAATCGGCAGCCGCTGCGCCTGGCCATCATCGAGGCCACCCGGATCCTCGAGCGCGCGGGCGTCGCCTCGCCGCGGTTCGACGCCGAGGTGATCGCCGCGCACGTGCTCGGGGTCGAACGCGGGCGCCTGCCGATGGTGCCGCTGGTCGACCCGCCGGTCATCGAGGCCATCGGCCAGCTCGTCCAGCAGCGCGCGAAGCGGATCCCGCTGCAGTACCTGACCGGCTGGGCCGCGCTCGGCGAGATCACCGTCGCGGTCGGCGCCGGCGTGTTCGTGCCGCGGCCGGAGACCGAGCTGCTGCTCGAATGGGGCGTCAAGTTCCTGCAGGGCCGCGAATTCCCGGTGGTGGTCGACCTGTGCACCGGGTCCGCGGCGCTGGCCTTGGCGGTCGCGCACGCGCGGCCGGACGCGGTGGTCTACGCGGTGGACGTCGACCCGCAGGCGCTGGCCTGGGCCCGGCACAACGCGGACGTCCACGCCGACGCGGGCAACACCCCGATCCGGCTGTACTCCGGCGACATCAGCGACCCGACGATGTTCGCCGAGCTCGACGGCCTGGTCGACCTGGTGCTGTGCAACCCGCCGTACGTCCCGGAGGGCACCCCGGTGCCCCCGGAGGTGGCCGAGCACGACCCGCCGCGCGCGGTGTTCGCCGAGGAGAGCGGCCTGGCGGTGATCCGCCACGCGATCGCGGCGGGCGCCCGCCTGCTCCGGCCGGGCGGCGGCCTGGCCATCGAGCACGACGACACGCACGGCTCGGCGGTGCCGGCGCTGGTGCGCGCGCGGCGGGTGCTGACGGGCGTCGAAGGCCACGCGGACCTGACCGGACGCGCCCGGTTCGTGACCGCGCGCCGCCTGGGCTGAGCCGTGTCGGGGGACTTCGTCGTGAACCCGCCGGGGAAGGTCCCGCTCGACCTCGCGTGGATGCCGAGCGGCGCGCACGTGCAGTGGGTGCTCGAAGTGGTCGCCGACCGGGTCGAGGATCCGGGGCTGGCCGCGCGGCTGCGGGAATTCGTGGCGGGGGACTACGCGTTCATCGCGCTCGACATGTTCTCCGCGGCGCAGGCGGCCGAGATCATGCGGGTGATCCGCGAGTCGCTGATGACCGCCGCCGAAGCGCGCTTCCCGGGCAACGAGCTGGTGCTGGAGCGCACCGCCGGGCTGGTCGCGATGGTGGAACGGGCGGAAGCCGCGCCGGACGTGAGCTGAGCCGCTCGCGGGGGCGCCCCCGTTTTCCACGCTACCGGCAGGCACCGACAGTTCCGGGCCGAAGCCGGTCCGCGGATGCCGCGAATGGCTCATTCGGGACCGCAGTGGTCCCGAATGAGCCATTCGCGGCGGTCGGGCGGGGTCAGAAGCCGAAGGCCGTGCAGCTGGCCGTCGCCGTCTTCGACGGGTCGCTCACCGAGGTCGCCGTCAGCTTCACCCGGGCCGCGAGGTCGCCGCCCTGGCCGCGCTTCGCGTACGCCGGCACCTTCACGTGGCCGCCGAACTTCGCCGTCGTCAGCTCGTTCGGGAGGCGGACCGCCCAGCCGCGGGCGTCCGTCGACACGCTCAGCCGGTAGGTGTCGGTGTCGTACGGTGCCTGCGCGCCGCGGGCCGCACCCGTGTTGAGCAGGCCGAAGTCGCAGGTCGCGAGGCCGCCGCGGGCGAACGCCGGCGGGGCCGGGGTCACCGCCGCACCGCGCGCCTGGCTGCCCGAGCCGTCCAGGGAAGCCACCGTCACCGTGTACGACAGGATGCCGCGGCGGTCACGGGCCAGGTCGGTGATCAGGAACCGCAGCCGGTTCGCCTGGTCGGTGTACTCGTACGGGCTCGACGCCTCGGTGCCCGCCTTGAACAGGGCGTCGTTGAGCTGCCGGTAGTCGCCGATGGTGATCTTCACCGGCGTGCCGTCCGGCTTCGTGTAGTCGGTGATGCCGATGTCCTGCGGGTTCGCGTCGATCACCCAGTCGAAGGGCGCGTTGTCCTTGTTCTTCGTCTTGGTGATCATGACGCCGGAGTCCGGCGCGAAGGAGTCCGCGCCCATCCGGTCCACGACCTCGACGGTGTAGTTGTCGTAGCCGCCGCCGTCGCAGAACGGGTCCTTCGCCCGGTCGCACTTCGGCGCCTTGTCCCCGCCGGTGAGCTTGATGTTCAGCCCGGTGAACGCGCCCGGCTGCGCCTCGGTCTCGCGCGCGGTGAGGCGCGCGGACACCGGACCGGTCTTCGCGAGGTCGTTCCGGTCCAGCTGCAGGACGTCCGCCGGGTCGACGATGCCGAGCTTCAGCTTGTTGCGCAGCTGGTGCTGGGCGCCCATCGAGCTGCCCTGCGTCGCCGGGATCTGCCAGCGCGTGTGCGGGCCGCCGGGCCCGTTGAACGTGCCGCGCGAGAGCATGTCCCACGGTCCGCTGTAGCTGCGGGACGGCGGCACGCCGAACGGGTTGTTGTAGTTGTCGCCGATGCCCAGGATGTGGCTGAACTCGTGCGCGTAGGTCGACTGGCCGGAGCTCTCGGCCTGCACCGAGCTGCCGTCCTGGGCGTTGGGCCAGATGCTGGCGGCCGACGCCCACGACGTCCACGGCACGTACCGCGTCGCCGCGTAGTTGGGCAGGTCGTGGTTCGGCGGGCCGAACGCGTCGGGCACGTTCTCCTTGGTGCCGAACTTCATCTCGCCGAACTCCTGCCAGGTCGAGCTCTCGTCCTGGCCGGCGGAGAGGTAGAAGACGAAGTCGAACTGGTTCGCGGTGTCGCCGACGTCGGCGCGCCAGGCGTCCCCGGCGTCCTTGCGGATGTCCCGCGCGCAGTTCGCGCCGGGCGGGCAGGCGCTCGGCTGGAACTCCATGCCGTACTCGTAGGACTTCCCGGGCATCCGGTACGGCCCGAACGCGGTCAGCTGCACGCCGAACCGGCCGCCGGAGTCCTCCATCCAGTACTCGTTGATCGTGTGGCCGTTGTTGAGGGCTTCGGGCTTGTTGAGGAAGTCCTGGTAGTACTTCGCGACGTTGGCCCGCGGGATGTTCGCGGCGGCCGGCGCGGGGTTGCCGAACACGGTCGAGTTCGCCGGCTTGGTGACGACGAAGTCCTGGTCCGGGTAGTCGGCGAGGACGACGGCGCCCTTGAAGGTGCGCTGGGTCGGCTTCAGGGCCGGGTCGGCCCAGTTCGTGCCGGGGACCTTCTTGTAGTCGGACCAGGTCATGTGGTCCTGGTTCTCCCACTGCGCGGCGTCGATGGGGGCGGGCCAGCCACGGGTGAGCGGCTCGGCCGCGGCGGTGCCCGCGCCGAGACCGGTCAGCACGGCGGCCGCGGCGAGCAGGGCGAGCGCCTTCGGGGTTCTGGAACGCATCTGCGGCTCCTTCACTGGGAACCCACGGGTTTTGCCGGTTCCCGGTGATCGACCGTATTGAGCCCCGCTGCCGGAGTTCTGCCTCGCGGCGAGGTCTACCCGCTTGCCCCACGACGAAAGTCTGGCCGGTTGTCAGGAGTGGGCGGTGATCCCGGGTCCGGCCGTCATGAACGACTCTTTCACCGCGTCTGGTGAGGTGAACGACTCGTTCATGACGTCGCGGGCCGCTGGGCCGGCCACGCCGATCCGACTTCGTCGGGCCCAGGCCTTCGGCGGCGTGAACGACTCTTTCACCGCGTCTGGTGGGGTGAACGACTCGTTCATGACGTCGCGGGCCGGTGGGCTGGCCACGCCGATCCGACTTCGTCGGGCCCAGGCCTTCGGCGGCGTGAACGACTCTTTCACCGCGTCCGGTGGGGTGAACGACTCGTTCATGACGTCGCGAGCCGCTGGGCCGGCCACGCCGATCCGACTTCGCCGGGCCCAAGCCCCCAGCGGCGTGAACGACCCCTTACGCCGTGGCAGGTGATGTGGACAAGTCCGGTCGTGCGCGCCGCGGGCGCCGGGAACTGTCGGTGCCCGCCGGTAGCGTTGAAGACGGGGGCGCCCCCGGCGGCGCGGGGTGTGACGCGGCGAACGTCCCCGGCGGCGGCCGGACTACGCTTGGGCGCCATGAGCGTGGTCTACGACTGCAGCAAGCGCGACACCCGGGCCGACGGGCTGGCCGCTGCGGCGGGTGCGGTGCGGTCGAGCAGGCTGGTGGTCCTGCCGACCGACACGGTGTACGGCATCGGTGCCGACGCGTTCGACGCCGGCGCCGTCCAGGCGCTGCTGCGCGCGAAGAACCGCGGCCCGGACATGCCGGTGGGCGTGCTCGTCGGGTCCTGGTCCACTGTGGACGGCCTGGTGCTCGGCGTCCCGCCGCAGGCGCGCGCGCTCATCGAAGCCTTCTGGCCCGGCGATCTGTCCATCGTGCTCCCGCACGCGCCGAGCCTGCAGTGGAACCTCGGCGACGCCCGCGGCACCGTGATGCTCCGGATGCCGCTGCACCCGGTGGCGCTGGAGCTGCTGCGCGACGTCGGCCCGATGGCCGTGTCGAGCGCGAACGTCTCCGGGCGGCCGCCGGCGAGCACCGCGCAGGAGGCGCAGGAGCAGCTCGGCGACTCGGTCGCGGTGTACCTCGACGGCGGGTCGAGCGGCGAGCCCGTCGCGTCGACCATTGTGGACCTCACGGGCGCCGAACCGGTGGTGCTGCGCGAGGGTTCGGTGAGCAAGACGGCCGTCGCGGAGGTGCTCGGTGTACCCGCGGAATCGTTGGCCTGAAGCCGGATCACGGCGGAAACCGCGACACGATAGCGTGTCGCGGGTGACCCCGACCCCGCGAGCGTGACGCACCCGTGCCGCCCACATCCGGTCTCCTCCCCATCCGGGAATACATCCTCGTCGCGCTGACCGCGACGGCGGTGACCTACCTGCTCACCGGCCTCGTCCGCCGGCTCGCCATCCGCGTCGGCGCGATCGCGAACCCGCGGGCGCGCGACGTCCACGTCGCCCCGATCCCGCGGATGGGCGGGATCGGCATCTTCCTCGGCGTCGCCGGCGCGATGGGCCTGGCCCACCAGCTGCCCGCGCTGTCGCACGGCTTCGACGCGTCGTTCGACTCGGTCGGCGTGTTGCTCGCGGCGGGCGTGATCTCGCTGATCGGCGCGCTCGACGACCGGTTCGAGCTCGACGCCTGGACGAAGCTGGCCGGCCAGGTGATGTGCGCCGGGATCCTGGTCATCTTCGGCGTCCAGTGGGTGTCGTTCTGGGTGCCGTGGGGCGGCACCGGCGGTTCGTTCGGCTCGGTGCTGGTGCTCGACAAGAACCAGGGCGCGCTGCTCACGGTCGTGATGGTCGTGGTGATGGTCAACGCGATGAACTTCGTGGACGGCCTCGACGGCTTGGCCGGCGGCCTCGGCTTCATCGCGGCGGCGGCGACGTGCGCGTTCTCGCTGGGCCTGCTGGACAGCTCGGGCGGCGACGTCGGCACGTACCCGCCCGCGCTGATCGCGGCGACGCTCGCGGGAGCGTGTCTGGGGTTCCTGCCGTACAACTTCCAGCCCGCGAAGATCTTCATGGGCGACTCGGGCTCGATGATGATCGGCCTGATGCTCGCGGGCGCGACGACGTCGGCGTCCGGTCGCGTCCCGTACCCGCAGTTCAGCGGCAAGGACGCGATCGCGCTGCTGTCCCCGCTGGTGGTCGTGGCGGCGGTGCTGTTCGTCCCGCTGCTGGACCTGATCATGGCGGTCATCCGCCGCACCCGCCGCGGCGAAAGCCCGTTCGCGGCGGACAAGATGCACCTGCACCACCGCCTGCTGGAGATCGGCCATTCCCAACGCCGCGCGGTGCTGCTCATCTACTTGTGGGCGGGGATCCTCGCCTTCGGCGCGGTGTCGGTGACGCTGTTCGACGACGCCGCGGCGCTGTGGATCATCGGGGTCGGGCTGGTGTTCGCGGTGGTGGTCTCGATCGTCCCGAGACTGCGCTCGCGCAACCAGCCGGGCACCTGACCGGCGGGGTTCTCTACACTCGGACACGAACCGAGCAGGGAGTCAGCTGTGAGCGAGACCGAAACGCAGGACCAGGAGAACCCGCACGCCAAGGTGGTGCTGCAGGCGGCCCGGGCGATGACCAAGGCTTCGCTGCTGGTGACCCCGCCCGCCGTGGTGGTCTGCATCGCGCTCTTCAGCGTCCTCTTCGGGCTGCACGGCTTCCTCGGGTCGCTCGTCGGCGGGGTGCTCGCCTTGATCGCGTCGCTGTCGACCCTCGGGCTGATGCGCTTCAGCGCCGGCCAGGACCCGATGTTCGTCATGGTCATCGCGCTCGGTGGGTACGTGGTGAAGATCGTGCTGCTGTTCGGCGCCCTCACCGCGCTGAAGGGCGTCACCGCGCTGCACCCGCTTTCGCTCGGCATCACCATGATCGTCGCCATCCTGCTGGCCGCCGCGGCCGAGTTCGCCGCGTTCCGCAAGACCAAGATCCCGACGATCATCCCCTCCTGACGCCGTCTGTTTTGCCGGACTGTTCCGTTACGCTGGGTGAACCCCGCTGCGGCCGCACGAGTGTGACCGGGGACACGTCACCCGCTCGCCCGAGGGCGACCCGGGACCCCTCAACTGGGCCGTTCCGGAGCGGGTCCCGGTCCGGTCCGGACCTCGGTCCCTAGCGGACCCGGGACCTAAGTCCTGGGCTGATCGGTGGGTATGGAGTACGCGTGTACGGCACTGATTGACCTGCTGGTATGGTCCGCGTCAAGGGTGGCGGCCTCGTCCGCGCACTCCCTAAGACGAACCGCGATCAGCAGTGTGGCGACCGTGTAGTTCCGCCTCGTCCGCCACTGGTCCGAAGTAGACCGCAGGGCAGTGTTCACGCGAGAAACTCCGTGTGCAGAACGTGAAGGCGTGTTCTGCGGACAGTGGGGTAGCCGCCTCCGACGTCCCGATACGTATCGGGTACGTTAAGTCCAGATCGTGACGATTCCCCCGGCGGAGTGAACGCCGGCCGGGAGAACCGGAAGGAGCCCAGTGGGCGCGCTGGTTTTGGCCGAGGGTGCGGTATTCGCGCCGCCCGGCGCCGAAAGCTTCGAGTTGCCGCCGTTGTTCGGCTCGGTCACCAAGCCGATGCTGCTCGTCGTGCTTTCGGTGGTCATCATCGCGACGTACTTCCTGCTGGCGACCCGCAAGCTCAAGGTCGTTCCGAGCAAGGGGCAGTTCGTCGCCGAGTCGATCTACGACTTCAGCCGCAACAACATCGCGCGCGAGCAGATCGGTTCGAAGGACTTCAAGTCGTTCGTCCCCCTCGTTTTCGCACTGTTCACCTTCGTGCTGGTGAACAACCTCTACGGGATCATCCCCGTCCTGCAGTTCCCGACCATGGCGCGATTCGGCTTCCCGGTCGCCCTGTCGGTCCTCGTCGTCTACCCGGTCTACCACTACGCCGGGTTCAAGCGGCACGGTTTCGCGGGCTACTTCAAGAAGGAACTGGCCCCGCCGGGTGTGCCGAAGGCGGTGCTGCCGCTCTTCTCGCTGATCGAGTTCGCGGAGAAGTTCTTCCTCAACCCGCTCACGCTCGCCATCCGTGTTTTCGCCGCCATGTTCGCGGGTCACCTGATCCTGGCGGTGTTCACCCTCGGCGGCACCTTCCTGCTGACCGAGACGTCGAGCTGGGCGCTGAAGCCGGTCTCGCTGGTGGCGTGGATCTTCGCCATCGGGATGACGTTCCTCGAGGCCTTCATCCAGGTGCTGCAGGCCTACATCTTCGCCCTGCTGTCGGCTGGGTACATCGGCGCTGCGCTGGCGTCGGAGCACTGAGAACACAAGCCCCCGATCCACGCGAGCGCGTGGACCGAAGTGAAGGGAAATGCACGTGAGCAACATCGTTCTGGCCCAGGCCGCCGCGGAGCAGGTCAACCTCAACGCCGGCCTCGCGGCCATCGGTTACGGCCTGGGCGCGATCGGCCCGGGCATCGGCGTGGGCCTGATCTTCGCGGCCGTCATCAACGGCACCGCGCGTCAGCCGGAGGCGCAGGGCAAGCTGCAGGGCATCGGCTTCTCGACCTTCGTGCTTACCGAGGTGCTCGCCCTGATCGGCATCGTCATCTACTTCATCGCCTCCGCCGCCTGAGTTTCGGCTCATCGCTTTAAGGAGACGCCGTGCTGAACAGTGCCTTGGTCCTCGCCGCAGAGGGCGAAACGCACAACCCGATCATCCCCGAGATCTCGGAGCTGATCCTCGGCATCGTCGCCTTCCTCATCCTGCTGTTCATCCTCAAGAAGTACGTCGTCCCTCGCTTCGAGGCCGCGTACGAAGAGCGTGCGCAGAAGATCGAGGGTGGCATCGAGAAGGCCGAGAAGGCCCAGGCCGAGGCCGAAGAGGCGCTGGCCAAGTACAAGGCGCAGCTGGCCGAGGCCCGCACCGAGGCCGCGAAGATCCGTGACGACGCCCGGCTCGAAGCCGAGCAGATCAAGGCGGAGCTGCGGGCCGACGCGGAAGCCGAGTCCCAGCGCATCGTCGCCCAGGGCCAGGCGCAGCTGCAGGCCCAGAAGGCGCAGATCATCGCCGAGCTGCGGGCCGACATGGGCCGCAACGCCGTGGAGCTGGCCAGCCGCATCGTCGGCGAGTCGCTCGAAGACGAGGCGCGCCGTCGTGGCACCGTCGACCGGTTCCTCGCGGAACTGGAGACCGCCGGTGCCGCTGGTGGAGCGGGGAAGTAGACCGGAATGACGCTGCATGCTGCGAGCCGTGAAGCGCTCGGCCTCGCCGAGGAACGCCTCGGCGAGGTTCTGGCCGACGCGGGAGCCGACGCGGCCACGGTCGGCGACGAGCTGCTCTCGGTCGTCGACCTGCTGGACCGTGAGATCGGCCTGCGCCGAGCGGTGAGTGACGCCTCGGCGTCGTCGGAGGCGCGCACCGCGCTGGTGCGCGGGCTGTTCGACGGCAAGCTGTCCGAGCCGGCCCTGAAGGTGCTCGACGCCGTGGCGGGCAGCCGCTGGTCCAGCCCTCGTGAGCTGACCGACGGGCTCGAGTCGCTCGGTCGTTCGGCGCTGCTGACCGCGGCCGAGAAGACCGGGAACGTCGACACCGTCGAGTCCCAGCTCTTCCAGGTCGCGCGCGTCGTGGCCAACCACCCGGAGCTCGAGGCCGCGCTGTCGGACCTCACCGGGCCCGCGGACGCGAAGCGCACCCTGGTGCGCGGGCTGTTCGCCGACAAGGTGGACGTGGTCACCGAGACCCTCGTCGAGCAGGTCGTGCGCCGGGCCAAGGGCCGTGGCGTCGGCGTCGGGCTCGACAAGCTGGTCAAGCTGGCCGCGGAACGCCGTCAGCGCTCGGTCGCGTACGTGACCAGCGCGAACGCCCTGACCGACGAGCAGGTCGCCCAGCTCGGCGCGAAGCTCGACGACATCTACGGGCGGCCGATCGCGCTGCACGTCGAGGTCGACCCCCGGCTCGGCGGCGGGCTCGTCGTCCGCGTCGGCGACGAGGTCATCGACGGGAGCGCGGCGGGACAGCTGGCGGCCCTGCGCAGGCGGCTGGCCCGGGCATAGCCCCAGGTCACACAAGACTTTGCATACTGGCAAGAACGAAGCGAGAGCGGGAAAGACATGGCCGAGCTGACGATCTCCTCGGATGAGATCCGTAGCGCGATCGAGAACTACGTCTCGAGTTACGCCCCGGACGTGAGCCGGGAAGAAGTTGGCACCGTGATCGACGCCGGTGACGGCATCGCCCACATCGAGGGCCTGCCCTCGGCCATGGCCAACGAGCTGCTCGAGTTCCCCGGCGGCGTCCTGGGCGTCGCACTGAACCTGGACGCGCGCTCCATCGGTGCCGCGATCCTCGGCGACTTCGAAAGCATCGAAGAGGGCCAGCAGGTCAAGCGCACCGGGCAGGTCCTGTCGGTGCCGGTCGGCGACGGCTACCTCGGCCGCGTCGTCAACCCGCTGGGCGCTCCCATCGACGGCCTCGGCGAGATCGAGACCACCGACCGCCGTCCGCTGGAGGTCAAGGCCGCTTCGGTGGTCGAGCGCCAGCCGGTGTCGGAGCCGCTGCAGACCGGCATCACCGCCATCGACGCGATGACCCCGATCGGCCGCGGCCAGCGCCAGCTGATCATCGGTGACCGCAAGACGGGCAAGACCGCCGTCGCCGTGGACACGATCATCAACCAGAAGGCCAACTGGGACTCCGGCGACGAGAAGAAGCAGGTCCGCTGCATCTACGTCGCCGTCGGCCAGAAGGGCTCGACGATCGCCGCGGTCAAGAAGTCCCTCGAGGACGCGGGCGCGATGGAGTACACCACCATCGTCGCCGCGCCGGCTTCGGACTCCGCCGGCTTCAAGTGGATCGCGCCGTACACCGGCTCGGCCATCGGCCAGCACTGGATGTTCGAGGGCAAGCACGTCCTCATCGTGTTCGACGACCTGACCAAGCAGGCCGACGCGTACCGCGCGATCTCGCTGCTGCTGCGCCGCCCGCCGGGCCGTGAAGCCTTCCCGGGCGACGTCTTCTACTTGCACTCCCGTCTCCTCGAGCGGTGCGCGAAGCTGTCGGACGAGCTGGGCGCCGGCTCGCTGACCGGTCTCCCGATCATCGAGACCAAGGCGAACGACGTGTCGGCCTACATCCCGACCAACGTCATCTCGATCACCGACGGTCAGTGCTTCTTCCAGTCGGACCTCTTCAACGCCGGTCAGCGCCCGGCCATCGACGTGGGCATCTCGGTGTCCCGCGTGGGTGGTGCCGCGCAGGTCAAGGCGATGAAGAACGTCGCGGGCTCGCTCCGGATCGACCTGTCGCAGTACCGCGAGCTGGAGGCGTTCGCCGCCTTCGCTTCGGACCTCGACGACGCGTCGAAGGCGCAGCTCGAGCGCGGTGCCCGCCTGTACGAGGTGCTCAAGCAGCCGCAGTACTCGCCGGTCCCGGTCGAGGAGCAGGTCGCCACGGTGTACCTGGGCACGAACGGCCACTACGACTCGGTCCCGACCGAGGACGTGCGCCGCTTCAACCACGAGTTCCTGGACTCGGCCCGCCGCAAGCACGCCGAGGTCCTGGGCGCGATCCGCGACACCGGCAAGTTCGAGGACGAGACCGCGGACAAGCTGGTCGCCGCCGTGAACGAGTTCAAGAAGGAGTTCACGACCTCCGAGGGCAAGCCGCTCGAGGAGAACGCGGACGCCATGGAAGCCGACAAGGTCGGGCAGGAGACCGTCAAGGTCAACAAGCCCGCCCCGAAGAAGTGAGCTGGTAGCTCATGGCCGCACAACTCCGGGAACTCCGGTCGCGCATCAAGGCGACCAAGTCCATCGGCAAGATCACGAAGGCGATGGAGCTCATCGCCACCGCGCGCATCACGAAGGCGCGGGCGCGGGTCGCCGCCTCCCGGCCGTACGCGGACGAGATCACCAACGTGCTCTCGGCGCTGGCCGGCGCGGCCACCACGCTCGACCACCCCATGCTGGTCGAGCGCCCGAACCCGAAGCGGGCCGCTGTCCTGGTCGTGACCAGCGACAAGGGCCAGTGCGGCGGGTACAACTCCAACGTGCTGCGCGCGACCGAAGAGCTGCTCGCCCTCCTCCGCAAGGAGGGCAAGGAGCCCGAGGTCTACGTCACCGGCAACAAGGGGCTGAACTACTACCGGTTCCGCAACCGCGACGTCGTGAACGGCTGGACGGGCTTCTCCGACCAGCCGGGCTACACCAACGCGGTCGAGGTCGGGGACGCCCTGGTGGAGTCGTTCATGCTGGGCGCGGACGACGCGCACGGCAACGCCGACGGCATCACGGGTGTCGACGAGATCCACATCGTCTACACCGAGTTCGTGTCGATGCTGACCCAGCGGCCGATCGCCAAGCGCGTCGCGCCGCTCGAGGTCGAGTACTCCGAAGGCGAAGAGGAGAAGCCCGCCGGGCTGCTCCCCAGCTACGAGTTCGAGCCCAGTGCCGACAAGTTGCTGGACGCGCTCCTGCCGAAGTACATCAACACGCGTCTCTACGCGGCTTTCCTCGAGTCCGCGGCGTCCGAACTGGCCGCCCGCCGGACCGCGATGAAGGCGGCGTCGGACAACGCGAACGAGCTGGTGGGCAACCTGACGCGGGAGATGAACCAGGCCCGCCAGGCGCAGATCACCCAGGAGATCTCCGAAATCGTCGGTGGCGCGAACGCGCTCACCGCAGCAGGAAGTGATGATTGATGACCAGTACTGAAGCCCCGCGCGCCAAGGGGCGCATCGTCTCGGTGACCGGGCCGGTCGTCGACGTCGAGTTCCCGCGCGGTTCCGTGCCCGACCAGTTCAACGCCCTCAAGGTCGAGATCGAGTTCGAGCAGCTCCGCAAGACCGTGACCCTCGAGGTGGCCAGCCACCTGGGTGACAACCTCGTCCGCACCATCTCCCTGCAGCCGCAGGACGGCCTGGTGCGCGGCGCCGAGGTCACCGACACCGGCGGCCCGATCACGGTCCCGGTCGGCGACAAGGTCAAGGGCCACGTCTACAACGCCCTCGGCGAGTGCCTCGACGAGCCCGGCTACGGCGACGACCTCGAGCGCTGGGGCATCCACCGCAACCCGCCTTCCTTCGACCAGCTCGAGGGCAAGACGACGATGCTGGAGACCGGCCTCAAGGTCGTCGACCTGCTGACCCCGTACGTCGAGGGCGGCAAGATCGGCCTGTTCGGCGGTGCCGGCGTCGGCAAGACGGTGCTCATCAAGGAGATGATCACCCGCGTCGCCCGGAACTTCGGTGGTACCTCGGTGTTCGCCGGTGTCGGCGAGCGCACCCGCGAGGGCAACGACCTCTTCCTGGAGATGTCCGAGGACGGCGTCATCAACGACACCGCCCTCGTGTTCGGCCAGATGGACGAGCCGCCGGGCACGCGCATGCGCGTCGCCCTGTCCGCGCTGACCATGGCGGAGTACTTCCGCGATGTGCAGAACCAGGACGTGCTGCTGTTCATCGACAACATCTTCCGGTTCACCCAGGCCGGTTCCGAGGTGTCGACCCTGCTGGGCCGCATGCCTTCGGCCGTGGGTTACCAGCCGACGCTGGCCGACGAGATGGGCCAGCTGCAGGAGCGGATCACCTCGACGCGAGGCCGGTCGATCACCTCGATGCAGGCGATCTACGTCCCCGCGGACGACTACACCGACCCGGCCCCGGCCGCGACGTTCGCCCACCTGGACGCCACCACCGAGCTCTCGCGTGGTGTCTTCCAGAAGGGCATCTTCCCGGCGGTGGACCCGCTGGCGTCGACGTCGACGATCCTCGACCCGGCCATCGTCGGTGAGGACCACTACCGCGTGGCTTCCGAGGTCATCCGGATCCTGCAGAAGTACAAGGAACTGCAGGACATCATCGCGATCCTCGGTATGGACGAGCTCTCGGAAGAGGACAAGCTGACCGTTCAGCGCGCGCGCCGCATCGAGCGGTTCCTGTCGCAGAACATGCTGGTCGCCGAGGCGTTCACGCAGATCCCGGGCTCGACGGTGCCGCTGTCGGAGACGATCGAGTCGTTCGACCGCATCACCAAGGGTGACTTCGACCACTACCCGGAGCAGGCGTTCCTGGGTATCGGTGGCCTCGAAGACCTCGAGAAGAAGTACAAGGAAATCACCAAGAAGTGATCTCCCGAGCGCGGCGGGGGCTGTGTCCACTGTGGACACGGGCCCCCGCCGTTCTCGTAACTCAGGACCGACCTATTACACTCGGTGGTAACACCCCGAGCGAAGGAGTGCTACGTGGCTGAGATGTCCGTGGAGCTGGTGGCCGTCGAGCGCCGTCTCTGGTCGGGTACCGCCACTTTCGTGGTGGCCCAGACCACCGAGGGCGAGATCGGCATCATGGCCGGCCACGAACCCGTGCTCGGGCAGCTCGTCGAAGGTGGCGTCGTCAAGGTGACGACGACCGACGGCGAGACGGTCTGCGCGGCCGTGCACGGCGGGTTCCTGTCGGTCACCGCCACCGGGGTGAGCATCCTCGCCGAGAGCGCCGAACTGTCCGACGAGATCGACGTCGACGCGGCGAAGGCGGCCTTGAACGCCGACGACGAGACCGAGCGGACGAGGGCCACGGCCCAGCTCCGCGCGGCAGGTCAGTCGGCCTGAGCGCGAGACGGGCAGGAGCCGGGCCGTGAAGATCACCGTGGTGGTAGTCGGGCTCCTGATCGTGCTCGCCGTGCTGGCCGCCTGGTACGGCCAGCGGTGGATCCGGATGCGCCGCGGCGGGGGCGTGAGCGTCGCGCTGCGGTGGCGTCCGGACGCCGCGCGGTCCAGCTGGCACCTGGGGCTCGGCCGCTACGAGGGCGACGAGTTCGTCTGGTACCGCGTGTGGAGCCTGCGGACCGGTCCGGACCGCGTCTTCCAGCGCGAAAGCATGCAGATCGCCGACCGGCGCGACCCGTCCGGGAGCGAGGCCTACGCCGTTCCCGAGGGCTCGACGGTGCTGCGCTGCGAGTCGGAGACCCAGGAAGCGATCGAGATCGCCATGGGCCCGGGCGCGCTCACCGGGTTCCTCTCCTGGCTGGAATCCGCCCCGCCCGGGCGACGTCTTCCCCGGGCTTCCTGACGCTGTCCTTGTCTCAAACTGGGACAGTCACGGCCGCCGTTTTGGCTTACGGTTGAGGCCATGATCTTCATCGTGGTCAAGTTCCCGGTCAAGCCGGAGCACGCCGAAAACTGGCCGGAAATCGTCGCCGACTATACCCGGAATACCCGCGCCGAAGACGGCAACCGGTTCTTCGAGTGGTCCCGCAGCCTCGAGGACCCGAACACGTACGTGCTGGTCGAGGGCTTCGAAGGCCAGGACGCCGCCGTCGCGCACGTCGGCTCCGACCACTTCAAGTGGGCGGTCGCGAACCTGGGTGCCTACATCAGCGACAACCCGCGGATCATCAACGTCCAGGACGCCTCCGACTGGGGCCCGATGGCCGAGATCCAGCCCCACTAAACTGGGGTTCGTGACCCTCGTCGAGATCCCCGGCTCCAAATCCGTCACCGCCCGCGGCTTGTTCCTGGCCGCTGCCGCGCACGGCACCACGACCCTCGGCCGTCCGCTGCACTCGGACGACACCGAGGGCTTCGCCGAGGGGCTCGTCAAGCTCGGTTACCGCGTCGACCGGCAGCCCGGCGCGTGGACCATCGAGGGCCGGCCCGCGGGCCCGGGCGTCGCTTCCGCCGACGTCTTCTGCCGCGACGGCGCCACGACGGCCCGGTTCCTGCCCGCCCTGGCCGCGGCCGGCGCCGGGACGTTCCACTTCGACGCGTCCGACCAGATGCGCCGCCGCCCGCTCGGGCCGCTGACCGACGCGCTGCAGGAGCTCGGCGTCGACCTCACCTTCGAGGGCGAGCCCGGCCACCACCCGCTGACGGTCCGCGCGAACGGCGTCAAGGGCGGTTCGCTGACCCTCGACGCGGGGCTGTCCTCGCAGTTCCTGACGGCTTTGCTGCTGCTCGGGCCGCTGACCGCGGAGGGCCTGCGGATCACGGTGACCGACCTGGTGTCGGTGCCCTACGTCGAGATCACGCTTTCGATGATGCGGCAATTCGGTGTGGACGTCCGACGCGAAGGCCAGACGTTCGTCGTTCCGCCGACGCCGTACCAGGCGTGCGACTACCCGGTGGAGCCCGATGCGTCGACGTCGAGCTACTTCCTGGCCGCGGCGGCGGTCACCGGCCGCACGGTGACCATCCCGGGCCTCGGCTCGTCCGCGCTGCAGGGCGACCTGAGTTTCGTGGACGTCCTGGAGCAGATGGGCGCGCACGTCGAGCTGACTCCCGATTCGGTCACGGTGGCCGGCCCGTCGGACGGCCTGCGCGGCGTCACGGTGAACATGCGCGACATCTCGGACACCGTCCCGACCCTGGCGGCGATCGCCCCGTTCGCGTCCGGGCCGGTGCGCATCGAGGACGTCTACAACACGCGCATCAAGGAGTGCGACCGCCTGGACGCGTGCGAGGAGAACCTGCGCGCGCTGGGCATCGAGGTGGAGACGGGCCGCGACTGGATCGAGATCCAGCCGGGCACACCGGTCGGCGCGCAGATCAAGTGCCGCCGCGACCACCGGATCGCGATGGCGTTCAGCATCACGGGCCTGCACACGGACGGCATCACCCTGGACGACCCGGACTGCGTGAAGAAGACCTTCCCGGGCTTCCACCAGGCGCTGGCGACGCTGCGGGAGGGCTGGGGGATCTGATGGGCGAGTTCGACGAGCTGCCGGAGCTCGAGCGCTTTCGGGCGGCGCGCGAGCACGGCTGACGCTCGTGGTTGCCTAAGCGGGCTATCCGTGCCCCTGCTGCGGGCACCTGGTGTTCGGGGAGCCCCCGGGCTCCTACGAGATCTGCGGCGTGTGCTTCTGGGAGGACGATCCGGTTCAGCTGCGGTGCGATCGAGCCCAGGGTCCTCGGTCTCGTGCGCGTGGCCGGCCCGTCCGAACCCAGGGAGGCGGGGTGGCGTCGCGTCGACCTCGCCGTCGACGACTTCGAGCTTCGAGGCGCCGCGGAAACCCCCTGGCCCAGCGACTCCACGACGCTGTACCGGTGGCGGCCGACCCTGAGCTAAGGCTGCCCGCCCGGCTGCCACAGCACGTCGCCGTCCGGGTTCGCCAGCCGGGAGAGGATGAACAGCAGGTCCGAGAGCCGGTTCAGGTACTTGAGCGCGATCGGGTTCGTCGTCTCCGGCTCGGCCTCGTACAGCGCCCACGCCGAACGCTCCGCCCGGCGGGACACCGTGCGCGCCTGGTGCAGGAACGCCGCTCCCGGCGTCCCGCCCGGCAGGATGAACGACGTCAGCTTCGGCAGGCGCTCGTTGAACTCGTCGCACCAGCCCTCGAGCCGCTCGACGTACTTCTCGGTGATCCGCAGCGGCGGGTACGGCGGGTCGTCGGAGATCGGCAGGCACAGGTCGGCGCCGACGTCGAAGAGATCGTTCTGCACCGTACGCAGCACGTCCGCCACTTCGTCCGGCAAACCACCCATCGCGATCGCCAGGCCCAGCACCGAGTTCGTCTCGTCGGTGTCCGCGTACGCGCCCAGCCGGGCGGACGTCTTGGGCACGCGGGACCCGTCGCCGAGCGCGGTCGTGCCGTTGTCGCCGACCTTCGTGTAGACGCGGTTGATGCGAACGACCATGAACCCACCATAGCGGCCCCCGCCCGGGCCGAATCCGGGCGAGAGGGCATGATTGGCGGCCATGAGCGAGCACTTCGACGTGCATGGCGGAGCCCGGCTGGTCGGCGAGGTCGACGTGGTCGGCGCCAAGAACAGCGTGCTGAAGCTGATGGCCGCGGCCCTCCTCGCGGAAGGCACCACGACCATCACGAACTGCCCGCAGATCCTGGACGTCCCGTTGATGGGCGACGTGCTGCGGAGCGTCGGCTGCGAGGTCGTCATCGAGGGCGACACCGCCACCATCACGACGCCGGCCGAGCTGTCGCACCGCGCGGACTCGGCGGCGATGGGCAAGCTGCGCGCGTCCGTCTGCGTGCTGGGGCCGCTGGTCGGCCGGCTGAAGCAGGCCGTCGTGGCCCTGCCGGGCGGCGACGCGATCGGCTCGCGCCCGCTGGACATGCACCAGAACGGCCTGCGCAAGCTGGGCGCGACGAGCACGATCGAGCACGGCTGCGTCGTCGCGAAGGCCGAGACGCTGGTCGGCGCGCAGATCTGGCTCGACTTCCCGAGCGTCGGCGCGACCGAGAACATCCTGATGGCGGCCGTGCTGGCCGAGGGCACCACGGTCATCGACAACTGTGCGCGCGAGCCCGAAATCGCCGACATCTGCACGATGCTCGTCGAGATGGGCGCGAAGATCGAAGGCGCGGGCACGTCGACGCTCACGGTCCACGGCGTCGAGAAGCTGCACCCGACCGAGCACCGCGTGATCGGCGACCGGATCGTCGGCGCGACCTGGGCGTTCGCCGCCTCGATGACCCGCGGAGACATCACTGTCCGCGGCGTCAACCCGCACCACCTCGACCTGGTGCTGAACAAGCTGGAGCTCGCCGGCGCCGAGGTCGAGACGTTCGACGACAAAGGCTTCCGGGTGATCCAGCCGGAGCGCCCGAAGGCGGTCGACTGGGTGACGCTGCCGTACCCCGGCTTCGCGACCGACCTGCAGCCCTTCGCGGTAGCACTGTCGGCGGTGTCCGAGGGCACGTCGATGATCACGGAGAACGTCTACGAGGCGCGCTTCCGGTTCATCGAGGAGATGGTCCGCCTGTCCGGCGACGCCCGCACGGACGGCCACCACGCGGTGGTCCGCGGCGTCCCGCAGCTCTCGAGTGCCCCGGTCTGGGCCTCCGACATCCGCGCGGGCGCCGGCCTGGTGCTGGCGGGCTTGTGCGCGGACGGCGTCACGGAGGTCTGGGACGTCTTCCACATCGACCGCGGCTACCCGCACTTCGTGGAGAACCTGAACCGGCTGGGCGCGAACATCGAGCGGGTGAGCGGCGAGCCCGGGCGGGCCTGAGCATGCGACAGGTATCGTAAACTTCTGTAAACCGCGGACAGGGGGTTGCGATGACGGCGCTGCCCGACTGGATGGTGCTCCCCCCCGAAGGCCTTTCGGTCGAAGGTTACGAAGCGCTGCCCGAGGAAGTCTGCCGTGTCATCGAGATCGTCGATGGAGCGATTGTCGTGAACCCGGCCCCGCGCCGCCCGCACCAGAAGATCATCCGGCGGATGTCTTACGCGCTCGAGGAGGCGTGCGGAGCCGAACTGGCGGTGGAGTTCGACGTCGATCTCCGCCTGCGGGACGTGCCGCTGCTCAACCGCCGTCCCGACCTGGTGGTCTACGACGCGTCGCTCGACACCGACGAGGTATTGCGGCCGGAGCACTGCTCGCTGGTGATCGAAGTGATGTCACCCGGCTCGATCACCGCGGACCAGACGGACAAGCCCGCGGAGTACGCCGCCGCCGGGATCCCGCACTTCTGGCGCGTGGAGAACGAGACCGACGACGTCCGCGGGCTCACGGTCTTCTGCTACCGGCTCGACCCGACGACCCGGGTGTACACGTCGTCCGGCGCGCACAAGCGCAAGCTGGCGGTCTCGGATCCGTTCGACTTCGCGATGGATCTGGCCGACCTGCTCTGACTCACACCTCCCGGGCCCCCAGCGCGCGCAGGGCGTACGCCACCAGGCGGTCCACGTAGTCCGGCTCCGCCTCGGCCAGCCGGACCACCAGCCGCCAGTAGATCGGTGCCGCGAGGGCGTCCAGCGCCATTTCCATGTCCAGGTTCGCGGGCAGCTCGCCGCGGGTGATCGCGCGGCGCAGCATCGCTTCGCCGACCTCGCGGCGCGGACCGCCGATGGCTTCGCGCAAGCCGCGGCCGTGCTCCGGGGTGCGGGCGTCCTCCGCGACCAGGTCCGGCAGGATCCGCGAGAACAGCGGGTGCGTGAGCCAGTCGATCAGCGCCTGCATCGTCTCGCGCAGGTCTCCGCGCAGGGAGCCGGTGTCGACCTCCGCCGCGCGGGTCACGCTGAACTCCGTCACCACGGAGGCGATCATGTGCTCCTTCGACGCCCACCGCCGGTACAGCGCGCTCTTGCTGACACCGGCGCGTTTCGCGACGGCCTCCATCGACAGCCGCCCGTAGCCCTGCTCGGCGAGTTCCCACATGACGGCTTCGCTGATGGCCTGCGTGACCTCGGGCTGGAGGACCGCGGCGCCGGTCGGGGTGCGTGCCATGGTGGCAGTGTAGCGGGTGGACGGGACGGTACCGTCCCGTCTAGTCTTACGTCGGGACGGTACCGTATCGTCCGAACGTAAGGAGGCTGCGATGCGCGACTTCGTAGACCACGCGCTCGAGCTGCTGCTGAAGCACGACATGGCCGGGTTCGCCGGGCTCTGGGCCGAGGACGGCGTCCTCGAATTCCCGTTCGCCGCTCCGGGCTACCCGGCGCGCGTCGAGGGCCGCGAGGCCATCCGCGAGTACCTGCGCGACTACCCGAACCTCCTGGACATCCGGGAGGTCACGGCGAAGACCGTGCACGAGACCACCGACCCGGCCGTGGTCGTCGCCGAGTTCACCGTCGCCGGCGTCGTCGTCGCGACGCAGCGGCCGTACGAGCTGTCCTACATCGCCGTGATCACCGTCGAGAACGGCGAGATCCGCCGCTACCGCGACTACTGGAGCCCGCAGGCGGCGGCGGAGCTGCTCGGCGGCACCGACGCGCTGACCGAGGCCTTCGCCGGCGGCGACCGTGGCTGACGTCCTGGTCGTCGGCGGCACCGGCACCACCGGCCGGCGGGTCGTCGCGGGCCTGCGCGCGAACGGCGCCGAGGCGCGCGCGGCGACCCGCAAGCCCGGCGAGCCCGGTCAGGTCCGGTTCGACTGGGCCGACCGCGCCACCCACGCCGAGGCCCTGCGCGGCGCCTCCGCCGTCTACCTCGTCGCGCCGATCGGCGAAGCCGCTCCCGCGGGCCTGGTGGCGCCGTTCGTGGCGGACGCGCTCGACGCCGGGGTCCGCCGGATCGTGCTGCTGAGCTCGTCCGCCGTCACCGACGACACGCCCGGCCTCGGCGAGCTGCCGCGGCTGGTGCGGACGGTGCCGGAGTGGGCCGTGCTGCGCCCGTCGTGGTTCATGCAGAACTTCACCGGCGAGCACCTGGTCGCGCAGGGCGTGCGGGACGGCGAGATCGTGACCGCCACCGGTGACGGCCGGGTCGCGTTCGTCGACGCCGGGGACATCGCGGCGGTCGCCGTCCGCGCGCTGACCGACGCCGAACCGCACAACACCGAACACGTGCTGACCGGTCCTGGTGCTTTGAGCTATTCCGAAGCCGCATCGATCATCGCCGCGCGGACCGGCCGCGCGGTGCGCCACCGCCCGGTCGGCACGGCCGAGTACGCGGCTCGCCTGACCGCGTCCGGCATCCCCGCCGAGTTCGCGCGCGTGCTCGCCGCGCTCGACGAAGACATCCGGCGCGGCGCCGAAGACCGCGTCACGCCCGTCGTCGAGCAGGTCACCGGGCGGGCCGCCCGGTCGTTCGAAACCTTCGTGGAGGAAGAGATCCGATGAAGCAGCTCATGTTCGAAGAAGACGTCCAGTTCTGGTTCGAGACCCTCCGCCTGTTCGGCCACGCGGCCTACGGCGGCTCGGACTTCGGCGAGGTCCTCGCGGCGGCGTCGACGGTGAAGCCGGGCGACTACGACAGCTGGCACGACGCCTACCGCGGCCTGGCCGACCGCCTGTACGCCGAAGCGGCCGACGCGAGCCCGGTGACCGCGCGCGACCTGCTGCTGCGCGCGTCGACGTACTACTTCTCGGCGGAGTTCTTCCTGCACGGCGACCCGGCGGACCCGCGCATCGCGGCGGCCTACGACCGCAGCGTCGAGTGCTTCCGGCGGGCCGCCGTCGCCGAGCCGGTCGAAATCCCGTACGAGGGCACGGTTTTGCGCGGCTACTTCTACCGCGCGCCGGGCGCCGGGCCGAAGCCGGTGCTGCTGATCCACAGCGGGTTCGACGGCAGCGCCGAGGAATGCCACTACCTGGGCGCGGCGGGCGGCGCCGAGCGCGGCTACCACGTGCTGACGTTCGACGGTCCGGGCCAGCCGAGCGCGATCCGGCACGACGACCTGGTGTTCCGGCCGGACTGGGAGCACGTCGTCACGCCGGTGGTGGACTTCGTCCTCGGCATCGAGGGCGTCGACCCGGACCGCGTCGCGCTGCTCGGCATCAGCCTCGGCGGCATGCTGGCCCCGCGCGCGGCGGCGTTCGAAAGCCGGTTGGCGGCGCTCGTCGCGGTGGACGGCGTGTACGACGCGGGCGCGGCGGTGGCCGGGTTCCTGCCGTGGGACCGCGCGGAGATCGTCCGCCGGGCGAACGCGGAGGAGGACCCGGAGTTCGACGCGCTGCTGGCAGCGGGCCGCGAGGCGAGCCCGACCCTGCGCTGGGCATGCGACCACGGCCGCTACGTCCTGGGCGCGGCGACCGACCGCGAGTTCGTCGCGAAGTACCTGGAGTACACGCTGGAGGACGGCATCGCGGAGCAGATCACGTGCCCGACGCTGGTCTGCGAAGCAGCGGACGACCTGTTCTTCGGCGGCGAGCAGGAGACCGAACCCCGGCGGCTGTACGCGCACCTGAACGCGCCGAAGACGCTGCTGACGTTCACGGCGGAGGAGGGCGCGGACGCACATTGCCACGTCGGTGCCCAGCGCCTCGCGACCGGCCGCGTCTACGACTGGCTGGACCGGACGCTTTAATCGCCGCTCCGAAACCGACGAGTGCGGTGCCGGTGACGCCGTCGAGGGTGCGAGCAGGGCCGCGCAAGCAGATCTCGACCGGGCTTTTGCGGCCCACCCCGGCCGCCACCGCCCCGACAGCAGCCCCCGCCCTCCTCCGGGGGGCGTGCCCTGGTCCAGTTTACCGGCGGCGGCGGACAAAACCGGCCGGAAGGCCGTGGGGTGGCCTGCTTGTCCACAGCGGTCTCCGGTTGTGGACTACTCAGCGATCGGCACGTCCGGCCACCGGAACCCGGCCGCGCACGAACCGCCGGGGGGCGCGAAAGGCAGGTCAGGACTCCAGGGCGAGCGCCGCGCCGAAGCCCAAAAGGGCCGTGCCCGTCACGCCGTCCATCACGCGGCGGACGCGGCGGCGTTGCAGCCAGCCGCGCACCCGGTGCACGAAGAACAGCAGCAGCACCTGCCACACCAGTCCCAGCGCCGCCACCGTGTACGCCAGCAGCAGGGAATCGCCGAACGTCGACGTCGGGGTCAGGAACTGCGGGAGTACCGACAGGTACAGCACGATCACCTTGGGGTTGGTGATGTTGGAAAGGAAACCCTCCCGGAAGCGGCGGCCGCGGGAGGCGCGGGCGCGGCGGATGTCGTCCAGGGCCGCGTAGTCGCCGCGCCAGGCGCCGCGCAGGGCCTGGACTCCCAGGAAGACCAGGTAGGCCGCGCCCAGCCACTTCACCGTTTCGAACACCGGCTGGGAGCGCGTCAGCACCGCGCCCAGGCCGAGGGCCGCCGCCGTGCCCTGGAGGAAGTTCGCGGCTGTGATGCCCGCGCACGCCCACGCGCCGCCGCGGGCGCCGCCCGTCAGTGCGTTCTTCAGCACGACCATCGTGTCCGGGCCGGGCATCATCGCCAGGAACGCCATCATCGCGGCGAACCCCGCGTACGTGCTCACGGACATCAGGACTCCAGTGCGAGAGCGGCGCCGAAGCCGAGCAGCGCGGTGCCGGTGACGCCGTCCAGCGTACGGCGACCCGGCGGCGTTCGAGCCACGCGCGCACGCGGTGCACGAACACCAGCAGCACCAGCAGCCACGCCGCACCGAGCACGGCGACGGTGTAGGCCAGCGCCAGCGCGTCCCATGTCGTCGTGCGGCCGGGGTCGAGGAACTGCGGGAGCACCGACAGGTACAGCACCAGCACCTTCGGGTTGGTGATGTTGGAGAGGAACCCTTCGCGGAACCGCCGGAAGCCGCCGCCCTTGCGGCGCTGCGCCTGCGCGACGACTTCGTAGTTGCCGCGCCAGGCCCCGCGCAGCGCCTGGACGCCGAGGAAGACGAGGTAGGCCGCGCCGACCCACTTCAGTGCGAGGAACACCGGTTGCGAACGCGCGATGAGGACGCCGAGCCCGAGCGCCGCGGCACTGCCCTGTACGGCGTTGCCGGCGAAGATGCCGAGCGACGCGAGCAGCCCGCCGCGGAACCCGCCGGACAGCGCGTTCTTCAGCATCACCATCGTGTCGGGCCCCGGTGCGAGCACGATCAGGACCACGATGACCAGGTAAGACCCGTACACGCTCCACGTCACGGCCGCCACGCTAACCGACGGGAACGCCCCTGGTCTCGCGGATTTCGGTCACACCGTTCGCCGCGCAGCGACCGGCCGGGCACGGAGCGTGCGAGCTCGGCGGGAGGGGCCCGCGCAGAGTAGTGTTCTGCCATGTCAGCAGGGGAAATCGAGCTTCTGCCCGGTGAGCGCGTGCTCTGGGCGGGAGAACCGGTCCAGCGCCCGCTCTACGTCGCCGCGGACGGGGTGATCGCCCCTGCCGGGCTCGTCGTCACCGCCGCCGCGCTGTGGTTCCTGCTCGCGCAGCAGCCGGCCGGTGCCACCGCGGTCGCGGCCGTGGTCGTCCTCGCCATCGGTCTGTACGGCGCGATCGGCCGTTCGCTCGTCCGCTACCTCGCGCTCGGGCGCACGACGTACGCGGTGACCGACAGCCGGATCATCGCGCGCTCGGGCCTGTTCCGGCAGAAGGAACGCGCCAGCGAACTGGCCGGCCTGGCGGCGCCGGTCCTCAAGCCCGGACCGTCGCGCACGGGCACGCTCACGTTCGGCACGCCCGGCGCGGTGACGCTGATCGGCGTCGGCGAGCCGAAGCGCGTGCGCGACCTGCTGGCCAAGGCCATCGACGAGGCCAAGGCCCGCCAGGCACCGCCGGAGCCGGACACCTCGGCCGCCTGAGGCAACCGGCCGCGTTCACCGCCATCTTCCCCCACGCCGACGGCGGGCCGCCCAAGCTCGCCGTGGTCGTCGACCGGGAAAGGCGGGGTCGGCACGGTGACCTTCGGGGTGCCGGACGCCGAGCGCGTCCGCGACCTGATCGCGCGGGCGCAGGCCGCGCACTGAGTCACCCGGACGTGTCGGATTCCACTGCCACCAAAAGTTACCGGTCGGTACACTCGACGAAACGTCCACCGCCGGAGGTGCCCAGTGCCGTACCCAACGGACCACGAGCGAGACCGACCGTGGGTGATGCGCACGTACGCGGGGCACTCGTCCGCGGCGGCGTCGAACGAGCTCTACCGGCGCAACCTCGCGAAGGGGCAGACCGGGCTCTCGGTGGCGTTCGACCTGCCGACCCAGACCGGCTACGACCCGGACCACCAGCTCTCCCGCGGCGAGGTCGGCAAGGTCGGCGTGCCGGTCTCGCACATCGGTGACATGCGGCGGCTCTTCGACGGCATCCCGCTCGCCGAGGCGAACACGTCGATGACGATCAACGCGCCGGCCATGTGGCTGCTCGCGTTGTACGTCTCCGTGGCGCGCGAGCAGGCCGAAGCCGAGGGGCGCGACGTCGACGAAGTCCTCGCGAAGCTCACCGGCACCACGCAGAACGACATCATCAAGGAATACCTCTCCCGCGGGACCTACATCTTCCCGCCGGGGCCGAGCCTGCGGCTGATCACCGACATGATCGCGTGGACCGTGCACCACGTGCCGAAGTGGAACCCGATCAACATCTGCAGCTACCACCTGCAGGAAGCCGGCGCGACGCCGACGCAGGAGGTCGCGTACGCGCTGTGCACCGCGATCGCCGTGCTCGACGCGGTCCGCGACTCCGGGCAGGTCGAGCAGGCCGACATGGCCAAGGTGGTCGCGCGGATCTCGTTCTTCGTCAACGCCGGCGTCCGGTTCGTCGAGGAGATGTCCAAGATGCGCGCGTTCACCGCGCTCTGGGACGAGATCACGCGGGACCGTTACGGCGTAACGGATCCGAAGGCGCGCCGCCTGCGCTACGGCGTCCAGGTCAACTCGCTCGGGCTCACCGAAGCCCAGCCGGAGAACAACGTCCAGCGGATCGTGCTGGAGATGCTCGCGGTGTCGCTGTCCCGCGGCGCGCGCGCCCGCGCGATCCAGCTGCCCGCCTGGAACGAGGCGCTCGGCCTGCCCCGCCCGTGGGATCAGCAGTGGGCGCTGCGGATGCAGCAGGTGCTCGCGTTCGAGACGGACCTGCTGGAGTACGAGGACATCTTCGACGGCTCGCACGTCATCCAGGCCAAGGTCGACGAGATCATGGCCGGCGCGCGCGAGGAGATCGCCCGCGTGCAGGACCTCGGGGGTGCGGTCGCCGCGGTCGAGAGCGGTTACATGAAGTCGCAGCTGGTCACCTCCCTCGCCGAATACCGGCGCGGGATGGAGAACGGCGAGCGGATCCTGGTCGGGGTCAACAAGTTCGAAACGACCGAGCCGTCGCCGCTGCAGGCTGAGGGCGCCAAGGCGATCGAGACGATCGACCCCGCCGTCGAAAAGGCCGCCGTCACCGCGATCGAAGAGTGGCGCACCGGGCGGGACAACGACGCCGTCGAGCGCTCGCTGGCCGCGCTGAAGGAACGCGCGCAGACGACGGAAAACCTCTTCGAGGCCACTGTGGACTGTGCGCGGGCCGGCGTGACCACCGGCGAGTGGTCCGGCGCGCTGCGCGAGGTGTTCGGCGAATACCGAGCGCCCACCGGCGTTTCCGCGGCGGCCGCGGGCAACGGCGACCCGGGGATCGAGCGGGTGCGCGAACGCGTCCGCGCCACCGAAGCCGAACTGGGCGAGCGGCTGCGGATCCTGGTCGGCAAGCCGGGCCTCGACGGGCACTCCAACGGCGCCGAGCAGGTCGCCGTCCGGGCGCGCGACGTCGGTTTCGAGGTCGTCTACCAGGGCATCCGGCTGACGCCCGAGCAGATCGTCGCGGCGGCGGTGCAGGAGGGCGTGCACGTCGTCGGGTTGTCCGTGCTGTCCGGCTCGCACCTGGAAGTCGTCCCGAACGTCGTCGACGGCCTGCGCGCCGCGGGTGCCGGCGACGTGCCGGTGATCGTCGGCGGGATCATCCCGCCGGACGACGCCGCGCTGCTCACCGAACGCGGCATCGCCCGGGTGTTCACGTCCAAGGACTACGAACTGACCGACATCATGGCGGGCATCGTCGACCTCGTGCGGGAGCGCAACGGGCTCAGCTGAGCGCCGCCAGGATGTCCTTTGTGGACTTGACGGTGGCGAACTGGTTCGCCAGGTTCGCCGCCGTCACGCGGTACAGCTCGTCGGCCGTCACCTCCGGGAGGTCGAAGGTGAACGTCGCGTCGAGCGCGAAAGTCACGTCGTAGCCGAGGTTCCCGCCCATCCGCGCGGTGGTTTCGCAGCAGAAGTTCGTCTGGATCCCGGCCAGGACGAAGCTCGTGATGCCGCGCTTGCGCAGCCACGCGTCGAGGTCGACGTCGCCGATGAAGGCCGAGTTGACCTTCTTGCCGAACACCAGGTCCGGCCGCGCGCCGTCGAGTTCGGGCTTGAAGTCGTTGCCCGGCTGGCCGGGCCGCAGCGGCGAGTCCGGTTTCGCCGAGTCGTGGTGCACGAGCACGACAGGCAGCCGCCGCTCCTGCCACGCGTCGAGCAGCGCCTTCATGTTCGCTTCGGCGCCGGGGTTGTTGCGCGGGCCCCAGAACGCCGCGTCGTCGAACCCGCGCTGGACGTCGATCAGGATGAGTGCCGTTTCGGTCATGGCGTCGAGTTTCGCGGGCTTCGCCGAGCCGGGGGAGTGGCAGAAGACGCGCGATGCGGTACTTTCCTGCCATGCGCACGATCGGCGTTCTGCTGTTGCCCGGCACGCGGATGTTCGACCTCGCGGTGATCGGCGAGGTCTGGGGCCAGGACCGGACCGACAGCGGGATCGGCCCGTTCACCCTGCGGTTGTGCAGCCCGGGGCGGGTGCGCACGGCCGTTTCGCCGTTCGGTGACGTCGCGGCCACGCACGGGCTCGCCGGGCTCGACGGCTGCGACCTCGTGCTGGCCCCGGGCCGCGACGACCCGCTCGCCGCGGTGCCTCCGGCGGCGGCGAGCGCGTTGCGGCGCGCGCACCGGGACGGGCGGACGGTCGCCGGGCTGTGCTCCGGCGCGTTCACCCTGGCCGCCGCCGGACTGCTCGACGGCCGCCCGGCGACCACGCACTGGCGTGACCTCGACGCGCTGGCCCGCGCCGCGCCGCGGGCGGACCTCCAGCGGGACGTGCTCTACACCGACGACGGCGGTGTCCTGACGTCCGCGGGTGTCGTCGGCGGCCTCGACCTCTGCCTGTACCTGGTCCGGCGCGACCACGGCGCGGAGGTCGCCGCCGCGCTCGCCCGCCGCCTGGTGATGCCGCCGGCGCGGGAAGGCGGGCAGCGGCAGTACGTCGACAACCCGTTGCCCCCGAAGGCCGCCCAGCCCGGCATGGCGTCCACAATGGACTGGGCGCTGGCGCGGCTCGGGTCCGGGATCGGCGTCGACGACCTCGTCGGGCACGCGCGGATGAGCGAGCGGACGTTCCACCGCGAGTTCGCGGCGGCCACCGGCGTGACGCCCGGGCGCTGGCTGCGGGTCCAGCGCGTCCGGCTGGCGCAGCGGTTGCTGGAGACGACGCAGCTGCCGGTCGAGCGGGTCGCGGAGCGCTCCGGGCTGGGTACGGCGGCGAACCTGCGACGGCGGATGCACGCCGAAGTCGGCGTCGGCCCGGACAGCTACCGGCGCACGTTTCGACGGGTTACCTCCGCCTTCCTCCCCACCGCCACCCTCAACGGAGGCGCTTCGCGCCGCGGTACCTTCAAAGCATGACCGAGTACCACCACATCCTGGTCAAGCGCGACGGCGACACCGTCACGATCACGATGAACCGCGCGGCGCGGCGCAACTCGCTGTCCGCCGACCACCTGGCGGAGCTGCTCGCCGCGTTCCGCGAGGCGGGCACGTCCGACGCGACCGGCATCGTGCTGGCCGGCGCCGGCCCGGTGTTTTCCGCCGGCCACGACTTCGGCGACGTCGCCGCGCGCGACCTGATGGGCGTGCGCGAACTGCTCACGCTGTGCACGGACCTGATGAAGACGATGGAGTCCGTGCCGCAGGTGGTCATCGCGCGGGTGCACGGCCTGGCCACGGCGGCCGGCTGTCAGCTCGTGGCGTCCTGCGACCTCGCGATCGCCGCCGAATCGGCGGGCTTCGCGCTGCCCGGCGGCAAGGGCGGCTGGTTCTGCCACACGCCGGCGGTGCCGGTGGCGCGCTCGATCGGCCGCAAGCGCCTGATGGAGCTGGCGCTGACCGGTGACGTCATCGACGCGCCCACGGCGTTGGAGTGGGGCCTGGTCAACCGCGTCGTTCCCGACGAGCAGCTCGACGACGCCGTCGCGGAGCTGCTGGCGCGGGCGACGCGCGGTAGCCGGGCCAGCAAGGCGATGGGCAAGGTCACGCTCTACGCCCAGCTCGACCGGCCCGAGGCCGACGCGTACGCGATCGCGCTGGAGGTCATGGCCTCGGCGTCGCAACTGCCCGGCGCGCGCGAAGGCATGGCCGCGTTCCTGGAGAAGCGCAAGCCCTCCTGGCCCGACTGAGCCCGAAACCGCACTTTCATAGGGAAAGTGCGGTTTCTGGCACCCGCGATCCGTACCATACGGTATGGTATGGCCATGGCGGGCAAACGGGACTGGCTGGACGCGGGGCTGGTGCTGCTGGCGGAGCAGGGCGCGCCATCGGTGACGATCGAGCGGCTGACCGAGCGCCTCGGCCTGTCGAAGGGCTCGTTCTACCACCACTTCAAGGGCATGGGCGGCTTCCGCACGGCCCTGCTGGAGCACTTCGAAGCCGAACGCACGACCCGGTTCGTCGAGCAGGCCGAAGCGGCCGACGGCGATCGGCTGGGCGCGCTGCTGAAGCTCGTCCTCGCGCCGGGACCCGGGCCGGAGCTGGAGATCGCCGTCCGGGCGTGGGCCCTGCAGGACGCTGAAGCGCGGGCGGTTCAGGAGCGCGTCGACCGCACCCGCGTGACCTACCTGACCGAGATCAGCGGCGACGCCGACCTCGCGCAGGCGCTGTACCTGGTCGTCGTCGGCGCGGGGCAGATCGTGCCTCCGCTGTCCGGCCGCCAGCTCAAGAGTGCGCTGGAACTCGTTCTGGGGAGACGGAAATGACCGAGCCTTACGTCGATGGCGCCGACTACGTCGAATTCAAGGAGATCGCGAGCGAGAACAGCCTGCGCGAGTTCGTCGCGGGCGTGTTCGGCTGGTCGCCGTGGTGGGTGAAGGGGCTCTTCGGCGTCCGCTACCTGCTCGCCAAGGCCCTGCGGCTGGACACCGCCTCGGTGCCGCGGACCGGCCGGCTCCGGCCCGAAGACGTCGGGTTCGCGCCCGGCGACCGGGTGGCGTTCTTCACCGTCCGGTCCGGCGATCCGGAGCGCTACCTGGTCGCGGGCGTGGACGACAGTCACCTGAGCGGGTACCTCACGGTCGAGGCGGTGCCGCGCGGGTTCCGGCTCGGCACGATCGTGCACTTCCACAACCGCGTCGGGCCCGCCTACTTCGCGGTGATCAAGCCGTTCCACCACCTGGTGATCCGCGGGATGCTCAAGGCTGGAGCCGCTCGTACAGCATGAGCTGGGCCCACGCGGCGATCGTCTGCGCGTCGGTGATCTCGCCGGCGAGGATCATCTTCTCGACGTCCGCCCGCGAGAACCACGCGCTGCGCATGTCCTGCTCTTCGTGCTCGCGCTCGGGTTCGCCCTCGGTGACGTCCGTGGCGAGGAACACCCAGCCGCGCTGGCTGCTCATGCCGGGGGCGACGTCGAGCTTGCCGAGCGAGACCATCGAACCGGCCCGCAGCCCGGTTTCCTCGCGCAGCTCGCGCGCGGCGAGCTCGGCGGCCGGCACCTCGGCCCGGTCGGGCGCGGTGCCCTGGGGGAACTCCCAGCGGCGCTCGCCGACCGGGTAGCGGAACTGCTCGACCAGCTGGAACCGGTCGCCGTCCTGCGGGATGACGAGCGCGTACGCGGGTTTGTCGATCACGCCGTAGATGCCCGGCGAGCCGTCCGGGCGGCGGATTTCGTCCTCCCGCACGGTCATCCAGTTGTTCCGGTACACCTCACGGGACGCGACACGCTGAATGGGGTCCACCCGACCAGTATCACCGACTCTGTCCTACCCTCCTCGGGTGCGTCTCGTGATCGCGCGGTGCCAGGTCGACTACGCCGGCCGGCTCACCGCCCACCTGCCGATGGCCACCCGCCTGCTGCTCGTGAAGTCCGACGGCTCGGTGTCGGTCCACTCCGACGACCGCGCGTACAAGCCGTTGAACTGGATGAGCCCACCCTGCTGGCTGATCGAGGACGGCAAGATCTGGATCGTCGAGAACAAGCAGGGCGAAAAACTGGTGATCTCCATCGAGGAGGTCTTCCACGACTACACCCAGGCCCTGGGCGCGGAACCCGGCCTGCAGAAGGACGGCGTCGAGGCGCACCTGCAGGAGCTGCTGGCCGAGCACATCAAGACCCTCGGCGACGGCTACACCCTGGTCCGCCGCGAATTCCCGACGGCGATCGGCCCGGTCGACATCATGGCCCGCGACGCCGACGGCGGCTCGGTGGCGGTGGAGATCAAGCGCCGCGGTGAGATCGACGGCGTCGAGCAGCTGACGCGGTACCTGGAGCTGCTCAACCGCGACCCGCTGCTGGCCCCGGTGCAGGGCGTGTTCGCGGCCCAGATCATCAAGCCACAGGCCCGCACGCTGGCGGAGGACCGCGGCATCCGGTGCCTGACCCTGGACTACGACGAGCTGCGCGGCATCGAGTCCGACGAGTTCAGGCTGTTCTGAGGTGCTGCCCGGCCGGTACGTCCACTACAAGGGCGGCGAGTACGAGGTGCTGGGCGTGGCCCGGCACAGCGAGACCGAGGAAGAGCTCGTGGTGTACCGCGCGCTGTACGGCGAGAGGGGGCTGTGGGTGCGCCCGAAGGCGATGTTCACCGAGACGGTGGAGACGGCCGGCGGCGTCGTGCCGCGGTTCCGGCACGTGGAGAGCTGACCCCGGGGTTCACAGCAGTTCGACGGCGGCCCCGGCTTTCTCGAGCTCTTCGCGGGCCGCTTCGGCTTCGGGCTCCGGCACCTGTTCCAGCAGGATCGACGGGGCCCCGGTCACCAATTCCTTGGCGTCGATCAAGCCGATTCCCCGCACGAGACGGCGGACCGCCCGGACGACCTCGAGCTGGTGCGCGCCGGCGTCGAGCAGCGCGACGTCGAATCGTTCCCGGCCGTGCGGCGAACGGGATCGCGTGCGGTGACCGGAGCCGGGGTGCTCGCCGAGCTCGTTCAACGCCGCGGCGAACTCCTCGGCCGCCGCGGCGCCGCCCGGGTGCTGCCGGAGGCTGACCGCCCGTTCGATCGTCCGCCCGGGGCCTTCGACGACGAGGTGGGCTTCGCTCTCGTAACCCCTCTTCTTGACGGCCAGCGCCAGGAGGCCGAGCAGCAGCGCCCGCGGCACGGTGACCCGGCTGTGTTCGGCGCTCCGGATCTCCACTCGCGCGGACAAGCCCGCCACCGGGTGGTGCAGCGCCCGGTCGCCGCTGCCCTCGACGACGGCGGTGCGGGTCAGCCGCAGGCCCGCAAAGGCCGCGATGACTCCCTCGTCGAGGTCCGCGCCCGCCGCCGTCGCGGAACGCATCACCTTCACGCCGACCGCTCCGGCGAAGATCGCGAGGAGGAGTACGACGACGGCCCACGGTGACATCCGGGCTCCCTTCGGCTGCGGTATGGCAACCGGGTCGTCGCGGGGCGCTCCGGCGTTACGGCGGGCGCGGTAATCGTTCTCCGCGCCGATACCGGATCGATGCCGGATTCCGGTATCTGATTCCGGCTCGATTGCTCCGCAAGGAAATCATTGACGTGGTCGGCCGCAGCGCTGTGACCAGGTCTTATTTCGGTCGATTCCTGCGCTGTTCGGGTGAGCTGCGGATCCTTTCCCGCGTGCCGGTGGGACACTCGTTTCGAGGGGTTCCGCCGGTGCGTTCCGGCGTGGCCGGAGGGTGGTGTGCTCGGCCGTCTTTCTTTGCCGTGCCTGCGTTTCAGTCCGCCTTCGAGCTCGTGTGCGCATGCCAGCCGGCCGGTGTGCGCGCGTTTTCGCCTGCACGGAGGAGGAAGTCATGCGTTATCGCCCACTCGGTTCCGATCCGGCCGACCCGCGGCTCGGGCGGTTCATTCCGGACGACTGGCGGCACGTGGAAAGGTATCCGTTGTCCGCGCTCGCCGAAGACGACCGGCCCACCCGGGCGCCCGTCGTGATCGGGGTCAACTGGTACTCCGCGTTCGACGAGCCGGAACAGGACGAGACCTCCGGCGAGTTCTTCATCGCGCGGGCCGGTGCCGAGAAGCTCGGCCGGGTCCGCGGCGGGCACTGCGTGTGCCTCGAGCCGGGCGGGACGCCGGACACCGACGCCTGGTACGCGTTCTACGACCAGGGCCGCGAAGGCGCCTGCGTCGGGTTCGGCTGGTCGCGGTGCATGTCGATCTTCAACGGCAGCGAGTACACCGCCCGCTGGCTGTGGGACTCGGCCAAGAAGCGCGACGAGTGGCCCGAGACCAACCCCGGCGACGACAACGGTACATCCGTCCGCGCCGCGGCCGAGGTGCTCGCCGAAGCGGGGCACGTCCTCTGGGACGACTCCTACGCCAGCGACGACTGGCAAAAGCGCGAGCAGTACGTGCCGGAAGCCAAGCAGGGCATCAAAGCGTTCCGCTGGGCCAAGTCGGTCGACGACGTGCACGCCGTGCTCGGCAACCCGCGGGCCGACGAGCTCGGCGCCGTGCCGATCCTCAACTCCTGGGGCCCGGGCTACCCGCACCGGACCTACCTGCCCGACGCCGTCCTGGCCCGGCTGATCGAAGAGGAAGGCGAAATCGCCGTGCCGACCGACCGGTGATCGGCTGCCGCTCCCGCGGCGCGTGAAAACGAGGGCGCGTTTCCCCAGGTGAATGCCAGGGGGGACGCGCCCTCCGGCCACTTCGGACACGTCAGCGTGCCGACCCTGAATCCATGCAGTACTGTCCCGATCCGACAGGGTAGTGGGGATTCCTGTGGGTTGTTGTCCAGTTTGAAAGAGGTGGGTCGGGTGCTCGTCCTAGCCGATGCGAACCTGCGACTCGACGCGAGCGCGATCGACTACATCGAGTTGGCGTTCTATTTCGTGCTCGTACTCGGCATCGGGTACTTGGCACGGCGTCAGGTGTCCAGCAGCCTCGACTTCTTCCTGTCCGGCCGGTCGCTGCCCGCCTGGGTCACCGGCCTGGCGTTCATTTCGGCGAACCTCGGCGCGGTCGAAGTGATGGGCATGTCGGCCAACGGCGCCAAGTACGGCCTGCCGACGGTGCACTACTTCTGGATCGGCGCCATCCCGGCGATGCTGTTCCTCGGCATCGTGATGATGCCGTTCTACTACGGCTCCAAGGTCCGCAGCGTCCCCGAGTTCATGCGCCGCCGCTTCGGCAAGCCGGCTCATCTGCTCAACGGCGTCAGCTTCGCCACCGCGCAGATCCTCATCGCGGGCGCGAACCTGTTCCTGCTGGCCAGCGTCGTGAACCTGCTGCTCGGCTGGCCGCTGTGGGTGTCGATCATCATCGCCGCCGCGATCGTGTTGTCCTACACCGCGCTCGGCGGCCTTTCCGCCGCGATCTACAACGAGGTCCTGCAGTTCTTCGTGATCGTCATCGCGCTGGTGCCGCTGACCATCATCGGCCTGGTCAAGGTCGGCGGCTGGCAGGGCCTGGTCGACAAGGTGACCAACAGCCCGGGCGGTACCGCGCAGCTGCACTCGTGGCCCGGTGACAACCTGACCGGATTCGGCAACAACATCCTGTCGATCCTCGGCATCGTGTTCGGTCTCGGTTTCGTGCTGTCGTTCGGCTACTGGACGACGAACTTCGTCGAGGTCCAGCGCGCGATGGCGTCGAAGAGCATGTCCGCCGCGCGGCGCACGCCGATCATCGGCGCGTTCCCGAAGATGCTGGTCCCGTTCATCGTGATCATCCCCGGCATGGTCGCCGCGGTCGCGGTCCCCGAGTTCATGCGGGACAAGCAGGTGCTGCTGGACGGCGGCACGGCCGAAAGCGGCGTCACCTTCAACAACGCGCTTCTCCTGCTGATGCGCGACCTGCTGCCGAACGGCATGCTCGGCATCGCGATCGCGGGTCTGCTGGCCTCCTTCATGGCCGGCATGGCGGCGAACCTCAGCTCGTTCAACACCGTCTTCACGTACGACATCTGGCAGACGTACGTGAAGAAGGACAAACCGGACGGCTACTACCTCCGCCTCGGGCGCGTGGTGACCTCGGGCGGCACGATCCTCGCGATCGGCACCGCGTTCATCGCGTCGAACTCCGGCAACATCCTGGACTACCTGCAGGACCTGTTCTCGTTCTTCAACGCGCCGCTGTTCGCGACCTTCATCCTGGGCATGTTCTGGAAGCGGATGACCCCGCACGCCGGCTGGAGCGGCCTGCTCTTCGGCACCGCGTCGGCGGTCACCGTCTGGGGCCTCTCCCAGGCCGGGGTGCTGGGCCTGACCGGCCAGGGGATCAGCTTCGTCGCCGCCGGGACCGCGTTCGTCGTCGACATCGTGGTGAGCGTCGCGGTGTCGCTGGCGACCAAGCCGAAGCCGGACGAAGAGCTGGTGGGGCTGGTCTACTCGCTGACCCCGAAGGAAACGCGCAAGCACGACGACACCGGCGAGAACGCGGGCTGGTACCGCAAGCCGGGCCTGCTCGCGGGCATCGTGCTCATCCTGACCATCGCCCTCAACGCCATCTTCTAGGAGGTCCGTCATGGCTACCGAGTCCGGCGCGCGGCCCCGCAAGGCGGGCGCTTTCGACATCCGGCTGATCATCGCCCTGCTGATCGGCGTCTACGGCGTGATCCTGACGGTGATGGGCATCGGCTTCACCTCCGACGCGGACCTCGAGAAGGCCGCCGGCGTCAACATCAACCTGTGGGCCGGGATCGGCATGCTGGTCGTCTCCGCGCTCTTCATCATCTGGGCGAAGGTGCGGCCGCTCGTCGTCCCGGCCGCGACCGAGACGGAAGACACGGCGCCCGCCGCGGGCGAATAGCCGGGTTGTCCGGACAGCGGCGCGGGGTTGCGGCTACCGTGCACCGCGTGCTCCTTCACGCCCGGCGCCGCCGTCTCCCGAAGCTGTTCCTGCTGGTCACCGCCCTCGCGCTGCCGCTGACCGCGTGCGGGCAGGACCTCGGCCGGTCCAACTTCGCGCGGACGACGGTGCCCGCCGCGGCCGGCACCGGCCAGGTCGCCGACGGCCCGATCACCGACGCCGCCGTGGCGACGAACGTGCTGCGCGCGATCAAGCCGTGCCAGTTCCTGACCAAGGACGCCCTCGGCGCGCTCGGCCTCGGCACGGTCGAGGACGACCCGTCGCAGTCGTCGATCGCCTTCGACACCTGCAGCAACAAGGTGAAGGACCCCGGCGGCAAGGAGATGCGGCTCGAGGTCGAGCTCGGGAACACCCTGCTGCCCCGGGCCGACAAGACGACCGGCCAGGTCGGCGGGCTGCCGCTGCGCGTCAACAAGACCGGCGACACCGACTGCATGCTCGCGGCGATGACGGCGCTGAACCCGGACCTGGGGCTCACCGTGTCGGTCACCTACCCCGGCGACCCGTGCCGTCCCGGGCAGGCGGTGCTGGAAGCGGCCGTCCAGAAGGTGCACAACTCGCCGGAGAAGTACTCGACGCCGCCGGGCACCACGCTGACCGCCGACCCGTGCGCGATGGCCGACACTTCGGCGGTGAGCGCCGCCGTGCCGTCGGCGAAGTCCGTGCCCTCGGGGCTGCACTCGTGCGACTGGAAGAGCAACGGAACGGACCCGACGGTCACCGTCAAGTTCCGGCCGGGCCTGCCCCCGATCGTCGGCGACGGTTACTCCAAGGTGGACATCGGCGACGGGGTGACCGCGTTCCGGAAGCAGACGAGCACGAGTTCGTCGCGGTGCACGGTGGAGTGGCAGCACCGGCCGTGGCAGGGCGACGACGTCGAACTGGCCCAAGTGGACTACGGCAGCTACGCCGCCGAACCGGCCGACGACGACCCGTGCGGCAAAGCGGTGACCGTCGCGAAAAACGTCGTCACGAAGCTCCCCAAACCCTGATCTGGCGGTCGGCCGCGCGGCGAGGTAGGAAGGGGGCACCCCACCCGCCGATGTGCCGGAGGTTGCCGTGAAGAAGATCATCAACGATCCGGCGAACGTGGTCGCGGAGTCGCTGCGGGGCCTCGCCGCCGCGCACTCCGACGTCCTGCGCGTCCAGTACGACCCCGATGTCGTCGTCCGGGCCGACGCGCCGGTCGCGGGCAAGGTCGCCGTGATCTCCGGGGGCGGGTCCGGGCACGAACCGCTGCACGGGGGCTTCGTCGGCCAGGGCATGCTCGCCGCCGCCGTACCCGGCGCCGTGTTCACCTCGCCGACGCCGGACGCCGTGCAGGCCGCCGTCACCGCGACCACCGGCGACGCGGGCGCGCTGCTCATCGTCAAGAACTACACCGGGGACGTGCTGAACTTCGAGACGGCCGCCGAGCTGGCCGCCGCCGAGGGCCTCGAGGTGCGCAGCGTCGTGATCGACGACGACGTCGCGGTCAAGGACTCGACCTACACCGCCGGCCGCCGCGGGGTCGGCGGGACGGTGCTGCTGGAGAAGATCACCGGCGCCGCCGCCGAGCGCGGGGACTCGCTCGACGCCGTGACCGCGCTGGCGGAGAAGGTGATCGGCCGGGTCCGGTCGATCGGTGTCGCGCTGACCGCGCCGACCGTGCCGCACGCCGGCACCCCGAGCTTCGACCTCGACGACGGCGAGGTCGAGTTCGGCATCGGCATCCACGGCGAGCCCGGCCGCGAACGGATCCCGCTCGAACCGGCCGACGCGCTGGTGGCGCGGCTGGTCGAGGCCGTCGTCTCGGACCTGCCCTTCGCATCCGGCGACCGCGTCCTGCTCTTCACCAACTCCATGGGCGGCACCCCGCTCGTCGAGCTGTACCTGGCCCACGGCATCGCCGAGCGGCTGCTGGCCGAGCGTGGGATCGTGGTCGAACGCCGGCTGGTCGGCCCGTACATCACCAGCCTCGAGATGCAGGGGATGAGTCTGACGTTGCTCAAACTGGACGACGAGCTGACCGAGCTCTGGGACGCGCCGGTCAACACCGCGGCGCTGCGGTGGGGGCTCTGATGACCTGCAAGGCCGAGGGAGTCGCGGCGGCCGTGCGCGCCGCCGCTGCGGTGGTCGCCGAGCACCGCGCGGAACTGATCGAACTCGACCGCGCGATCGGCGACGGCGACCACGGCGAGAACATGAACCGCGGGTTCACAGCCGTCGTCGCGGCGCTCGACGCCGGTGCGCCGGACACACCGGGCGGGGTGCTGAAGCTCGTCGCGACGACGTTGATCTCCAAGGTGGGCGGGGCCGCGGGCCCGTTGTACGGCACGGCTTTCCTGCGTGCCTCGGCCAAGCTGGGCGCGGCCGCCGACCTCGACGTCCCGGCGTTGCTGGACGCGCTGCGCGCCGGCCTCGAAGGCGTCCAGGCCCGCGGGAAGGCCGTCGGTGGCGACGCGACCATGGTCGACGCCCTGATCCCCGCGGTCTCGGCCGCGGAGAAGGCGGCGGAGGACGGCGGTGACGTCGCCGCGGTGCTGACCGCCGCGGCCGACGCGGCCGACCGCGGCGCGGAGTCCACAGTGGACTTGGTGCCGCGCAAGGGCCGGGCGTCCTACCTCGGCGAGCGCGCGGTGGGGCACCTGGACCCCGGCGCCCGGTCGTCGGCGCTGCTGCTGCGCGCGTTCGCGGAGGCGGCCCGGTGAGCGTGGGGATCGTGCTCGTTTCGCACAGCGCCAAACTCGCCGAGGGCCTGGCCGAGCTGGCCGCCCAGATGGCGCCCGACGTCACCATCGTGCCGGCCGGCGGCCTCTCCGACGGCTCGATCGGCACGGACTACGACGAGGTCGTCGCCGCCACCCAGCGCGCCGACCGCGGCGACGGCGTCGTGCTGCTCTACGACCTCGGCAGCGCGCAGATGACCGCCGAGCTGGCCGTCGAATCGCTGGCCGACCCGTCGGCGGCCATCGTCGCGGACGGCCCGCTGGTGGAGGGCGCGATCGCGGCGGCCGTCGCGGCGCAGGCGGGGCAGGACCGCAAGGCGGTGGCCGAGGCCGCCGCCGCGGCCGGGATCCCCGAGGACCTCGAGCCGGCCGAGGCCACGGCGGGCGGCGCCGAAGTCGAGCTGGAGCTGCGCAACGACGTCGGGCTGCACGCCCGGCCCGCGGCGGTGCTGGTACGCACGCTCAGCGAGTTCGACGCCGAGGTCACCGTCCGGCTCGGTGACCAGGAGGCCGACGGCCGCAGCGTGCTGGCCCTGATGTCGCTCGGTGCCCGGCAGGGTGACCGGATTCTTTTGCGGGCCCGCGGCCCGCAGGCCGCTGCGGCGCTGGAGAAGGCAAAGGAGCTGGTGGACGGCAATTTCGGCGAGTGAGCCGCGTTCGCCGACCGGGTGACTTGAGCCGTACTGACTCGATTCCGTCTGGGCTTCGCGCGGTTCCGCGTGGCAGTATCGGGGCAATTACCAGCGAGTAACATCTCTGGAGGCCTCGATGACGCGGGACATTTCGACGGTCGGAGTGATCGGCCTGGGCACGATGGGGGCCGGGATCGCCGAAGTGCTCGCGCGCAGCGGGCTCGACGTCGTCACGGTCGAGCTCGACGAAGCGGGGGTCGCGCGAGGTCGCGGGCACCTGCGGCACTCGACCGAACGGGCGCTCTCCGGCGGCAAGCTGGATTCTGCCGGTCGTGACGCGCTGCTGGGTCGGATCCGTTACGGCACTTCGCTTTCCGATCTGTCCGATGTGGACCTCGTGATCGAGGCGATCCCGGAGAGCCTCGAACTGAAGGCCGACGTCTTCACCGAGCTCGACAAGATCACCCGGCCCGAAGTCGTGTTCGCGTCCAACACGTCTTCGCTGTCGATCACCGAGATCGGCGTGCACACCACGCGTCCCGGCAAGGTCGTCGGCATGCACTTCTTCAACCCGGCGCCGGTGCAGAAGCTCGTCGAGATCGTGAAGACGGTGGTGACCGAGCCGGAGGTGGTCACCGAGGTGGTCGAGTTCGCCGAGCGGCTCGGCAAGGTGCCGGTGGTGATCGGCGATCGGGCCGGGTTCATCGCGAACGCGCTGCTGTTCGGCTACCTCAACCACGCGGTGCGGATGTACGAGCAGCGCTACGCCACGCGCGAAGACCTCGACGCCGCGATGCGCTTCGGCTGTGGCTACCCGATGGGCCCGCTCGCGCTGCTCGACCTGATCGGGCTGGACACCGCGAACGAAATCCTCGACACGATGTACCACCAGTCCCGCAACCGCCTGCACGCCCCGGCGCCGCTGCTCAAGCAGATGATCACGGCCGGCCTGCTCGGCCGCAAGACCGGCCGCGGCTTCTACACCTACGACGCCCCGGACTCGCCGAACGTGGTCGCTTCCGATGTCGCGTCCACTGTGGACTCGGTGCCGCCGAGGCTGGTCACGCGGGTCGGCGTGGTCGGCACCGGGACGATGGCCACCGGCATCGCGGAGGTGTTCGCCAAGCGCGGCCTCGACGTCGTGCTGCGCGCCCGGAGCCTGGAGAAGGCCGAAGCGTCGGTGGCGAAGGTGAAGAAGTCGCTCGACAAGGCCGTGGTCCGCGGCAAACTGTCCGAAAAGGACGCCGCGGCGGCACTAGCCCGGATCACCCCGGTGACGGACTTCGAGGCACTGGCCGACGTCGACCTGGTTGTCGAGGCGGTGGCCGAGGAACTGTCGGTGAAGCAGGCGGTGTTCGCGGCTTTGGACGAGGTGGTCCGCCCCGGCGCGGTGCTCGCCACGACGACGTCCTCGCTGCCGGTGATCGAGTGCGCGGCGGCGACGTCCCGGCCGTCCGATGTGGTCGGTCTCCACTTCTTCAACCCGGCCCCGGTGATGAAGCTCGTCGAGGTGGTGTCGACGATCGCAACCGCCCCGGACGTGGTGTCGACGGCGAGCGCGGTCTGCGCGGCGGTCGGCAAGCACGCCGTCCACTGCGGCGACCGCGCGGGCTTCATCGTCAACGCGCTGCTGTTCCCGTACCTCAACGACGCGGTGAAGATGCTGGAAGCCCACTACGCGGAGGCGGACGACATCGACACGGCCATGAAGGTCGGCTGCGGCTTGCCGATGGGCCCGTTCGAGCTGCTGGACGTCGTCGGCTTGGACGTCTCGCTGGCGATCCAGCGGACGTTGTACCTCGAGTTCCGCGAGGAGGGCTTCGCCCCGGCGCCGCTGCTGGAGCACCTCGTGACCGCCGGGCGGCTGGGGCGGAAGACCGGAAAGGGCTTCAAGACCTACTGATCAGCGCCCGGCCACCTCGCGCAGGACCGGCTTGACGTCCAGGATCGGCGTGCCGTCGATGGCTTCCAGCCCGGTCACCGTGAGCGTGCCGCCTTCCGCCGCGGTCACGGTGACCGGGTGCAGGCCGATCGGGTTCGGGCGGTCCGGGGAGCGCGTCGAGAACACGCCCGTCGTGGGGCGGGCCGGGTCGCCGCGGGGGCGGACCGCCTGGACTTCGCGGTCGGCTTCGTGCAGCCAGGTGAGGAGGACCAGGCGGTCGCCCGGTTTCAGGTCGGCCGCCGCCGCGTGGAACTCCGGGGTGAAGACCACCCGGGCCGGTGGGGCGCCCTCGTCGCCTTGTTTCGGCGCTGCGCTCCGGTGGGTCAGGGGCGATTCCACGTGGGCCACCGGGCGGACCTCGTAGCCCGTCACGTGTAGTAGCCCTCGACTGGCACGCGGGCCTCGTCGAACAGGGCGGGGCCGTCGAGTTCGTAGCCCCACTCGACCGGCGGGCGGAGGGTGAGGAACTGCTCGGTCGAGAGCGCGTACACGACGCGGCCCAGCCCGGACCGCTCGATCGCGCCGGTGCACATCCCGCACGGCTGGGTGCTGGTGTACATCGTCGTCGCCGCGGCGGTTTCCGGGTCCAGGTTCTGAGCGGCCCAGCGCGCCAGCTTCAGCTCCGGGTGCGACGTGATGTCGTTGTCGGTGATCGACGTGTTGCGGTCTTCGGCGATCACCTTGCCGTCGGCGTCGGCCAGCAGCGAGCCGAACGGCGGGTTGCCGTGCTCCTCGCGCGCTTCGCGGGCCAGCTCGATCGCCCGCCGCAGCAGGGTTTCTTCGGTTTCCTTCACCGGTTCTCCTTCCAGGACGCGGCGATCGCCGCGAGGTCACGCCACGCCACCTCCGGGTGGAGGGTTTCGGCCGGGTCCGTGTCGAACGGGTCGAGCACGACGGTCTCCGCGCCCAGCTCGCGCAGCTGCGTCAGGTCGTCGAGGACCTGTTCGAGGGTGCCTTCGCCGGCGCGCCGGCCCGGCCCGGTCACCGGTGCCCCGGTCAGCCGCAGGAGGATCCGCGGCGCGAAGGCAGGTACCGGCCGGTCACCGGCCAGCTTTTCCAGCCGTGCCAAGCCTTCCCGGAAGCCGGCCATCGTCAGCCGCAGCGGGTGCCACGCGTCGCCGAGCTCGATCGCGCGGCGCAGTCCGGCGTCGCTGTGGCCGCCCAGCCAGAGCGGGATCGGGCCCGCGCGGTAGTCGTCGTGGTCGGCCCAGGCCGCGCGGATCGTCCGGAGGTACTCGGTGGTGAGCTTCCCGCGTTGCCCGAACGGCACGCCCAGCGCGTCGAACTCCTGCTTCGCCCAGCCGATGCCGGCGCCGAGCACCAGCCGGCCGCCGCTCAGCGCGTCGAGGTTCGCCGCCATCCGGGCCACCAGCAGGGGGTGCCGGTACGGCACGACCAGCACGGTGGTCCCGAGCCGCACCCGCTCGGTGACCCCGGCCAGCCACGACAGCGTCGTGAACGGCTCGTAGAACGGCGCCGGGTACTGCCCGGCGACGTCCGGCGTGATGGCGACGTGGTCGGACACCATGAGCAGGTCGTAGCCGAGGCCTTCCACCGTCCGCGCCCACGCGCGCAGCACGCCCGGATCCGTGCCGGGACCGAAGTTGGGGACGTTCACGCCGATCTTCACCGGAAAAGGCTATCGGCGCCGCGGCCCTGGCAGGAAGGGAACAATCACGGCGTTGGCCGGCTCGGGCCGTGGATCTCGCGGTACATTCGGCGAATGACCGAGAGTCTCGATCAGACGGACTGGGCGATCCTCGTCGAGCTCCAGCGCGACGCCCGGCTGCCGCTCACCGAGCTGGGCCGCCGGGTCAACCTCAGCGCGTCCGCGACGACCGAACGGCTCCGCCGGCTCGAAGCCACCGGCGTGATCACCGGTTACCGCGCGCAGATCGACCTCGGCAAGGTCGGCTACGCGGTGCTCGCCGTCGTCCGGCTGAAGTACCCCGGCAGCCGGCACGAGGCCCTGCACAAGCTGCTCGCCGACCGCCTCGAGATCCTCGAATGCCTGCGCACCACCGGCGACGACTGCTACACGCTCAAGATCGCCGCCGCCTCGATGGCCCACCTCGAGCACACGATGGACGAGCTCGCCCGGTTCGGCAGCACCACCACGAACGTCGTGTACAGCCAGACCCTGCCCTACCGCGGTCCGCAGGAGCCCGCCCGTGACCCCGGTGCCTGAGCGCATCGTCGTCTACGGCGTGACCGGCTCGGGCAAGTCGACGCTCGCCGCCCGCATCGCCGAACGGACCGGCCTGCCCTACGTTTCGGCGGACGACCTGAGCTGGCAGCCGGGCTGGGTGCCGGTGCCGGACGAGGAGCAGCGCCGCCGGATCGCCGAGGTCTGCGCGGGGGAGCGGTGGGTCCTCGACGCCGCGTACGGGAAGTGGCGGGACGTCGTGCTGGCGCGCACCCAGCTCGTGGTGGGGCTCGACTACCCGCGCTGGCTGTCGCTGGGCCGGTTGGTGCGCCGGACGGTGCTGCGCTCGGTGACCCGCGAGCGGATCTGCAACGGCAACGTCGAGTCGGTCCGCCAGGTGTTCTCGGCGGACTCGATCATCCGCTGGCACTTCGCGTCGTTCGCGACGAAGCGCGCGCGGATCCGGGCGTGGGCCGCCGAGTCGCCGGGCCCGGTCGTCGTCCGGCACACCTCCCCGCGCGAGACGCGCCGCTGGCTCGAGAACCTCTGACGTCAGGCGCCGGGAGGTAGCAGCGGGCCGCCGCTCCAGTGCTGGAACACCAGGTTCGTGTGGACGCGGGCCACCTCGTCCCGCGCGGTCAGCTCGTCGAGCACCAGGCGTTGCAGCTCGCCGGCCGAGCTGGTGGCCACGTGGGCGAGGAAGTCGTCCGGGCCGGTCAGGTGGTAGACCGCGCGGACCTCCGGCAGGGACAGCAGGTGCTCGATGAACGGGTCGACCAGCGGGCGCCGGTGGGGGCGGACCTGGACGAACAGGAAGGCCTCCAGCGGACGGCCCAGCTTGGCCGCGTCGACCGAGGCGTGCTGGCCGGTGATCACGCCCGTGTCGCGCAGCCGGGCCACGCGGTCGAGGCACGTCGACGGGGCGATCCCGACGGCGGCCGCCAGGTCCTTGTTCGTGATCCGGGCATCGTTCTGGACGAGACGCAAAATCTCGAGGTCCACCGGACTCAGTTCGACAGAATCGGACATCGGCGAATCATATCCGAGGCTGTTGCCTTGAATCCGGGGAAAGATCGAGCATGCTGCCATGACTTCCTCGCTGCGAACCCGAGCTGTCCACGCCGGCCGTGACGATCTCACGGACCTCGGTGTGCACGCCGCTCCGCTCGACCTGTCCACGACCTACCCGTCCCGCGACAGCGCAGCCGAAGCCGCCCGGATCGACGACTTCGCCGCCGGTGGCGAGCTCGACGGCCCGCCGATCTACGGCCGGGTGGGCAACCCGACGGTGGAGAGGTTCGAGCGGGCCCTCGCCGAACTCGAGGGCTTCGACCACGGCGTGGCGTTCGCCAGCGGGATGGCCGCGGTCTCGGCCTGCCTGCTTTCCGCGGTGGCGCAGGGGAAGCGGCACGTCGTCGCCGTGCGTCCGCTGTACGGCTGCAGCGACCACCTGCTCGAGTCCGGGCTGCTCGGCACGGAGGTGACGTGGGCCGCGCCCGACGCCGTCGCGGCCGCGCTCCGGCCGGACACCGGGCTGGTGTTCGTCGAGACGCCCGCGAACCCGACGCTGGCCGAGGTCGACCTCGCCTCGCTGGCGGCCGCCTGCGGGGACGTGCCTCTGTTGGTGGACAACACTTTCGCGACCCCGGTGCTCCAGCGCCCGGGCCGCCACGGGGCGCGGATCGTGCTGCACAGCGCGACGAAGTTCCTCGGCGGCCACGGCGACGTGATGGGCGGGATCGTCGCGTGTGACGCTTCGGACGCCGCCCGGCTGCGGCAGATCCGCTTCGCCACCGGCGGTGTGCTGCACCCGCTGGCCGGATACCTGTTGCTACGCGGGCTTTCCACGCTGCCGCTGCGCGTCAACGCGGCGTCGGCCACCGCGGCGACGCTGGCCGCACGGCTCGGCGAGCACCCGGCCGTGACGGCCGTCCACTACCCGCGGATCGGCGGGCCGCTGGTGGCGTTCGAGGTCGACGGGGACCCGCACGCCCTGATCGGAGCGGTCCGGCTGATCACGCCGGCGGTGAGTCTCGGCAGCGTCGACACGCTGATCCAGCACCCCGGCTCGATCAGCCACCGGATCGTCGAGGAGGGCGACCGCCACGGAGCCGGGGTGTCGGACCGGCTGATCCGGATGTCCGTCGGGCTGGAGGACGTCGAGGATCTGTGGGCCGACTTGGAGCAGGCGCTGAAGGCGGTCTAGCCGCAGCAGCCGCCACCGCAGCAGCCCCCGCCGGCCGGGGCCGCGGGACCACTCGCGGCTCCGGTGAGGGCGACGGTGGTGAGCAGCTTGACGGTGTCGGAGTGCCCCTCCGGGCAGGGCGCCGGCGCACCGGATTCGCTCATCGGGCGCAGGAGCTCGAAGGTCTCGGTGCACTCGCGGCAGCGGTAGGCGTAGGTCGGCATGGAGCGATTATCGCCGGAGTGCCCGCAGGAAGGGAAGCTGGGCGCCGGAGGGGTTCGGGCCGCGCGGCGGTCGGAAGCTGGGCGCTCCGGCGGGGCTGAGACCGCGCGGCGGTTGGAGCTGGGCGCCGGGGTGGGGCCGGGTCGCGCGGGCAGTGGAGGAGCTGGTGTGGGGCCGGGCCGCGCGGGCGGTTGAGGAGCTGGGCGCCGGAGCAGGACCGGGCCGCGCGGTGGTTGGGGAGCTGGGCGTCGGCCGGGGATTTGGCGCTCGGGCCGCCGGGAGTGGCCGGCGGTGGGAAGCTGGGCGCGTGCAGCCGCCTTCGCTTGCCGATGTTCCTCATCTCGGCCAGGTCGTTCCGTCCCTGCTTGCCGCGCTCGGGGTGCCTGGGTGCGGGAACACCCTTGCCCTACCGGAGGCGCGTAGTGCCGGGGTGCTGCTCGTCGATGGGCTCGGCCGGGAGCTGCTCGCCGAGCACGCCGCCGATGCCCCCGTGCTGACCGAACTCGCCCGCGAGTCGCTGCGGGTGGGGTTTCCGTCGACCACCGCCGCCGGGGTGGCTGCGATCGGTACCGGGCTCGCGTCGGGTGAGCACGGGATGGTCGGCTACACCTTCGAAATGCCCGGCGTGGGCGTGCTCAACGCGTTGCGCTGGTGCAGCCACGAGGACGGCAGTGACCTGCGCGGCGCCCTCCCGCCGCGCGATGTCCAGCCGTTGCCGACGACGTTCGAGCGGGCCGCCGCGGCCGGGATCGATGCCGCGGTGGTGTCCGCCGGGAAGTTCGCCGACACCGCGCTGACCCGGGCCACCCAGAGCGGGGCGCGCTACGCCGGGGTGCACGCGCTGGGCGACCTCGCCGCGCGGACGTTGTCCGTGCTCGACGGGCGCGCGTTCTGCTACTCCTACCACAGCGAACTCGACCTGCTCGGCCACGTCTACGGACCCGGCTCGGCGGCCTGGCGGATGCAGTTGCGGCAGGTCGACCGGCTCGTCGAGTCCATTGTGGACGATCTGCCGGCCGGTGCGCTGCTCGCCGTCGTGGCCGACCACGGGATGGTGACCGTCGACGACAAGCTCGACCTCGAGGACGAGCCGGAGCTGCTGGGAGGCGTCCGGACGTTCGGGGGCGAGGTGCGGGCCCGGCACGTCTACACCGAGCCGGGCGCGGCCGCGGACGTCCTCGCCACCTGGCGGGCCGTGCTCGGCGAGCGGGCCTGGGTGCGCTCGCGGGAGGAAGCCGTCGCCGAGGGGTGGTTCGGGCACACCGTCAGCGACCGGGTGCTGCCGCGCATCGGGGACGTCGTCGCCGCGGCCCGGGACCGGTTCGGGATGGTGCGCGGGCTCGCGGAGGCCGTCGAGTCGTCGCTGGTCGGTCAGCACGGGTCGCTGACCACCGCCGAACAGCTGGTCCCGCTCGCGCTCGCCCAGGGCTGACGGATCCCGGTTTCCGGGAACGTGCCCCGGCGGGAACTTTCCCCCGGCGGGTGCCGACCTGTCCACTGCGTACCGGACTGACGGGAGTGGGCGGAATGAGCGTGCTGAACGGGATCGGGGTCGTCGGGGCCGGCGGCGAGGGACGGGCCGTGGCCGCACACCTCGCCGCGCGGGGGCTGCCCGTGCACCTCTACACGCGGGACCTCGGTGCCGTGGCGGGGATCGCGCGCCGCCGGGAGATCGTCGCGCGTGGTGCGCTGGAGGGCCGGTTCCCGCTGCGGGAGGTGACTTCGGACCCCGCGGGGCTGGGTGGGCGGGCCGTCGTGCTGATCGCCACCGTGACGACCGTCTACCCGGAGGTCGCCGCCCGGCTCGCGCCGCACCTGAGCGCGGGGCAGGTCGTGGTGCTGTTCTCCAGCAAGCTCTGCGGGAGCGTCGAGTTCGCGCACGCGCTCGCCGCCGCCGGGGCACCGGACGTCGACGTCGTCGAGACCGACGCGCTCTTCGCCGCCCGGCCGGCCGGGACCGACGGCGTGACCGTGCTGGGCGCCAAGCAGTGGAACCTCATCTCCGGCAGCACCCCGGCCGCGGTCGGCAGGCGGGCCGGACTGCTGCGCGAGTGGTTCCCGGTGCTGGAGGTCGCGCGCAACCCGGTGGAACGCGGGCTGCACGACTTCGGCGCGGTCGCGCACGTGCCGATCGCGCTCGCCAACCTCGGGACCATCGACCGCGCGGAGGAGCTGCTCTTCTACGTCGACGGCGTCTCGGCGCGCACGATCGCGTTGCTGGAGCGGACCGAGGCCGAGTTCGCGCTGGTCGCGCGGGCTTACGGGGCTCGGCTGATGCCGATGACCGAGGTGCTCGACCGGTACTACGGCTGCCCGGCCACGACGCTGCTGGACGCGCTGCGGACGGTGGAGCCGTACCGGACGATCGCCGCGCCGACCAGCCTCGACCACCGGTTCCTGACCGAGGACATCCGGTCGACTTTGGTGCCGCTGCAGGCGCTCGCGCGGTGCGCCGGAGTGGCGACGCCGGTGGTGGACGCCGCGATCACGATCATGTCGGTGCTCGGCGGGGAGGACTTCCGGCGGACCGGGCGCACCCTGGGGCGGCTCGGGTGGGAGGGGCTCGGCCACGAGGAGATCGTGCGCCGGCTGGGGGTTGGGCGCGGGGTGGCGGACCGGGTGGCTTGAGACCTCGCGGGGCGGGCGGTTGCGGCCACGAGGGGTGCCGGACGGCCGCGGGTAGCGGACCTCGTGGGGTCGGGGTGGCCTTGGCGCGCGGGGACCGAGTGACCTGGGACGCGCGGTGGTAGCGCCGGGTTGCCTGGGAACGCGGCGGGTCGGAGACCCGGGCGGGGTGGGCCGACGGGGCTGGGTTCACAGGGAGGCATGAGGTCGGGTGGGCCGGGTACAGCTCGGAATCTCGCGGGGCTGGGCGGGGGCGGGCCAGGTTGCCGATCGGCGCCGGGTGGAGGTGCCCACGAAGGCGGGAGATGGGCCGGCGGGGCCACCTTGCAGGGCCGGGCAGGCGAGGCGGCACCTGGACCTCGCCGGGTCGGGCGGGCCGGGCCGAGCTGCCGGGCCAGGGGGTGCCGGGGCCTGGCCGGGCCGACAGGTACCGGGCGAGGGGCTGCTGGGCGAGAGGCTGCTGGGCCCCAGAGGGTGCCGGGGTCGGGTCGGCAGGTGCCGAGCCAAGGCTGCCGGGCGAGGGGCTGCCAGGCCAGGGGCGCAGGGGTCGACCGGGCCAGGGGGCGCCGGGGTCGGGCCGGGTCGGCAGGCGCTGGGCCAGGGGGCTGCAGGGCCAGGGGCGACGAGGTCGGGTGGGGCCGGGCCGACAGGTGCCGGGCCCGCCACCGACCCGGAGCCGTCCGACCCGGAGCCGTCCGAACCGGTGGCGGTCGGCCGTGGGCTGCCAGGCCAGGGGCGCGAGGTCGGGTGGGGCCGGGCCGACAGGTGCCGGGCTCGCCGCCGACCCGGAGGCGTCCGGACCGGTGGCGGTCGGCCTGAGCGGTGGCCGTTAACGTGGGTTCGTGCCTCGACGCAACCGTCCCGGCCGCCGCTCGGACGGTGGGCCGTCGCCTGAGCGGGAGCTTGGTGCCGCTACCGGGTGGGCTCGGGCCGAGGCCGGGGCGGATGGTGACTGGCTCGTGCGGACCGTGCCCGGGGCGCAGGCCACCAAGTTCTACCGCTGCCCCGGCTGCGACCACGAGATCCGGCCCGGGACGCCGCACCTCGTCGTCTGGCCCGCCGACGAGACCGGGTCCGTCGCCGACCGGCGGCACTGGCACCGGGCCTGCTGGGACGCGCGGGCCCGGCGGCGGCCGACCCGGCGCCGGTGATCCTTCGCTCTGGAGTTGTCAAACAACGAGCCCGGCTCAGAGCCGGTAGTGCCGCGACATCGCGCCGTCGTACATCTCCTCCGTGTACTCCGTGAAGCCGAGGCGCTCGGCCACCCGCAGCGACGGCTTGTTCGCGATGCTCACGCTCGCCAGCACCGGCACGGACGGGAGGTCGCGGGCGCACCACTCGAGGACCGCCTGCCCGGCCTCGACCGCGTACCCCTTCCCCCACGCCGACGGCCGGAAGCGGTAGCCGAGGTTCAGCACCTTCTCGCCGTGGAACTCCCGCAGCCGGACGCCGCACATGCCGATCACCTCGGTGCCGCCGCGTTCGAGGACCGCGGGGTAGCCGAAGCCGTGGTCGGCCCAGTGCGCCAGCCAGTCCGAGAACATCGCCGAGGCGCGCGGGACGTCGGGCGGGTCGGGGTGGAACCGGTTGGTGCGGGGATCGGTGTGGATGTCGACCATCGCCTGCCGGTCCGCCTCGTGGAGCGGACGCAGCAGCAGCCGGTCGGTTTCGATGTCGGTGAACACATCGGCGAAGCTAGCCCGGGGGTCCGACAAAATGGCCCGCATGACCGAACTGCCGCTGGTCCTCCTCCACGCCTTTCCCCTGGACGCCCGCATGTGGGACGCGGTGCGCGAGCCCCTCGCTTCACACCTTCGGGTGATCACACCGGACCAGCGCGGGCTCGGCCGCTCGCCGCTGCCGGAGTCCGACCGGGAACCGAGTCTCGAAGACGCCGCCCGGGACGTCGTCGCCCTGCTCGACCGGCTGGACCTGGACCGCGTCGTGCTCGGCGGCTGCTCGATGGGCGGCTACCTCGCGATGGCCGTGCTGCGGCTGGCGCCGGAGCGGGTCGGCGGCCTCGTGCTGATCGACACCAAGGCCACGCCCGACACGCCCGAGGCCGCGCAGAGCAGGCTGGACGTCGCCGAGCGCGTCGACCGGGAAGGCATCAAGCCCTGGCTGGCCGAGGTCAACCTGCCGAACCTGCTGGCGGAACCGACCCGGACGGGACGGCCCGAGCTCGTCGAGACCGTCCGCGCGATCATCGAATCCCAGCCGCCCGCCGGCATCTCGTGGACGGCGCTCGCGCTGCGCACCCGGCCCGACTCCCTCGGGCTGCTGCGGGAAGCGGGCGTTCCGACGCTGGTCGTCGTGGGCGAGGCGGACCCGATCACCCCGGTCGCGGCGGCGAGCGAGATGGCCGAAGCCGCCGGCGGCGCCACGCTCGTGGTGCTCCCGGACGTCGGGCACCTGACGCCGCTCGAAGACCCCGCGGGCGTCGTCGAGGCGATCCTGTCCTGGTACCCGGCGACCCACGAAAAGACCCACGAAAAGACTCACGAGAAGTAGGCGGCCAGCGCGGAGCGGGCTTCGGGCAGCCGGTGCGGGAACCGCTTCGCGATGACGTAGCGCCACGCGACGGCGAACAGTTCCCGCAACCGCGTGCACGCGGCGAGGTCCTCGGCGGGCGCCGAGCCGGGGTAGGCGGCCAGGTACTCGGGTCCGCCCTGCCGGGCCAGGATGGCCAGGTCCCAGGCGAGCGGCCCGTGCCAGGTGTCCTCGAAGTCGAGCCAGCACGGGCCGCCGGGCGTCGCGATCAGGTTGCCGGGGTGCGCGTCGCCGTGCAGCGGGCGGCCGGCGGCGTCCGGCAGCCCGGCTTCGACGCGCGCGGCCTCGGCCGCCAGCCGGGGTGCCGCGCCGTCCATCGCGTCGCCGTGGAGCGCGAGGATGCGTTCGAGGTCGTCGAGCGGGCCGCGGCGGGGCAGTTCGCCCGGGTACCCGCGCAACGCCGAGTGCACTTCCGCGAGGGACCGCGCGACGGTGTCCGGTGCGTACCGGTGGCCCGGATCGTGCGGGGTGTGGTGCCAGAGCGTGACCGGCAGCCCGGCCGCGAAATGGGGTCCGGCCGGGGGATCCGTGGTGGGTGAGACGACGCGCACACCACGGTCCGTGAGGAACCTCGAGACGGCGACGTCGCGGGCCAGCCAGGCCGACGGCTCCGGCCGGGCGAGCGCCGTCGTCGCCGGCACCCTCGCCACGAGCGGACCCAGTCTCACCAGCACGTTCGAGCGCTCGTGGAGCACTTCGGGATCGTGCTCGGGCAGGCCGAGCCGGGTGGTCACGGCCAGTGCCGCGCGGACCGCTCCCCGCGTGTGTTCGTCGGTCACGGCCCGATCTTGCCAGCCGGTGCGCGCGACTGTCGGTAGCGAGGGCTACGATCCCCCTAAGCCGCCGGACCGGGTGTTCCCGGGCCCCGGAGGCCGGACGATGACCACCACAAGGTTTCAGTGTTGGAGGCAGGAGTGACGGCCGTAGCCCCCAAGCCGATCGCGACGCGCCCGTACCCCGCGCGCGAGTCGGTCAAGGGTTCGTACCTGCTGCGGTTGTTCCGCACGACGGACCACAAGCAGATCGGGATCATGTACCTGGTCACGTCGTTCGCCTTCTTCATGGCGGGCGGCGCGATGGCCATGCTGATCCGCACCGAGCTGGCGCGGCCCGGGCAGCAGTTCCTCTCGCAGGAGCAGTACAACCAGCTGTTCACCATGCACGGCACGGTGATGCTGCTGCTGTACGCGACCCCGATCCTCTTCGGCTTCGCGAACTTCGTGCTCCCGCTGCAGATCGGCTCGCCGGACGTCGCGTTCCCGCGGCTGAACGCGTTCTCGTACTGGCTTTACCTCTTCGGCGGCCTGATCGTGCTGTCGGGCTTCCTGACGCCGGGTGGCGCCGCCGACTTCGGCTGGTTCGCCTACACCCCGCTGTCGGACGCGATCCACTCGCCGGGCGTCGGCGCGGACCTGTGGATCTCCGGCCTGGTGGTCTCCGGTCTCGGCACCATCCTCGGCGCGGTCAACATGGTCACCACCGTGGTCTGCCTGCGCGCGCCCGGCATGACGATGTACCGGATGCCGATCTTCACCTGGAACATCCTGGTGACGTCGATCCTGATCCTGCTCGCCTTCCCGATCCTGACCGCGGCCCTGATGGGCCTGCTGGCGGACCGGCACCTCGGGGCGCACGTGTTCGACCCCGAAAACGGCGGCGTGATCCTCTGGCAGCACCTGTTCTGGTTCTTCGGCCATCCCGAGGTCTACATCGTCGCGCTACCGTTCTTCGGGATCGTGTCGGAGATCTTCCCGGTGTTCAGCCGCAAGCCGCTGTTCGGCTACAAGAGCCTGGTCTGGGCGACGCTGGCCATCGCCGCGCTGTCCGTCGCGGTGTGGGCGCACCACATGTACGCCACCGGCGCCGTGCTCCTGCCGTTCTTCTCCTTCATGACGTTCCTGATCGCCGTCCCGACCGGCATCAAGTTCTTCAACTGGATCGGCACGATGTGGAAGGGCCAGCTGTCCTTCGAGACGCCGATGATCTTCTCGATGGGCTTCATCGTCACGTTCCTCTTCGGCGGCCTGACCGGCATCCTGCTGGCCGCGCCGGCGATCGACTTCCACGTGTCGGACAGCTACTTCGTCGTCGCGCACTTCCACTACGTGCTCTACGGCACGATCGTGTTCGCCACGTTCGCCGGCATCTACTTCTGGTTCCCGAAGATCACCGGCCGGATGATGGACGAGAAGCTCGGCAAGTGGCACTTCTGGACCACGTTCATCGGCTTCCACGGCACGTTCCTCGTCCAGCACTGGCTGGGCGCGGAAGGCATGCCGCGGCGGTACGCGGACTACCTGACCAGTGACGGCTTCACGACGCTGAACACGATCTCCACGATCGGCGCGTACATCCTCGGTGCCTCGACGCTGCCGTTCATCTGGAACGTCTTCAAGAGCTACCGGTACGGCGAGATCGTCACGGTGGACGACCCGTGGGGCTACGGCAACTCGCTCGAGTGGGCGACCTCCTGCCCGCCGCCGCGGCACAACTTCACCGAGCTGCCCCGGATCCGTTCCGAGCGGCCGGCGTTCGAGCTGCACTACCCGCACATGATCGAGCGCCTCCACAGCGAGGGCGAGATCGGCTTCTTCGGCAAGCAGAAGGTCAACAGCCACGCGGCGCCGTCGCAGGTGCTCACCGAAGCGGTGATCCCGGGCGACCACTCGAACGACAACGCCAGTGAGCAGGGCGACAAGTAAGTACCTGATCGAGTGAGCGCGTGCCCGGCTTTTGTGAAGCCGGGCACGCGCTCTACTTATGTCCGACCCCGGACCGGCAGACTGACCGTGCAGCGTTGCCGAACGAGGGATGACCAGTGACCCAGACCCCCGTCCTGATCACGACGACCGGTCCCGACAAGCCGGGCGTCTCGTCCGTGCTGTTCGCCGTGCTGACCCGGCACGACGTCGACGTGCTCGACGTCGAGCAGGTCGTCATCCGCGGGCAGCTGGTGCTCGGTGTGCTCGCCGGGGTCTACCGCGACCCGGAGGGCCTGCAGGAGTACGTCGAGCAGGCGATGGCGTCGGTCGGCATGACGGTCGACGTCAAGATCGGGTCGGCGATCGGGGACGACCCGTTCGCGCTCGGCCGCCGCGACTCCACCCACGTGCTGGTCGTGCTGGGCCGTCCGGTCACCGCGCGGGGCTTCTCCGAGGTCGCCCGCCGGCTGGCGTCGCTCGGCGCCAACATCGACGCGATCCGCAGCGTCGCCGACTACCCCGTGACCGGGCTGGAGCTGTACGTCTCGGTCGACCGCGACACCCCCGAAGCCGACACCGCGCTGCGCTCGGAGCTCGCCGATGCCGCCGTCGAGGCGGGCGTCGACATCGCCGTGGAGCGGGCAGGCATCACGCGCCGGGCGAAGCGGCTGGTCGTCTTCGACGTCGACTCGACGCTCATCCAGGGCGAGGTCATCGAGATGCTGGGCGCGCACGCCGGGGTCGAGCCGGAGATCCGCGAGATCACCGAAGCGGCCATGCGCGGCGAGCTCAACTTCAGCGAGTCGCTGGAACGGCGGGTCGCGCTGCTGGCGGGCCTGCCGGCGACGGCCATCGACGAGGTCGCCGCGTCGATCGAGCTGACCCCGGGCGCCCGCACCACGATCCGCACGCTCAAGCGGATGGGGTTCAAGACCGGAGTGGTGTCCGGCGGGTTCACGCAGGTCATCGGCGGTCTGGTGGCGGAGCTCGGCCTCGACTTCGCGGCGGCCAACGACCTCGAGATCGTGGACGGCAAGCTCACCGGGAAGGTCGTCGGCGAGGTCGTCGACCGCGCCGGCAAGGCGAAGGTGCTTCGCCGCGTCGCCGGTGAGTACGACATCCCGCTGGAGCAGTGCGTCGCGGTCGGGGACGGCGCCAACGACATCGACATGCTTTCGGCCGCCGGCATGGGCGTCGCGTTCAACGCCAAGCCCGCGTTGCGCGAGGTGGCCGACACCGCGCTGTCGCACCCGTACCTCGATGCCGTGCTGTTCGTCCTGGGGCTGACCCGCGGCGAGGTCGAAGCGGCCGACGCCGCCGACGGGCTCGAGCTGATGCGTCCGTGAGCAGCGTTCTCGACCCGCTGGGCGCCCGCTACGCCTTCTGGCTGGGGCTGCCGGCCGAAGACACGTCAGACACCTCCGACGAGCTCCCGGAGGAAGTCCGCGCGATGCCGGTCATCCTGCGCATCGAACGGGCCGAGCCGCCGGGCCGCACGCCGCTGCTGGAGGCCGCGGCGGCGGCCGCGCTGGCCGTGTGCCTGGACGAGCGGGCCGAGCCCGGCGGCGAGTGGGCCGAGCCGATGCACGCGTGGCTCGACAACCGGATCCGGAAGGTCGCGCGGCGGGCCCGGGGTGCGCACTGGGCGGCGGTGCAGGAGCTGCCGGGCGTCACCGTCGAGGTCGACGGCGCCGAGGCGCGGGCCCTCGTCCCCGGTCTCGTCACCGAGACGCCCAAGGAAGTCGCGCGGCTGCAGATCTCGGGCAGCGAGCTGCCGCCGGACGAGCCGGGCCCGATCCCGGACGGCGTCCCGCTGCTGCTGCTCAACCCGCACGTGCCGATGACCGTCGGCAAGGCCTCGGCGCAGGTCGGCCACGCGACGATGATCCTCGCCGCGCTGCTGGACGACGCCGCGCAGGCCGGCTGGGCCGCGCGCGGCTACCGGACCGCGGTGCGCACGGCGAGCCCCGTGCAGTGGAAGGAACTGCACCCGGGCGACGACCCGGAAGGCGCGTGGCGGCGCGACCGCGTCATCGCCGTGCGGGACGCCGGGTTCACCGAGGTCGACCCGGGCACGATCACGGTTCTCGCTCAGTGGGCGCCGGAACAAGCGCGTCCCTGAGCCGGTTGGAGCGGGCATGGGACTCGAGGTTCAGCGCGACGGCAAGCACGCGTTCGTGGGGCGCAACGACCGGGGCGCGGAGGTCCGGCTGGGCCGGGCGGGCGCCGAAGGGGCGTTCTCGCCCGCGGAGCTGCTGCAGATCGCGGCGGCGGGCTGCAGTGCGGTGACCGCGGAAGAGCTGATCACGCGGCGGATCGGCGAGGACTCGAAGTTCCGCGTCAGCGTGACCGCCGACCGGCGTGAGGGCGCCTCGGAGCTGGACGCCGTGCACGTCGCGTTCGACGTCGACGTGTCGACATTGGCGGCGGACCAGCGCGAGGCGCTGGCGGGCGCCGTGGATCGCGCGATCGAGCGGCTGTGCACGGTGAGCCGGACGCTGAAGAAGGGGATCCCGGTGACGGAGGAGTTCCCGGTCTGACCGTCAGCCGGCGAGGCTCAGGACCTGCGCGCCCTGGTCGATCCAACCGCCCGCGCCGAGGTGGTCCTTGGCGTAGACGGCGCCGCACGGGGTGACGATGGCGATGCGGGTCTGCCCGACGGCCACGTCCGTCGCCTGCGCCGCCTGGTTCAGCCAGCCGCCGGCGCCGAGCGTGTCCTTGGCGTACACCTAGTTGTCCGGCGTGAGGATGGCCAGCTGGCCGGTGAGACCGACGACGACCTTGACGGCCGCCGTTCCTTGATCGAGCCAGCCGTCGGCGCCGAGATCGTCCTTGGCGTACACCTGGTGATCGGAGTTGAGCAGCGCCTGACGTGGGCCGCCGTCGGACACGGCGATCGCCCGGGTGCCCTGGCCGAGCCAGCCGCCGCTGAGCCCGTCCTTCGCGTAGACCTCGCTGTCGGGGGCCAGGACGGAGACGCGGTTCTGCCCCGCGGATGCGAGGTCTTTGAAGTGGATGAAGTGGCTGGGCCACTGCGCGTCGCCGGCGGTGATGGCCCGCCAGCGGAACGGTCCGGTGGCGTAGTTGTCTTCGGAGATGACCAGGTTGGTGCCGTCCCAGGCCTCCACCTAGGCCACGTGCCCGTCCGGCGAGGCGCCACCCGAACTCGCGTCCCACTGGGCGATCGCGCCGACGGCCGGGGAGCCGTTGACCGGCGGCGGCGTTCGCGGCCCACTGCCAAGCGTTGCCCAGCTGGTAGGCGGGGGTGGGCGCGCCGTTGACGGCCGACAGCACGTAGGCCGCGTAGTTCGTGCAGTTGTGGCCGCCGGCGATGCAGGTGGCGTACGAACTGCCGGAACACAGCACCGTCACGCTGGCCGAAGCCGATCCCGCACCGGTGATCGCGGCCACCAGAGCCACCGCGAAAGCCGTGCCGAAGAGCTGATCGCCTTCGCAGTCGACGGGGGTGGTGGATCTGTTACGCGGGGGGTCGCGTCAGTTCTGGGTGGATTCCCAGACGACGTAGGCCTGGTCGGCGTCCGTCGTCATGGCCTCGATGAACTTCTCGTTGTCGAAGCCCGGCAAGGCCTGGAGGCGCTCGATCAGGGCGTCGGCCGCCGGGTCGCCGCTCGGGACCGCGGTGCCCTTGCCTTCGGTGTCGACCAGCATGAAGAACACGTCTTCGTTCCACGGGCCGTCGGGGATCACGCGGACCATCACCGACGACAGGCCGGCCCACGTGACAGCTTCTTCGCTGCCGTCCGCGAGACGCCGCCGCACGCCGGTGTCGTCGACACTGACGGTCCGGGACTGTGCGCTGGACGAATCCTGGGTCAACCGGTGCTCCCTTGTTGCTGTGCCGCTGGTACCAATCCGACCACAGCCACGGCCGCATGACTTCCGTAGCGGCGGTTACGTCCCCCGTGGGGGGGCGGCCTGCTTTTGGCCGGATTGGTACCGGGGTTGCTTCACCGTACCGGTCGGTCCTGTGGACCGCGTCACGCGGGCGCGGCTGCGTCGAGCCGGCGCAGGGCCTCGCGCACCACCTTCGGGTCCATCGTCGGCCAGAACGGCGGCAGCGACGCACGGAGGAATCCGCCGTAGCGGGCGTTCGCCAGCCGCGAATCCAGCACCGCGACCACCCCGCGGTCGGTGACCGAGCGGTGCAGGCGGCCGGTGCCCTGCGCCAGCAGCAGCGCCGCGTGCGTGGCCGCCACGGTGAGGAACCCGTTGCCGCCGCGGGCTTCCACCGCGCGCTGGCGGGCCGAGGACACCGGGTCGTCCGGGCGCGGGAACGGGATCCGGTCGACGACCACGAGCTGCAGCGACGGCCCCGGCACGTCGACGCCCTGCCACAGGGACAGCGTGCCGAACAGGCACGTGCGGACGTCCTCGGAGAACTTCTGGACCAGCAGCGACGTCGAATCCTCGCCCTGGCAGAGGATCGGGAAGTCGAGCCGCCCGCGCATCTCCTCGGTGGCCTGCTTGGCGGCGCGCATCGAGGAGAACAGGCCCAGCGTGCGCCCGCCCGCGGCCTCGATCAGCTCCGCCAGTTCGTCCATTGTGGACGACGCGAGGCCGTCACGGCCCGGCGGCGGGAGGTGCTTGGCCAGGTAGAGGATGCCGTTGCGCTTGTGGTCGAACGGCGAGCCGACGTCCAGCCCGGTCCACTTGGGGCCCTTGTCGGCGTCCGACGGCACTTCCTTCTCCGTCGCGGCCCCCGGCGCCTGCTCGACGCGGGCCGCGGCCGGCGGGAGACCCCACTGGCGCGCCATGGTGTCGAACGTGCCGCCGAGGGTGAGCGTCGCCGACGTCAGGATCGTCGTGTGCTGGTTGAACACGCGCTCGCGCAGCAGGCCGGCGACGCCGAGCGGCGCCACCTTCAGCGCCGGCGGCCGCGGGTTGGAGGAGAACTTGTCGCCGGACAGCCAGACGACGTCGCGCTGGTGCGCCTGGTCGTCGTCGAACGCCTCCAGGAGCCGGACCGCGGTGTCGTGCACTTCGTCGAGCAGCGAGCGCGCCAGCTTGCGCGCCGTCGCCCCCTCGACGTCCTCCTTGCGGTCGGAGCCGAGCGCGGTGATGCACGCGTGCGCGGCGTCGCGGATCGCCGGGATCGCGCCTTGGAGCGGCCGCGGCAGCTCGTCCAGCCGGCCCGCGGGCAGGTCGTCCACGATCAGCGCCAGCCCGTCACCCGCCTCCAGCAGGCCGTCGGCGACGTCGGCGTCGATCAGCTTGCCGCAGCGGCGCGCGGCCGACGCGCACATCGCGCTGGTCAGCTCGCCGGTGGCGACCGAGGTGACCCGGTCGACCAGGTCGTGGGCTTCGTCGATGATCACCACGTCGTGGTCCGGCAGCACCTGGTAGCCCTGCAGGGCGTCGATCGCCAGCAGCGCGTGGTTGGTCACGATGACGTCGGCGCGGCCGGCCTCGGCGCGGGCCTTCTCGGCGAAGCAGTCCGTGCCGATCGGGCAGCGCGAAGCGCCGAGACATTCCTTCGCCGTCACGGAAACCTGGCGCCACGCCTGGTCGGTGACGCCGGGGACGAGCTCGTCGCGGTCGCCGGTTTCGGTGTCCGACGCCCATTCCCGCAGCCGCGTGACCTCCTTGCCGAGGCGCGACACCGCGAACGGGTCGAAGAGCTGGGCGTCCTCCGGCTCGTCCGGCGCGCCGGAATCCAGCCGGTGCAGGCACATGTAGTTGCGGCGGCCCTTGAGGATCGCGAAGGTCGGTTCGCGGCCCAGCGGCTTCTTCAGCGCCTTCGCCAGGCGCGGGAGGTCGCGGTCGACCAGCTGGCGCTGCAGCGCGATCGTCGCCGTCGAGACCACGACCGTGGCCTCCTTCTGGACGGCGTGGCGGATCGCGGGGACGAGGTACGCCAGCGACTTGCCGGTGCCGGTGCCCGCCTGCACGGCCAGGTGCTCGCCGGTGCGGATGGCACGCCCGACGGCGTCGGCCATTTCGACCTGCCCTGGGCGTTCGGCACCACCGACGGACTCCACCGCGTGGGTGAGGAGTTCGAGGACGCCGGGGAAATCAGTTCGGGCGGGCACAGCGACACACATTAGCCGCCGGGACCGACAGGATCGGTGATCCGTCGCGAACGGGCCGCTCGCGCCGGATCACCGAGAGCGTCAGTCCTGCTTGCGGCCCGAGACGAGCTTCCAGGTGAGCGGCAGCAGACCCGCCGCCACGACGATCTTGATCGCGTCCCCGACGAGGAACGGCGTGACGCCCTTGGCGAACGCCGTCGACAGGTCGAACCCGGTCGACGCCATCAGCCACGGCACGCCGAACGCGTAGATCACGAGGTTGCCGAGCACCATCGTGCCCGCGGTGCGCACCGGCGTCCGGTCGCCGCCGCGGCCGGCGAGGGCGCCGACCAGCGCGCCGGCGAAGACGAACCCGACGATGTAGCCGGCGCTCGCGCCGGACAGGCCCGCGGTGCCGTGCTGGAACCACGGCACGCCGACGGCGCCGACCAGCAGGTAAACCAGCATCGACGCGGCACCGCGCGACATGCCGAGCGACGCGCCGACGAGCAGCGCGGCGAACGTCTGGCCGGTCATCGGCACCGGGCTGCCCGGCACCGGGATGGTCAGCTGCGCGGCGGCGCCGGTGAGCACGGCACCGCCGGCGACCAGCGCGATGTCCCGGACGAGCGAGCCGGGGACGAGGTCGGCCAGCACGGGCCGCTTGCCGGCGAAGGACAGCGAAGACACGAAACCTCCCTGGGTGAGCAAGTCGATCGAGGTTAACGCTCGTTACCGCCGCAAAACCCGCGAAGTTGCGTTCCTCACCGGCCACCCGTCCGGGTGGACCCGATCAGGTGCGCCACCGGGCCTGCCGATGACGAGAGGGGTAACTACGAACTGTCACGTGACCGAGGAGGCCGGTGCATGCGAAACGCCAGGAAGAGGACAGTCCGGTTGCTGGCGGTGACGACGCTGACCGCGCCGCTCCTGGCCGCCGCGGCACCCGGGACCTCCACCGGATGGGCGTCTTCGGGCTCGCTGGACGTGACCATCGACAACGAGCACGTCGTCACCGGTGAGCTGGCGAAGTGCACCGTGGACGGGCCGTACAGCGCGCGAACGCAGGGTGGCGCGACGGGCGACGTCGCCGCGTTCGGGATGGGCGAGTCCGGCTGCGGGCGCTCGGGGGCCGTCTCGGTCGCGCAGGCGTCCGGGCACCGGTTCGAGGCCACCGTGCTCAAGCGCTACGGCGGCCCGGTGATCACCGTGCGCACCTTCTCCGCGAAGTGCGCGACGAGCGAGACCGGCAGCGGCGGTGAGGTGTCCATCGGCGCCGTTCAGGGGATTAATGTGCCCGCGCAGATCCCGCCGAACCACCGGATCGTCATCCCCGGCGGGGCCGCGGGCACCGCGCTGGCGACGGTGGTCCTCAACGAGACCGTGACGCCCCAGCCGCCGGACGGCAGCCTGGTGACGCACGCGGTGCACATCGAGCTGTTCCCGCAGGGCGGCCCGGCCAGCGGCGACATCTACCTGGGCACGGCGGCCTGCGACCCGTACGGGAAGAAGTAGCGCGGCACTTTCACGTGAAAGTGCCGCTTTGTGGCGCAAAGCGTAGCTTTCACGTGAAAGTGCGGCTCACACCGTGGTGAAGCGGGAGGCCGCTGCGACGAACTCGCCCGCGCGGGTGGCCAGGTCCGGGAGGCTGCCGCCCGGGCTGAGCGCGTCGCCCAGCAGTGGCGTCGCGGCCGCGACCGCGATCGCGCCCGAGCGCAGGTAGGACTCGACGTCGGCCAGGTGGACGCCGCCGGTCGGGACCAGCGGGACGTCCGGCAGCGGCGCCCGGACCGCGCGCAGGTACGCGACGCCGCCGGCGGCCGCGATCGGGAACACCTTCACCGCGGCCGCGCCGAGGCGCCACGCCTGGTCGATCTCGGTCGGCGTGAGCGCGCCGCAGACCACCGGGGTGGCCAGTTCGGCGGCGCGTTCCAGCACCGCCGGGTTGACCGTCGGGGTGATCAGGTACGCCGCGCCCGCGTCGACCGCGGTGTCCACATCGGACGGTTCGCGGACGCTGCCCGCGCCGATCAGCGCGTCTTCGCCGAGGGCCAGGCGCAGCGCGGTGATCGCCGCGGGCGCGCCCGGCGTCGTCAGCGTCGCTTCGAGCAGGCGGACGCCCGCCGCGTGCAGCACCATCGCCGCGTCGGCGAACCGCGACGCGTCCGAAGCGCGCAGGATCGCGACGAGCCGGTGTTCCGCCAGCGCGACCCGCAGGTCCTTCACGAGGCCGGCGGCACCGCGGCGGTGCCCGTGTAGGAGACGCCCGCCTCGTCGAAGTCCTTCAGCGTCGCGTCGACGGTCGGCTGCGAGCCGCCGACCGTCAGGTCCAGCAGCACCCGCACGCCGAAGCCCGCCTTCGCCGCGTCGAGCGCCGTCGCGCGGACGCAGAAGTCCGTCGCGATGCCGACGACGTCGACATCGGTGACGTCGTGCTCGCGCAGCCACGCCTCCAGGGACTTCCCGTCGCGGGCCGCGCCCTCGAAACCGGAGTAGGCGGCGCTGTACTCGCCCTTCGAGAACACCTCGCCGATCGGGACGACGTCGAGCGCGGCGTGGAACGACGCACCCGGCGTGCCGGCGACGCAGTGCACCGGCCAGCTGTCCTTGAAGTCGGGCGTCTCGCTGAAGTGGTCGCCCGGGTCGATGTGGTTGTCCCGGGTGGCCACCACGTGGCTGTACCCGCCCTCGGCGGCCTGCTTCGAGATGCCGGCGGCCGCGGCGGCCCCGCCCGGCAGGCCGAGCGAACCCCCTTCGCAGAAGTCGTTCTGCACGTCCACCACGATCAGCGCGGTCCCCATGGTCGGACTCCGTTTCAGAGACAGTGTCTTCACAAAAACTGTGTCGGGATGGCGGGCTCGCCGTGCGAGAGCTTGAGGCCCTCCCACGGCAGGCTGACCAGGCCGCGGCGCAGCCGTTGCCTGGCATCGTCGAGCGTAGGCAGGTCGGCCTCCGTGCGGCCAGCGCGGATCAGCGGGATCTGCAGCGGCCGGTCGTTGGCCTCGGGGGCCGGCGCAGTCGCCGCCGTGGTCCAGACGACCTCCTCGACCGCCGTGCCGGTGCCGCGGTGGCGCCGCAGCGCGGACTTGCGGCCGCCGCGGGACTCCTTGTGCGCGCTGCGCTTGGCGACCGGCTTGCCGTCCACCTCGACCAGCTTGTAGACCATGCCGGCGGTCGGCGCGCCGGACCCGGTGACCACCGAGGTGCCGACGCCGTACGCGTCCACCGGCTCCGCGCGCAGCGCCGCGATGGCGTGCTCGTCGAGGTCGCCGGAGACGACGATCCGGGTGTCCTTCGCGCCGAGGGCGTCCAGCTGCTCGCGGGCGCGGCGGGCGAGCGGGCCGACGTCGCCGGAGTCGATCCGGATCGCGCCGAGCTCCGGGCCGGCGACGCGGACCGCCGTCTCGATGCCGGCGGTGATGTCGTAGGTGTCGACCAGCAGCGTCGTGTCCGCGCCCATCTTCCCGACCTGGGCGCGGAAGGCCGCTTCCTCGCTGTCGTGCAGCAGCATGAAGGCGTGCGCGACGGTGCCGCGCGTCGGGATGCCGTAGCGGCGGCCTGCCTCGAGGTTGGACGTCGTCGCGAAGCCCGCCAGGTACGCGGCGCGCGCGGCCGCGACCGCCGCGTACTCGTGCGTCCGGCGCCCGCCCATCTCGATGATCGGGCGGCCGTGCGCGGCGCCGGACATCCGGGCCGCCGCCGACGCGATCGCGCTGTCGTGGTTGAGGATCGACAGGACCAGCGTCTCCAGCAGCACGCACTCGGCGAACGAGCCGGTGACGGTCAGGATCGGCGAGCCCGGGAAGTACAGTTCGCCCTCGGCGTAACCGTCGAGGTCACCCGAGAACTCGTAGCCGGCGAGCCAGGACAGCGTCGCGTCGTCGACGACCGCGGTCGCTTCCAGCTGCGCCAGTTCGGCGTCGGTGAAGCGGAAGTCCGCGATCGCGTCGAGCACGCGCGCGGTGCCCGCGACGACGCCGTAGCGCCGCCCGGCCGGCAGCCTCCTCGCGAAGACCTCGAACACGCAGGGCCGCTCGGCCGTCCCGTCGGCGAGCGCGCTGCCCAGCATGGTCAGCTCGTAGTGGTCGGTGAGCAGCGCAGTGCTGGCCGTGACCGGCTCCGGTGAACCCATGGGGTCAGCCTATTCACCCACATGGCCGGACCTGGCGCGGCGTACCCCGTGACCCCCGTGACACCATGGGGTGCATGTCCACGCCTGTCGCATCCGAACAGACGCAGGTCGAGCCGGCCGGCGCCGAAGTCGCCGAGCCGGACACCCCCTGGCGGACCGTGGTCTGGAACGACCCGGTGAACCTGATGTCGTACGTGACGTACGTCTTCCAGAAGCTGTTCGGCTACAGCCGCGACCACGCCACCAAGCTGATGCTCGACGTGCACCAGAAGGGCAAGGCGATCGTGTCGTCCGGCAGCAAGGAGAAGGTGGAGACGGACGTGGCGAAACTCCACGCCGCCGGCCTGTGGGCCACCATGGAGCAGACCTCGTGAACGGCTGGCGGCGCAAGGGCGCGGTCATCCACGCCGGGTTCGAGCAGCAGGAAGCGGCCGTCCTGCGCGGGCTCGTCAGCCAGCTCGAGGACATGCTCACCGCGCGCGCCGAGGAGGCGCCGCAGGACGAGCTCGCCGAGCTGACCGGCATCCGGACCGGGCCCAGCGAGTCCCCGGACGACCCGGTGCTCTCGCGGCTGCTCCCGGACTTCCACAAGCTCGACCCGGACAACCCGACCCGCGAAGACCTCGACTCGGCGTCGGCGATGCGCTCGCTGCACGAACCGGAGCTGCTGGACATCAAGGTCGGTGTGGCGAAGATCGTGCTCGACACGCTGCCCCGCGACGGTGGCCACGTCCGGCTCACCGAAGAGCAGGCCGACGCCTGGCTGGGCGCGCTCAACGACGTCCGGCTGGCGCTGGGCACGGCGCTCGACGTCACCGAAGACATGCCCGACGAGCTGCCCGAGGACGACCCGCGGGCGCCGCACCTGGGCGTCTACCACTGGCTGACCTGGGTGCAGGAGACGCTGATCCAGGCGCTGACGGGATGATCACCGACGTCCCCGGCGTGCTGGTCGGGCACCACGAGCGGGTCGGCGACGGCTGGGCCACCGGGACGACGGTGGTGCTGGTCCCCGGCGGCGCGGTCGGGGCCGTCGACCAGCGCGGGGGCGCGCCCGGCACGCGGGAGACGAACCTGCTGGAGCCGGAGAACCTGGTGCAGCGGGTCAACGCGGTGTGCCTGTCGGGCGGGTCGGCGTACGGCCTGGCCGCGGCGGACGGCGTGATGCGGTGGCTCGCGGAGCGGAACCTGGGTTTCCCGGTCGGTGCGCAGCCGCACGAGGTGGTGCCGATCGTGCCCGCGGCGGTGCTGTTCGACCTGCCGCGCAGCGAGTGGGGCAACCGGCCGGACGCGTCCTTCGGGTACGAAGCCTGCTCGGCTGCCGCTCCTTCGTTCGCGGAGGGGACGGTCGGTGCGGGTGCGGGGGCCGCCGTGGGGTCGTTGAAGGGCGGGATCGGCTCGGCGAGCGAGGTCGTCGGCGAATTCACCGTCGGGGCGCTGGCGGCGGTCAACGCGGCGGGCGAGGCGGTGGACCTCTCGACGGGCCGGGCCTACGCGGCCGACCACGGGGACTTCGGCGTGACGTGGCCTTCGCGGGCCGCTTCGCTGCCATCTCGCCGGACCGACCTGAACACGACGATCGGCGTGGTCGCGGTGGACGCGGCGCTGGCGAAGGCCGAGGCCCGGCGGATCGCGGTCGCGGCCCAGGACGGGCTGGCGCGGGCCGTGCGCCCGGCGCACACGATGTTCGACGGCGACACGGTGTTCGCGCTGGCCACGGGCGAGCACGAGCTCCCGGACGCGAGCGGCCCGTTCGGCGCGGCGGCCCGCCCGGCGGCGTTGGACGCGCTGTGCTCGGCGGCGGCGCGGGTGTTCGCGCGGGCGATGGTGCGCGGCCTGCTGGCGGCCACGACCGCGGGCGGGGTGCCGGCCTACCGGGACGTGTGGCCGGAAGCGTTCGGCTGAGTCACAGGTCGGGCAGCGGGTCCGGGGGCAGGTCGCGGGCGCCTTCGAGGTTGGCCGCGCGGACGGCGCTGACGTACTCCTCGTCGATCTCCAGGTGCAGTTCCGCCACGGTGAGGACCGGGCCGAGGGACGGGTGAACCTCCACCGGGCCGATCTCGGTGCGGCGGGGAGCCGGTCGTAGACCGCCTTGGGCCGGTAGCGCCGGAAGCGGCCGCCGTAGAGGACGGTGATGCCGCGGTCGGTGACCACGACGAAGAAGGCGGCGCGGGTCCGGACGCCGTTGACGTAGAGCGAGATCCCCGGGATGAGGTACTGGATCCGCTCGCCGTCCCGGAGGAACTCGCGGCCGCGTTCGCGGGCGATCGACGGCATCGGCATGCCTCGAGTGTGCTCCTGAGCACAGCATCTCAAGATATGGATCGCTCGTGTCCACGACCTAAGATGTCGATGTGCTCCGGATTCGCCGTGAACTCGTCGACGAGATCGTCGCCCACGCCCGCCGTGACCACCCCGACGAGGCGTGCGGGGTGATCGCCGGGCCGGAGGGGTCCGATTCGCCCGAGCGGCTCATCCCCATGCTGAACGCGGCCCGCTCGCCGACGTTCTACGAATTCGACTCCGCCGACCTGCTGAAGCTCTACCGCGAGCTGGACGCGAACGACGAGGTCCCGGTGGTCATCTACCACTCGCACACCGCGACCGAGGCGTACCCGTCGCGGACCGACGCGAACATCGCGGCCGAGCCCGACGCGCACTACGTGCTCGTCTCCACCCGCGACCCCGAAGTGCACGAGTTCCGGTCGTACCGGATCGTGGACGCCGAGATCACCGAGGAGCCGGTCGAGATCGTCGACTGACGTCCCGGAATAAAGCGCCGCGCCGAGTGCGTCAGCGTCTAGGAAACCACCGGAGGTAAGAACCCATGGCCGTGACCGTCTCCATCCCGACGATCCTGCGCACCCACACCGGCGGCGAGAAGTCCGTCGAGGCGAAGGGCGCGACCGTGCTCGAGATCATCGACGACGTCGAGTCCCGGCACGCCGGCATCAAGGCGCGCCTGGTCAAGGAGGAGAAGCTGCACCGCTTCATCAACGTCTACGTCAACGACGAGGACGTGCGCTTCTCCGGTGGCCTCGAGGCCGAGGTCAAGGACGGCGACACCCTGACCATCCTGCCCGCCGTGGCCGGTGGCTGATCGATGGCTCGCTTCGAGTCCCTGCTCGACGCGCTCGGCGGCACCCCACTGGTCGGGCTGCCCCGGCTCTCGCCCACGCACGACGTGCGCCTGTGGGCGAAGCTGGAGGACCGCAACCCGACCGGCTCGATCAAGGACCGCCCCGCGCTGGCCATGATCCAAGCCGCCGAGCGCGAGGGCAAGCTCCGGCGCGGCTCCACGATCCTGGAGCCGACGTCGGGCAACACCGGCATCGCGCTGGCCATGGCCGCCAAGCTCAAGGGTTACGGGCTGGTCTGCGTCATGCCGGAGAACACCTCGACCGAGCGCAAGCAGCTGCTGCAGGCCTACGGCGCGCGGATCGTCTTCTCGCCCGCCGCGGGCGGCTCGAACGAGGCCGTCCGGCGGGCGAAGGAACTGGCCGAGGCCAACCCGGACTGGGTGATGCTCTACCAGTACGGCAACCCGGCCAACGCCGAAGCGCACTACCGCGGCACCGGTCCGGAGCTGCTCAAGGACCTGCCGACGCTGACGCACTTCGTCGGCGGCCTCGGCACGACCGGCACGCTGGTCGGCTGCGGGCGGTACCTGCACGAGGCCAAGCCGGACGTCCAGATCATCGCGGCCGAACCGCGCTACGGCGAGCTGGTGTACGGCCTGCGCAACCTCGACGAGGGGTTCGTGCCGGAGCTCTACGACCCCAGCGTGCTGAACGGGCGGTACTCGGTGGGCGCGTACGACGCGCTTCGCCGGACGCGTGAGCTGCTGGAGCACGAGGGCATCTTCGCGGGCATCTCGACGGGCGCGGTGCTGCACGCGGCGCTCGCCGTCGCCGAGAAGGCCGCGGCTCGCGGCGAAGCGGCCGACGTCGCCTTCGTCGTGGCCGACGCCGGGTGGAAGTACCTCTCGACCGGTGCTTACGCCGGTTCGCTGGACGAAGCGGCGGAGCGGCTCGACGGGCAGCTCTGGGCCTGAGCTACTCCGCTTTCCAGAGTTCGGGCAGGGCGAGGCCGACCCCGTCGGCCTCGGCCAGCCGCTCGAACGTCGCCATCGTGGTGCCCAGGTCGTCGAAGACCTTCGGCAGGAGCTTGAGCGGCTTGCTCAGCGGCCGCCAGAAGGCGTCCCAGTGCACCGGCCGGACGGTCCGGGCGCCGACCGCGCCGACGGTCTCCCGCCAGTACTCCTCGCGCCAGCCCTCGGTCTTCTTCCCCGCCGCGCCGATGCCGAGGTAGACCACGTCCGCGGGGTGGCCGGCCAGTGCGCCGGGCACGAAGTTCGCCGAGGCGTGGACCAGGACGCTGCCCGCCGCGTGGGCGATGTGGAACGAGTAGCAGCGCCCGGTCTTGAACGCCTTGGCCTTCGCCGGCGGCCGGACCGGCCCGGTGATCTCGCCGGGCACCCGGTCGCCGTCGCTGTGGCGGGCGTCGACGGGGGTCACGGTGAACGCCCCGAACTCCACCGGCTGCCCCGGAACCAGCTCCTCGAACGGCTCGTCCGCCAGGCCGTAGCCCTCCTGGATCCGCCGCGTCGACGGCGAGCCGCCCAGCGTGGCGCCGGTCAGCTTCGCCACCACCGGCGCGTCCAGTGCGTGGTCGACGTGCGAGTGCGAAACGAGGACGGCGTCCAGCTCCGTGACGCCGAGGCGGCGCAGGGCGTCGTCGATCCGGGCGCGGTCGGGCGCCACCCGTGTCGCCAGCTTGAGCACCGACGGCTGCGAGAAGAAGCCGTCGACCAGCACGGCCGACGCACCGTCGCTGACCAGCACGTTCGAGACCCCGGCAAACGCCGTCCGCAGTTCGGGCATGCTGTCATCATGAAGGTCATCGGGCTGCTGGGCGGGATGAGCTGGGAATCCTCCGGCGAGTACTACCGGCTCGTGAACGAACGGGTGAAAACCGTGCTCGGCGGGTTCCACTCGGCGCACACCGTGCTCTACTCCGTCGACTTCGCCGAAGTCGAGCGCATGCAGGCCGACGGCCGCTGGGACGACGCCGGCGCCGAGCTGAACCGCGCGGCCAAGGCGCTCGAAGCGGCCGGTGCCGACTTCGTCGTGCTCTGCACCAACACCATGCACAAGGTCGCCGACCGGCTCGAAGACGGCCTCGGCATCCCGCTGCTGCACCTCGCCGACGCCACCGCCGCGGCCGTGCGGGCCGCCGGGATCCGCCGGGTCGGCCTGCTCGGCACCGGGTTCACCATGGGACAGCCCTTCTACCGCGACCGCCTCGCCGCGCACGGCCTCGACGTGCTCGTGCCGCCGGTCGAAGACCGCGACCTCGTGCACCGGGTGATCTACGACGAGCTGGTGCTCGGGGTCGTCGAACCCGCCTCGCGCGAGGCCTACCGCGCGGTGATCGCGCGGCTCGTCGAGGCCGGTGCCGAAGGCGTCATCTACGGCTGCACCGAGATCGAGCTGCTGGTCGGCCCCGAAGACGCCTCGGTGCCGACCTTCCCCACGACTCGCCTGCACGCCGAAGCGGCGGTGGACTACGCGCTGGGCACCACCTCGCTGCCCTTGCCGCCGACGTGAGCCTCGTGCTGGGCGACGCACCGCCGCCACAGCCGCTCGCGCTCCTCGTCCGTGAACAGCGCCGCCGGGATGCCGTAGACGTCACCGGCGGCCGCCCACCAGTCGCCGGGTGACTCGATCAGCTCCTTGGCGCCGTGGCGGTCCAGCGTCAAGGCGCGCAAGGTGTCCACACCCGCCGCGTCCCGCCGTTGCAGCACGCAGACCCGCACGAACCCGGACTCCGGCGCGCTCGACAGCCAAGCGTGCTTCGCCGCGAAGTCGGCCATCTCCGCGACGCCCGGCGCGAAATCCATGCCGGTGAAGCTGCCCGAGGGGTCGTGCTCGAACCGCCAGCCGCCCGGCGCCACCGCGGACGGCCGCAGCCGGTAGGTGTGCGGGCCCTGCACGTAGGTGCCTTCCCGGAGGGGGAGCGGCTCGTGCGGGCCGTCGCCGAGACCGGTGTCGGCCAGCCACGCCGTCTCCGGCGCGTCCGGCAGCCCGGTGACCGTCAGCGCCAGGTGGTTCCGGTCGACGTTCGGCGCGTCCGCCGCGCTGCCCTGCACCCCGCCCAGGTGCCGGGTCACCCGGTAGCCGAGGGCGTGCAGCAGCGCGGAAAAAGCGCCGTTGAGGTGGTAGCAGTACCCGCCGCGGCCGCGCAGGATCCGCGCCAGCGAGGCCGCCGGGTCGAGCGGGGTCGGCCGCCCGAGCTGGACCTCCAGCGCTTCGTAGGGCACGCGTTCGACGTGCGCCGCGTGCAGCCGCCTCAGGGCGGCGAGGCTCGGCGGCTCGGGATCGAGCCCGAGCCGCGCGAGGTAACCGGTGACGTCCATGCCGCGCACGCTAGCGGCGGGCACCGACAAAACCGCCGGATCAGGGATTTCACCCGAGGCGGAGCCGCCCGGCCCGGACGTAGCCTCGAAAGCGTGAGCACACCGATCCCCGCCCCGGAAACCGACGCCGCCAAGCGCGTGCTGCCGCCGCGACCGAAGGCGGCCGCGCTCGTCGCGCTGTCGTTCACCCTGCTGCTCTACCTGGTCGAGCTGGTGGACGTGATCCTGCCCGGCGACCTGGACCAGGGCGGCATCCGTTCGCGGGAGCTGTCCGGGCTGGACGGCGTGCTGTTCGCGCCGGTGCTGCACGCCGGCTGGTCGCACCTGTTCGCGAACACCGTGCCGGTGCTGCTGTTCTCCTTCCTCGCGATGGCCGCCGGGATCGGCCGGTTCGCTCTGGTCACGGCCATCATCTGGGTGGTCTCCGGGCTCGGGGTGTGGCTGATCGGGCCGGCCAACGCGGTCACCGTCGGCGCGTCCGGGCTGGCTTTCGGCTGGCTCGCCTACCTGCTGGTGCGCGGCATCTTCAACCGCGCGGCCGGGCAGATCCTCGTCGCCGTCGTCCTGCTGGGCGTGTGGAGCGGCATGCTGGCCGGGCTGCTGCCGGGCAACCCCGGCGTCTCCTGGCAGGGTCACGTCTTCGGCGCGCTCGCCGGTGTCCTCGCCGCGTGGCTGACCAGCCGCCGGTCGCGCAAGGCCGTGCCGGCGGCAGCAGGTAGCCTCGAAGCGTGACGTCTCCGCCCGCTGATGCCCCGATCGGCGTGTTCGATTCCGGCGTCGGCGGGCTGACGGTCGCGCGGGCGATCCTCGAGCAGCTCCCCGACGAGCAGCTCCGCTACGTCGGCGACACGGCGCACAACCCCTACGGCCCGCTCCCGATCGCCACCGCGCGCAGCTACGCGCTCGCGGCGCTCGACGAACTCGTCGAGAGCGGCGTGAAGGCGCTGGTGATCGCCTGCAACACGGCGTCCGCGGCCTGCCTGCGCGACGCCCGTGAGCGCTACGACGTCCCCGTGATCGAGGTCGTGCTGCCCGCCGCGCGCCGTGCTGTGGTCGCGACGCACACCGGCCGCGTCGGCGTCATCGGCACCGAGGGCACCGTGCGGTCGCGGGCCTACGAAGACGCGTTCGCCGCGGCGCCCGCCATCACGCTCACCAGCGTCGCCTGCCCGCGGTTCGTGGACTTCGTCGAGCGCGGCATCACTTCCGGCCGCCAGGTGCTCGGGCTCGCGCAGGGCTACCTGCAGCCGCTGCTCGACGCGCAGGTCGACACGCTCGTGCTCGGCTGCACGCACTACCCGCTGCTGCAGGGCGTGCTGCAGATCGTGATGGGCCAGGAGGTGACGCTGGTTTCGAGTGCCGAGGAGACCGCGAAGGACCTCGTCCGCGTGCTCACCGAACTCGACCTGCTGACCACGCGCGACACCCCGCCGCGGCACGAGTTCGTGGCCACCGGCTCGGCCGAGCCCTTCGCCCGGCTCGCCCAGCGGTTCATGGGCTTCGCGCCGGGTGTCCTCGCTCCCACCACCGCGTGATCGGGGCGGCGGACGCTTAGGGTGTCGAGGTGCGACTGACCATCCTCGGGTGCTCCGGCAGCATCCCCGGGCCGAACGCGGCCGCGTCCGGTTACCTGCTCGAAGCCGAGGGCTTCCTGCTCGGCCTCGAACTCGGCAACGGCACGCTGGCGCAGCTGCAGGCCGTGGCCGACCCGTTCGACCTGGACGCCCTGGTGCTCACGCACCTGCACCCCGACCACTGCGCCGACGTCAGCGCGCTCACCGTCCTGCGGCGCTACCACCCGGCGCCGCCGTACCCGGCCCGGCCGCGCCTGCTGCCGCTGTACGCACCGCACGACGCTCCGACGCGGTTGGCGAACGCCTACGCGCCCAACGAGACCGAGCGGGCCAGCACGGACCTTTCGGACGTCTACGCGTTCCGCCCGCTGCGGCCGGAGCCGTTCCGGATCGGCCCGTTCGACGTCGTCGCGGTCGAGGTCGACCACCCGACCCCGGCGTACGGCCTGCGCATTTCCTACGGCGGCCGGATCCTGGCGTTCACCGGCGACACCGGCCCGTGCGCGGCGCTGAACGAGCTCGCCGACGGCGTCGACCTGCTGCTCGCGGAGGCGTCCTGGACGGATTCCGCGGAGCGGCCCGCGGGCGTGCACCTGTCCGGCAAGCAGGCCGGCGAGCTGGCGCGCGACGCCGGAGTCGGCAGGCTGCTGCTGACGCACATCGCGCCGTGGACCGACGCGGGCGCGGTTCTCGCGGAGGCGTCGGCCGAGTTCGCCGGGGCCGAGGTCGTCAAGCAGGGTGCCGTCTACGACGTGTGAGCGGTGCGGTCCTAGAGTGCTCCCGTGGCTCGAAAAGATGGCAGGAACGACGACCAGCTCCGTGACATCAAGATCACCCGGGGGTTCCAGCAGTGGCCGGCGGGTTCGGTCCTGATCGAATTCGGCAACACGCGGGTGCTGTGCGCGGCGAGCGTCACCGAAGGCGTCCCGCGCTGGCGCGCCGGCTCCGGCCTCGGCTGGGTGACGGCCGAATACGCGATGCTGCCGTCCGCGACCAACACCCGCGGCGACCGTGAGTCGGTGAAGGGCCGCATCGGCGGGCGCACGCACGAGATTTCGCGGCTGATCGGCCGTTCCCTGCGCGCCTGCATCGACCTGGCGGCGCTGGGCGAGAACACGATCGTCATCGACTGCGACGTCATCCAGGCCGACGGCGGCACCCGCACGGCCGCGGTGACGGGCGGGTATGTGGCCTTGGCGGACGCGATCACGTGGCTGGGCGCGGCGAACCGCCTGAACGACCCGCAACCGCTGTCGTCCTCGGTGGCGGCGGTGAGCGTCGGCGTGGTGGACGGCCGCGTGCGGCTCGACCTGCCGTACGAGGAGGACTCGCGCGCCGAGGTCGACATGAACGTGGTGGCGACGGACGCCGGGACGTTGATCGAGGTCCAGGGGACGGGTGAGGGGGCCACCTTCGCCCGGTCCACTTTGGACAAGATGCTGGACATCGCGCTGGCGGGGTGCGAAGAGCTGACCCGGTTGCAGAACGAGGCTTTGGCCCTGCCGTACCCGGGTGAGCTGCCGGAGCCGCGTCCGGACAAGAAGAAGGGGTCGAAGTGACGAAGCTGCTTCTGGCCACTCGGAACGCCAAGAAGCTCGGGGAGCTTCGGCGGATCCTCGAGGCCGAGGGGATTTCGGGGATCGAGGTGCTCGGTCTCGCCGATGTGCCCTCGTTCCCGGAGGCGCCGGAGACTGCTCCGGACTTCGAGGGCAATGCTGTCGCGAAGGCCCGTGATGCCGTTGCGGCTACTGGGTTGCCTGCCATTGCGGACGACTCGGGGATCGCTGTCGATGCTTTGAACGGGATGCCTGGGGTGCTTTCGGCCCGCTGGTCGGGCAAGCACGGCGACGACGAGGCGAACCTGGATCTGGTGCTGGGGCAGCTCGGGGATGTGCCGGATGAGCGTCGTGGGGCGCAGTTCGTTTGTGCTGCGGTGCTGGTGCTGCCTTCGGGCGAGGAGACCGTGGTCCGCGGCGAGTGGCGTGGGTCGCTCGTGCGCGCGCGGCGGGGGACGAACGGCTTCGGGTACGACCCGATCTTCCGGCCGGACGGCGAAAGCCGGACGTCGGCGGAGATGGAGCCGGCGGAGAAGGACGCGTTGTCGCACCGGGGCAGGGCCCTGCGAGCCCTGCTCCCGGCGCTGCGGGAGCTCGCGGAAGCCTGACGGCGTCCGCGAGCTCGGCGTCAGGCGGCGAGGCCGAGGTCGCGGATCAGCTTCGCCACGTGGCCGCTCGCCCGGACGTTGTACCAGGCGTGCGCGATCTTGCCCTCCGGGTCGACCACGAACGTCGAGCGGATCACGCCCAGGTACGTCTTCCCGTAGTTCTTCTTCTCGCCGTACGCGGCCCACGCCTCGATGACCGACTTCTCCGGGTCGCCCAGGATCGGGAACGTCAGCTTCTCGTTCTCCGCGAACTTCGCCAGCTTCGCCTGCGTGTCCGGGGAAATGCCGATGACGCGGTAGCCGGCGTCGTTCAGCTCGGCCAGGTTGTCGCGGAAGTCGCAGGCCTGCTTCGTGCAGCCCGGGGTGCTCGCCGCCGGGTAGAAGTAGACCACCACGGACTGGCCGCGGAAGTCGTGCAGGGACACGTCCTTGCCCTCGCTGTCGGGCAGGGTGAAGTCCGGGGCTTCGTCACCCGGGGAAAGACGCTCGGTCATGGCCCGAGCGTACTGCGCCGATTGTTACCCATCCGACCGGCAGCCACGGCGGAACGGGTGCCGGTGAGCGGGCCGGCTCCGGTTTGTGTCCGCCTGCTTTCGGCCGGATGGGTAACGTCACGCGGGACCGCAGTAGGTGACCGCGGCGGGTTCGGTCGCGCTCGGGCGCAGCTGCAGGCGCAGCTGGGTCTGCTCGCGCGGGACCGCGAACGCCAGCGTGATGAGCACCGACCGGCCCGGCAGCACGTCCTTGCCCGCGTCGGTGATGCCGGTGAAGCCCTGCGTCGTGTCCACGACCTGCTTGACCGCGGTGCCCGACGACGTCGCGGTGACCGTGAGGCCCGAGAGCTTGTACGTCGTCGCGCCTTCGTTCGTCAGCTGGATGTCGAACGCCGCGCCGCGCGGGCTCTGCGGGTACGCCGACGGGCTGGGGCGGAACGACTTCGGGGAGCCGACCGAGATGGCCAGGCCGCTGGCGAACTGGTGGTCGGCGCCGAACTTCAGGTCGTTGCCCGCCTGCGAGGCCGAGGCACCGGCGCCCGCCGGGGATCCCGCGACGCCCAGTGCCGCGGTTCCGGTCTGCGTCGACGGGACCCCGCACGCCACCGCCAGGCCGAGCAGTCCTGAGGTGAACATGATCTTGCACGTGCGCGCGAGCGCCATCGCGGGTACTCCAGTCGGCGGTTCGGGGGTGCCGTTCGGCAACGGGGGATTGCCGGGCGAACCCGCTCCACTCTGGCCGTGATCGCGCGTGGTTACGAGGCGCGACGGGGGGTTGTCGCGCACCTGGTGCCACCCCGTGGCCAATCCGTGACCGGAACGGCACCGGTGGTGACAATCACTGCCCACATGCCACTTAAACGGCGACGGCGAACAACAGGATGAAGATCGCCACGCCGGCCACCCACGCGGCCATCAGCCAGCCGAAATCCCGGATCGGGTCGACCGCGCGGCTCTCTTCGCCGGGCACGTAGACGCCGCGCTTCTCGAACCAGTCCGCCCAGCGGGCGAACCAGCCGAACAAGTTGCGCGACGACATGCTTCACCTCCGGCCCGGGTACCTGGAGTCACAGTACGGGTTCGGCCGCGGCCACCGAAAGGCACGTAATCGCTTACCGGCCGTGACTCGACGTGCCACGGCTGAGTGAACGCCGTCGTCGCTGGTGTAGATCTTCAGAGGACGCCGTTGCGCTGGAGCACCGACACCGCGCGGACGGTCGCGTAGCCGCGCCATTCCAGCTCCGCGGCGGGCGAATAGTTCGCGAAATCGACCCGCCAGCCACCGTCGTCCTGTTGTTCTCCGGCGAGCCGTCGCAGTTCGCCCTCGACGACGTCGTCCTTGAACAACGCGCGGGCCGGGCGGTCCGGCAAGGGTGCGAAGTCCAGCGCGCGCAGGGTTTCGCCGTCCGACCCGCCGGCCACCGGGGCCAGGCCGTCGGGCGGGACGAACGCGGCCAGGTGGTCCAGCAGGCCGGGTGCCTCCGGGTGGAGGTCGTGGGCCGCGTCCACGAACTGCACCGCGAACGACAGCTCGATCGCGTGCGGCGCTTCGGAAAGCTCGCGGATGGCGCGGAAGCAGTACCGGGTCGCGGCCGCGAGCCACGGGTGTTCGCGCACCGAACGGTCGTGGCGGGCGACGCGCAGGGCGACGCCGGCGGTGAACGCGGTGCTCTGCAGGGTGGCGACCGCCGGATCGGCCTGCGCCCAGAACGGCGCGCAGCCCGCCGGGTCCGCGACGGGGACGGCGAAGGGCAGGCCGCCGTCGGGCAGGGCGACCGACGCGAGCCAGTCGCAGAGCTTCGCCGCGTGCGGGGACGTGCCGGGCGCGACGTCCTCGAAGACCTCGAAGGCGTGCAGCGCGCCGCCGGGCTGGCTCTCCGCCGCGCGCAAGTCCGGCTCGAGGCCCCAGCCGTAGCCGCCGTCGGGATTGCGGTACCCGTCGACGGCGGCCAGCACGGCACCGACGTCGGTCTGACCCCGGAGCAGTTCGAAGCGACGGCGGTCGAGGAGGCGGGCGTGCGTCGCCATGAACGACGCCGCCGCGGGAAGGTTCACGGACATGCGCTCAGCGTCGCACCCGGCGGGGGCGGCCGTCTTGAACGGATCGGCACTCAAGGCAGCTGCGGCCCCGCGGGCGCGGCGGCCTCCCGCAGCCGGGCCGCGTCCTGTCCGGGTGGGGCGCCGAACAGGCGGCGGTATTCGCGGTTGAACTGCGACGGGCTGTCGTACCCCACGAGGTGCCCGACGCCCGCGACGTCGCCCGCGTCCGCCAGCAGCAGGGAACGGGCCTCCTGGAGGCGGATGCGCTTCTGGAACTGCAGCGGGCTCATCGCCGTCACCGCGCGGAAGTGGCGGTGGAACGCCGAGGCGCTCAGGTCGCTCAGGCGCGCGAGTTCCTCGATGCGCATGGGCTCGGCGTAGTTGGACCTGATCCAGCGGATCGCCCGGCTGACGTGCGACAGGCCGCTGTCCGCCAAGCCGATCTGGCGCACCAGGCCGCCGTGCGGGCCGGTCAGCAGGCGCCAGAGGACCTCGCGCTCGATCAGCGGGGCCAGCACCGGGGCGTCGGCCGGGTGGTCGAGCAGGCGCAGCAGCCGCAGCGCCGCGTCGAGGAGTTCCGGGGTCGCGTCGCCGGTCGCGATCGGGGACGGCGGTGGGGTGCGGGACCAGCGCCCGGGCGGGGACTCCAGCAGCAGCGGGGCGATCGCCGCCGGGCGCAGCGTCAGGCCGAGGCCGAGTGCCGGTGTTCGCGGGGTCGCGCCGACGAAGTGGCCCGTGACCGGCAGTTCGGTGCTGACCAGCAGGTACTGCCCGGCGCGGTACTCGTGGACGCGGTCGCCGAGCAGCAGCCGCTTGCCGCCTTGGGCCATGATGACGAACAGCGGCTCGGCCAGCGAGTGGTGCGGCTCGCTCGTGTCCACTTTGGACAGAAGCAGGCCGGGGACCGGCGTGCGCAGGTCGGCGTGCGCGTGGGCGGCGACGAGGTCCCGGATCTCGGTGAGCACCACTCCAGGAAACTCAAGTCGAGAGGATCGTGCAAGGGCGTTCGGGTATCGATCTACCAAATGCCCGGTTAACGCGGTTTCCTGGGTTGACCGATCCGACACGCAAGGAGAGTTTCGTGCCACTCGACCACTACGTCACCCTCGGCCGGTCCGGCCTCCGCGTCAGCCCCTTCGCCCTGGGCGCCATGACCTTCGGCGAGGACCCCGGTGGCGCCGGCTGCGGCGTCGAGGAGTCCGAAAAGATCCTCGCGACCTACCTCGACCACGGCGGCAATTTCGTCGACACCGCGAACTTCTACACCAACGGCCACTCCGAAAAGATCCTCGGCGACTTCTTCGCCGCGCACCCCGGCCGCCGCGAGCGCGTCGTGCTGGCGTCGAAGTTCTTCGGCAACATGTTCCCCGGCGACCCCAACGGCGGCGGCGCCGGCCGCGGGTCGATCACCGCCCAGCTCGACGAGTCGCTCCGGCGGCTGCGGACCGACCACCTCGACCTGTACTGGCTGCACAACTGGGACCGCCACACGCCGGTCGAGGAAACGATGCGGACCCTCGACGACCTCGTGCGCGCGGGCAAGATCCGGTACGTCGGCTTCTCCAACACCCCGGCGTGGGTGACCGCGCAGGCCCACACGACGGCGCTGCTGCGGGGCTGGACGCCGCTGATCGCGCTGCAGGTCGAGTACTCGCTGCTGGCGCGGACCGTCGAAGGCGAACTCGCGCCGTTCGCGCTCGACCAGGGCCTCGCCTGACGCCGTGGAGCCCGCTGAAGAACGGCTTCCTGTCGGGCAAGTACCGGCGCGGCACCGACGTCACCGACTCGGCCCGCGCGGCCTTCGTCGGCGGCCCGTCCGAAGCGGAGTTCGCCGTGATCGAGGCCGTCGCCGGGATCGCGGACGAACTCGGGACGACGTCGGCGGCGGTGTCACTGGCGTGGCTGCTGGCCCGGCCCGGCACGGTGGTCCCGATCGTCGGCGCGCGGCGGCGGGAGCACCTGACCGGCAACCTCGCGGCGCTGGACGTCACGCTGTCGCCGGCTCAGCTCGCGACGCTGGACGAGGTCTCGGCGCCCACTTTGGACTACCCCGCCCCGATGCACGGCGCCCAGCGGGCGATGCTGCAGTTCGCGGGCACGACGGTCGACGGCGAACCGTCCACTGTGTACCCGCCGTTGCTGCAGAGCGACGTGCGCTACTGACCTTTCACGCGGGCGAGGACGTCGTCGAGGGCACGGCGCACGCGCTCCGGATCTCGTACGGCCGTCCGGAACTGCTCGTTGATCCCACCGGGCGTCTCGTGCTTGCGGGCCAGCTCGCCGAGGGTGCCGTCGAACCCGGCCAGGGTGCGGCCGAGTTCGCCGAAGACGTGGGCGAGGTAGCCGTCGGCGTCCGCGGGGGTGACACCGTGTTCGGCCATCCAGCCGCGATCGTCGCGAGCTGGTCCAGGTGCGCGGCGAAGGTCGCGGTGGCGGCGCCGAAGGTGGCCAGGGTCGGTTCGTCCGCCGGCACGACGACGTCGCCGACGCGCTCGAACAGGGCACGGGCGACGACGTCGTCCGGGTACATCGCGGTGCGGCTCGCCCGGCGGCTCGCGGTCGGCAGCGGGATGGACCGGACGATCCGCTCCGCTGGGGCGACCAGGACGCGCAGCTCGTCGAGCGCGACGGCGCTCACGACGACGTGTTCGGGGCAGATACGAGCCCGACCGGCTGTTCCAGGCCCAGGAGCGGCCCGCGGGCACCCCCACCGCTCCCTGGGGGGCGTCCCTCGTCCAGCGTATCGGGCCCGGCCGACAAAACCGGTGGATCGGGGCCGCGGCGGCGAGGTTGTCCACAGCGGCGCTCGGATGTGGACAATTCGGGCTACGCACGGGAATCTTCTGCGCCGGAGTGAAGGCAAAGGACCGCGAGCGGGCGGCGAACCCTAACCGCGGAACGTGCGGCGGTAGGTGTCCGGGGGTACGCCGATCGCGCGGTTGAAGTGGCGGCGCAACGTCGTCGCCGTGCCCATGCCGACCGCCTCCGCGATGGACTCGACGCCGTTGTCGGTGTTCTCCAGCAGCTCCTGTGCGCGGCGGATGCGCTGGGTGAGCAGCCACTGCAACGGCGTCGTGCCGGTCGCCGCGCGGAAGTGGCGGCCCAGGTGGCGGGAGCTCATGTTGGCCTGGCGGGCCAGGTCCTCGACGGTCAGCGGCCGGTCGAGGCGGGCGGTGATCCACGGGAGCAGCGCCGAGAGCGGGTGGTCGTCGCGCGTGGGGACCGGGGCCGCGACGAACTGGGCCTGGCCGCCCGCGCGGTGCGGTGGCACGACCAGGCGGCGGGCGACCGCGTTCGCGACCGACGGGCCGTGGTCGGCGCGCACCAGGTGCAGGCACAGGTCCATCGCCGCGGCCTTGCCGGCGGATGTCAGCACCTGGCCGTTGTCGACGTAGAGCACGTCCGGGTCCACCGTCACCCGCGGGTAGCGGGCCGCGAGGACGTCGGTGTGCGCCCAGTGCGTGGTCGCGCGCAACCCGTCGAGCAGGCCGGCGGCGGCCAGCACGAACGCGCCCGTGCAGAGCGACGCCACCCGTGCACCCCGCGCGTGGGCCGCGCGCACCGCGTCGACGAGGCCGGCGGGCGGGGCCGCGTCGACGTCGGCCCACCCCGGCACGAGCACCGTGTCCGCCCGCGCCAGCCGGTCCAGGCCGTCGTCGGGTTCGAGCAGGAAGCGGCCGACCCGCACGGGCTCGTTGCCGCACAACGCGAAGTCGTAGCGGGGGTTCTCGCCGAACACCTCGGTGGCGATCGTCAGCTCGAACGAGAGCATCCCGTCGGTGGCGGCGAGCGCGACAGCGTGCATGTCCGAAAGTGTACGCATCACGTCGTTCCGGACACTGTCGCCGGCGAACCAAGGTCGCGAGGATTGCTTCATGACTTCGGTACTGGTTTACGGCGCTTACGGACTCACCGGCCGCTTCGTGGTGGCCGAGCTGCGCGAGCGCGGCTTCACCCCGGCCCTTTCCGGGCGCGACGCGGCGAAGCTGCCGGGCGGGCGGCCCGCGTCGGTCGACGACCCGGCCGCCCTCGACCGCGCGCTCGACGGCGTCGCGGCGGTGATCAACTGCGCCGGCCCGTTCGCCGCGACGGCGCTCCCGCTGGCCTCGGCGGCGATCCGCGCCGGCATTCCCTACGTCGACGTCGCCGCGGAGATCGAAGCCAACCTCGACACCTTCGCGCTCGCCGCCGACACCGTGGTGGTGCCCGCGATGGCGTTCTTCGGCGGCCTGGGCGACCTGCTGGCCACGGCGGCGATGGGCGACTGGCCGTCGGCCGGCGAGGTGCACGTCGCCTACGGGCTGAGCGGCTGGCACCCGACGCCAGGCACCCTCGCGGCCGGCCAGGTGTCCCGCGAGCGCCGCGGCGGCAAGCGCGTCCGGTTCGCGGGCGGCCGGCTGGAGCACCGCGACGACGCCCTGCCGTCACTGGAGTGGAGCTTCCCCGAGCCGCTCGGTACGCGGCCGGTGCTCGGCGAGTTCTCGATGGCCGACATCGTGACGATCCCGCGGCACCTGGCGGTCCCTTCGGTGACGTCGTACATGACGGTCGACGCGGCGCAGGGCCTGGCGGCGGCCGCCGAGCGCGACGCGGCGGAGACGTTCGTGGTGGACGTCCGGGTGCGGCGTGGTGCCGAGGAACGCCGGGCCGTCGCGCACGGGCAGGACATCTACGCGGTCAGCGCGCCGCTCGCGGTGGAGGCGGTCGAGCGGATCCTCACCGGGCGGGCGCGGGTGAAGGGCGTCGCGTCGGCGGGGGAGATCTTCGACGCGCCGGACTTCCTGCGGGCGCTGGCGCCGCACATCACCGTCGAATTCAGCTGAGCGAGCGGTAGCCGCCGGGGGTGGTCGCGTACTCGCGGCGGAAGGCTTTGGCGAAGGCGAACGCCGACCCGTAGCCGACGGCCGAGGCCACCTGCGCCAGCGGACGGTCGGTCTCGCGGAGCAGCCGCGCGGCCGTCGTCATGCGCCAGCGGGTGAGGTAGGTCAGCGGCGGTTCGCCGACCAGCGCGGTGAACCGGCGCGCGAACGCGGCCCGGGACAGCCCGGCCGCGGCGCCGAGCTGCTCGACGGTCCACGCCCGGGCCGGTTCGCCGTGGATGGCGGCCAGCGCCCGCGCCGTCACCGGGTCGGCGAGCGCGCCCGACCACCCGGGCGCGCCTGCGGTCTCGCTCAGCCAGGCGCGGAGCATGTAGACGAGCAGCGCGTCGACCAGCGACGGCGCGACCACGGCGGCACCGGGCGGGTGCGCGGCGAGTTCGTCGCGCAGGAGCCCGACCATCGCGCGCAGCCCGGGGTGGCGCCCCGGCGCGGCGGGCAGGTGCACGACCTCGGGCAGGTCCCGCAGGAGCGGGTGCGGCCGGTGGCGCCGCAGCCGGTACGCGCCGCAGACGATCGTCGCGCGGGAGCCGGGACCCGGCAGCGAGACGCGGCCGAAGGGGGTGGCCGGCGACGGCCGTTCGGGCCGGAAGGCGACCTGGGGCGTGCCGGGTGCGGACGTCATCGCGTGCGGGACGCCGCGGCCGAGCAGGACGACGTCACCGGGACCGAGCTCGACCGGCTCGAAGCCGGGGCCGCCGGGCAGCGGGGTCAGCCAGGACGTGCCGTCGAGGACGACGTGGAACGCGGCTCCCGTGGTGTGGTCGAAGCGCAGGCCCCACGGCGCGTGCGCCTCGGTGTGGGCCGCGACCGGGGTGCCGGCGCGCAGCGCGGTGAGCACGTCCGCGAGAACGTCCATGGGCTCACCCTAGCGAGACGATCGGACAACACAACGCGCTTTTCAGCCATTCTGCGTCTCGTTCTCCGGGCCTAGCTTGGGGGCATGACGGTTTGGGTCGAAGGAGCGACGGGCAAGGCGGGCCGGCGCGTGGTGGCCGCGTTGACGGCGGCGGGGGTGCCGGTGCGGGCCGCGAGCCGCCACCCGGGTGCGGCGCGGGGTCCGGTGACCCCGGTGCGGTTCGACTGGTACGACGAGACGACGTGGGCCCCGGCGCTCGGCGACGCCGGCACGCTGTTCGTCAAGGGGCTGGACAGCGACGACGGTGCCGCCGCGCTGGTCGCGCGGTTCCTCGCCGCGTCGCAGGCCGGGCGGGTGGTGCTGATGTCGGCGGCGGGGGTCGACCGGACGCCGGACCACGCGCCGCGCCGGGCGGTCGAGCTGGCGGTGCAGCGGTCCGGCAAGCGCTGGACCGTGCTGCGGCCGAACTGGTTCCTGCAGAACTTCGACGAGGACGAGTGGGTGTTCGCGAAGGCGCTTCGCGAGACTGGCGAGCTGTACGCGGGGAGTGGCCGGGCCGGGTTCACCGACACGCGCGACCTCGCCGACGCGGCGGCGGCGGTCTTGACGTCGCCGGGGCACGACGGCCGCGGCTACACGATCACCGGGCCGGCGGCGCTGACGTTCGGGGAGGTGGCGCGGGTGCTGGCGGAGACGTCGGGGCGGCCGATCCGGCTCCGGGACGTGACGCCGGCGGAGCACCGGGAGCACTTCGCGAAGTCCGGGCGTCCCGAGGCGTGGGTCGACCACATGCTGCACCTGTTCGAGCTGGTGCGAGCGGGCGCGTTCGCCGCGGTCACCGACGACTTCCGGCGGCTTACGGGGAACGAACCCCGCACGTTGGCGGCGTACGCCGAGGAGAAATGGGCGCCGGCGGCAGTCAGCCCGAGGTGACCACGGCGGGGGTCCGGGGGCGAAGCCCGCCGGGCGGGGTCCGGGGTTGCACCCCCAGAAGACACGACGAGCGAGTCCGGCGAAGGCGCGAAGCGCCGAGCAGGACTGACCAACGAGCGAGTGGGCCCGGAGAGACTCGAACTCTCACTGGCATGGACCTAAACCATGTGCCTCTGCCAATTGGGCTACGGGCCCCCAGCACGGGGAAGCGTAGCGTGCGGCGTGGCCCGTGCGGGAGCGGTGGGGCGGTCGACTAAGTTGGGGCTCGGAAGACCCATGCGGCGAGGAGGAAACGTGGCTCGCGACCCCGAGACGATCGAGCGTGAGATCGAGCAGGCCAGGACCGCTCTGGCGGCGACGCTCGACCAGCTGACCGTCAAGGCCGACCCCAAGAAGCTCGCCGACGCGGCCAAGGACGGCGTGCGCGCCAAGCTGGACAACCCCAAGGTGAAGTACCCGCTGATCGGTGGCGGGATCCTGGTGCTCGTCCTGCTGGTGCGCAAGCTCCTCAAGTAGCGGCTCAGGCCTGGTTGGCCGGCGCCTTGCTCTCCGTGGCGGGCGCCGGCTCGGCCGGGGCCTTGCGGTCCTCGACCGCCTTCGGGAGCTGCTTGCTCGGGGGCAGCTGCGGCTTCTTGTCCGCGACCTCCGGGACCTGCGCGGCCTCCGTGGTCTGCTGCTTCGGCACGCTGCCCGGCGGCGGGACCTCGAGCGGCGGGAGCTTCGGGAGCGTCAGCCGCGCGGTCATGTACGCGCTCGTGAAGTCCAGCGCGCTGCCGTTGAGCAGGTGCACCACCGTTGCCTTGCCGTCGACCGCGAGCTCCTCGACCAGCTGGTCGGCCCGGTCACGGGCCGCGATGATGCCGGGTGCCCGCGCGGTCAGCTCCTTGCCCTGGCCGCTGACCGTGATCGTCCAGTCGGCGTCCTCTTGAACGTACGTCGCCGTGATCGCTTCCACCATCTGCCTCACGCCCCTCTCATGCCTTCACAACCGTGACGCGGTCGCCGCGATTCCATGACGCGGTACCGCGCCCCCTCTCGGCCGTGAAGGTCCAGCACACTTTCTACCGTGTCTTCAGTACCGTAGAGCAACTCTGTGTCACAGGACACGACAGCAGTGAGTAACGACCGAATGGCCTAATGCACTTGCAGGCTACCGTGCACGGTGCTGCAAGCCGCTCCACAGCACGTCCATAGCGTATTCGGTGGCCGTCTCGGGGTTCACCTCATCGTGTTTCTCGCACCAGATCGCGAGCCGTTCGCACGCCCCGACCACGAATTCCGCGGCCGCTTCGGCCCGCAGGTCGTCGCCGCTGTCGAAGTAGCCGCTCATCAACGCGGCGATCAGGTCGGTCTGCTGGCGGCGGGTCTCCTCGACCTCGTCCGCGGCAGGCGTGCCGATCAGCGCCATTTCGTGGCGCAGCAGCGACCACGCCTGGCGCCGCTCGCGGATGAAGACGAAGAAGGCGAGCAGGCCGCGGCGCAGCGCGTCCTCGGCCGTCGCCGCGCCGACCGTCGCCTGCTCGGTGACCTCGCGCAGGATCGACCGCGACTCGCGGATGCAGGCCAGCAGCAGGCCTTCCTTCGAGTTGAAGTACTCGTAGAGCATCGGCTTCGAGACGCCCACCAGTTCGGCGATCTCGTCCATCGACGCCGCCGCGTAGCCGCGTGCCGCGAAAACCTCTTCGGCGACCTCGACCATCTGCCGCATCCGCTCGGCCCGGGGCATGCGCTTGCGCTTCGCGGTCGTCATGGGCAACACTCTACCGGCAGTAACCTACTCTGAGTAAGATGGACGACGAGTAACAGGCAACGGGAGGGCGCCATGGGCAACCGCACGGAAACCGGGGTCGTCATCGTCGGGACCGGCTTCTCCGGTCTCGGCATGGCGATCCAGCTGCGCAAGGAGGGGCGCGACGACTTCGTCATCCTCGAAAAGGCGCAGGACGTCGGCGGCACCTGGCGCGACAACAGCTACCCGGGGTGCGCCTGCGACATCCCGTCGCACATGTACTCGTTCTCCTTCGAGCAGAACCCGGGCTGGTCGCGGGCCTACTCGCCGCAGCCGGAAATCTGGCGCTACATGCGCGAGGTCGCCGACAAGTACGACCTGCGCCGCTTCGTCCGGTTCGGCCAGGAGATGACCGGCGCCCGCTGGGACGCCGAGGGCAACCGCTGGCACGTCGCCACGAGGGGCGGCGACGAGTTCGTGGGGAACGCCCTGGTCGCCGGGGTCGGCGCGCTGCACCTGCCGATGGTCCCGGACCTGCCGGGCATCGAGAAGTTCGCGGGCCCGGCCTACCACTCCGCGCAGTGGCGCCACGACGTCGACCTCGAGGGCAAGAAGGTCGCCGTCATCGGCACCGGCGCCAGCGCGGTCCAGTTCGTGCCGAAGATCGCGCCCGAGGTGGCCGAGCTGACGCTGTTCCAGCGGACGCCGCCGTGGATCATGCCCAAGGCCGACCACGAGATGTCCGGGCGCACCCGCGCGCTGTTCAGGGCGTTCCCGCCGGCCCAGCGCGCCTACCGGAACCTGCTCTACTGGCTGCTCGAAGCGCGCGCGATCGGCTTCAACGGCCAGTCGTGGGTGATGAAGCTGGGCCAGCGCCTGGCCAAGCGGAACATCGACCGCGCGATCAGCGACCCGACCTTACGCCGTAAGGTCACGCCGGACTACACCATGGGCTGCAAGCGCGTGCTCATCTCCAACGAGTACTACCCGGCGCTGGCGCGGGACAACGTCGACGTCGTCACCGACGGCGTGCGGGAGGTGCGCGAACGCAGCGTCGTCGACGCGGCGGGGGTCGAGCACGAGGCCGACGTCATCATCTACGGCACCGGCTTCCACGTCACCGACGCCTTCGACGACCTGGAGATCGTCGGCCGCGACGGGCGCAACCTCGGCAAGGAGTGGGCGACCGAGGGGATGCGGACGCACCTGGGGATCACCGTCGCGGGCTTCCCGAACCTGTTCTTCCTGCTCGGCCCGAACACCGGGCTCGGGCACAACTCGGTCGTGTTCATGATCGAGGCCCAGATCTCCTACGTCGCGGAGGCGCTGCGGCTGGCCCGGGGCCGGGCGATCGAGCCGAAGCCCGAGGTGCAGGAGCGGTTCAACACCGACATCCAGCGCAAGCTGGCGAAGGGCATCTGGACGCGCGGCGGCTGCAAGAGCTGGTACCTCGACGCCAAGGGCGTCAACCGCACGATCTGGCCGGGCTTCACCTGGCGCTACTGGCTGGACACCCGGAAGGTGCGGCGCGAAGACTTCCTGGTCGGCTGAGGGCCGTGGGTGTTCAGGGCGGTTCTGACCGCCCTGAACACCCACGACCGGGCAGGGACTAGCGGGAGACGTAGCGGCGGAGGCCGGCGATCAGCTCGACGGTCGGCAGCTCGCAGAGCTCGGCCATGCGCTCCAGCGCGGGCAGGTCGAGCGCCACCTCGGCGGCGCCGTGCTCGCCCGACTGGCGCAGCCGGTCCTCGGCCCAGCGGCGCAGGGGGAGCAGTTCGGGGGACTCGTCGGCGACGACCTTGCGCAGGTCGACGCGGACCCGGCCGGGCTCGTCGACGAACACGCGGCGGTGCACCTTCGCCAGCAGGTCCTGGGGCAGCTCGTCCATCGCGACGCACAGCTCGACCAGGCGCACGACGGAGCACTGTCTCGTGCCCAGTTCGTAGGTGGCCAGCGTCTGCAGCGAAATCTCGCTCTGCAGGTGCTGGTTGAGCTCCTTGCGCGTCCAGCCCCGGCTGCGCCGGAGCTTCCGGAGCTCGTCCCCGAGTATCCGCTGGTACTCCTCGCCGTCGATCAGCACATCAATTTCCCCTGCCGTGCGCTCCCGCGGCACCCGTACGGTTGTGACAACTTTCCCGTGCAGGTGCACCCTCACGTGTATGTAAGTGCGCAGGAGCCCGACCCTTACGCGAATTCGCGCATGTCTTTGATACCGATTGCGCGAGTTAGGCCGAACGGGTTAACGCCGGCTCGCTCACCGGCGCATTCCCGGGGGTCAGTTGACGCAGGGAACGCCCTCGGCCGTGATCGGCTTCTCCGCGTCGGCGGGCGGCGCGGCGGCCTGGGACGGCGCGCTCGAGGAAGCACCGGCACCGGCGCCCGAGTTCGCGTCGGAGGTGGCGCCCTGGAAGTCGGCGCCGAGGAAGACCAGCACGTGACCGGCCTGGACGCTCTTGTCCTCCTGGATCGTCGGCGAGCCGCCCAGGGCGTCCGCGACGGCCTGGCCCTTGTCCTTGCCGCCCTTCGGCACCCAGATGACCGTCGTCTTGCGCGAGGTCGCGTTCGCCGTGTCGCCGGAGGTGAAGCCCTTGCCTTCGAGGGTCTTGGCGACGCTCGCGGCCAGGCCGGTCTTGCCGGAGGCGTTGCGGACGTCGACCGTGGTCGCCTTGTTGGCGGGGTCGGCCTGCGGCGCGGGCGGCTGCGAAGTCTGGCCGGGCTGCGGCCCGGCGAGGCTCTGCACGAACTGCTTGACCTCGGTGGGGTCGACCTGGATGGCGACGCCGTCCTCGGGGGTCCGGTACTCGACGTTCTTCACCGGGATGGTCCGGAACTCGAGCTGGCCGCCGGTCAGGCCCTTCATCTGCTGGGCGAACCCGAAGATGTCCCAGTTCTGGTTGAGCACGACCGACTTCTTGATGGCGTCGATCAGGTCGTTGAGCTTGCCGGGGTTGGTCAGCGTGCCCGCCGAGAGCACCTTGCGGGCCATGCCGGCCATGAAGACCTGCTGCCGGACGACCCGGTCGAGGTCGCCGTTGGGCAGGCCGTGGCGCTGGCGGACGAACTCGAGCGCCTCGACGCCGGAGATCGTGTGCCGGCCCTTGCTGAAGTTCGCCCCCGAGTACTGGTCCTTGACGTTGTCGTTCAGGCAGACGTCGACGCCGCCGATGGCCTTGGTGATGTCGCTGAAGCCGAGCAGGTTGACCGCGGCGTAGTTGTCGATGGTCGACCCGGTGAGCTTCTCGATCGTCTGGATCAGCTCCTTCGCCCCGGCCTGGTTGGCCTTGACGTCGAGCTCCTTCGGGTCGGTGACGCCCTGCTTCTGCAGGTCCTTGCGGGCCGCGAGCATCGCGCGGGCGTACGCCGAGTTGATCTTGTGCTTGCCGTAGCCGGGGATGTCGACGTAGGAGTCGCGCGGCAGGGACATCGCGACGGCCTTGCTGCCGTCGTTCGGGATGTGCACGAAGATGAGCGAGTCGGTGTTGAGCTCGCCGTCGGACTCGCCGGCGCGCAGCTCGTCGAGCACCTCGCGCGGCAGGGGGTTGCCCTGGGCGTCGGTGCGGCTGTCCAGGCCGACCAGCAGGATGTCGCGGGCGCCGTCGGCCGGCTTGTCGCCGCCGGCGTCGTCGCTGATCACGTTCGCGTAGTTCAGCCCGTTGACCAGGCCCTGCATGGCCGCCCACGCGTACCCGGTCAGGCCCATCACCAGCAGTGAGACGACGGCCAGCGCGATCTTCGCGCCGCGGAAGGAGTTGCGTCGGCCCCGCGCGACCGGGCGCGGCTGGGGGCGGCGCGGCGCAGGAGCGGGACGGCGGGCGTCCACGGGTTCGCGGCGGGGCGCCGGGCGGCGGGACGGCGGTGGGGTGCGCCGGCCCGGCTCGTCCTGCCAGGGCCGGGCGGGGCGGCGGTCGCCTTGCCCGTTCCGCGGCGGGTGATCCACGCGGGCGACTCCTCACTGCTTCGATCGGTGGTCCTGGGGTTGGGACGCATGGTGCCTGCCCCGGGTTGCCGTAGCGTTACACATCCCCCCACGAATGTGTCATGCACCACCCAGTTTCCCGCAGGACCGGCGCTTTCGCCTGGTCAGGAAGCCGCACCCGCCGGACGTCCGGCCGGCAGCAGCGTGCCGGCCGCGGCGAGCAGGGCGAACGCCGCCGTCACGGCGTGCAGGGTGACGCCGAGGAAGCCGGGCGTGCCGCCGTCCGCGGCGAACAGCAGCGAGGGCGCGCAGGCCAGCGCCGTGGCCAGCCAGGTGCCGGTCGCCGCGCCCGCGCCGATCCGGATCGTGTGCAGCAGGAAGACCCCGAGGAGCAGGTGCACCAGGCTCTGGATCGGGTCGAGCCGCAGGCCGAGCAGGTCGGCGTCGGCGGCCACCCCGCCGAACCGGGTCAGCGCGAAGCCGAACACGCCGAGCATCGCGTAGCCGATGCCGAGCACGGCCGCGGCCCGCGTGAGCACTGCCGTCCGGCGGCCGGGGAGCTCGGCCGCGCGAGGTGCTCGTGCACCGTGGCTGTGCCGCTCGAACCACCAGAAGACCACGGTCGCGGGCACCGCGAGCAGCCCGACCGCGACCAGCGTCCGCGGCCGGATCAGCCAGCTCAGGCCGTCGGCGATCCGCCCCGGCAGGTAGACGACGGCGACGAGCAGCAGCATCGCGGCGAGGAACGCCAGGTAGAGGCTCATCGGCGCGCGCAGGACGAACCGGCAGGCGGTGGCGACGCCGGGACGGCGGCCGAGGCGCGCCAGCGGGCCGGCGAGGAGCCCGAGCAGGCCCAGCTGGACCAGGCCGAGCAGCAGCACGCCCCACGGCGGCGCCGACAACGCCGCCGGGGCGCCCGGGCTGCCGAGCAGGACAGGTGGTCCGGCCCGCAGGACGCTCGCCACGACGAGGCCCGCCACCCCGGTCGCGGTGGCCGCGGCGAGCAGCCGTCGTGCCGGGCGTACGCCGTCGGCGTGGGCGAAGGCGAGCTGCTGGGCGAGGAGCGCGAGGGCGAACGTCGCCGCGTAGCGGGGCAGCGGCGAACCCACGGCGTCCGCGAGCACCTCGCCGCCGACGACCAGCGCGAGCAGGACGGCGGCCGCGCTCACCGGCGCCCGGCGGTGCAGGGCCAGCAGCGCGGGCGCGCAGACGATCGTCAGCAGGTAGACCCCGAGCAGCCAGAGCGGGTGCAGCGCGATCCGCATGACCGTGGCCGTCGTGCCGGCCGGGATGCCGAGCAGTTCGAGCGCGAGCGGCGTCAGCAGCGCGACGACGGCGAAGATCAGCGCCGGGCGGAGCAGCGGGCTGGCGCGTTCGGCCAGGAAGTGGCGGTAGCCGCCGCCGGCTTCCTGCTCGGCGCGCCAGCCGGCGGCGTTGGCGTGGCCGCCGGCGAAGAAGATCAGCGGGGTGAGCTGGGTGAGCCAGGTGAGCGGCCACCACGCCGTCTCGGCGGCGCCCGCCCAGTGCGCGAGCGCCGTCACCGACTCGCCGAGGAGCAGCAGGACGACCCCGCCGGCGCCGAGCAGCGCCCACCGGCTGACGTCGGCGGGGGTGGCGGGGGCCGGCCGCCGTGGTTCGCGGCGGGTGCGCAGCCAGCCGCGCAGCCGGAACACCAGCAGGCAGGCGATCACGAGCACGCCGGCGACCATCGGCCCGATCGGGTCGCCGACCGGCGGGCCCCAGCGCTGGTGCCACGAGTTGACGACCAGGCCCGCCGAGTAGAACGACGCGACCACCCGGCAGGTGAGCGCGGAGTTCATCGGGTTGAGGTCGCAGGCGTGGTGCATGTCGTAGGAGAGCCGGTCGTCGAGCGCCTCCCGGACCTCCGGGCCGAGCGGGTGGCCCTTGCGGTCGGCGTAGCGCAGCAGGTCGTAGCCGAGGTCGTGCGCCTTGCACGGCACGGCGTAGTCCCACTTGGTGTTGTCGTCGCCCCACGGCGTCGAGCAGCCGCCGTCGACGTGGACCGCGCGGACGGTCCCGTCGCGCGCCGGCAGCGCGCCCGGGGTGACGCCGCTGAGCGCGGTGAAGTCCTTCGGCAGCAGGGCCAGCGCGTCGGGGTGCGGGCCGGGGTGCACGAGCGCCTCGACGGCGTTCTGCGCGGCGAGCACGTCCCCGGTCGGCGGCCCCTGGTCGGGCGGCGACGGCGGGCGCGAGGCGATCAGCCCGAACGCGAAGACGACCAGCAGCACCAGCAGCAACCACCCGGACGTCGACCAGGGTCGGCGACGGCGCGGCGGCTCGGGGGCGGCTGGCATGGGTCCAGGGTGCCAGCCCGCCGGCGGGGCCGACATGGGGACAACCCCAGTGCCGCGGCGCGGGTTTCCCCTAAGCTGCCCGATCGGCCGCCCGATTTCCTCTTCCCCGCGCGTACCCGGGTCGGTGACGCTGTCCCCGGGGGCGCGGTGACCAGGAGGGCGTGCGGTGAGCTCGACCGATCCCGGAGTACCGGTGGAGAACGCGGTCCGCGCCTTGCGCCGGCTGGCCCCCGGCGCGCTGGTGCGCCGGCCGCGGAGCCCGGAGCTGCGCGCGCTGGCGCGGGCGTTGCGGTCGCTCGCACCGCGCGAGCTGGCCCGGACGTGCCCGGACGCGGTGGCGCGGGTGGTGCTGGCCGGGCAGCTCGATGCGATCGGCCGGGCGATGACGGGGTGGTACGGCTCGGCGGGTCCGGAGGCGGCTCGGCTGGTGCGGGCGGCGCGGTACAGCCGGCGGTTCGGGCGGGCCGGGCCGCTGCGGGAGCGGTTGCGGGCCGAGCCGGGCCTGCGCGCGGCGGCGTTGGGGTGGGCCGAAGCGAGCGGCTGCCGGTTGTTGGTGGACGAGCTGCTGGGAGCGCCGCTGGTGCCGAGGGTGGAGGACGGACGGCAGGCGGCGGAGCTGGTGGTGGCTGCTGTGCTGCCGCAGGTGGAGCTGCGTGACCTGGGGCCAGGCGGCCCGGCGCCGGGCAGAGTGGCCGGCGCCGGGCCGGGCGGCGGTGACCGGGCCGGTGCCGGGCTCGAAGTTCGGGCGCTGCACCTCGGTGAACTCGGCTTCCGCGTCGACATCGAGGCCGATCCCCCCGTCGACCTCGCTCGCGACGACGGCGGCCTGACCCTGCGCGCCCTCTGGTGGAACGGGCTCGGCCGCGTCGCCGACGACCTCGGCCACGAGTACCTCCTGCTCGCCAAGGACCCGGCCGGGACCGGAACGGTCCGGCACTGGTGTCACCCGCGGCCCGCGGCCGGGGCCCGGGTGCTGCGGCTCGAGTCCGGCGGCTACCGCGGTGAGCTGCTGCGGCTCGATCCCTCCGCCGCCCGGACCTGCGCCGACGTCCTCGTCAAGCTCGAGCTCACGGTGCGGCTGGCGGCGTGAGCGTGTCCGGGGCGAAGCAGACCTGGTCGCGGCCGTTCTCCTTGGCCAGGTAGACCGCCGCGTCCGCGGACTGGAGGAGGCGCTCCAGGGTGTCGCCGTGGCGGGGGTGGCGGGCCACGCCGATCGAAGTGGTCCGGTCCGCGATCGTCGCCGGGTCGCCGCGCTTGTCCGTGGTCACGATGTGCAACTTGGCAATCGCGACGCGTATCCGTTCGGCCGCGTCCCAGGTGGCCTCTTCGTCGATGTCCGGGAGCAGAATGAGGAATTCCTCACCGCCGAAACGGCCGACCAAGTCGCTCGGTCTCGTCACTTCGTCCAGCGTTTGCGCAACGGTGCGGAGCACGTCGTCGCCCGCCGGATGTCCATAGGTGTCGTTAATCCACTTGAAGTGGTCGAGATCGACCATCAGGAGCGCCAGCTGATCACTCGATCGAGCGGTCCGTTCCAGTGCCCGCTCCGCCGACTCCGACCAGCCGCGCATGTTGAGAATGCCCGTTTTCGGGTCGGTCCGGACGTCGTTCTGGAGCTGGTCGAGTTCCGCGAGCCGATTGAAGACCACGGTGGCGACCGCCATCACCACGACCATCGGCGGGACGACGGCGAGCAGAATCGCGGTCACCGCGCCGAGGCCGACAGTGATCGCTTCGAGCATGTTGTCGGCCGGGCTGCCCAGGACGTTACGCAGGGTCGGCTCGGAGGACATGCCGAGCGCGAGTGCCCCGCCGACGTAGACGATCTGGATCGCCTCGTAGATCGCGGCGGTGACGACGATGGCGCCGAACTCGGCGAGGAAGTCGTCCCAGCCGGTGCCCAGGAAATGGGGGCCGAGCGCGGTGTAGGTGAGGTGCGCGAGCACCGCCGCGAGACCGTGCGTGATCGACGAGAAAATGAAGTTGTGGGCCGGGCGGCGGGCGATGAACCAATGCTGGAGCCGGACGACGAAGATGACGAGCAACGTCAGCGGAACCGGGAGGATCATCGCCGCGGAAAAAGTCCACACGGCGGTGAGGTCGATCAGCACCGTCTTTTTGCGGTTGCGGCGCCGTTCTTCCTGCCGTTGGGTCAGCTGAATGTGCACCGTCGCGCCTGCCGCGAGGATTCCGAAATTCAGCCAATCGCGGGAAACGAGCGCCTGTGAATAGGCGAGCGAAACCGCGAGAACGGCGATGGCCAATCCCTCGCTGCCCAGCATGAACGCGATGACGCGGGGACGTCGCCGCCAGAGCGCCCAGTTCCGCGGCGAGTACGGGTGGTCGCGCCGGACCGTCCCGGGTGGACCACCGGGCGTGGTCGGCTGGTCCGGCTGTTCGTGCGGCGACGGCGGCCGCGGCCGGTCGCCGCCGGCCGGTTCGCCGCCGCCGGTCGCGGCGTCGTCTGGTCCGGGATGCAATTGGTCACCTCCTTTCCAGCCTACTTCGGGTGTTGAGTAATCTCATCGGTACCTGCCAGAGTGTTCACACATTCCGTCGGCGGGTACCATCCCACTGCAACGGAACTGCCGAGTCCTCGGTGGAACTGCCGGGAACGCGGACCAAAAGCATCTTCAGGCTCCCCACACGGAGGTGGCACCGTTGACCAACCGCGATCTCTGATGCGCCGTCGAATTGTCCTCCCCGATTACCCAGAGAGGTGGCGACCATGCGCAACCGCGACCTGTGACCGCCTGAATACCATTCATGATCTTGACCGCACGGAGAGGTGGCTCCCGATGGCCAACCGTGACCTCTGAACCCCGGCTCATGACGGCCGCGGTTCCCGTTCGGCACCGCCGACCCGGCGCCAGGCGAACCCGACCGGCACGGCCAGCAGCAGTCCCACCGCACCGGCGAGCGCGATCGTCGCGTTCGCGGAGCCGAGCCACTGGGCGACCAGCCCGCCGATGCCGACGCCCACACCCTGGGCGACGCGCAGCCCGGTCCGGTACAGCCCGCCGGCGCTGCCCCGGATGTCGTTGGGCACCCACGTGATGAACGTGGCGGACACCGTGATGACGTACGCGCCGGTCGCACCGGCCAGCGCGAGCAGGACCAGCGCGAGCGCCAGGTTCGGGTGCAGCGCGAACGCCGCGAGCGCGGCCAGCGGCAACGCGGCCAGCACACCCAGCAGCTTGCGGCGGTGCTCGGTGGAGACGAACCGCGACAGCAGGAACGTCCCGAGCACGAACCCCAGCGGATCGGCGGCCAGCAGCCAGCCGACCGCCTGGTCACCCGCGCCCAGCTGCGCGGCGAGCGGCGCGGCGAGGCCCTCCGGGATCACCGCCAGGCCGACCAGCCAGGACAGGTAGAGCAGCACCCGCAGCCGTTCGTCGCCGAAAACCTGCCTCACGGCGCCGAACCACGGGGCGTTCCCGTTCCCCGCGGCCGGGCGCCGCAGCATCATCAGCCGCACCACGGCGGCGGCGACCAGGAACGTCAGCGCGTCGATCGCCAGCGCCCACGACGTCCCGATGCCGGTGACCAGCAGCCCGCCCGCGGCGAGGCCGGCCAGCATGGCCGTGTTGTTCGTGATCCCGCGCAGGTCCTGGCTCTGCAGGTAGACGTCGTCGTCGGCGAAGATCTCCCGGCCGAGCGCGTTCTGCGCCGCGTTGCACGGCGCGTTCGCCAGCCGCGCGAAGACGAACAGGACGAACAGCCAGGCCATCGGCATCCCGGGCACGGCCATCAGCCCGATCAGCACGGCCTGCGCGAGCGAGCCGGTCGCCAGCACCGCCCGGCGGGGGAACCGGTCGGCGAGCTGGGAGAGGCCGAGCCCGCCGGCGAGCGCGGGCAGGAACGTCAGCGAGTAGACGACGGCCGACAGCAGCGGCGAGCCGGTCCGGTCGAAGATCAGGATGGCGAGGGCGACGATGGTCAGCTGGTCGCCGAGCATCGACTGGGTTTCGGCGAACCACAGCGCGCGGAACTCGCGGTTGGCCAGGACGGCCCGCAGCCGCGGCGTCGCGCGCGTCGTCACCTCGTAACCACCGTCCCCCGATCGAGTGAATATGGACCGTCCGCATTGTGCCTCGCCAGTGACGGCCCCGTCCGGGGGAGTCACCGCTGACCTCCCGGAAGCACGAACAGTATGGCGCCGATTACGCGCCGATGTCCTCGGAACGGGCGGCACTCACCCCGTCGAGGGGCGATCGGGTCACACACCCGAAGAGGCGGCGGACGGTGGCTGTGACCGGCCCGCGGGTACCTCCGGACTGATCGAACCGGATTCGCTCGGCGCAGGGCGGCCGCCGCTCGTCGTCGGGGCGCTGCCCCGCTGGGCCGGATGGGCCAAGACTGGACCCAGAGCCGGCCGGGGTGGACGGGACGCGCGCCGCCGGCGCCGCAGAGCGGGGAGTGGACGATGGACGGGTTGATGCAGGGCAAGGCGGTCGTGGTGACCGGCGCCGGGCGGGGCCTCGGCGAGGCGTTCGCGGTGCACGTGGCCCGCGCGGGCGGCGCGGTGGTGGTCAACGACGTCGACGCCGAGCTCGCCGAGCGCACGGCGGCGAACATCCGGACGCACGGCGGCCGGGCCGTCGCCAGCGGGCACAGCGTGGCCGACGCGGGGCAGGCCCAGGAGATCGTCGACCTCTGCGTCAAGGAGTTCGGCGGGATCGACGGGCTGGTCAACAACGCCGGGCTGAACTACGAGGCCCTGCCCTGGGAGGACGACGCCGAGCAGGCGCGCGAGCTCGTCGCCGTCAACGTCATGGGCGTGGTGAACACCGGGCTGGCCGCGATCAAGGCGATGGTCGGCGCGGGCACCGGCGGCTCGATCGTCAACATCTCGTCGGGCGCCTCGCTCGGGCAGCGCAAGCTCGGCGTGTACGCGGCGAGCAAGGGCGCGGTCGCGTCGCTGACCTACTCCTGGGCGCTCGACCTCGAGGAGCACGACATCCGCGTGAACGCCGTCTGCCCGCTCGCGCACACGCGCATGGTGTGGAAGTCCGAGCGCTCCCTGCGCGCGTGCCCACCGGACCGCACGCCGGCGCGGATCGCCCCGGTCGTGCTGTTCCTGCTCGGCGACGGCTCGCACGGCATCACCGGCCAGATGATCCGGTGCAACGGCCCGCAGCTGCACGTCATGGGCCAGCCGTTCCTCAAGCAGCCGATCCTCGAGCGGCCGGTGTGGGACACCGAGACCGTGCAGAAGGCCTTCGACGAGGTGTTCTCCGCCCACTTGGAGAACTACGGCCTGGAGAAGCGCGTGCCGCCGAGGCTGCGCAAGTGGACGGAGTCGACCTCACCCCGCACCGCCTGAGGGCCGCACTTTCACGTGAAAGTGCGGACCTGGGGCTCGCACTTTCACGTGAAAGTGCGAGCCCTGGGGGCGGAGCTTTCGTAGGGAAAGTGCGGCGGGGTGGTCAGGCGCCGGCGGCCGGCTCCGGGTCGCGGGTTGCCGCGTACAGGGCCTCGATGTTCGTCGAGTAGCGGTCGTTGATGACCCGGCGCTTGAGCTTGAGCGTCGGGGTCAGCTCGCCCGACTCGGGCGTCCACGCCTTCGGGAGCACGTGGTAGCGCTTGATCTGCTCGATCCGCGCCAGCCGGCTGTTCGCCGACTCGACCGCGCGCTCCAGTTCCGCGCGGACCGCCGGGTGCGAAGCCAGCTCCTCCGGCGTCGCCTCGACGCCGTTGGCCGCGGCCCAGCCGGGGGCGATTTCGTCGTCGAGGACGATCAGGGCCGTCACGTACGGGCGGTCGTCGCCGATCGCGACCGCCTGGCCGATCAGCGGGTGCTCCTTGAGCAGGCCCTCGATCCTCGTCGGCGCGATGTTCTTGCCGCTCGAGGTGATGATCAGTTCCTTCTTGCGGTCGGTGATCGTCACGAAGCCGTCTTCGTCGATCGTGCCGATGTCGCCGGTCGCGTACCAGCCGTCCGCGTCGGTGGCGTCGGCGATCGTGCCGTCCTCCTGCAGGTAGCCGAGGAAGACGATCGGGCCGCGGACCAGCAGCTCGCCGTCGTCGGCGACCTTCACCTCGACGCCGTCGAGGGGCTTGCCCACCGAACCCGCGCGGAAGTCCGTGCTCGAGTTCGACGTCGCCGCGCCGGTGGTCTCCGACAGGCCCCAGACCTCGCAGATCTCGACGCCGAGGCCGGCCAGGAAGTAGATGATCTCCACCGGCAGGGCGGCCGCGCCGCTCGAGGCGACCAGGAGCTTGTCGAGGCCGAGCAGGCCGCGGACCGGCGCCAGTGCGGCTTCGTCGGTCTGGCGGATCTTCTCGGCGAGTTCGGCCGGTACCTCCTGGCCGGCGCTGCGCAGCTTGTAGCCCTGCTGCAGCAGCTCGTTCGCCTGCAGCAGCGCCGTGCGCCGGTCTTCGGGGACGCTGCCGAGCATGTTCTTGAGGCCGGCGACCATCTTCTCCCACACGCGCGGGACGCCGAAGAAGCTCTGCGGGTGCACCTGGCCGAGCGCGCCGGCGACCGCGGTCGGGTCGGCGAGGGTGTGCACGTGGCCGGCCCACACGATCGGCAGGTACACCGACAGCTCGCGCTCGGCGATGTGCGCGAGCGGCAGGTACGCGATGTTCGTCGCGTGCATCGGCGGGTGGTGCAGCTCGGTGACCGCGTACGCCTGGTGGATCGCGTTGCGGTGCGAGAGCACGACGCCCTTCGGGTCGCCGGTGGTGCCCGAGGTGTAGATCATCGACAGCGGGTCGTCCGGCTTGATGTCCTGCCACGACCGCTCGAACGCCTCGGGGTCGGCGGCAAGCGCTTCCCGGCCCCAGCTCCGGAGGTCGGCGAGGGAGACGAACCGGCCGTCGCCTTCGGGGATCGCGGTTTCGTCCATCACGACGATGCGGCGCAGCGCCGGGAGGTCGTCGAGCACCGGGCGCCAGCGCGCCAGCTCGGTCTCGCCGCCGAGCACGACGACCGGGGCCGCGCTGTGCCGCGCGACGAACCGGATCTGGTCCGGGCTGAGCGTGGCGTAGGCGGTGCACGGGATCGAGGACAGGTGCGTCGCGGCGAGGTCGGCGATGATGTGGTCGGGACAGCCGGGCGCCATGATCAGCATGCGGTCACCCGCGGCGAGCCCGAGCCCGGCGAGGCCGCGGGACACCTCCGCGATCGCCGTGCGGAATTCCAGCCAGCTCAGCGTCGGCCGGCCTTCGAGGTCGAGCGAAGTGATCGCCGGCAGGTCCGGGTAGTCGACCGCGTTGCGGTGCAACAGCCGCGGGATCGTCTGGCCTTCGGTCTGCTCGGCGACGGACGGGGTGGTCAACGCTGGCCTCCTCGGTGCTCCGGATGGCCACACTGTAGGGGCTCCCGGCCGAGGTGGATAGAGAATCGCGGCCAGGTCAACCGTCGCCGTCGAACCGGACATCCCGGTCAGCCGCCCACCACCGTCCACTGTGTACACGGGCGCCCGCGCGCCGGCCGCGCTTCAATGGAGGTACCACGGACTCCAGGGGGAAGCGATGACGCGGTCGGCTCGTGAGCTGCTTGACCGGATCCAGGCCGAACTCGCGCCGCGCGACGGCGACAACCGGCTGGTCCCGCTGATCACCGCCGGCCGGGCGCCGCGCGAGGTGTTCGCCGCGCTCGCCGCCGAAGAAAAGCTGATCACGGCCAGCGACTGGCGGAGCTTCCACGCGCTCGCCGCCCGCGCCGACGAGCCGAACGCGCGCGCCTTCTTCGGTGGTCTGGCGCCGGGGGAGCAGCAGGCGAACGGGATGCTGGACGCGTTGCTCGCGGCGACCGGCCCGGACCACGGGAAGGAACTGCCGCGCGCGGGCTGCCAGGCGTACCCGGCGTACGTGGCGTGGCTCGCGCTGAACGGCGAGTCGGCGGCCGCCGTGGCCGGGATCTTCGCGAACTTCGCCGCCTTCGGCCGGTACTGCCGGGACGTCGCCGCCGCGATGCGCGCGCACTACGGCTTCACCGCCACCGAATGCGCGTTCTTCGACTTTTTCGCTGCGGACGTCCCCGAAATCGAAGAACAAGCGCTCGCGGCCGTCCAGGCCGGCCTCGACGCGCGGCGGCTCGACAGGGCCGAGGCGCATCGCTACGCGCGGCTCTTCCAGAGTTACGAACTGCTCTTCTGGAACACCCTCGCCGACGAGTTCCCGGCCTGACCGCCCGCGGAACCGGTACCGGCGCCACGGGCCGTGTCCGCGCGGACGCGCATGCGGAATGGCGGGAATTCCGGTGTGCGGCCCGGGGAATCCGTGGCGGTCTTCACGAATGCCGCGCATTTCCGCTTTCCGGAAGCCGTCCGGCCCGGACGAAGTGGCGGCGGACGGCCGGCTTCGCGAACCCGTGACGTTTCTCACCGAACCATCCGGCGCTGTCGTACGTAGCGGCCCCGGCGCGGGACGGGGGCCGGACCGCAACCGGTACCAGCGTGCATCCCTGCGGTGAAACGGAAGTCGACCTGGGACGAACGTCACGACTTTCGGTGGTGGACTTTCCAAGAGCAGGCAGCAAGTGTGGACGGGTCACCGTGCCAAGATCACGTTCGCGCCACGGACTTGACGCGCCCTGAGCGGCTGCATACCGTCGTCGCGGGCGAAGCAGACCACGGTGATGTTGATCCGGCTGGTCGGAATCCGGGTGTTGACCGCCTCGGGCGACCCGAAACCATGTACTGCCGGAAGGAAAACGGACCCAGGTGAAGCAGATTTCTCTTCGACGCAACCGGGGATCCTCGATTCGGAAGCGCGTGCTCACGATCGCGCTCATCCCCAGTGTGGCCTTGTTGCTGGTCGGCGTGGCCCTCGCGGGCTACCTCATCTACGACGCGGTGACCGCACGCGACTACACCACGCGCATCCGGAATTCGGAAGCTCCGGCGATCCCGTTCTTCGCCGCGCTCCAGCAGGAGCGCCAGGCGACGCTGAGCCTCCTCGCCGGCCAGGGCAACCAGCGGGCCGTGCTCGCTGCCGTCCGCCCGAAGGTCGACTCGACCGCCGCGAAGGAGATCGAGAACCTCCGGGACAACTTCGCGGACTACGACGACACCCCGCCGAGCGTCCAGAAGAACATCGCCACGTTCTTCGGGGTCTTCCAGCAGCTGCCGCAGACGCGCCAGGCGGTCGACAGCGGCCAGATCCAGATCAGCCAGGCGTTCGCCTTCTACAACAAGATGCTCGACCAGTTCACCGACGGCGTCGCCGGGCTGGCGCAGAAGGCCCGCGGCGCGCAGAACGCGTTCGACCGGCTGACCGCCATCCCGCTGTTCACCGCGGCCGACGCGATGCAGCGCAGTGACGCGCTCGCCGCCGCCGGGCTCGCCGCGGGCGGGCTGACGAATGACGACTTCCGCGCCTACGTCGGCCAGGTCGGTGCCTACCACGCCCAGCTCGACGCGTCGGCGCCGAAGATGATCCCCGAGGTCAAGGCCAAGTACGACCAGCTGCTGGCCAGCCAGCCGTGGCAGACCGTGACCCAGGTGGAAACCGCTTTCCTGCGCGGTGACCTGACGAAGCTGCCGGTCGCGCAGGACCAGTGGCGCACCGCCGCCCGCCAGGTCGGCGACGCGCTGATGGGCATCTTCGTCGCGCAGAGCTCGAACGCGAGCCAGGCCGCCATCGAGGACGCCGACTCGACGTTCACCGAGTCGCTGATCGCCGGTGTGATCGCCGTCCTGTTCGCGGTCTTCGTGGTCTTCGTCGCCGTCCGGCTGTCGAACCGGCTCATCGGCCGGCTGCACCGGCTGCGCGAGGACACCCTCGACGCGGCGGAGGTCCGGCTGCCCGAGCTGGTCGCCCGGGTCCAGGCGGGCGAGCCCGTCGACCTCGAAGAGGGCGGGCACTTCCTCGACCACGGCACCGACGAGATCGGCCAGGTCGCCGACGCGTTCAACAAGGCGCAGCAGACCGCCATCGCGGCCGCCATCGACGAGGCGAAGATCAAGGAGGGCACCAAGGCGGTGTTCCTCAACATCGCCCACCGCAGCCAGGTCATCGTGCACCGCCAGCTCAAGGTGCTCGACCAGGCCGAGCGCAAGCAGGAGGACCCGGAGCAGCTGGACACCCTGTTCCAGCTGGACCACCTCTCCACCCGCGCCCGCCGCAACGCCGAGAACCTGATCATCCTCGGCGGCGGGCAGCCGGGCCGGCAGTGGCGCAACCCGGTCGGGCTGGCCGAGCTGGTCCGCGGCGCGTCCGCCGAGACCGAGGACTTCGCGCGGGTCAAGACGGCGGCGCTGCCGCAGATCGCCATCCGCGGCCCGGTCGTCGGCGACCTCGTGCACCTGCTCGCCGAGCTGATCGACAACGCGACGTCGTTCTCGCCGCCGCAGTCGCGGGTCGAGATCCGCGGCAACGTGGTCGGCAAGGGCGTCGTGATCGAGGTCGAGGACCAGGGCCTCGGGCTCGAGCCGGACCAGACCGAAGAGATCAACACGATGCTGGCCAGCCCGCCGGACTTCGGCATCATGGCGCTGTCCGACGAGCCGCGCCTCGGCCTGTTCGTGGTCGCGCGGCTGGCCGCCCGCCACGGCATCCAGGTGCACCTGCGCGAGTCCGCTTACGGCGGCACCCGGGCCATCGTCCTGGTGCGCACCGACCTGCTGGCCCCGCTCGCCGAGTCCGAGCCGGAGCAGCCGATCACCCCGCCGAAGCCGGAGCTCGTCCCGAACCCGGTCGAGCCGGAGCAGGGCAACGACGAGGTCGCGCCGCTCAAGCGCCCGCAGCGCCGCCCGGCCCGGCACCGCACCGAACCGCCCATGCCGACCCAGCCGGCGCCGGTCTCGCCGCCGCCGTCCGCGCCGACCCCGGTGGCGGCGCCGCCCGCGCCGCCGTCCGCGCCGACGCCGGTCCCGGTCGCGTCCGTCCCGGAGCCGGTGAGCCAGCCGACCCAGGCGCAGCCGGTGGCCCCGCTCCGCCCGCCGTCCCCGCCGAACCGGACCTCGCGCCCGGCCCGCCCGGCCGCGCAGCAGCCGGCGTGGCCGCCGCAGGAACCGCGCCCCGCGGTGCCCGAAGGACGGCCGCAGCAGCCGCGCCGCCCGGAGGCGCCCGGCCGCCCGCCGCTGCCCCAACGGCGACGCCAGCAGAGCCTCGTGCCGCAGTTGCGGGAAGATAAGCCCGCACAGGAACGCGAAGAGGTGCGGCTGGACTCCCCGGAGGCCGCCCGCAGCAGGCTTTCCGCGTTCCAGCAGGGCACCCGCCGGGCCCGTGACGAAGAGTTTCCCGAGAACGACGACACGTACGGAGAGCGCGAGTAATGGTCAACTCAGGCGCCCACGAGCTCGACTGGCTGCTCGACGACCTCGTAAAACGGGTCGCCGGGGCGGACCGGGCGGTGGTCCTGTCCTCGGACGGCCTGCTCATCGGGCGATCGGGAAACCTCTCCGAGGAGGACGCCGAACACCTGTCCGCGGTGGCTTCGGCGTTCCAGAGCCTCGCGCGCGGGACCGGACGGCACTTCGGCGGCGGCAACGTCCGGCAGACGATGGTCGAGATGGACCACGCGTTCCTCTTCGTGACCGCGGCCGGGCGGGGTGCCTGCCTGGCCCTGCTCGCGCGTGAAGACGCGGACATGGGCCTCGTCGCGTACGAGATGAACCTGATGGTGAAGCGCGTCGGCCAGGTGCTCACCTCGGCCCCGCGGACCGGTGCCGGCGTCCTGCCCACGTCGCCATGAGCGGACGGCACGAAGCCTGGTTCGACGACGAGGCCGGCCCCCTAGTCCGGTCGTACGCGGTCACGGGCGGCCGCACGCGGTCGGACACGCTCGGGCTCGACCTCATCACGCTCGTCGTCGCCCTGCGCACCGCGCACGAAGCGGGCATGCTCGAACCGGAGTACGCGCGGATCATCGCCCTGTGCCAGCGGCCGGTCTCGGTGGCCGAGGTGGCCGCCCGGGTCGACCTCCCGCTGCCCGTGGTCAAGGTGATGCTCAGCGACCTCATCGAGCAGAACCTGGTGCTGTTCCGTACCGCGGCACCGGCTCAGGAATCCCCCAACCGACACGTATTGCAGGCGGTCCTTGATGGCATCCGGAAACTCTGACCCCCGGCGGAACCTGACCGCGACCGCGGTCAAGGTACTCATCGCCGGCGGGTTCGGGGTCGGCAAGACCACGATGGTCGGCTCGGTGAGCGAAGTGCCGCCACTGCGGACCGAGGAGGTCATCACCACCGCCTCCGAAGGCGTCGACGACCTGTCGGGCGTCGAGCAGAAGACCACGACGACGGTCGCGCTCGACTTCGGCCGCATCACGATCAACCCGGACCTGATCCTGTACCTGTTCGGTACGCCGGGGCAGGACCGGTTCTGGTTCATGTGGGACGAGCTGGCCGAGGGCGCGCTCGGCGCCGTCGTCCTGGCCGACACCCGCAGGCTGGACAGCTGCTTCGCGGCCGTGGATTTCTTCGAGCGCCGCAACCTGCCGTTCGTCGTCGGCGTGAACTGCTTCGACGGCGCGTACCGCTACGGCACCGAGGAGGTCCGGCAGGCACTCGACGTCGGCATGGACGTCCCGCTGCTGCTGTGCGACGCCCGGGACCGGGAGTCGACCAAGCAGGTGCTGACCAGCCTGATGGAACACGTGATGGCGCGGTCCGATCTGGCAGCCGCCCAGGGTGGCTACTGACCGGACCGCGCTCTCGCGGCGTCAGCGGCGGCGCTTGACGAGCGTGTCCACGGCGAAGCGGCCCGGGCCGATCGCGGCGAACAGCAGGAAGACCCACGCGTACACCGCGGCCGGCTCGCCCATGTTCTGCAGCGGCAGCAGGCCCATCGGGGCGTGCACGGTGAAGTAGGCGTAGGCCATCACGCCGGAGAGCAGGATCGCGGCGGGCCTGCTGGCGAGCCCGACGAGGAGCAGCAGCGCGCCGGCGAGCTCGAAGACGCTGCCCCACCAGCCGGGGAACGAGCCGAACGGGACGCCGCCGCCCTGGCCGTCGACGCCACCGAAGAAGCCGAATCCCTGCAAGCCGTGGAAGCCGAACAGGAACGAGATCACGATCCGGCTCGCGCCGATGACGATGCCGGTGACCTGCGTCTTCGGGGTGGCGGTGGACTGGGTTTCGCGGGCGATGGTGGTGGTCATTTCGGGGTTCCTTCCCTGGGTTGCTTCCGTGCCTTCTGCCTACGCGTCGAGCGGGTCACCACCGGATCGACAACCCCGGCGGATTTTTTTCCGGGGGTTTCGGCAGACTGGGCCGATGGCGGGCAAACGCAGTGCCGGGCTCCTGCTCCACCGCGGGCGGGGCGAGGCCGTCGAAGTGCTCCTCGGGCACATGGGCGGGCCGTTCTGGGCGAAGAAGGACGCGGCGGCGTGGTCGCTGCCGAAGGGCGAGCTGGAGCCGGACGAAGAGCCGGAGGCCGCGGCGCGGCGTGAGTTCGCCGAAGAGCTGGGCCTCCCGGCCCCGGACGGCGAGTACGTCCCGCTGGGCGAGGTGAAGCAGTCGGGCGGCAAGGTCGTCACGGCGTGGGCGGTGGCCGGCGACCTCGACCCGGCGCTGGTGGTGCCGGGGACGTTCACCATGGAGTGGCCGCCGCGCTCGGGCCGTCAGCAGGAGTTCCCCGAGGTGGACCGGGTCGAGTGGTTCTCGGTGGTGGCGGCGCGCGAGAAGCTGCTGAAGGGCCAGCTGCCGTTCCTGGACCGGCTGCTGGAGTTAGTGCGCGAGTAGGGCGTCCAGCGGTTCGGCGGTGAAGGACGGCAGCACGACGTCGGCCTGCCCGAAGTCGAGGCTTTCGGTGATGGCGTTCGGCACGGCGACGCAGGTCAGCCCGGCGGCCTTGGCGGCGGTGACACCGTGCGGGGTGTCCTCGAAGGCGATGGTCTGCGCCGCGGTCGTTCCGAGGGCGTCCAGCGCGGCGAGGTAGAGGTCGGGATCGGGCTTGGCTTTGTGCCGGTCGCCGGTGAGGACGGCGTCGAAGTGGTGGGCGATGCCGAGCCGGTCGAGGTGCGGGTTGACCCAGCCCCCGGACGAGCTGGAGGCGACGGCGAGCTTGAGGCCCCTTTCGTGCGCGGCCGCGAGGTAGGTCTCGACGCCTTCGCGGGCGCCGAGGGTCTCGAGGAGCTCGTAGACCCGGGCCTTGGTCCGGGGGCGCAGCGCGTCGACGTCGATGCCGGGCACGTGCTCGGCGAGCAGCGCGAACATGGCGGGCGTGGTGTGCTGGGTCCCGATGACGGCGTACCAGGCTTCCAGGGGGAGCTCGGTGCCGTGCTCGAGGAAGACCTCCTGCCACGCCTGGAGAACGGCGGACTCGGTGTCGGCGAGCGTGCCGTCGAAGTCGAAGACCAGGGCGCGGGTGGGCACGGGTGAACCCTGCCCGGTCGGTGATCGTTCAGGCAAGGGGGTTGTGACGAGCCTCGAAGGCCCGCATCGCGTGTTCGCCGCGGAGGGCGAAGACGACCTCCTCGATCCCGCCGGGGTCGGCCTGGCTGACGGTGGCGAGCGCGATCTCGGCGGCCGAGTCGAGGGGCCAGCGGTAGCTGCCGGTGGAGATGGCCGGGAAGGCGACGGTCCCGGCGCCCAACTCCTTCGCGACTTTCAGGGCGTTGCGGTGGCAGTCGGCGAGCAGCCCGGACCGGTCTTCGGTGGCCGACCAGACGGGACCGACGGTGTGCACGACCCACTCGGCCGGCAGGTTCCCCGCGGTGGTGGCGACGGCTTGGCCGGTCTTCAGCCCTTTCCCGTAGTGCCCGGCCCGCAGCTCCGGCACGCGGCGAGGATCTCGGGGCCGCCCTTGCGGTGGATGGCCCCGTCGACCCCGCCCCCGCCGAGCAGCGAGGAGTTGGCGGCGTTGACGACGACGTCCACCTCGAGGGTGGTGATGTCGGCGTCCAGGATCCGGATGCGCATGGGGTGGATCCTCCCGGACAGAATGGGTTCGTGCTGCTGAATTCCATCGCCGAGCCGGCCACCGAGGAGTACCTGGTCGAGCCGTCGGACCCGCTCGCCGAGTCGCGGCAGAACACGTGGCACCTCGGCGCGTCCGCGGAGCAGCGGGCCGGCCTGACGGTCGAGCAGGTCGTCGCCGTGTTCGAAGCTGTGGTGCGGGCCCTCGGCCGGCGCTCCGGTACGCCGTCGACCTTCTACGTGTGGCACGACCAGCAGGTCGGGGCGCTCAAGTCGTCGCTCTCGTCGCTCGGCCCCGGCGAGCTGCTCTTCGGCGCGGAGTACGTGCCGACCCGCGAGCTGGCGCCGATCGTCGAGGAGTTCCTCGCCGACCCGGGTCCCGGCTTCGTGGCGTGGAGCGCGATCGCTCCCTAGCCCAGGAAGAACTTCGTCAGCACCGGGGCCAGTGCCGTCGCCTTCACGATGTGCGTCTGGCCCGGCAGGGTCGCGTACTCCGCCGACGGCAGCACCCTCGCCAGCGACGACACCCCGTGCCGCATCCACTCGGGGCTGCGGTCGCCGTCGATCGTCAGCGTCGGGATCGTCACCTCCGGCCACGACGGCGTCAGGGGCTCGCCCGACTGGCGGTCGCCCACCACTGCCGTGTCGTACGGGATCGTGTGGGCCACCTTCTTCAGCTTCGGCCAGAACGGCATCACGCGCATCATCGCCACCGTCGCGCGGCCCAGGCCGACGCCCTCGGTCATGAACATCTTGACCGCCTTGCCGCGCTTGCCTTCGGCTAGAGCCGCGTCGAGGCGGGCCGGGTAGTCGGCCGGGACGCGGGGGCGGGTGGCGTCCACCACGAACGGGGGTTCGTACAGCGCCAGCTTCGGGACCGGCAGGGTGCGAGCCGCTTCGAGGGCCAGTGCCGCGCCCGACGAGATGCCGAACAGGAACGCTTCACCGCCCGCTTCCTTCAGCAGGGCCTCGATGTCCTCGACCTCGCGCTCGATCGCGTACGGGCCCGTGTCGGTGCTTTCGCCCCGGCCGCGGCGGTCGTACGTGTACACCGTGAAGCGCGCGGAGAGCTCCTTCGCCAGCGCGTCGTTCGGGGACGAGCCGCGGTAGCACATCGCGCCGTCGACCAGCACGAGCGCGGGGCCGGTGCCGGAGCGCGTGTACGCGATCTTGGTGCCGTCGGCGGAAATCGTCGTGGTCATCGGGACTCTCCTCGCGGCATCAGGTGGGCGGACGTCGTGGCGAGCCAGGCCCAGGCGAGCACCACGGCCGCCCAGAAACCGAGGGTGACGGCCGGGCTCGCCGAGCCGGACGCTACGCCGCCGAAGCCTACGAGGAACAGCAGGCCGGTGATCCGCGAGTACCACGCCCGTGCGGGCGGCAGGTGCGAGCCGATCGCGAAGCACGCGGCGACCAGCGCGGCGAAACCGACGCCGCCGCAGGCGAAGTGCAGGACGCCGTGCCAGCTCACCGACGACGGCGGGCCGGCCGGCGTGCCCAGCGGGAAGCCGTCCTGCGGGTCGGCGCGGAAGACGCCGGCGCAGTGCAGGCTGACGCCGTACACCGCCAGCAGTCTCGGCCCCCACCTCCCGGGCAGGACGCGCCGGAGGCCCGCCGCGGCCGCGAGGGTGAGGAGGCCGGTGACGAGGAAGTTCGCGACCTGGACGAAGCCGAGCGAGCCGTTGGCCAGGATGCTCGCCGGGTGCCGCGTGAAGTCGAAGCCGGCGCGGGTCAGGCCCTGGAGCACGCCGGTGCCGACGAAGACCGGTCCGGCGAGGATTCCGCAGGTCAGCAGTGTGCGGGTGGGCGTGGAGACGCGGGTGGGAAGCGTGGTCGTGGTCATGCGGACAGCCTGACAGCCGATCATTCGAACTGTCAAGACAAAAAAAGTTGTCGGTGACACCGGTTCGGATCGGCTGCGGCCGAGATTCGGCTCAGGCGGAGCGCAGGGTGAGGAGCGTGATCTCGCTGGGCGCGAAGACGCGGAACGGCGGACCCCAGAACCCGGTGCCGCGGCTGTTGTACAGCTGGGTCGGGCCGTGCCGGGTCAGGCCGGACAGCGTCGGCTGGTCGAGGCGCACCAGGAGGTGGAACGGCCAGATCTGCCCGCCGTGCGTGTGGCCCGAGATCTGCAGGTCGACGTCGGCCTCGCGGGCCTCGCGGACCTGCTTCGGCTGGTGTGCGAGCAGCACCACCGGGACGCCTTCGGGCCGGTCGGCCAGCGCCGCGGCCAGGTCGGGGCCGTGGCCGGGGAGGCCCGAGGAGGTGCCGGTCGGGTCGTCGATGCCGGCGAACAGGATCCGGTCGCCGCCGCGCTCCAGCAGGGTCGAGCGGTTGTGCAGCGTGTCCCAGCCGAGCCCTTCCATGTGGTCGAGCCACGCCTGGGCTTCGCCGAAGTACTCGTGGTTGCCGGTGATGTAGAAGCGCCCGAGCGCGGCCTCGACGCCGCCGAGCGGGTCGACCTGCTTGCGGCGCTTGGCCACCGCGCCGTCGGCGAGGTCGCCGGCGTGGCAGACGACGTCGGCCTGCAGGGCGTTGACCGCCGCGACGACCTGCTCCGACCACTTCGTGCGGTCGATCGGGCCGAAGTGGGTGTCGGTCAGCACGGCGACGCGCAGGCCGTCGAGCCCCGGCCCGAGGCGCGGGACGACGACGTCCGTCCGCTTCACCGGCGGCACGCGCATGGCGACGCGGTTGCCGTGCACGAGCAGGACGGCGGCCACCAGCACGGTCGCGCCCGCGACGATCCGCGACCGCAGCGGGTCTTCGACGCCGAGCAGCGCGACCCGCAGGACGAGGCTCAGGATGCACCAGCTGAACAGCACCCAGATCACGGCGAGCAGGGAGTCGCCGAGGCGCGCGGAGGCGTCGCTCTGGCGCTTGGAGTGCCCGCGGAACATGGCGATCGGCATCGTGACCAGGCCGGCCGCCAGCACGACGGTGCCGGCGATCGTGCCCGCCAGGCCCCATTCCGGCGCCAGCACGAGCGTCCACCACGGCACGCCGTACAGCAGCAGCATGGCCAGGATCGGCACGACGACGAGTTGCCCTCTCATCGAACCAGGTTACAGCCCATCGGGCTGTTAGCGTTTTCGCTACCCTGGGAGGCGGAGGAAGGGGGACGGCCGTGAACACGCTGCTCGAGCTGGCGTTCCCCGCCTTGACCGGCCCGACCGCGCTGGTCGCCTTCGCCTCCCTCGCCGCCGCGAGCCTCCTGGTCGTGCTGCTGGCCGGCAGCACGCACCGCAGCGAAGTCGCGCTGTGGTCGGCGCCGGTGCGCAGCCGCGTCACGGCGTTGCGCCGCCGGGCCCGCCGCGCCGAGTCGATCCGCCTCCGCGATCCGGGAAGAGCCGGCCGCAGCAGGCCACGAGCACCCGGGCACCGCAGCACGGCTGCGTAGGTTCGGCACGCAGCCATTCCGCCTGTCCCCATTCCTTTCACTCACGCGGAGTGCTGCCCATGTTCGGCTTTCTCGACGTGCCCGTTTCCGGCGCGTACCACCTGATCCACGCCCTCACCGGCCCGCTTTCGACGGCGCTGGCCATCGTCGTGTTCACCCTCGCCGTGCGGCTCCTGCTGCACCCGCTCGCCCGTTCGGCTGCCCGCGGCGAGCGCGCCCGGGCCACTCTGCTGCCGGAGCTGCGGGCTCTGAAGGAGAAACACGGCGGCGACCGCGACAAGCTGGCCGCGGAGATGACGAAGCTGCAGCAGGAGTCCGGGACGTCGTTGTTCGTCGGCTGCCTGCCGATGCTGCTGCAGCTGCCGTTCTTCACGGTCATGTACCGGCTCTTCACCACCCCGGCGATCGGCGGCGAGCCCAATTCCCTGCTCGGCGCGACACTGTTCGGGACGCCGCTGGGCGCGCACGGCCTGGCCGGCAGCCCGCTGGTGTTCGTCATCGCGGCGGGGCTGGCGGTCGTGGCGTGGTGTTCGGTCCGCTGGCAGGACCGCCACCGCTCCGAGACACCGGACGTCCCGGGCGTCCCGGGCGTCCCGGGCGGCAAGCTCCTGCGCCTGCTGCCGTACGGAACGGTGCTCGCAACCCTGGTCCTGCCCCAGGCGGCGGGCCTCTACCTGCTCACGACGACGGCGTGGACCGCGGCCGAGCGTGCGCTGCTACGACGCGGTTCGTGAGCGGCGCCAGTCCCGGACCGCTTCCTCGACGTCCACCAGCGCCACCGTCAGCGGGGGTCCCGTGTGGTGGTTGAGGTAGGCCTGCCGGATCCGCTCGTTGAGGTCGGTCACGACCTCCCGCACGCGCGCTTCGGTGCGCTCGGCGGCGAGCGTCTCCGGCAGGTCCTGGACTTCGCGTTTGAGCGCCAGCGCCGGCGGCAGCAACGCCTTCGTGTCGTGACCGCCCCTGCGGACCTCGCGCAGCACCCAGTCGGTCGCCGCGTCGTTGCCGGTCGGTTTCGGCAGCGGGCGGCCGGTGCCCGGGAGGTCGTCGAACTCGCCGCGGTCGCGGGCTTCGGCGATCTGCCGGTCGACCCACCAGCGGAAAGAGACTTTCGTCGGCTTGCGCCGGGTCATCGCCGCACCCCCCTCGTCCGCCGTCCAGGGTAATCTCCGGGGAAGGAGCGAGGGGACCGCATGACCGTCGAACGCAGTGGCGCCGATGCCGTCGACCGCACGCTCGCGCTGCTCTGGCGCGCCCGCGGTGGCACTTCCGAACCGACCAGGGGCCGCAAGCCGACGCTGACGGTCGAGCGGATCGTCGCCGCCGCGATCGGGGTCGCGGACGCCGACGGGCTGGCCGCCGCGTCGATGCACCGGGTCGCGAAGGAGCTCGGCGCCGGCACGATGACGCTCTACACCTACGTGCCCGGCAAGGCCGAGCTGGTGGACCTGATGGTCGACGACGTGCTCGTCGAGCGCCGGCTGCCGGGCCCGGGCGAACCGCGGTCCGGGGACTGGCGCGAACAGGTGGCGCTCTACGCCGAACGGACCAGGGCGGCTTACCGCGCCCACCCGTGGCTGTGCGAGGTTTCGCGGGTCCGGCCGCCGCTCGGGCCCGGGCAGCTGGCCGGGCAGGAGTACCTGCTGTCCATTGTGGACGCGCTGGGGCTGGCGCCGCGGCAGGCGGTCGCCGCGGCCAACGCGATCGGCACGTACGTCGACGCGAACGCCGCGCTCGGCGCGGAGAACACCAGCCTCGAACGCAGCACCGGCCAGTCGACCGAAGCCTGGTGGCACCAGCGGTCTTCCTTCTGGGAGGACTACTTCGTGGTCGACGCGCACCCGGCGATGAACCGGATCTGGCTCGGCGGCGGCTTCGACCAGAGCGCCGAAGCGCAGGGCGAAAAGGCGTACGAGTTCGGCCTGAACCGCATGCTCGACGGCATCGAGGCGCTGGTCGGCTAGCGCCGGCTGCGCCACCGCAGCCGGCGTCGCTCCTGGCGGGGCACTTCGACCGCCGAGCCGCCGCGCAGCAGGTCGCGGCAGACCGGGTCGAACCGGCCGGGTGCCTCGATCATCGGCGCCGCCAGCACCAGGTGCCCGCACACCGCCCGGAACCGCCCGTCGTGCCGTCCCGTCGCGAACTCGTCTTCGGTGACGGCGTGGGTGTAACCGTCGGTGTCGCAGCGGATGTGCACCAGGAACGGCTCCACCGGGCTCACCCGGCCGGGGTGGTCGAGGTGGTTTCGGTCGGGGTCGCCGGAGCGTCGGCCGGGTTGGTGCTCGAAGGCGTCTCCGGCGGCGGGGTGGTGGCGGCCGTCGTCGACGGCGGCGGCGTGCTGGTGGACGGCGGCGGCGTCGACGGGTCCGTGGTCGGGGTCGTCGGCTTGGTGGTCGGGCTGGTCGGGCTGGTCGGCGACGTCGGCGTGGTGCTGCCCGGCGGCGTCGACGTGCCCGGCAGCGAGCCCGGCGGCTGGGCGGTCACCGGCGGCGCGGGCGGGGCCGGGACCCCGACCGGGGCACCGGCCGCGGCGGCGTCCGGGGCGTCGGGCGCGCCGATCGGCACCTGGCTGTCGGGCAGCTGGGCCACCCCGCCGCGGTAGGCCGACGCCCACGCCATCACCGTGTCCACATAGGACTGCGAGTTGTTGTAGCGGCGCACGGCGATGCGCTGCCCCGCGTCGGTCGAGAGGTCCAGCCCGCCCGAGCACAGGTAGCGCGCGGTGGCCAAGGCCTCGTCGTAGACGTTGTTCGGGTTCGAAACGCCGTCGCCGTTGCCGTCGGAGGCGTAGCCGCGCCACGTCGACGGGATGAACTGCGTCGGGCCGACCGCGCGATCCCACACGGCGTCGCCGTCGTACTTGCCGCCGTCGGTGTCCGGGATCGCGGCGAACGCGCCGGCACCGTTGAGCACCGGGCCGAGGATCGGTTCGAGGGTGTCGCCCTTGGCGTTGACGTACCCGCCGCGGGCGTGGTTCGACTCGATCCGGCCGATGCTCGCGATCAGCGCCCAGTCCAGGTGGCAGTTCGGCTGCTCCTTGGCCAGGATGTCGGCGGCGTTCTGGTACGCCTTGAGCATGCTGCCCGGGATGCCGAGCGGCCCGGAGATGCCCGCGGAGCCGGCGCGCCCGCCGGGCACGACCAGCGGCGTGGGCAGCGGGGGCTGGGGCAGGCTGCCGTCGACGGCGATCGGCGGCATGACGATGGTGGGCTGCTGCAGCGGCGCGGCCTGGTCCGGCAGGGCGTTGCCGGCGTCGGCGACCACGACGGGCGCGGGCAGGCCGGTGGTCAGCGTCGGCAGCACGACGAGCGCGCCGCCCGCGAGCGCGGCCGCGGTGCGGCGTACCGCCCGCGAGCTCTTGCGACGTGGCCGGTGCTTCGGCATGGTCGTCCCCGCTTCCCTCGATCTTCGCTGATCGCCTCACCCGATCGGCCCCACCCACCGGTACTGACCGGTAGGAGCAAGCTATCCGATGGGAGCGAACTTTGGCGAATGGCACAGCGAAATCCGGCCGTCGCGGAGAAGTTCGTCCTGATGGCACAAAACCTTAGTAGGGAATCTGTCACATTCACCAGGACTTAACGGGTCGCCGAGGACAGTTTGCCGAGCAGTGCGCCGGGCACGGTGATCCCGCGCTGTGCCACGTCCGAGGAAAACCGCCGGACGAGCGAATCCGAAGGCGTCGCGGCGAACACCACGACTTCGCGGTGCAGCGCCGGCTTCAGCCGCCGCAGCGCACCGGCGAAGGTCCGGGAGAGCGCGGTCGTCGGGACCAGGGCCAGACCGAGCCCCGCCGCCGCGAGCTGAGCCGCCGTGGCCGCTTGTTTCGTCCGCATCACCGCCTCCAGCACGGCGCCGCGGCGCGCCGCTTCCTCGTCGAGCCAGCCGCCGAGTCCGTTGTCCGGGTGGTAGTGCACCACCGGCAGCCCGGCGAGGTCGGTCATCGCGAGCGCCGTTCGCGCGGCGAGCGGGTGGTCCGCGGCCAGCGCCACGACGACCTCCTCGCGCCCGACCACCTCGACCGGCCCGGTCCAGCGGCTCGGCCGCGGCCCGGCGGCGACGTCCGCTTCGCCCGATTCCAGCGCCCTGACCAGCGCGTCCGCGCTCGTCGTTTCGGTCAACGTGATCAGCACGTCCGGGCGGTGGCGGTGCCAGGCCCGCAGCACCGGGGCGAGCAGACCGGCGGTCATGCTCTCCGCGCACGCGATCCGCAGGGTGCCCGCGCCGCCGGCGGCCACCGCGCGCCCGGTCCGGACCACCCGTTCGGCGGCGGCGAGCGCCGCTCGCGCGTCGGCCAGGACCGCCCGCCCGGTGGCGGTCGGCCGCACCCCGCGCGGCAGCCGTTCGAGCACCGGCGCGCCCAGTTCGCGTTCGAGCGCGCCGATCTGGTGGGACAGCGCGGGTTGCGAGAGGTGCAGCCGCGCGGCCGCTTCGGTGATCGACCCCGCGTCCAGGACGGCGACCAGGCACTCCAGCGCGCGCAAGGTAGGCATTCGCCGATTTTATCGCAACCCTCGAAAACATCGAGATCAAGACGGGATTGTCCGCGGGGCCGTGAGCGCTGAACGACGTGTGCGAGACGGAAGGAGCACGGAAATGTCGTTCGAAGGAAAGCGCCTGGTGGTCGTCGGTGGCGGTTCGGGAATCGCCCGGCGGATCGCGGTGGACGCGCGCGACGCGGGTGCCGAAGTCACGGTCGCCGGGCGGAACCCGGCGCGGTTCGCCGAATCCGGGGTGCGCACCGCATTCGCGGACCTGACCGAAGAATCGTCGCTGAAAGCGCTTGCCGAAGAGGCCGGCGAAGTCGACTACCTGGTCGCGCTCGCGTCGGCGCCGGCGAACGGCCCGGTCACGACGCTGGAGCGGGACGCGGTCACCCGGGCGTTCGACGCGAAGGTGGTCGGGCCGCTGCTGCTGGCCAAGCACTTCGCCCCGCGGTTCCGCGAGGGCGGAGCCGCGGTGCTGTTCTCCGGCGTCGCCGCCTGGCGGCCGGCGCCGGAACGGACCGTCATGGCCACGACGAACGGCGCGGTGGCCTTCCTCGCGGCCGCGCTCGCGGTCGACCTGGCGCCGATCCGGGTCAACGCCGTCTCGCCGGGCATCGTGGACTCGGGCGCGTGGGATCGCCTCGGGGACGCGAAGGACGCGTTGTTCCGGCGGACGGCGGAAGCGAACCCGGCACGCCGGGTGGGCACCGTCGAAGACGTGTCGGCGGCGACCCTCCACTTGCTCCTGAACCCGTTCGTCACGGGCACGGTGCTGCATGTGGACGGTGGCGGCCGGTTCGCCTGAAACCCAGGGTGAGCAAGCCTTTACACGGCGGTTGACCATTCCTATGATCGGGCCCGACCGGACGCGCCGCCGCGGTCCGGTCGGCCCGAGGTGGAGGGTTCAATGGCACGTAGGGCGCCGCGACGGGAGCACGTCACCGTCGCCGAGCTGCTGGTCCGGACCACCGCGCCGCGCGAGCAACCCGACGGGGCGCGGGCCCGGCACCGGGAGAAACCGCAGGTCTTGCGTTCGCTCGCCCGGCTGCGGGTGTTCTCGGTGGTCGCCGGGGCGCTGGCGCTGACCGGCGGGGTCGGCGCGGCGGTGTCGATGCCGGTGCAGCGGGGCGCGGGCGGGTCCTGGCCCCCGGTGGGCCTCGAACCGCCGCCGATCGCGCTGATCCCGTTGCCCGCCGACGTCGTGGTGCCGGCCGCGCGGCCGGGTGCGGAATCCGTGGTTTCACCCGCGAATCCCGCCGCGACTTCCCCGGAGGCGGCTTCGGCGAACCCGGATTCCGGAATTTCGCCGGGACACCGCGGAACCCTCGCCCGTGCGGTCAAGATCGTCGAGAAGGCGAAACCGAAACCGCGGCACGCCGCGCCGGTGCGGCACGAAATCCCGGACGTGCCGGTCTGGTCGCGCGGCCGGGCCCCGGCTCCGGAGCGGCAAGCGATCCACACCGGACGCCACCGCGGCGGCGGGCACCACGAGTGCGGTGGCCGGCACCGGCGCTAGGCGTCCAGCGGGATCTGGTACTGCATGAATCCCTTGTCGACGGCGACCTGGTCGTAGAGCCGCCGGGCGGTCGTGTTCGACGTCTGCGTGTGCCAGTAGACGCGGACGCACCCCTTCGCCCGTGCCCAGCCGGCGACGGCTTCGATGAGCGCCCGGCCGACGCCATGCCCGCGGGCTTTCGTGTCGGTGAACAGGTCCTGCAGGTAGCAGACGTCGTCCGAAGTGGTGCTGACGTGGGTGAAGAAGTGGACGATGCCGACGAGTTCGCCGTCGAGCCGCGCGCCGAGGGCGTGCATGCGCTCGCCGGTCGCGAACTCGCGCCACGCCCGGTCCACCCGCTCGGCCGGGAGTGTCCTGCCGTAGAACGTGTTGTAGCCGGCGAACAGGTTTTCCCAGGTCGCGCGGTCGCTTTCGGTGAGTCCCCCGGTGGTGATCATGGAATCAGGCTAGTCCACCGGACACAACTCACCAGTAAGGTGACGAACCCGAATCAAATTCATAGAATCAGGGCGCTCATTCGGCAGCAGTCAAGCGGAGGTTCCTGATGGCGCGCACGGCGCACCGCGGCAGTGGCAGACCCGTCTCGGTGGGCGAGCTGATGCTCCGCTCGGACGTCCACGGCAGGCGCCGCCCGGAGGACCTCGAGGTGCTGGAACTGGCGTACCGGATGCGCCGCCGCACCGGCGTGGCCGCGGACCTCCCCGCGGTGAAGAGCGGTGGCTGGTGGCAGGTGCTGCGCCGCGGTTTCCGCCGGGGCTGACCTACCGGAACGCGACCGCCACGGCCAGCGCCGCGGCGAGGGCGCGGTGGCCCGCCGCGCTCGGGTGGACGTCGCACCCGCCGGACGGCAGCTTCACGAGCAACCCCGCGGCGCACGGGTCGCCACCGGCGCGCAGGGAAGCCAGCCGGAACGCGGTGAACCCGTCGGCGACGGTGCCGCGGTGGTGCCGGGTCACCTGGGCCAGCGTCGCGTTGATCGCCTTCACCTGCGCGACCTGCGCCGGATCGCGGTAGTCGAGCGAGTAGTACGACACGAGCACGAGCTCGCCGCGGTACTGCGCGCGCACCGCGCCGAGGATGGTCGCGAGGTTCGCCCCGACCTGCTTGAGCGCGGCGTCGAACGTGGCGCCGGTGCAGTGGTCGGGCGTGGTGTCGCGGCAGCGGAACAGGTCGTTGGCGCCGACGGTCAGCGTGACGAGCCGGGTGTCCCGGTGCGTCTTCAGGTACTGCACGGCGTAGCCGATCTGGCTGCCGGGATAGGCGACGTGCAAGGGAAAGGCCAGGCGGTAGGCGTTCTCGCAGCCGTTGCTCGGCGCGGCGACGTCCAGCATGCTCCCCGTCGTCTCACCCGGGCAGGACGCATTGGCGAGCTTCAGCCCGCGCGCGGCCGCGTACTTCTCCGCGTAGCCGCGGAAGTTGGCCGCGTCGAGGTAGTCCGCGTCGGCGTCGGGCCGGTAACCGAACGCGACCGAATCACCCAGGGCGAGGTACCCACCGTGGGACCGGGCCTCCGCCGGGGCCGTGAGCAGCGTGCTCGCCGCCAGGACCGCCGCCGTGACGGCGAAGAATCGACGAAGTACCAATCCGGCCGAAAGCAGGCGGACACGGTCCGCAGCCGATCTGCACGACGCACCAGGTTCCGCCGTGACTGCCGTCGGGATTGGTACTCGACGGCACAGCATCTTCGGCTCCTTCCGCGCACCGGTGCGTGGCCGGAACCGATTCCGCCGGTTCCGGCCACGCGGCGGTAGGCGTCAGAAGGCGATCGTCGACGGTGCCTTCGGCCCGGCGACCCGCGCCTCGGGCGTACCCGGCTCGACCGCGGCGCAGTGCGTGCCCTTGGCCGGCAGCTTGCCGGTGATCAGGTAGTCGTCGGTGGCCTTGGTGACGCACTGGCTGTTCTTGAAGTACGCGCCGTGGCCCCAGCCGTCGTAGGTGAGCAGTGTGCTGCCGCTCTGCCGGGCGGCGGTCTGCGACCACGCGTACGGCGTCGCCGGATCGTGGCGGCTGCTGACCATCAGCAGCGGCGGCGCGCCGTGGACCTGCAGCGGGTGCTGCGGGTTGCTCGCCCGCTCCGGCCAGCCGATGCAGCCGGTGACGGCGGTCCAGCCCAGCGAGTTGACCTTGACGTCGGGTGCGAGCGCCGCGGCGGCCCGGCGGTAGGTCTCGAGTTCGGCGAAGTTGTGCACCGGCAGGCGCCAGTCATCGCAGAACACGCTCTGGAAGACGTTGTTGATCGGGACGTCGTCACGCAGCCGCGCCGACGCGGCCGGCGGGGTGCCGTCCTTGAACGACTTGAGCACGGTCGCGAGCCGATCCCAGCTGGGGCCGTAGAAGCTGCCCTGGATGATCGCCGCGAGGTCCAGCGGGGTGACCGGCTCCTCGCTCTGCGGGTCCTTCAGCTCGCCGCGCGCGGCCTTGTCCTGCAGGTCCCTGGTCACCTTCGAAACGTTCTGGCCGTGCAGCGCGCAGCTCGCCGTCCGGGCGCACCAGGCGGCGAACTCGCCGAACTCCGCTTGCACGGACTGCGTTTCGCTGTTCAGGAAGTCCCACGCGGTGTACTGCGAGTGGTCCATGTTGCTGTCGAGGACGAGCGCGCGGACCTTGTCCGGGAACAGTTCCGCGTACTGCTGGCCCATCAGCGTGCCGTACGAAACGCCGTAGTACGTCAGCTTCCGCTCGCCGAGCGCGGCGCGGATGGCGTCCATGTCCCGCGCGACGCTCTTGGTGTCGCCGAACCGCGCCAGCGGCCCGGTGAGCCGGCCGCAGCTTTCGCCGAGCTTCCGGTTGTACTGCGCGAGCTGCTCGAACTCCGCCTGGTTCGCCGGTACCTCCGGGTGGTCGGCGATGATCTCGTCGAGCCCGCACTTGATCTGCGTGCTGTCGCCGACGCCGCGCGGGTCGAACCCGACGGTGTCGAACCGCTTGGTGATCTCGGCCGACAGGGTCCAGCCGGCCTTGACCTCACCCGCACCCGCGCCGCCGGGACCGCCCGGGTCCATCAGGATCGAGCCGATCCGGGCCTGCGGATCCGTGGCCTTGCGCCGCGCGAGCGCGATGCTCGTGGTGCCGCGGTCCGGGTGCCCCCAGTCGATCGGCACGGTGACCGTGCCGCAGTCGACGTCCGGCGCGTCCGCGCACGGCTTCCAGGCCACGGATTCCGCCGCCGAAGCGGGCGCCGCGAACAGGCTCCCCAGTACCGCCGTTGCCGCCGCGGCCGTCAGCAGCCGCTTCACTACCCCCGACATTGCCAGCCCTTCCCCTCACCGACAGTGTTTGCCCGGCTCCAGGAAATCACCGATCCGGTGATCGCGCCAGCTTCCCAGGTGAACCGGCCCTTGGTGTCTATTGTGGACAGATCAAGCGGGCCGAGCTGCCGCGGACGATCAGCTGCGCCGCCAGCGTCGTCGTGGTCGCCGGGCGGGCGCCGCCGTCGGCGATGCGGTCGAGGAGCAGCCGGGCCGCCCGTTGTCCCATCGCGTAGGCCGGTTGGGCGACGACCGTCAGCGACGGCGTGATCAGCGTGGCCCACGGCACTTCGTCGAACGAGACGATCCCGACGTCGCGGCCCGGGCGCAGGCCCAGTTCCGCCAGCACCTGCAGCACGCCGACCGTCATCGGGCTGCCGGAGACGAGGAGCGCGTCCGGCGGATCGGGTGCCGTCAGCAACCGGGTCGCGGCTTCCCGGCCGCCGGCTTCGCGGAATCCGCAGCGGTGCACCAGGTTCGCGGAGTGTTCGCGGCGGGCCGCGCGGAGCCCGTCGCGGTAGCCCGCGAGCCGCGCGTCCGCGGTGGTGATGCCGGGCGGGCCGGCGACGCAGCCGATCCGGCGGTAGCCCCGGCCGGTCAGGTGCCGCACGGCTTCGGCGGCCGACTCGCGGGAATTGACGAGGACCGCGTCGCAGTCGGCCGAAGCGAGCCGCCGGTCGACCGTCACGATCGGCGTCCGGTGCGTGCGCAGCGGCCCGACGTCGCTGTCGGGTGTCGTCGGCGACAGGATCACGCCCGCGAGCCGTTCCTGCGCCGCGACTTCGACGTAGCGACGTTCCTTCGCGACGTTTTCGTCGGAGTTGCAGAGCATCACCGAAAACCCGGCGGCCTGCGCGGTGTCCTCGGCCCCGCGCGCGATCGCCGTGAAGAACGGGTTTTCGACGTCGGAGATGATCAGCGCCAGCACCGCGGTCTCGCGGCGGCGCAGGCCGCGGGCCAGTCCGTTCGGCGTGTAGCCGAGCTGCGCCACCGCCCACGCCACGCGTCCGGCGAGCACCGGGTCCACAGTGGACTTGCCGTTGAGCGCCCGCGACACGGTCGCGGTCGAGACCCCGGCCAGCGCCGCCACGTCCGCGATCGTCGCCACCGCGTCCTCATCCGCTCGTCGTTTGACGGGGTTTCCGGCACACCATAGCGTGGCGCCGGTGACGGGACTGCTGCTCGGCGTCGACATCGGCACGGCGGGCTCGAAAGGCGTACTGCTGGACCCCGGTGGCGCGGTGCTCGCCCGGGCCGTCCGCGAGCACGCCGTGTCGACGCCGCGCCCCGGCTGGTTCGAGCACGACGCCGAAACCGTCTGGTGGGCGGACTTCACCGCGATCGTCGCGGAGCTGCTGCGCGCCGCCGGCGGGCGTCCGCTGGCCGGGCTCGGGGTGAGCGGCATCGGGCCGTGCCTGCTCCCGGCGTCCGCGGCGGGTGAGCCGGTGCGGCCGGCGATCCTCTACGGCGTCGACACCCGCGCCGGCGAGGAAATCGCGGCACTGAACGAAGAACTGGGCGCGGACGCGATCCTGGCGCGCGGCGGTTCGCCGTTGACCAGCCAGGCGGTGGGGCCGAAGCTGCGCTGGCTGGCGCGGCACGAGCCGGACGTCTACGCGCGCACGGAGAAACTCCTGATGGCGAGCTCGTTCCTGGTGCACCGGCTGACCGGCCGGTACGTCCTGGACCACCACTCGGCCAGCCAGTGCACGCCGATGTACGACCTCGCCGCCGGCGGCTGGGCGGCGGACTGGGCCGAGCGCGTCGCACCCGGGCTGCCGCTGCCGGAACTGCGGTGGCCGACGGAGATCGCGGGCGAGGTCACCCCGGCCGCGGCCGCGGCGACCGGGCTGCCCGCGGGGTTGCCGGTGACGGCCGGGACGGTCGACGCGTGGGCCGAGGCGGTCAGCGCCGGCGTCCGCGAGCCGGGTGACGTCATGATCATGTACGGCAGCACGCTCTTCCTGGTCCAAGTGCTCGCCGAACCGCGCCCGCACTCCGGTTTGTGGAGCACCCGCGGCGTCGACCCGGGCAGTTTCACGCTCGCCGCGGGCATGGCGACGTCCGGCGCGGTCACCGGCTGGCTGCGGGACCTGGTCGGCGGTTCGTACGCGGAGCTGACGGCCGAGGCCGCTTCGGTGCCGGCGGGCAGCCGCGGGCTCCTGCTGCTTCCCTACTTCGCGGGGGAGCGGACGCCGTTGTTCGACCCGGCCGCGCGCGGGGTGCTGGCCGGGCTGACGACCGGGCACGGCCGCGCGGAGATCTACCGCGCGGCCCTCGAAGGCACGGCGTACGGCGTGCGCCACAACCTGGAAGCGATGGCCGTCGCGGGCGGTGCGGCCGGGCGGCTGGTCGCGGTCGGCGGCGGGACCACGGGCGGGCTGTGGACGCGCATCGTCTCCGACGTCACCGGGCTGCCGCAGCAGATCCCGGCCGAGACGATCGGGGCCGCGTTGGGCGACGCGGTGCTGGCGGCCGAGGCCACCGGCGTCGAGCTGGATTTCGCCCGCGTGAACCCGATCGCCGAGACGGTCGTGCCGGATCCGGGGGCCGGCGCGCGGTACGGGGAGTTCTACCGGCACTACCGCGCGCTTTACGAGGCCACGATCGAGACCACGCACTTCCTGGCCGCGCAGCAGCACGCGGCCGGTCAGCTCCGGGGCGCCTGCCGGCGGGTGGCCGCGCCCCGCCACCCGCGGCCGGCGGCCAGCCCCCGGTAGTGTTCCAGCGCCGCCACGGACTCGGTGACCTGCTCGAAGCTGGGCAGCGCGCGGACGTTGGCCACCAGCGTCATGTCCTTGCGCGGGATTTCGACGAAGCACACCTCGACGCCGGACCGCTCGGCCTCGGCGGCCACCTGGGCGCGCCAACCGGGGAGGTCGTGGTCGTCGCCGAGCCATTCGTGCAGGTAGACGCACCACTTGCCGCGCTGCAGCTCGCCCGCGATGGCCTCGAGATCGACCAGGTACGGATCGGTCACGCGTTCGGCCATGACCGTTCCCCGCAACACCAAGGCACTACTTCCCTCCTGCACTCCGGCGGTGACCCCTACCGTCCGGAAAGCGCTTCCTCCGGCGGTCACCTCCCCGTTTCCGCCGTGCAGCGCGCGTCGCCAACTTACCGGCGGAACGCGCTGCACGGCAACCGGATCGGCGGATCTTGACATCCCGTGCACGACTCGCGTGCGGATGCACGTGCCGAATGGACCTTTCAGCGCACCCGCAGGAGGTTCGGCGTGCCACCGAAGTACGCACTGTCCGTGACGTACAGTTCGCCGCCGCGCACGGCGATCGCGGTGGGGTTGGCCAGACCGTCCGAAGTGGACAGGATGGTGCGGACGCCGTCGCGGCCGGCCACGACGACCCGGTTCTCCTGGTTGATCGCCGCGACGACGGTAGCGCCGCGGAAGGCGAAGTCGTCGACCGGTCCGAGTCCGCTGACGACGACCCGGCCCGGTGCCCCGTTCAGCGGGAACCGCACGAGCGTGCCGCGGTCCAGGTTGGACACCCAGACCGCGCCGTCGTGGACTTTCACGCCGTTGGCGCCGAAGCCGCTCACCGGGGCGAGCAGGTCGCCGGTGGCCCAGTCGGTGACCTGCCCGGTGCGCGGCGAGACGCGCCGGACGACCGAGCCGAACGAGTCGGCGACGAACAGGTCACCGCTGGCGGGATCGCGCGCGACGCCGTTCTGGAACCCGGACGGGGGCAGGGAAGCCACCTTGACCGGGGTACCGCCGGGGCGCACGCGGTAGAGGCCGGTCGCCGCCGTGCCGGTGGAAACGGCGACGTACAGGTCGCCGCCGGGGGCCCGCACGATGCCCCCGAGGAACAGTTTCTTGTGCACCACGGGGATGTCGCCGTCGTCGGGCACGGGGAAGCGGGCGATGACGCTGACCCGTCCGCCGGGCGTGACGCGGCCGATTTCGCCGGTGTAGGCGAAGGTGAGGTCCGCGGAGCCGTCGGGTTCGAGCGCGATGTTTTCCGGCTGCTGCCCGGCGGCGAGGTCGAGCGGGACGATCCGCGTGGTCGCCTGGGCGGGCGCGGCGGGGAGGACGAGGGTGGCGGCCGCGGTCAGCGCGACGCCGATCTGCTTGATGCGCAAGGGAACTCCGTCGTGGTCGGGATCTCCGTGCCTTCGACGGTAGGGGCGGCGCACCCCCGGCCACCAATAGCTCGACGTGGGCCGCCCATCGGAAAACCGATCACAGGTCGCGCGCGAAACACCGCGAGAGCGGCTCGCCGACGTAGGGCCCGTAGGCCTCGATCGGTTCGTAGCCTTCGCGCTGGTAGAAGCGGATGGCGTCGGGCTGCCCGGTGCCGGTCTCCAGCAGCAGCCGGGCGATGCCGAGCTCCCGCGCGTGGTCTTCGAGCGCGCGCAGCAGGGCGGTCGCGACGCCGGTGCCGCGGGCCGCCGGGTCGACGTACATGCGCTTGACCTCGCCGGACCCCGGCCCGAGCAGCCGCAGCCCGCCGCACCCGAGCGCCGTTCCGGAGGCGTCGCGCGCGACGAGGAACACGGCCATGGTCTCGGCGGTCGGGAGCGCGCCGGGCTCGTGGTCGTCGGTGCCGTAGCGGGCGTCCAGCTCGGTGCGCTGGGCGGCACGCAGGCGGACGGCGTCGACGTTGTCCCAGGTCACCGGGTCGATGGCGAACGTGCAGTCGAGCATCAGGTCGTACCCCCGTTTCGTAACGTTTGTTACCGTAGCATCTGTTACGCTTCCGGGGAAGGAGGCGGACTTGCCGAAGCAGCGTGACGTCGAGGCCCAGCGCGAACTCCTGTCCGGCGCGACGTGGCGGGTGCTCGCCGAGAACGGCCTTCCCGGTCTGACGCTGCGCGCGGTCGCCGAGCGCGCCGGCTGCACGACGGGCCTGGTCATGCACGCGTTCCCGACCAAGAAGGCGTTGCTTCTACACGCGCGAGACCTGCTCTACGAACGCACAGCCGTCCGCGCCGACGCGGCGGAGACGGCGAGTCTTGACGCGTTCGGGGCGCTGGAAGCGGTCCTCGGCCAGGCGGTCGACCTCCCGCACGGCCACCACGACGAATCCCGCGTGTGGGTGGGTTTCCTGGCGGCGGCACTGGCGGACGACGACCTGGCGGAGCGACACCGCGCGGCGAACCGTTCGTTCCTCGCCAGGGTGGGCCGGTTGGTGGCGTCGTGCCGTCCGGAGTGGACGGAGGAGCGGCTCGAACTGACGACGAAGAGCCTGGTGGCGTTGGTGGAGGGCCTGAACGTCCTGGCGGCGGCCGACCCGGGCGGTTACCCGGCGCGGTTGCAGCAGAACGCGCTGGCGGCCGCCCTCGCCCCCCTGCGTTAGCTTCCGCCGTGGTGCACGTTCCCGTGCACGCGGCCGATCTGGATGGCAGTGCCGCCGTGCATCTGTTCGATCACGTTCGAGGTCACTTCGGCGCGTGCTTCTTCTGTAGCGGCCAGCTTCTTTTCGTATTCCTTCCCGACGCCGTTCTTCAGGAGGTCGCCGCTCGGATTCGGCACGTAGAGGTAGACCGTGCCGCGGTATTCCTTCACTTCGACGTCAGCCGGGATGACGCGCGATTTCGGCAGCTGCGCGTAGCCGCTGGCGAGCACGTCGTCGAAGATCCGCTGCGAAAGCACGACGGCGAGGAACGTCTGATCGGGATCGGACGCGGTGAGTACCTCCCGCACCGGCGCGGAATCGAGCAACCGGTGCGTGGTGATCACTGCGGCCCCGATGGCGACCGCGGAGCTTTCGCCGTCGGCCTCGCGGATCGGCCCGACGTTCAGGCTGGCCCGCATCCGCATCCGCAGGTACCGGCTGGTGGCCCGAAGCCGGACATCCCGCTCGGCGAGCACGCTTTCGAGCGCGTCGAAGAGCCGCGACACGACGGCGGGCAGAAACCGCGGCTCGAACCCGATCCCGTACCCGTCCCCGGTCCCGTGCGGGAAAAGCGCGGTCTTCCAGACCTCGTCGAGCCCGGCCCGTTCGAAAGCCTGGGCGAGCACATCCGGAATCATCGCGGCGAGCACCCCTTGATCGGCATCGGAATTGCTCCCGAACGCCTTGGTGTCCACCACCAGCAAAGCCCGATAAGGCGGCAACTCGACATCGGCCGTCATGCGGTCCTCCCCTGTCCGTCATCACCGAGTGTGGTTCGGCCGAGCGGGTGAGCTTTCCGCTTTCCACACGGCCACCCGATCCACCGGTCCCGCAGAATACGCCGCAGGAGCGGTCCCGCGTGGGAGGATCCCGGCCCGGCAGGAGGAGGCTGCGTGGCAGAGGAAGAGCCGGCCAACGTGATCGCGGGCGAGGTCACCGGCCAGGCGGTCCAGGTGGGGTCGGTGCACGGGGACATGTACGTCGGAGTGCCTCGGGCGGTGCCGCGGGCTGTGGTGGAGCCGCCGGCGGGGTGGGATGACCTGCCTTCGTTGCCGGGGAAGATCGTTTCCTTGCTGCGGGCACAGATCGAGAACGCGGAGATCATGCCGTACCGCCTGCGGGGCGCACGGCGTCCTTCGCTGTCGACCGTGTACGTGCGCCAGGACGTGACTACGGGGTCCGAGCTCCAGCCGTCCGACCAGGCGCGACCACTCCCGGTACTCGACAGCAAGGGCCGGCTGATCGACGTCCCGTACCCGCCGGTGGCGCGCCTGACCGTGCGGCCGCCGTCGAGAACTCTGCCGGAGGTGCTCGACGGTGGCGAACACATGCTCGTCACGGGCGGGCCGGGCCAGGGGAAGTCGACCCTCTCGCTGCAGCTGGCGGCCGACGTCGCTCGCCACTGGCAGGAGAGTGACGGTGCTCCGCCGCTGAGCGAGCCGGTGGTCCCCCTCCGGTTGACCGCACGCGAACTCGCCGCGCGACTCGACCTACCGTTCTTCGAAGCGCTGGCCGACACCGTCCGCGGCGAATACGGGGCGATGCTCGATCAGCCGATCGGCGCGGACGACCTGGTCGGCCGGGTCGCCGGCTGCCGCTGGCTGTTGCTCGTCGACGGGCTCGACGAGGTGGCCGACACAGCCGTTCGGGACCGATTGGTCACGGTGCTCGCCGTCCGGGCCTCGGACGCCGCTGCCGCGTACCGCGTCGTCCTCACCACCCGGCCGATCGAAGGAGCCACCCTGGCTCCGCTCCAACGCATCGGCGCGGCCCGGTACGAACTGCTGCCCTTCGACGAAGCAGCGTTCCGGCTCTTCGCCGAGAACTGGTTTTCGGACAGCCCGGACGAAGCGAAGAAGTTTGTCCGGCAGGTCCGCGATGCCCACTTGGACGAGCTGGTCCGGGTTCCGTTGCTCGCCACGATCGCGGCGATCATCTTCGCTGAGTACGCCGACCGGCCGTTGCCCGACAACCAGTACGAGCTCTATGAGACCTACCTGGACTTCTTGCGATCGGCGCACCCCGCACCGGCCAGTACTTTCGACGAATGCCGCGGCCGGCTGATCGAGCACCTCGGTCGCGTTCGGCTCGAAGAGGACACCTCCCTGATCACCGCTGCCTGCCGCTGGGTGACCGCGCACCTGCCCGGGCTGGGCCCCGAGGCGGACTGGCGCGAAGAGCTCACCGCCCACCTGGCCGGTGTCGGCCCGTTCCTCCGCCGCGGCGGCGACCTCGGATTCCTGCACCACAGCTTCGCGGAGCACCTCGCGGCGACGGCGAAGGCCAGGCGGCTCCCGGAGACCTTCGACTCGTCGCACCGCGAGTTCGTCGAACTGCTGCACGCGGCCGAGCCCGAGGATCGCGGCCGCTATGCCCGGCGCGTGTTGCTGCACTACACCCGGCTGCACCCGGCGGAGGCGGATTGCCTGACGAGGTTCCTCCACGACGGCGGTCCTCAGCAGCACCTGCTCGCCGCCCGCCTGCTGGCCTGGCACGTACCGGCGAGCACGGAGGACATGGACGCGTTTCTGGCCACGGCTCGCGCTTGGGCCGCTACGACGCAGTATCCGGGCGGCGAGATCCTGGCCGAGGTCAGCCGGGCCGCGCACCACCCCGGCCTGGTGGGTTGGCTGCAGGGCCTCATGGGCGACGACGGAATACCGTGGTCATCACGGGTCGAGGCGGCCGTCGCGCTCGCGACCCGCCTCAGCAACGTAGAACGCCCGGAGGCTGTCGGAACACTCCGGGACCTCGTGCACGACACGACCATCGAGGTGCAGGCCCGGCTCGACGCCGCCGAGGCGCTCGCCCAGTGCGGTGACGACGAGCGGAACACGGCGATCTTCGGCTTGGAATCCGTATTGAGCAGTCCGGCGGCTACAGTCGCCCAATGCGGGGACGCAGCCGTAGTCCTCGCCGGATTAGGGCGAGAGGCCCGGCTGCGTGCGGTGAACTCGCTGACCGCGGTGCTGGACGATCCCCGGGTGATCGATGCGGACCGGGCGGCTGCCGCGCTCAGCTTGAGCGAGATCGGTGTCGAGTTCCACGAGCGCTGCGCGTCGGTTTTGCAGGCGATCTTGCGACGCCGTTCGTGGTCGTCGTCCGGAGTGGAAGCAGCAGTGCGAGGTCTGGCATCGCTGGGAGCGGAGCACCTCGCCGAGGCTGCCGCAGAGCTGGACCGACGAATCACCGATGCCCGGTTGCACTACACCGATCGGTTCGGGGCGGCTCGTGCTCTGCTGAGGCTGGGGCCGCAGTACCGCGTGGGAGGCCGCGAACGGATCCTCGAGCTGGCGAGCAACCCGGCCGCGAGCACCTTGGACCAGGCGTACCTCGGCTCGGTACTCGCCGACTGCGGGCCGGATCTCCACGAACAGGCTCTGAAAGTCATCCGTTCGGTGCTTCAGGACCCCGTCGCGGCCGTGGGTAGTTTGCAGATGGCGGGCCGGAAGCTGGCCGAACTGGGACCCGAACACTGGCCGGATGCAGTCCGGGCGTTGACCCGCGCCGCCGTTCATCCACTGGGTGGTGACGGCCCGGAGGTGGCTGCGTGGGGGCAGCTCGCCAAGCTCGGCGAACCGCACAAAGCGATCGCTGTCGAAGGGCTCCGGTCCGCGATGAAGGACCCGGAGTCGTCGGCGGGCTTGCGGTGCCAGGCGGCTTCCGAGCTCTTCCGCCTCGGTCCGGAATTTCATGCTGAAGCAGCCAACCGGCTGACCGGCTTCACCGGGCCGTCGGTTCCGGTGAAGGTTCGGATCACAGCTTGGCGGCAGCTGAAGCAGGTAAGTCCTGAGATGGCGAAGCGTGCTTCCGCGGAGGTCCTCGGTTTCATCACGAACAGCAGTACGGAACCCTGGCCCGAAGAGCTTACCATCTGGGAGGAAGATGTTCTGGATTCGACCGAGTTGGCACGGGTACTGGAGAGCGTCGTCGATGGCGATGAATTCAGCGGTCGGCAGCGGAAGGACGCGGCAGTCGGTCTTTCGATGATGCATCATCGGTACCACGCTGCGGCTACCCGGGGGTTTTTGCGGCTGATCACCGACGGCGTCGCTCGAGACTTCGAAGTGGCTGTCGCCGGCCGCAATCTGAGTCGCACTGGAGCCGCAACGCGCGCTGCGGCGGCCGACGTTTTCCGCGATCTCGTCGTTTCCTCCTGCAGCCGGCCCGAAATGATCTGCGGCGCAGCAGAAGCCTTGGACGCTCTGGATGCTCTGGATGCCGTGCGTGACGATGAGGTGATCGGCGCGTTGGCCGCGCTGGTTGACGATTGCGCTGCTGACGTCGCGTCGCGTTGTCGAGCCGTGGTCCTCTTGGCGAGGAACCAGATCGTGGTCCCGGCCGAGGCCGGCAAGTTGCTGACCCGGCTGTTGCCGAAGATGGAATCTTACACGTGGATGAGGTACGTCAGGGAGATCGCCGCCGCCGGAGCGGACATGGTAGGCGAGATCCGCTCGAGGTCGGTCGATCGTGACACGCCCTTTCTCATCCGCCAGCAGTCGGCGACTCTCCTTTCAGAGATGAAGGCGGAACTGGCGCACGAGTCGATCATCGAATTGCGATCGCAAGCCGACGACCCGTTTCTGGACAGTTACTACCGGACCGGTGCCATGTCGAGACTGGCTACCGTGGATCCGGGCACCGCCGTCCGTGCGGCTGATGCCCTCCGCACGATGATGGAGGACGAACAGATTCCGATCGAGTGGCGTGCGGACGCCGCTTTCGAGTTGGCGGGGATCGATCAACCAGCAGGTGAGCTGGCGCGTCGTACCTTGCGGAGACTCGCCGCCGCGCCGGAATCGACGGCGCAGGAACGAGGCGAGGCGCTGCGCGTGCTCGGATACTTTCAGGTCGACGGTTCCAGGACGGTCGGACTTCGGCTTGCGCTCGCTCACGACCCGGGTGCCGTGGCCGGCAAGGTTCAAGCCGGTCTGCTGCGCAACCTGCCTGGCAAGGACTGCAGAACTGTCGGACGGGCCATGGTGCTGGATCGCCTTGTCTCGTCGGCTGCCTGGGCGGACACTGTGACGGAGTGGAGCGATCCGGACCTGGCACACGAGGCGGTCCGAGAACTCGCCGACCGGCTCGCTGGTCCTGAGTCGACACCGGCTGCGCGCATCGACGCGGCCATGGCGTTGAGCCGGATATCGCTGGGGCACGAGCCGGCCGCGGTGGAAGTGCTCGAGGACCTGGGCCGCGGCGGTACGGCCACTCGTCGCGTCCGGCAGAAACTGGCCTCATTGTCTCCGTGCTGGCGCGAACGCGTTATCGCTGATGCGCGTGCGGTGCTGGCCGATGTCGATCGGCCCGGACGAGATCGCGCGAACGCCGGGTCCGTCATCATCGAGCTGACCTCGGAGCTGCCCGATGAGGTCCGGGTCCAGCTGACCGGGCTGCTGGCCGACGAGCGGATCGCGCAGCGTCTGCGTCTGCGTCTTCTTTTCGAGCTGCGGCGCTTGGACGAGGTCCGGGCAATCCGGGACGACCAACGCGAACCGATCCTCATGCGCAGGTTTGCCGCACTGTGGCTGGCGAATTACAGCAGTGAAGACCGCGCCACCGGAGCTGAGCTGCTTCACACGATCGCGATCGATCCGGGGCGTCACCCGAGACTCCGCTGGTGGGCCGCCGACGACTTGGCCGAATGGGGAATTCGCGGGCACGACCTTGGCGCCGCGGTGCTGGAACAGCTCGTGGTGGACGAAGCACTCCCAGTTTCCGTGCGGCACAACGCTGCTCGCACGCTGGGTTCGTACCGACCCGATCTTCGCGGCGAGGTGCTCGTCGTGTTGCGTCGGCTCGCGATGACCGGAGGGGCGCTCGTTCGCGTCCAAGTTTGGGATTCGATCGGCTTTTTCGACCCGGGTGAAGGTGCGTTCGGATTGATGGGTCTCGCGCGCGACCGCGGCTTGGGACCGGTCGTCCGGTGCCGGAGCGCCTGGGCTGCCGCGCGGCTGCATCGGGATCACCGGGAGGCCGCCGCCATCGTGGCTCGCGAGATCGCGCACGACGAGGAGGCTCCGCGGCACATCCGGGTTTCCGCTGCGCGGTTGCTGGCCCTCGTGAGTGAACTGTGCCGCCCCGAGGCGCGTGAACTGCTTGAGCGGTTGCGCTGACCTCAAGCCGCCGGGCCGAAGCGGCGGCGGTACGCGCTGGGGCTCAGCCCCGTGTGCCGGCGCAACTGCAACCGCAGGTTCGCTGCCGTTCCGAAGCCGCTTGCCGAGGCCACCCGGTCCAAGCGCAGCTCGCCTCGCTCGATCAGGCGGCAAGCCAGCGTCACCCGCTCCGTCGTCAGCCAAGCCAACGGCGTTGTCCCCAGCTCGGCCCGGAACTTCCGGTGCAGGGTCGCCGGGCTGGTTGAAGCGTGGGCCGCGAGGTCGGCGACCGTAAGGGGCTCGTCCAAGTGGGCGAGGGCCCAGGCCAGCACCGGAGCCAATGAAGTGTCAGGGACCGTCGGCACCGGGCGGGCGATGAACTGCTGCTGCCCGCCGTCGCGGTGGCCCGTGAACACCAACCGCCGGCTGACGGCGTTCACCACCTCGGCGCCGTGGTCGCGGTGGATCAGGTGGAGGCCCAGGTCGAGGGACGCCGCGCTGCCGGCCGCCGTAAGAACATCACCCTCGTCGACAAAGAGCACGTCCGGCTCCCATCGCACCGCCGGGAAGCGTGCAGCGAACTCCGGGGCCCACTGCCAATGGGTCGTCGCGCGGTGGCCGTCCAGGACGCCGGCCTCCGCGAGGGCCAGGGCGCCCGTGCAGAAGCTGACCAACCGTGCGCCTCGGGCGGCTGCGCGGTGGATCGCCGCGATGATCGAGGGGTTCGTCGGGACCCGCGTGTTCGGGCGGGCCGGCACGATCAGCGTGTCCGCTGTGTCGGCCGCCTCCAGGCCGGGGACGTCGGTGAGCGTGAACATGCCCAGGTTCATCCGCACGGCGGGCGTTGCCGAGCACAAGGTGAAGTCGTACCAAGGGCGGTTCAGCTCGGGCCGGCGGAGGCCGAACAGCTCCGTGGTCACGCCCATCTCGAACGGGTTCGACTCCTCCGTCACGATCGCCACGACGCGGTGCGAGAATTCTTGCGGCATGTGCGATTCCTAGCACTCGTGCCCGGGAAACGCCAGGTCGAGGATGGGGTGCATGAACCCGATCGACCTCAATGAAGTCCTCGCGAGCTTCGACGCCGCCTGGAGTCCGCGGATCGTCAGTCGTGTCAACGACTACGACGTCCGGCTCGCTCGCTTCGATGGTGAGCACGTCTGGCACGTCCACCGGGACACCGACGAGTTCTTCCTCGTTCTCGACGGGGAGATCGAGATTGGGCTTCGCGACCCCGTCGAACGAGTGGTCACGCTCGGAAAAGCGCAGGCTTTCGTCGTGCCCAAGGGCGTCCACCACAAGCCGTCGTCGAAAGCGGGGGCCAGTGTTCTGCTGGTCGAACCCGCCGGGACGCTCTCGGTCGGGGACGACCACGACGAGGTGCCCGGCCACGTCGACGTCACCACCGGGCACCTTGTCTGACGGCGACCGCCGCTGACCTGCTGAGTCTCTCTGCGAAACGGCGTACCCTCGGCCGCATGAAACGGACGTCGTTCGCGCAGTGGCCGTGCTCGATCGCGCGCACCATGGATCTGCTGGGGGACTGGTGGACCCCTCTGGTGCTGCGGGACGCCTTCTACGGTGTGCACCGCTTCGACGAGTTCCAGCAGGCGCTCGGCATCGCGCGCAACACCCTCGCCGACCGGCTCAAGCGGCTGGTCGAGGAGGGTTTGCTGGAGAAGGTCGCCTACCAGACCGAGCCGGTGCGCTACGACTACGTGCTCACCGAGAAGGGCCGCGACTTCTACCCGGTGCTGCTCGCGATGACCCGCTGGGGCGACAAGTGGCTCGCCACCGAAGCCGGCCCGCCGATCACCGTCCACCACCTCACCTGCGGGCACGACACGCACGCCGAAATCGTCTGCGCGGAGTGCGGTGAGCCGATGACGCCCGAGGAGACGCGCATGCGCCGCGGGCCCGGGTTCCCGCCCCGGCTGGCGCAGCGGCCGGACGTCGAGGCGCGCTTCGCTCGGCAGGAGTGACGTTGACAGCGTAGGTCTATCTACGCAACTATCGTGGTCAGGCGGCTCTTCGAGAGGGGTGCGACCACGATGGAGTGGACCGGCGCGAGGTACGCCGACCTGCCGACGGCCGAGGTTTCGACCTGGATCGACGCCGTGCCCGAGGACGTCTGGCCGGTCGTTTCGGACATCGCGCTGATGCCCGAGCTGAGCGCCGAGCTCCAGTCCGTCGAGTGGTGCGAAGTCGGGCGCAAGTTCCTCGGCCGCAGCAAGCACGACGCCTTCGGCGAGTGGGAGACCACCTCGTACGTCGTCGAGTGCGAGGCCCCGCGCGTGTTCTCGTGGGCCGTCGCCGACCCGGCCGAGCCGAGCGCGGTCTGGAAGTTCACCCTCGAACCCGACGGCGGCGGCACCCGGCTGAGCCAGTGGGTGCGGATGGGGCCCGGCCGGTCCGGGCTGTCCTTCGCCATCGACCGGATGCCCGAAAAGGAACAGAAGATCGTCTTCGTCCGGCTGCGCGAGTTCGAGACGGCGATGGCCGGCAACCTCGCCGCGATCAAGGACCGGGTGGAGAACCGGTGAGGACCGCGACCACCGTCGAGTTCTCGAAGGACACCCGCGAGACGGTCGACTTCGTGCTGGAGGCGGAAAAACTCGGCCTCGACGTCTGCTGGGTCGCCGAAGCCTGGGGTGCCGACGCGCCGTCCGCGCTCGGCTACCTCGCCGCGCGCACCGGCCGGATCCGGCTCGGGTCGGGCATCATCCAGCTCGGCACCCGCACGCCGGTCGCGATCGCGCAGGCCGCGCTCACCCTCGCCGACCTGTCCGGCGGCCGGTTCGCGCTCGGGCTCGGCGCGTCCGGGCCGCAGGTCGTCGAAGGCCTGCACGGCGTCCCGTTCGCGAAACCGTTGACGCGCATGCGGGAGACCGTCGAGATCATCCGCCAGGTGTTCGCCGGCGAGAAGGTTTCCTTTTCCGGCAGGGCGTTCGAGATCCCGCTGCCCGGGGAGGCGCGGCCGATGCGGCTGTCGACCGCGCCGAACCCGGACATCCCGATCTACCTCGCGACGCTGTCGCCGAAGCTCCTCGAGCTCACCGGCGAGGTCGCGGACGGCTGGCTCGGCACCAGTTTCGTCCCCGAAGGTGCCGAGGCGTACTTCGGCCCGCTCGACGCCGGACTCGCGAAGGCCGGCCGGAAGCGGGCGGACATCGACGTCTGCCAAGGCGCCGAAGTCGCGTTCGCCGACGACGAAGCCGCACTGCGCGCGCTGGTCGGCAGCCGCAAGAAGGAACTCGCCTTCAGCCTCGGCGGGATGGGCTCGGCCACCACGAACTTCTACAACAACGCCTACAGCCGCCAGGGCTGGGCGGACGTCGCCGCCGAGGTCCGGGAACGCTGGCAGGGCGGGGATCGCGACGGCGCCGCCGCGCTCGTCACCGACGAAATGGTGCTCGGCACGACATTGATCGGCACCGAGGACATGGTGCGGGACCGGCTGCGCGTCTGGCGCGAAACCGGCGTCGACACCGTCCGGCTGTACCCGGCCGGCGAAACGCTCGAAGCGCGCTTGAGCACCCTCGGCCGCGCGCTCGACCTGCTGTGAAGGGAACCGCCATGGGCGAGTGGCAGCGCACCGCGTGCAGCCTCTGCTACCTCAACTGCGGCCTGGAGGTGCAGGTCGAGGGGCGGAAGATCACGCGCGTCCGCGGGGACAAGGCGCACCCGCGCTCCGCCGGGTACCTCTGCCAGAAAGCGCAGCGCCTGACCTGGTACGGCGACCACGACGACCGCTTGACGACGCCGCTGCGCCGTCGTCCGGACGGCACGCACGAGCCGATCGACTGGGACACCGCGCTTTCCGAGATCGCCGCCAAGCTGCGCGCGATCCGGGACGCCGACACCGCGGCCGGGCGGCCCGGCTCGTTCGCCTACGTCGGCGGGGGCGGCCAGGGCAACCACTCCGGCGGCGCATACGGCGCTTCACTGCTGAAGTGGATGAACTCGACGCGTCACTTCAACGCGCTTTCGCAGGAGAAGACCGGCGACTTCTGGGTCAACGGGCAGCTGTTCGGCTCGGCGCTCGTGCACACCGCCGAGGACGTCGAGCACTGCGACCTGCTGGTGGTGCTCGGCTGCAACCCGTGGCAGGCACACGGGTTCAGCAACGCGCGGCACGCGCTCAACACGTTGAAGAACGACCCCGCGCGCCGGATGATCGTGATCGACCCGCGGCGCACCGAGACCGCCGAGATGGCCGACCTGCACCTGCCGCTGCGGCCGGGCACCGACGCCTACCTGCTGGGCGCGATCCTGGCGTTGCTGCTCGAACGCGGTGGCGCGGACGAGGAATTCCTGGCCCAGCGCACCGAAGGTTTCGACGACGTCGCCGCCGTCCTGGCGAAAGTGCCGGTGGACGCCTGGATCGCGCACGCCGAAGTGTCCCGTGTGGACGTCGAGCACGCGGTCGAGCTGATCCTGGCGGCGGAAGCGATGACCGTGCGCGTCGAGCTGGGGATCCAGCAGGGGCGGCACTCGACGCTCAACAGCTACCTCGAAAAGCTGCTGTACCTGCTGACCGGGAACTTCGGGCGGCGCGGCACGAACAACCTGCACTCGTGGTTGCTGCCGCTGTGGGGTTCGGGGAGCGGGAAGCGGTCGGAGATCACCGGGTTCGAGTACATCGGCGGGCTGCTGCCGGCGAACACGCTGGCCGAGGAGATCCTCGCCGACCACCCGAACCGCGTCCGCGCGCTCTGGGTGGAGTCGTCGAACCCCGCCAACACCTTCGCGGGGACGCGGGAGGTCGAACGCGCCATCCGCGCCGCCGAGCTGTCCGTGGTCGTCGACATCGCCTACACCGAAACGGCCGCGCTGGCGGAATACGTGCTGCCGGCCGCGTCGCAGCACGAAAAGTGGGAGTTCACGCTCTTCACGTTCGAATGGCCGACCAACTACTTCCAGCTGCGGCCGCCGTTGCTGGACCCGTTGCCGGGCACGCTCGTCGAAGCGGAGATCTACACGCGGTTGTTCGACGCGCTCGGCGTGCTGCCGCCGTCGGACGTGCTGGCTTCGCTGGCGCTCGGCCCGCGGTCCGAGGTGCAGGCGGGGATCGGTGCGCTGGTCCAGGCGATGCCGGAGCGGGCGGCGATCCTGCCGGTGCTGCTCTACCGGACGCTGGGGGCTTCGCTGCCCGGCGGCGCCGCGTCGATCGCGCCGCTGTGGGCGGGGTGCCACCGCGCGGCGAAGACGATGACCGTGCCGGTGCAGCGCGCGCTGGGCAGCACTTCGACCGGCTCGGAGCTCGGCGAGGAGCTCTTCGACCGCATTTTGGCCGGGCCGACGCCGTTTTCCGCGCACGAGCAGGACGAAGTGTGGAGCCTGCTGCGGCGCCCGAAGGTCCGGCTGGCGGTGCCGGAGTTGCTGGACTGGCTGACCGCGCTCGACCCGGCGGCCGAGGCGGCGGACCCCGCGTTCCCGTTTTCGCTGCTCAACGGGCAGCGCCGGGCGCACAACGCGAACCAGATCCTGCGCGACCCGCGCTGGCGCCGCACCGACCCGGATGGCGCGTTGCGGGCGCGTCCGGAGGAACTGGCGTCGATCGGTGCGGTGCCGGGGGATTGGGTGGCGGTCGTGACGCCGGCGGGACGCGTGGTCGTGCGCGCCGAGGCCGATCCGGGGATGCGGCCGGGACAGCTGGCGCTGCCGCACGGTTATGGCATGGCGCACCCGGCCGCGGACGGTGGCCGGGTGGTGAGCGGGCCGCGGATCAACCTGCTGACCGATGCGCTGGACCGGGACCCGATCGCGGGGACGCCGCACCACAAGGACGTCCCGGCGCGGTTGGCGGTGGTGACGGCGGAGGAACGGGCGCGGGCGGAAGCGGACAGCGCGCGGGTGCGCGTCGCCAGTGGACGGTCTTAGCGGTTCGCCGGTTTATAGTGGGCCGATGCGGAAGATCGTCGCGAACCTGTTCATTTCCCTCGACGGCGTCGTCGAAGCGCCCGACAAGTGGTCGCTGAAGTACTGGAGTGACGAGATCGGACAGGCGGTCGGCGGCGGGATGGCCGCGGCCGACGCGATGTTGCTCGGGCGCGTCACCTACGAAGGGTTCGCCGAGGCGTGGCCCGGGCGGACCGTCGAGGACGACGAAGGCGCCGAATTCATGAACAACGTGCGGAAGTACGTGCTGTCGTCGACGTTGTCCGAGGTCACCTGGAACAACTCGGTTCTGCTGACCGGCGACCCGGCCGAGGCGGTGCGGGCGCTGAAGGCCGAGGCGGGTGGGGACATCATGACCAGCGGCAGCACCACGGCGGTGCGGTGGCTGCTGGCCGAAGGCCTGGTCGACGAGCTGAACCTGCTGCTGTACCCGATCGTCGTGGGGCGCGGGCGGCGGCTGTTCCCCGACGAAGGTCCGTCGTTTCCGTTGCGGCTGGCGAAATCGGCCACGTTCTCCAACGGCGTCGTCCAGCTGACCTACGTTCCCGAGTGATTTCGCCGGAGCCAAGGGACGCCGCCGGCTGGTCCGTCAGCGCTGGAAGCCCTTCGGGTCGGCCAGGTAGCGGTCCAGCTCCGGGTCCTCGTGCAGCTCCGTGAACCCGCCCTCGACCACCCAGCCCGGCCCCAGCTCCGCCAGGTTGTCCAGCTCCGCGCGCAGCCCCTCGCTGAGGGGCAGCGCGGCGAGGTCGGCCGGGCCCACCTCGGCCCACAGCACGACGCCGTTGTCGAAGAAGAACCTCAGTTCACCTGGCGCGACCGGCCCTGCCAAAACGGCTCCCGCAGCTTGAACTTCTGGATCTTCCCCGTCGCCGTCCGGGGGAGCTCGGCCAGGAACTCCACCCGCTTGGGGCACTTGTACCCGGCCAAGTACGAGCGGCAGTGCTTGATCAGGTCGTCCGAAGTCACCGGCGAGCCGTCCGTGACGACCAAAGCCGTCACCAGTTCGCCCCACTTTTCGTCCGGGATGCCGATCACCGCGGCCTCGCGGACCGCCGGGTGCGAGTTCAAGGCGTCCTCCACCTCGATCGACGACACGTTCTCGCCGCCCGAGATGATCACGTCCTTCTTGCGGTCCGCGATCGTCAGGTAACCCTCTTCGAACGTGCCGCCGTCGCCCGTGTGGAACCAGTTTCCCTCCTGGACGCGGGCCGTCTCCTCGGGGTTCTCCCAGTAGCCGTCCAGGTTGTGGTTCGACCGCGCGAGGACCTCGCCGTCGGTGTCGACGTCGATGCGGACGCCCAGGGCCGGCGTGCCCGCGCGGCCGAGCAGGCGGGCCTGCTCGTGCGGGTCGAGGTCGGCCCACTCGCTGCGCATGCGGTTGACCGTCAGCAGCGGGGCCGTCTCGGTCAGGCCGTAGATCTGGATGAACTCCCAGCCCAGCTCGGCGCGCACCCGCTCGATCGTGCGCGTCGGCGGGGGTGCGCCGGCCACCACGATCCGGACGCGGTCGCGGCCCGGGATCTCGCCCTCCCAGGTCGCCGCGCCGTCCAGGGCCGCCGTCACCACCGCCGGGGCCGCGCACAGGATCGTCACGCCGTGCTCCTCGATGCGCCGCAGGATCTCGGTGCCGTCGACCTTGCGCAGCACGATGTGCCGCCCGCCGAGGCCGGTCACCGCGTACGGCATGCCCCAGCCGTTGCAGTGGAACATCGGGAGGGTGTGGAGCAGGACGTCGTTGTCGCTCAACGTCGTGTGCAGGCCGAACACCACCGCGTTCAGCCAGATGTTGCGGCGCGTGAGCTGGACGCCCTTGGGCCGCGCGGTCGTGCCGGAGGTGTAGTTGACGGTCGCCGTGGCGGACTCGTCGCCGTCCCAGGGCCGGGGGACGCCGTCGCCGCCCCAGAGGGCGTCGTCGTCGCGGCCGAGGACGAACACGTGCTTCGCCGTCACCGTGTCGAGCAGGTGTTCCAGCTCCGGGTCGACGATCAGCACCTCCGCACCGGAGTGCTCCACGATGTACTTGACCTCGGCCGGTGCCAGCCGGAAGTTCACCGGCACCAGGATCCGGCCCCAGCCGGACACGCCGAAGAACGACACGAGCAGCCGCGCGGCGTTGTGCGACACCATCGCGACGCGCCCGCCGGGCGGCACGCCCAGCGCGTCCAGGTGCGCGGCCTGCGCCCGCGCCCGCTTCGCGACCTCGCGGTAGGTGAGCGAACCCCAGCTCGGCGCCGGCTGGTCCGGCTCGTCGACCACCGCGACGCGGTCCGGGTACACCGTTTCCGCGCGGTCGAGGAAGTCCCGGACACCCAGATCGAAGAACATGCCCCCGATGATGACTCTTCGCAGGTGCTCGCACCAGTCCGATGTGGTTCGCTGGAGCACGATGGACTTGGACACGGTGGCCGGCGAGCTCTACGGGGGTGACCTCGCGGAGTTCGTCAGCGCGCGCAACGCCGCCGCGAAGGCCGCCAAGGCCGAGGGGGACGCCGAGCTCGCGAAGCAGATCAAGGAGCTGCGGAAGCCGACGACGGCCGCGGCGATCGTCAACCGGCTGGCGCGGGAAGACGACAGCCGGCTGCGGGAGCTCGCCGAGCTGGGCGAGGAGCTGCGGGACGCGCACACCCGGCTCGCCGGCGACGACCTGCGCGCGCTGACCCGGCGCCGCGGTGAGCTCGTGCGGCGGATCGTGCACGGGCTGCCGTCGATGAGCGACACCGTGTCCCGCGAGGTCGAGGCGACGCTCGAAGCCGTCGCGGCCGATCCGGACACTGCCGCGCTCGCGGTCGCCGGGCGCCTGACGTCGGTCGCGCACCAGGACACCGACCAGTGGTTCACCCTCGCCGCCACCGTGCCGCCCGCCACCGGGAAGCGGTCGAAGAAGCTGGTGGACCAGGCCGAGCCGGCGAAGCCGAAGCGCGATCACCGCCGTGAGGAAGAGGAGCGGGCGCGGGCCCGCGCCGAACGCGACCGCCTGCGCAAGGAAGCCGCCGAACTGGCGAAGGAGCGCGCGGTCGTCGAGCGCGACCTCGTCCGCACGCAGCGGGCGGCCGAGCAGGCGACCGCGCGGGTCGAGGACCTGCGCACGCGGCTTGCCGAAGCCGAGGAACGCGCCGAGCGCGCGACGGCCGAGTTCGAGCAGGCGAAGGAAAGCTACGAACAGGCCGACGCCGCCGCCAACGAGGCGCAGAAAGCCGCCGACGCCGCGCGCTGATCCCGTGCTACTGTGCGGATGCGCCCCGGATGGGCCTACGCACGGAGGTAGTGGCTACTCAGCCCCCTTGAGATCGACACGTTCTGCCTTTCCCCGGCAGGAGTGTGCCCTCCGCGCGCCCCAATTCCGTGTCGGCTCACGGCCTCCGGTGATTTCCCTTCATCGGAAAGGACCAGCTTGATCCAGCTCACCACGACCGGTGCCCGCACGGGCCGGCCGCACCGGGTTCCCCTGGGGGACTTGACGATCGACGGCCGGCTCGTCGTCGTGGCTTCGGCGATGGGGTCGCCGAAGCACCCCGCCTGGTACCACAACATCCGCCACAACCCTTTGGTCACCGTGGAAACCGGCACGGAGACGTTCGAGGCGATGGCCGCGCTCCCGCCGGACCGCGACGCGTTGTTCGCCGCGGTGGTCGAGCGGGAACCGGGGTTCGCGGCCTACCAGGCGCGAACGACCCGGATCCTGCCCGTGGTCGAGCTGCACCGGCTCGACGACGGCCGTCGCCTGGGCGATTGGCTCGTCGAGGTGCACGACTGGTTCCGCGCCGAGCTGCGGGACCTGCGGGGCGGGGAATCGCGGCGCTTGAGCACGAAGTGTTCCGGCTTCTGCACCGCGCTCACCCGCCACCACACCGGGGAAGGCACGGCGATCTTCCCCATGCTCGCCGCGCGCTTCCCGGCGCTCGCGCCCGCGTTGGCGAAGCTCGGCGAGGAGCACGCCGTCGTCGCGCTGCTGCAGGAGGAGATCCAGCGGCTCGTGGACGAAGAAAGCGATCCTGCGCGGCTACGCGCCGAGCTCGACCGGCTCGCGTCCGAATTGGAAGGTCACTTCGCCTACGAGGAGCGCACGATCGTCAAGGCGCTGAACGCGCTGGCCCCGGCACCGGACTGATCAGAGCAGCACCTCGGCCAGCTGCCGCTGGTGCACCAGTTCGACGTCGGGGGACGGGCCGAGCACCTGCACCGCCACGTGGTCCGCGCCGGCGTCCACATGGGACCGCAGGTCCTTCGCGATCGTCTCCGGTGAGCCGTGGCGGACGAGGTCGTCGATGAGGCGGTCGCTGCCGCCACCCGCGACGTCGGCCTCCGGGTAGCCGTGGCGCCGCAGGTTGGTCACGTAGTTCCGCAGGCCCAGGTACGGGTTCTGGACGTACGGGCGGCCGATGGCGCGCGCGGCCACCGGGTCGGTGTCGACGACCACCTTCTGCTCGGGGGCGAGCAGCTTGCCGGGGCCGAGGATCGACCGGGCGTGCCGCGTGTGCGCCACCGGGACCAGGTACGGGTGCGCGCCCGCGGTGCGCTCGGCGGCCAGCTTCAGCACGCGGTCGCCGAGCGCGGCGAGGATCCGGGCGCCGGTCGGGACGCCGGCCGCGTCGAGCCGGTCGAGGTAGTCGACGATCTTGTCGTAGGGGCTGCGGTACTCGGTCACCGACTCGGGGTGGCCGACGCCGACGCCCAGCAGCAAGCGCTTTCCGTAGCGGCCGGCGAGCCGGTGGTAGGACGCCGCCAGGGTTTCCGGCTCGTCGACCCACATGTTGACGATCGCCGTCGCCACGGTGATCCGCTCGGTCGACGCGAGCACGTCTTCGACGAACGCGAGGTCGCCGACCGAGTTCCGGCCGGTGCCGAGCCAGACCGCGCCGTAGCCGAGCCCGTCCGCCGCGATCGCCTGCTCCTTCCGGGCCGCGTCGTCGCGGTGCGGGGCGAGGAACAGGCCGAACTGCTTCACTACACTTGTCATAGACGTCAATGTAGCGAATGTAGCGCTCAGCGTCAGCCCGCGATCCGGTGCAGCCACTCCCGCAGCATCTGACGCTCGGTGGTCGTCAGCGCGTCGACGTCTTCCGCGAGCGCGGTCGACAAAGCGACAGCCAGTGCGCCGACGGAAGAGCCGCCGGTCGGTTCGTCCGCGAGCAGCCCGGCCAGCACGGACTCCCTGACCTGCGCGGACATCGCCGGGTCGCGGTCGTCCTCGGGCTGGGCGATCAGGCTCAACGTGACGCCGCTGTTGGCCGCCGCGAACTGCCGCGCGGCCTCCGCGGCCTCGACGCGCAACCGGCCTTCGCGCGCCAGCGGCGTGAACAGCTCCAGCAGCAGCGCTTCCGCGCTCGAGGTGAGGTTGCACGGCACGCCCGGCTCGATCTGGCCGTAGAGCAGCACGTAGAACGCAGGGTGCGCCAGGCCGTACTCGACGTGCCGGTCCCAGCCCGCGCGGATCCGGGCCACCGGGTCGCCGCCGGCGTCCGGGGCCTGGACGTACTGCGTGAAGCCGTAGTTCACGACCGCGTCGAGCAGGCCCTGCTTGCTGCCGAAGTGGTGGTAGAGCGTGGGGGCCTGGACGCCGGCGCGCTCGCAGATCGCCCGCGTCGACACCGGTCCGTCGCCGGCCTCGTGCAGCAGCTGACCCGCGGCCAGCAGCAGGCGGTCGCGGGTACTGGTGGCGTTGCTCGATCGTCCGGCCATGTAGCAATTGTAACGCCGCCCTGTAACGCCGTAGCTTTCCCTATGAAAGTGGCGCGCACTTTCACGTGAAAGTGCGCGTTGGCGGGGTCAGCGGAGGCGTAGCTGGACGCGGCGGAGGCCGGCGAACGCGGCCAGCACCAGCGGGTCGGTCGTCGCGGCGGCCGGGCGGACCGAGCGGTAGCCGTCCAGTAGTGCCTCCCGCAGTTCTTCTCGCTGTGGCAGGTGCCGGAGCTCGGCGAGGGTCACCGCCAGGTCGTAGGCGTAGTGCCCGAACCCGCAGTCGTCGAAGTCGATCGCCCGCACCCGGCCGCGGTGGAACAGGTAGTTCTCCTGGCGCAGGTCGCCGTGCACCAGGCCGAACGCGTCGGCGCCGAAACCCAGCTCCGCCCGCACCGCGCGGGCGCGGGCGACCGCGTCGCGGATCCGCTCGTCGCCCGTCCGCGCGACCGCCCGGTCGACGACCGCCGGGGAGAAGCCGTCCACCTGCGTGCGGCCGAACTCGGTGAGGTCGTCGACGCGGCCGCGGTCGAGGCCGTTCATCCGCGCGCCGTGCAGGTGCAGCCGCGCGGTGAACTCGCCGAGCGCGTACAGCTGCGGCGGGCTGAGCCGCTCGTCGACGAACCGGCCGTCGACCCAGTGGCAGAGCACGCACGTGCGGGGTTCCGGCACCGCCGGGTCGGCGACCACGGCGATCAGGTCCCGCTCGCGCGTGGGCACCGGCCGCGGGACGACGAGGTCGGTTTCGCGGCACAACGCGGCGAGCCACGCCATCTCGGACCGCACCCGCGCCGGCCCCGGCCCGTCCGGGCGCTGCACGCGCAGGACGTACCGGTGGCCGTCCGCGCCGTCGACGCGGAACGCCGTGTTGAGCCCGTGCGCCAGCGGGGTCAGCCGGGCCACCGGCACGGCGTAGGCGGTCAACGCCGCTTCGGCGAGCCGGCGCAGGCGGCGCGTGCGGCCGGCGCGGTCGAGTTCGGCGAACGGCCGGGTGTTCGCCTGGAAGTCGGCCATCGCCCAGGTGCTCAGCTGATCGACCGTTCCGGTTCGCGGGAGTGCGAGACGAGCTCGATCGCCGGCGTCGCGTGCCGCCCGCCGCCGAGCCGCTCGACCCCGCGCAGCCCTTCGACCAGCCGCTCGACCTCGGTGTCCGGCCGCACCCCGAAGCGCATGAACTGGCTGGTCATGCCGATCTTGTTGCCGCACTGGCGCACCAGGAGGTGGTGCTCGGCGAGCAGGTATTCGCACAGCTCGGCGCCGTCGACCGAGCCGGGCAGCTTGACGAGCAGGAAGTTCGCCTGCGACGGGTAGACCGTCAGTTCCTGGAACTGGTTCAGCTGCGAATTCATCATGAACCGGTCGAGCGCGAGCTTCTTGAGGCTTTCCTCGTATTCCGCGCGGCGCTCGGCGAGCATGAAGATCACGGTTTCGGCGAGCGAGTTCAGGTTCCACTTCGGCAGCGCACCGGACAGCTTGCGCGTCAACGCCGGGTTCGACACCTGGTAGCCGAACCGGATCCCGTGCAGCCCGAAGTTCTTTCCGAGGCTCTTCAGCACGATCACGTTCGGCCGGACGACGGCTTCCGCGGCCACCGACGCGTTCATCTCCACCTCGACGAAGTCGATGAACGATTCGTCGATCACCACCAGGTCGAGGTCTTCGAGGGCGTCCATGAACCGGATGACTTCGCGGCGGGACAGGTAGCCGCCGTCGGGGTTGTTCGGGTTGCACAGCACCGCGACCCGGGAACCGCGGCGCTTGATGAAGTCGAGGTACTCGTCCACGCGCAGCTCGAAGTTGTTCGCTTCCTTGAGCACGAACATGTCGACGCGCTTGCCGGTTTCCAGCGGCTGGTCGGTCCAGCGGCCGAACGTCGGGATCGGCACCGCGACGCTGGACCCGACCAGCAGCTGGTCGATCCAGGTGATCAGCTCGGTCGAGCCGTTGGCGAGTGAGATCGTCGACGGGTTGAGCCGCAGCACGCTCGCCAGCTGCGCGGTGATCGCGCCGGAATCGCTCGGGTAGAACTTGAGGATCGTGCGGAGGTTGCGCTCCAGCTCGCCGAACATCTCGTCGGTGGGGAAGTAGGGGTTGCAGGGGATGCAGAAGTCCGCGAGGTCGTCGGCGTGCTGCCCCATCGCCCTCGCCACGGAGAAGAACGACGGGCTGTGGGCTTGGCCCTGCTGGAAGAGGCCCCTGGTGGTCGTACCGTGCCGCACGCGTGTTCTCCGTCCGCCGCTTTACCGGCCCCTTGCCTTCCCATCGCCAACACGTACGGATCGGGAACGCGGTTCACCGCCGCTCAGCGCGTAGCCGCCGGTGCCGGCCAGCACGAGGGCGGCCAGCGCGGAAAGGGCCATGACCGGCAGCGGGGCGGCGAAGGGATCCGTGCCGGTGAAGGACTCGACGCCGATGACGGCGGTCAGCACGGCGTCGGCGGCGACGGCCACCTTCACCACGAGCAGGCGGTGCGCCTCGGGCCAGCGGGTGAACCGCAGCAGCCAGGCCAGCCCGGGCAGCACGAGGATCGCGTGCATCGCGACCGCGTGCAACGGCTTGAGCGCGCCCGCCGTCGTGTAGGCCAGCTGCGGGTCGCCGCCGCGGGCCGCCACGACGCCGCGGCCGATCATCACCGCGCCGGTGGCCAGCGCGACGAGCAGCACGAGGAGGCCGGCGCGGACGGCCAGGCGCAGGCTCGGCGCGGCCGGTCCCGGCTCGACCAGCGCGGCGGCCGTGAAGCCGATGACGACCACGATGAGCACGCCGCCGCCCGCGGCGAGCGTCATCGAAACGACGTTGTCGAACGGCGTCTCGAAGTTGAAGTGCGACGGCACCCCGCGCCAGGCCTGCATGCTGACCAGGACGACTTCGACGACGCTCGCGGCGGTGAAGGCGCCGAGCAGCGCGGCGCGCCACCGGGCGCGGAGGGTGAGGAACGACGTCGTCCACGCGACCGACGCCAGCGTCAGCCCGAAGGACAGGCCGAACGTGACGGCCTTGCGCAGCGACAGCGGCCCCAGCCACGAGCCGCCGGTGGCGAGCAGCGCGACCGCGTGCCCGGCGCCGCTGAGGAACAACGCCGCGCCGACGACGTAGGCGACGCGTTCGGCCCGCCGTCCGTCGTGCCAGATCCTCGTCAGTGCGTTCATGGTCTGAAGTGTCGCGCGCCGGCGAAGCCGCCGCGTCGGCTCTGCGGCGACACCGCGTCGTACGACAACGGGCGTACGGCAACCGGCGAGAATGTCGAAAAAGTGTTGGTAAAGGAATTCTCTTTTTCTTGACCGGAACTTCGGGTGCGCGGTGGCCGCCGGAGTTCTACCATCGAATCATGTACATCGCACTGCTGACCTACACAGCGCCCGAAACAGAAGTCGACTACGCGCTCCCGGACCATTCGAAGTGGGTGCGCAAACAATTCACGAAAGGACTGTTCCTGGTTTGCGGAAAAGGTAGCGGCGCCGCCGACCACGTGATACTGACCCGCCCGATGCTGCGGGGCAAGCTCGACGCCGTGCTCGCCAGCGACCCGTTCGTGGTCCAGCGCCTCGCCCGGTACGACGTCATCGAGTTCGCCGCCACCCGCACGGCGCAGGAACTGCAGGCGATCAACGAGGCGCTCGCCTCCTGAGGAAGTCCGTCGAAAGTCGGGTGGCCCGGCGACGGTGCCCCGCCACCTGACGGCGAAGGGTGTTGCCCTGCCTGCTCGCTTATGATCGCGAAGCACGGATGTCCAGCAGGGAGCACGCGATGAGAACCCCCGACCTCGTCTTCCGGGGCCGCCGGTCGAGCAGTGACCACGCGCTGGTGCTGGCCGTGGTGCAGGTGCTCCCGGAGCCCGACGCGGCGAGGGAGGCGGTCACGAGCGCCGTCGCGGACGGCGCCGACCTGGTGGGTTTCGCCGGAACCGGCGTCGAACCCCTGGTCGCGTGGGCCCGAGCGACTTTTCCCGGCCTCGTCCTGGCGGTCGACACCGCGGACGCTTCGGTCGCGGCGGCCTGTTGTGGGGCGGGCGCCGACCTGATCCTCGCGCGAGCCGACCTCGTCGACGTCGCGGCCCGGTACGGCGCGGGTTACGCCGGCCCGTCGGTGTCCGACGCGGTCGCGCGCGGGGTGCCCGCCGAGGGGGCCGTCCTCGACGTGGGAGTGGTGCGCGAAGCGCCGTCGCTGCCGTCGGACGTGCCGGTGCTGGCCGCAGTCGCGGGCGACGGCACCCCGGCCGGGCTGGCGCTGGCGGCGCTGACGGCGTCGGCCGGCGCGGCGATCCTCCGCACGGCGCACCCGCGCGCGACGCGGCACGTGGCCGAGATGGCGGCGAGCATCGCGGGCACCCGCCCGCCGGCGAAGGCGGTCCGGTGGGAGTGATCCGGCAGGTCTGGCCGGCCGGGCGCGACCTCGCCGACGCGGACCTCGAGCAGCTGTACGCCTACCCGGCCGACCCGCGCTGGGTGGCGGTGAACTTCGTGTCGAGCGCGGACGGCGCGATCACGGTCGACGGCGTGTCGGGGGCTCTCTCGACGCCCGCGGACCGGATCGTCTACCGCCTCGGCAACGACCTGGCCGACGTCGTCCTGGTGGGCGCGGGGACGGCGGTGGCGGAGGGGTTTGAGGGCATGCGCCCGGACGAGCGGACGGCCGAGCGCCGCCGCCGGTTCGGGCTGGCCCCGATCGCGCCGGTGGCGGTGGTGACTTCCGGCCGTTCGTTGCCGGCGGACGCCCCGGTGATCACGAAAGCCGCGGTCCCGACGCTGGTGTTCACGTCCGCGGCGGCCCCGGCGTCGTTGCGCGCCGCGTGGGCGTCGAACGGCGCGCGGGTGTTCGTGGTGGACGGGGTCTCGGGCGTGGTTTCGACGTTGGTGGCCGAGGGTCTGGGCCGCATCGACTGCGAGGGCGGGCCGAAGCTGTTCGGCTCACTGATCGAGGCGGGCGTGGTCGACGAGTTCCGGTTGACGGTGGCGCCGTTCCTGGTGGCGGGGACGTCGAGCCGCGCCGCTGTCGGCGGGGTGGTGGATCCGGCGGGGCTGGAGCTGGCCTCGGTGCTGACGGACGGGGCGAGCGTGCTGTTGCGGTACCTGGTGAAACGAGCTCCGGGCGGCTGACGACCTCTTCGCCGGCTTCACCTGCCCGTCGGTGCCGTCTCGGTGACCGCCGGCAGGCGCTCCGGTAGGCCGAGCCGCGGGAAGCGGTCGGCGTGGAACGTGGTGATCTCCGCGATCGCCCCGCCCGCGACGCGCAGGACGTCGATCGTCAGCGGCAGGTACGCGCCCTCTTTCTCCCGCCAGAGGTAGAAGGCGACGGCGGGCTGCCGGTTCACCGGCGTGGGGACCGCGCGCAGGCCCTTCATGCTCTCGAAACCGTCCTCGCGCCAGTCGTCCACGACCGCGGCGCGGCCGATCCGCAGGCCCGGGGTGGGCGGCATCGAGCAGCGGACGTCGTCGCGCAGCAGGGCGGCGAGCGCGTCGATGTCCGTGGCGACGCTGGCGTCGGTGAAGCGTCGGACCAGTTCGCGCGTGCCGGCGTCCTCCTCGCCGCTCGTCCAGTCCCGGCGCTCGGCGGGCAGGTGCGCCCGCAGGCCGGCGCGGGCCCGCTGCAGTGCGCTGTTCACGGAGTTGACGGAGTCCCCGAGCAGCTCCCCGACGTCCTTCGCGGGCCAGCCGAGCACGTCACGCAGGATCAGCACGGCCCGCGGCCGCGGCGCCAGGTGCTGGACGGCGACCAGGTAGGCCAGCTCGATCGTCTCCCGCGCGACGGCGACGGCCTCGGGTTCGTCCGCGCCGCCCGCGGGCAGCTCGTCGAGCAGCCGGTCGGGGTAGGGCTGCAGCCACCGCACCTCGCCGCCGGTCGCGGGCTCCGGGCGGCACTTGGCCAGCAGGTCCAGGCAGGCGTTGGTGGCGATCCGGTAGAGCCAGGCCCGGAACGTCGACCGCCCCTCGAAGGTCTCCCGCCGCCGCCAGGCGCGCAGGAACGTCTCCTGCACGGTGTCCTCGGCGTCCTCGAAGGACCCGAGCATCCGGTAGCAGTGCACGTGCAGCTCCCGCCGGTGCCGCTCCGCCAGCCCGGTGAAGGCCGGCTCGTCGACCTGGGCCAGGTCCTCCGGTGCGCTCATCTCGGTCATCCTTCCGCTCGTGGTGTCCGGTCGAAAGGTGAGACGGGGAGAGGCCCGAGAACTCATCACGCGCGGCTAGCATCGGGGCATGCGGCGGCAGCGCTTCACCGGGACGATCACGACCGGCCCCCGGGGCCGGGTGTACCTGCCGGTGCCGTTCGACCCGGACGAGGTGTGGACCCGCAAGGACACCCACCACGTCACCGGCACCGTCGGCGGGCGCAAGGTCCGCGGTCCGCTCGGCCGCTTCGGCACCGACCTCGGCCTGGGACTGGGCGAGGCGTGGCGGCGGGACAACGGCCTCGGGGCGGGCGACCGGGTCGACGCGGAACTGGCGCCGGAGGGCCCGCAGCGCCAGGACCTGGCCGACGACATCGTGGCGGCGCTGGCGGCGAGCCCGGCGGCCAAGGCGTTCTTCGACTCGCTCGCGACGTTCTACCGCAAGGGTTACCTGCGCTGGATCGACGCGACGACCCGCCGCCCCGACGTCCGCGCGGCCCGCATCGCCGAACTGGTCACGTTGCTGGAGCAGGGGAAGAAACAGCGTTGAACCGCCGACCGGGCTCCGGGGGCCGGAAGCCGCCGATGCGCTGTTCGAGCAGTTCGGCCAGCCGGAGCGGGGTGCGGTCCTCGAAGGCCGGGCCGATGAGCTGGACGCCGACCGGCAGGCCCTCCGGCGACCGGCCCGCGGGGACGGCCGTGGCGGGCAGGCCGGGCATGGTGGCCAGGCCGGCCCAGACCAGCTGGTCGAAGTACGGGTGCTCGGCGCCGTCGATGGCGATGCGCCGCTCCATCGGGTTGGGGTGGTGGTCGTGCGGGAACGCCGGTGTCGGCGTGATCGGGCAGACGACCGCGTCGAACTCCGCGAACAGCTGCCGCCAGCCGTGGCGGTGGGCCTCGCGGCGGTTGTTCGCCTCGAGCCAGTCGCGGTGGCTGAACTCCATGGCGTCCAGCCGGACGGCGTCGAGACCGGTGGCGCGGGCCTTCAGCTGTGCCGGCGACTCGATGGGGAAACGCGCGATCGCGCCCGAAATCAGCAACTGCATATAGAGCGTCGCGGCTTCGGTCAGGTCGGGCAGCAGCGGGCTGTGCCGTTCGACGCGGGCGCCGCCGTCGGCGAGCGCGGTGGCCACGCGGTGCACGGCCGCCCGCACGGCGGACCCGACCGGCAGGAGCGGGTGGTCGTCGAGGACCAGGACCCGGAAGTCGCCGAGCCGCTCGTGGCGGGCGGGCGGCAGCGTCAGGTCGTACGCCTTGCCGAGCGTCAGCGGGTCCGGGCCGGCCATGACGTCGAGCAGGAGCGTGAGGTCGCGGGCGGTGCGCGCCATCGGGCCGACGACGGCGAGGTCGAGCTCGACCGGCAGGGCCGGCTCGGACGGCGCGACCATGCCGCGGTTGGCCACCAGCCCGAGCGTCGGCTTGTGCGCGTACACCCCGCAGAAGTGCGCGGGGGTGCGCAGCGAGCCGGCGAGGTCGGAGCCGAGGGACAGCGCGCCGAACCCGGACGCCAGCGCCGCCGCCGATCCACCGGAGGAGCCGCCCGCCGTGCGGTCGCGGTCCCACGGGTTGGTGGTGGTGCCGTAGAGGTCGTTGAAGCTCTGGATGTCCTGCAGCCCCAACGGGACGTTGGTCTTGCCGAGCACCACCGCGCCCGCGGCCTTGAGCCGCGCCACCTGCACCGCGTCCGCGGCCGGCCGGTGGTCGCGGTGCGCCGGCAGGCCCCAGGTCGTGGGCAGCCCGGCGACGTCGTAGGACTCCTTGACCGTCACCGGAACGCCGAGCAGCGGCCGGTCCTCACCCCGCGCGCGGGCCTGGTCGGCCTGGCGCGCGGCGGCCCGCGCACGGTCGAAGTCGGGCACGCAGATCGCGTTGACCACCTCGTCGTCACGTTCGATCCGGGCGATCGCCTCGTCGGTCAGTTCCCCTGATGTCACGGCACCGGTGCGCAACGCGGCAATGAGTTCTTCGGCTGATCGAAAGCTCCATTCCATGGCGGCGAAGCTAACGGCCTGCTCGAGGAGCCACGAAATGCCGGTTCGCGCAATGGGTGGCGGGAAGGTGCGCTCCACCTGGGACGCCACGAAATGCCGCGTGGTGCAACGGGATGGACGTCACGGCGTGGTCGAATGGTGCGTGCTCGAAGCTTGGTTCGACCGGCACCGGCCGTCCACGATCCGCGCCCGGCGTCACGGTCGCGTTGTGGGCGGCGGAGCCGGACCTGGCGGAGCTGACAGCGCGGCCGGAGGGCCCGGAACGCAACGCGATCGTGTACGACTCCACCGGGACGCCGCTGCTCGAAGGGACGCTTGGTGACGGCATCGAGCACGTGCGGACTTCGGCTGGGGTGAGCCGGAAGGCCCGCCGCCGGTGGGCGCGAGCGGGCTGGTGCGCTTCTCCGCCGCGCTGACGCGGGAATGGGAGTTCTCGACGCAGAACGCTTCCAGGTGACCGGCGAGCACCTGCTCGCCGACCCGGACGGGAAGCCGCTGCCGGCGGGAACGCGGGTCGTCGGCAGGGGACCGGACTTGCACGCGATCGCGGGCGAGAACTGGTGGCGGCTCGGTCTCGAGGACCTCGAAGGCGCCCGCTGACCGGGCCGGGAACCACGGCACCTGACCCGCTTCGACGGGCCGCTCACCGCAAGACGGCCGCCAGCAGGTCGGAGCCCAGCGTCCGCAGTTCGGCCAGCTTGACCGAGTAGCGGACGTACCGGCCCTCCCGTCGTCCGGTCAGCAGGCCCGCGCGGCGCAGGACGGTGAGGTGGCGGGAAACCTCCGGCGGCGAAAGCTCCCAGGCGCGGGCCAGCTCTCCCGTGGTGTGCGGCCCGCGGGCCAGCGTGCGGAGCAGGCGCAGCCGGACCGGGTGGGCGAGGGCCGCCAGCCGGAGCGTCACCGTCTCCAGGGGCACCGGCTCCGGCGGGTCCGGCTCGGCGACCGGGTACTGCACCACCGGCGGCCACCCGCGCGCGTGGATCGCCACCAGGTGGGGGTGGCCGAAGACGCTGGGGATGAACACGACCCCGGCGGCGGTGGTCGCGTTGTCCTGCAGCTTGTCCACGACGATGCCGCCGCCGTCCGGGGACGGGGTGACCGAGCCGGAGACCGACGCGAGGGCCGCCGCGATGCCCTGGTGCCGGAGCAGGTCGTTCTTCCGGCGCAGGTCCGCGGTGAGCTGCGGGGCGACGCCGGCCCACGCGGCGTCGAAGAAGGCCTCGGCGCACTGTTCGAGGGTGTGCCGCACCCGTGCCCGCACGGCCGCCGGGTCGGCGAGCAGCCGTTCCGCGAAGGCCTCCTGGCGGGCGCCGCGGGCTTGGGCGAGGTCCAGGGCCCGCTCTCGTGCCGTCGCGTCCGCGAGCGGGGACGGGGCACCGAAGTGGACGCGGTTGTTGCCGCACGTGGTGATCAGCGCGGCCGTCACGTAGGTCTCGTCGTCGATCCGGTCCACCTCGTCCAGTTCCTCGGCGAGTGCCGGGCGGGGACGGGCGGGGACCAGGAAGTCCGCCCGCGACGAACGCCAGAGGAACTCCGCCTCCCGGAGCCGCTCGGCCAGTTCCGGCCGCAGCCCGGCCCAGACGTCCGCGGCCCAGCCGGCGAGCCGCGGGTGGTGCGCGGGTTCGGCCAGGACGTGCAGCATCGCGGTCAGCTCGGCCAGCGGCGAGACGGCGAACCGCAGCCGCTCGGCCGGCGGGCCGCTGAGGGCGATCTTCAGCGTCATCCCCGCATTCTCGCTGGTCCGCCGCTCGGCGACCGCATCGGTTGACGGTGTTCGTCAACCGGCGCGGCGAAACCGGCGCTCGGCCGCACGGTGGACGCCATGACGACCAAGATCCGCCCGCGCGCCCTCGTCCGGGCTTCCGGCGGCCCGCGCTACGCCGTCGCCCTGGCCGTGGACGCGCTCGGCACCGGCCTGCTGCGGCCCTTCCTGCTGCTCTACGGGGTGCTGGTGCTCGGGCTGTCCGCACCGGTCACCGGCCTCGCCATGACGGCCGGCGTCGTGGTGGCGCTGGTGGCCATGCCCGCGGTCGGGCGGTGGCTGGACCGGGGCGCGCGCAGCACGGTCGTGGCGGCGTCGATGCTGGTGCGGGTGGTGGGCGCGGCGCTGCTGGTGGCCGCCCCGGCGGGGTACGTCTGGCCGTTCGCGGCCGCGGCGCTCTTCCTCGGCCTCGGCAACCAGGCATGGCCGGCCGCCCACGCGGCGCTCGTCGCGACGGTCGCCCACGGACGGGAACGCGACGCCGCGCTCGCGGGAGCCCGCGCCCTGCGCAACGCCGGCCTGGGTGCCGGTGCGCTCCTCGCCACGGCGTGCCTGGCGGGCGGTACCGCCGCCGTTCAGGCGTCGGCCGCGTTCACCGGGCTCGCCTACCTCGTCGCGGCGATCCTGGCGTGGTCGGTGCACGTCCGCGCGCAGCCGGCCGATACCCCGGCCGCCGGGCCCGCACCGCGGATGCGCGCGCTCCTGGCCGCCAACGTGGTCTACGTCTTCTGCCTCAACGTCCCCGAAATCGCGCTCCCGCTGGTCCTGGTGACCCGGCTGCACGCGTCCCCGGTGTGGTCGGCGGCCACCTTCGTGGCCAACACGGTGCTGGTGGTCGTCCTGCAGGTCCCGGTCACCGTCCTGTTGTCCCGCTTCCCCCGGCGGACCGTGCTGGCGTTCGGCGGCGTGGTGCTGGCCGTGTCCTACCTCGGTTTCCTCGGGGCCACCTCACTGGGTGACGGCTGGGGTGCGCCGGCCGTCGCCGCGGTGTCGGTGGTCTGCACGGTCGGCGAGATCGTCTACGCCGGCAGCGCCACGGCCCTCGTCACCGCCCTCGCCCCGGCTCAGGTGCTGGGCCGCGCTCTGGCTCGCTTCCAGCTCTCCACGGGCTTCGGCCTCGCTGTCTCCCCGGCGGTCATCACCGCGCTCGCCGCCCGTGGCCCGGCCGCTCTCTGGGGCAGCCTCGCCGCCGCCACGCTCGTCTCCGCCTCCGCGGTCGTGAGTGGGAAACAGTGTTCTAACCCTGTTTCGCCCTCACGACCCGGCGGCGGCCGGCGTTGAAGCGCGCTTTCTTCTGCCGGTTCCCGCACGTGTTCATGTCGCACCACCGGCGGCTGCGGCTCTGGCTGGTGTCGAAGAAAGCCGCCCGGCAGGTCGGCGACGCGCACAAGGCCAGCTTTCCGTCCCGTTCGCCCGCGACGATGCTGATCGCGTCGGCCGCGATCACGCCGAGGGCGTCTTCCACACCGGTCGCCGGGCCGAGCCGCCAGATCCGCTTTCCTTCGGGCGTCAGGAAAGCCGCCGCCCGGCCCTGGGCGCTGCGGGCGTTCAGGACTTCGACGGCGGCCGCGGGGAGGGGCTCATCGAGGGCCGCCGCGGTCGCCGTGGCGTGGATCGACTCCCGCAGTTCGCGCGCGAGGGCGAGCTGGGCCGGGGTGCAGGACGGCACGGCGAGGCCGCTGACCGCCAGCCAGTCGGCGAGGCGGTGCGGGGTCGGGATGCGCTCCACGGCGTCGCCCTGACGCTCGGTCAGCGTCGCCGTGAAGCTGGTCGCCAGGACGCTGCCGAGGCGGAAGTCGGGGTGCTCAGCACGCATGGAACCAGCTTAGCCGGTTGCCCGCGGCCGTGGTGGCGTGTTAGAACCGTCTAAGCCGGTTCACTCTCGACCGAGGAGGTCTCATGCCCACCAGCGACGTCCACGCCTTCGAAGCCCGCGCGACCGACGCCGACCTCGACGAACTGCGTGCGCGGCTAGCCGCCGCGCGATTACCCGAAGCCGAGACCGTCGACGGCTCGCGCCGGTGGGACCAGGGCGTTCCGCTCGCCGATCTCGCCGAGGTCGTGGACTACTGGCGCACCGGGTACGACTGGCGAGCGTTCGAAGCGCGCCTCGACCGGATCGGGCAGTTCCGCACGACCGTCGGCGGGCTGGGAATCCACTTCCTGCACCGCCGATCCGCGCGTGCCGACGCCACGCCGCTGCTCCTCACGCACGGCTGGCCGGGCAGCGTCGCCGAGTTCGTCGACGTCGTGGCCGAGCTGGCCGACCCGGAAGACGCGGCCGCGCCGGCGTTCCACGTCGTGGCGCCCTCGCTGCCGGGCTTCGGTTACAGCGACAAACCGGCCACGACCGGGTGGGGAACCGAGAAGATCGCGGCCGCGTGGGTGGAGCTGATGGGCCGGCTCGGCTACCGCGAGTTCCTCGCGCACGGCGGCGACTGGGGCGGCAACATCACCACGGTGCTCGCCGGCCGGTTCCCGGCGCACGTCCTCGGTATCCACACGACGTTCGCGGAGGGGCCGCCCGGGCTGCCGGCGGACGGGCTGACGGCGCTCGAGCGGAAGTGGGCCGAGGAGACGCGCGACTTCTGGCACAACCGTGCGGCGTACGCGAAGCAGCAGGCGACGCGGCCGCAGACCATCGGCTATTCGCTCGTCGACTCACCGGTCGGGCTGCTCGCCTGGATCCTCGACAAGTTCGCCGAGTGGTCGGACACCGAAGACAGCCCGTTCGAGCGGATCTCCCGCGACCGGATCCTCGACGACGTCACCCTGTACTGGCTGACGCGGACCGGCGCGTCGGCGGCCCGCATCTACTACGAGAGCCACAACTCGCTCGATCCCGAACTCCGGGTCGACGTCCCGGCCGCGATCACCATGTACCCGCGCGACATCGAGAAGTGCCCGCGTCCGTGGGCGCGGGAGCGGTACCGGCGGATCGTCCGGTGGTGCTCGCCCGAAGCCGGGGGACACTTCCCGTCGCTGGAAGTGCCCGGATACTTCGTCGGGGATCTGCGCGAGGGCCTCGCCGCGGTGCTGGCCGCCCGGTCAGGACGGACCGAGCAGTCGCCGGAAGTGGTCCGGTAGCGGCAGTTCCCGGGCTTCCGCCGGCGTCAGCCACGCGAAGTCGTCGTGCTCCGCCGGGTTGAGCACGACCTCGCCGGTGCCGGTTTCCTCTGTCGTGTAAACGAAAGCGTGGATCCGCAGGTCGCGGCCCGCGATGTCCGGCCACGAATCCCGCGCCAGCTCCCCGGTGACGCGAACCCGCAAACCGGTTTCCTCCACCGCTTCCCGGACCGCCGTCGTCTCGAACGGCTCGCCCGGCTCGGCCGTCCCGCCCGGCAGTTCCCACTCGCCCGCGCGGAACACCCCGGCCGTGCGGCGGAGGAACAGCACCCGCTCGCCGCGCGGGATCCAGCAGTACGCCAGGTTCTTTTCCGTCATGAGCGCCGATTCTCGCTCAGTTGGTCTTCGACGTCGGCAGGTGGGCGCCCAGATAACCGACATACACCCGGCCCGTGCGGTCCGTGTCGTCCAGGAAGTGCAGGCGCGGCGCCGGTGCTTTGAAGCGCTCCAAGGCGATGTGGGCACCGAAGTAGTCGCGGCCCGCCGGGTTGGTGCGGGGGTCGACGCGGAACGTCCTGGCCTGGCGGAGCCGTTCGTTCGTGGTCACCGTGTCGGACTCGGCCAAGGCGATGATGTTGGCGCTGATCAGGGAACCCGGCTGGCCGGTGCGGGCGAACGCGAGGACGTCCGACAGCTCGGGGCCGGGGTCCTGGCCCGCGTCGAGCAACGACGTGCGCGCGCTCGCGTACGCGTCGAGGGTCCGCAGCGCGTCCCACGCCTTGCGGCGCCAGGCCGCGGCTTTCGGGTGGTGGTCGAGGATCGCGGCCGGCGCCGGTTCCGCCGTGAGCACGAGGTGCGCGAGCGACGCCGCCGCCTTGACCAGCTCGGCGAAGCTGGAGAACTCCTCCGGCGGGCGGCCGGCGGCGGCCACTTCGTCGTCCGCGTCGTGGTGGCGGGCGAGGCGGCCCGCCAGCAACCCGTTGACGCGCCTGAGTTCGTCGCGTTCGGCTTCGGTCTCCTCAAATTCGCGCGCGTAGTCGTCCACCGTCGCCTGCAGCTGCGCGAGCTGCTCGCGCAGGCACCCGACTTCGGTCGCGGAGACGTCCTCGAGCCGGCTGCGCAGCGCCTTCACCTCGCAGGCGTGGCGATCGCGCTCTTCGGCGTGGGCCTTGGCCTTCTTCCGCAGGATCGTGATCACCCGGCGGGCCTCGGCCAGCTCGCGCTCGGCCCGGTCGAGCTTCTCGGTCAGGCCGGCGTCCGGCTCGCGCTCCGGCGAGACGAACGGATCGGCCGCGTACCAGGCCCGCACGCTCGCCACGTCGGCCCACTCCTCTGGCAGCGGTGTCCGGCCGCGCGCCTGGATGAGCTGCGTGATCGCGCCTTCGAGGGCTTCGCCGTTCACCGGGCTGGCCGTCTCGACGAAGTCCGGGAGCTGGTCGCACGGCGGCGCGTACAGTCGCGCGCCCGCCGGGACCGCGCAGCCGAGGGGGACGTTCCGGTTGAGCGTGCGGCGGAAGCGGTCGTCGACGTCGAAGACGTTGACCAGCCCGGCCCAGCCCGCGACCGGCACCGTCGGCGGCTCGGCGAGCACCAGCACCGCCGACGTCCGCCACGGCGCCACCAGCGCCTCGCCCAGCAGGTCGGCGAGGTGGTCGCACTCCTCGCGGGACCAGCCGCGCATGGCCAGCACCGGGGTTTCGATCGGGATTTCGTCGTGGCCGCTCGCGCCCAGCTCCTCCAGCCCGATCCGGTGCGCGGGCGCGACGTGGCAGCTGCGCCACGGCCGCGTGCACGCCGCGGCCAGCAACCACGTCACCCGATCCTCGCCGGCGCGGTAGCAGAGGGACAGGAATACCTGAACGGAGTAGCGTCCTTCGCCGTCGCCGTAAGCGAATTCGAGGTCGCACCGGCGCGATCCGCCGTCGTCGGACGAGCCGAGATCGGTGACGGTGTAGTCGTCGTGCTGCCGCTGGCGGGTGATCAGCCTGCTGCGCAAGGCGTCCAGGGGGCGTTTTCCTTCGGTGGGGACCAAGCCGTGGTGCCAGATCCGGTGCACCCCCACAGGACTCAACTCCGTTCGCCACGACCAGGACCTGAGCCGAACATAGCGGATCCTGTGACCGGTCGAACGCGGGGCGTCACCTCGTCCAGAGGCAGAACGGGTGCCCGGCGGGATCGAAGCAGACGCGCACGTCGTCCTGCGGCTGGAAGTCCGCGACGACGGCCCCGGCGGCTCGCGCGGTGGCGGTCGCTCCCTCGAGGTCGTCGACTTCGATGTCGAGGTGCAGCTGCATCTGCTGGGTGCCGTCGGCGGGCGGCCAGACGGGCGGCACGTGCCCGGTTTCGAGCTGGAACGACAGCCCGGCGCTCCCGTCGTCCGGCCGCAGCGTCACCCACTCCGGCTCATCGGTCCGGATCGGCCAGCCGAGCAGTGTCGAGTCGAACGCGGCGAGCGCGCGCGGCTCCGGCGCGCCGAGCACGGTGGAGGTCAGCTTCATGGTCGGGTGGTACCCGCGGATCCGCCCGGAATGCACGTCCGGTGTGGACGTCGTTACAGACTTCACCCTTTAGGACGTTCCCGCCGGGACGTCGAGCCTGTTCACAGCCGGTTGGGCTGACTTTCCGTAGCTAAAACCCTCCCGATCATTGCTCCGTTGTGCAACTATTGGGCCGTTCGCGGGGAGAGGGCCTCGCGACGGGGGACTCACCGTCACGGTCAGCGTCCCCATGCAGATCCCCAGGGGAGAGGAGATCGACCATGTCGACGCCCACGGACACCAAACCGGAAGAGACGCCGGAACCGATCGAGAAGGCCGGCCCGGTGGTCCCGCACCCGGAGCCCGACGAGCACGGCTGGGTCCACGTCGGGCACAAGCCCGAAACGCCGGTGGTTTCGCCCAACTGCGGCGACCCCTGCTACCAGCGCGTCAACTGAAACACCCGAGGGTGGTCGCCCGCTTGCCGATCTTTCGCCGGTAGGCGGGCTTCCTTCTGCCCTCGGCTGTGCTGTCATAGGAGTGTGCCTGTGACAAACCCCAACCCTGCCGATGTGCTCGAGCGGGTGCGCACGTTGCAGAAGGCGGCCTCCGCCGCCTCTTGCCTGGGGCGCTACCACGACGGGGTCCGGCAGCTCCGGCAGGGGATGACCCTGCTCGACTCGATCCACCCCGTGGCTTCCGCCCACCGGTCCGACTGGCTGGTGACGCGCATCCGCCTCGCCAGCACACTGGCCGCCATGTCCACCGAGATCACCGGGGACGTCCCCGCCGGGCTGGCCGGCCTCGACGACGTGCGCCTGCTGATCGACGCGGTCACCGATCCGGTGCTCAAGGCCGAGCTCAGCGCGTCGCTGAACCACAACTACGCCATGAAGCTCATGACCGTGGGCCGGAACGAAGACAGCATCGGGTACTTCGAAGAGTCGGTCGGGCACCACGAGTACCGGCTGGCGCACGGCCCGAACCCCGCGGCTCGGATGGGCGCTTTCGTGCAGACCCTCTCCGCGCGGGGGTGGTCGCACGCGAAGCTCGGCAACGTCCGCCAGGCGCACGTCGACCTCACGCGGGCGCTCGAGCTCGCCGAGAAGCACGAGCTGCGGGTCGAAGCAGCCGACGTCCGGCGCAGCCTCGGCGTGCTCGCCCACCGCACCGGCGATCTGCCCGAAGCGCTGCGGCTGTACCAGATCGGCGAGCGCACGTACCAGGCGCTGGGCCTGGAAGTGCCGCTGCAGCTCCGGCTCGAACAGGCGCAGGCCCTGATGGCGGCCGGGCTGGCGGACGAAGCGGGCGGCCACCTCGACGACGCCCTCGCGATGATGGACGAGCAGCACAACGTCACCCGCAAGCGCGCCAACGCCGAGCTGCACCGCGCGTCCGCCGCCCTGATGAACGACGAGCTCGAGCTGGCGCGGAGCATGGCCGCGTCCGCCCGGCGCGGGATGCTCAAGGTCGGCTGCCGCACCTGCGTCGCCAACGCGACCGTGGTCGGGCTGCAGGCCGACGTGCGCGACATCCTGCGTTCCGGGGAGATCCCCGCGGCGTTGCCGACCCGCGCCCTCCGGATCGCGGCCAAGATGCCCGCGCCGCTGCTGACCGAGCAGGCCGCCACCGCGCGGATGCTCGCCGTGCGGCTGGACATCCGGCGGGGCAACCTCAAACGAGCCGCCGAGACGCTCCGCACCGTCCCGCGGCCCGGGCAGCTCACCCCCATCGACTACCGGATGCTGCGGCGCCTTTGCCGGGCCGAGCTCGCCGTCGCGCAGGGGAGCCGGGCGAAGGCGCTCACCGAAATCCGGTCCGGGCTCACCGAACTCGACGCCGTCCGTGACCGGATGGGTGGGCTCGACCTCGTCTCCGGGACCGCGTTGCACGGTCAAGAGCTCGCCGACCTCGCCGTGAAGCTCGTGCTCGAACGCAACGATGCCCGGCGCCTGTTCGTCTGGCTCGAACGCACTCGCGCGCAGACCTACCGGTACGAACCGCTTTCCGCCGGGACCGATCCCGAGCTCGCCGCGAGCGTGGCCGAGGTGCGGGGGCTCGGGCAGGCGATCCAGGAGGCCCAGCACGACGGGCACCCGATCGCCGGGCTGCGGGCGAAGTACAACGAACGGCTGCGGGAGGCCCAGCGGCTCGGGTGGCACACCGGGCGGTGGGGGCGGCCGCGGCCGGTGGCCGGGCTGCACGAGGTCGTCGCGCGGCTCGGGGAGCGGGCCATGATCAGCTTCGCCGCGTCCGGGGACGAGCTCGTCGCCGTCGTCGTGGCCGGCGGCGAGTGCCGGCTCGTGCGGCTCGGGTCGGCCGGGGCCGCCGCGGAGTCCGCCCGGGTGCTCAACGTCGACCTCGACGCGCTCGCGCCGGACAATCTGCCCGAGCGGCTGGCCGAGGTCGTCATGGCGTCCGCGCGCAAGCAGGCCGACAAGATCGACGCGCAGCTCATCCAGCCGCTCGCCGAGCTGTTCGGCGACCGCGAACTGGTCATCGTGCCGACCGGGCCGCTCTACGCCGTGCCGTGGGGCGTGCTGCCGGGGCTGCGGGGACGGCCGACCGTCGTGGCGCCGTCGGCGACCGCGTGGCTCGCCGCCGAGCTCACCAAGCTGTCCCGGGCGCGGCGGATCGTGCTCGTCCGCGGGCCCGGGCTGGCGGGGGCGCGCGGTGAGCTGGAGAAGCTGACCACGCACTACCGCACCGCGACGACCATGACCGGCGCCAAGGCCACCGTGAAGTCCGTCCTGCGCGCGATGGACGGCGCGAAGCTCGCGCACTTCGCCGCGCACGGGGCCCACGAGCCGGAGAACGCGCTCTTCTCCCGGCTGGAACTCGCCGACGGCGCCCTCTTCGGCCACGAGATGGCGGGGTTGCGGCAGCCGCCGCGGCAGGTCGTCTTCGCCGCGTGCGAGCTGGCGCTCAACCGGATCCGGCCCGGCGACGAAGCTCTGGGCTTCGCCAGCGCGTTGCTGGCCAGCGGTTCGCGGACGGTGATCGCCCCGCTGTCCCGCGTCGGCGACCTCGCCTCGGCGGCCGCGATGGACGACTACTACCGGGCGCTGGCGGAGCGGGAACGCCCCGCGCTGGCACTGGCCGACGCGATCGCGGTGGACCCGTTCCGCAGGCCGTTCGTCTGCCTCGGGGCGGGCTGAGCGGGTGGGGAGCTGGTCTTGAGGGTGGCGTGAGCTGGGCGCGGTGTCATGAACGAGTCGTTCATGTCGTCGGATGCGGTGAACGACTCGTTCATGATGTTCGGGGGGCGGGATGTTGGTTGGGTTCGGTGTCGCTGGGCTTAGGTGCTCCGGTCCTCTGCGCGGGCTGAGCGGGCGGGGACCACACCAGCCGCGGGTCGGTCTGGATGAAACTGCCGAGGAGGTGGTCGATCCGGGTCAGGACGTCCAGGTCGAGACGGATGCCGGCAGCCTTCGCGTTCTCCGTGACCTGCTCGGGCGTGCTCGCGCCGGCGATCGTTGAAGCGACGCCCTCGTGCTGCAGCGTCCACGCCAGCGCGAGCTGCGCCATCGTCAGGCCGGCGTCGTCGGCGACTCCGCGCAGCAGCGCCACCCGTTCCAGCAGCTCCGGCATCAGCAACGGCCGCGCGTACGCCGGTCCCGCCGCGCGAGAACCCGGCGGGATGCGGCCGTCGTGGTACTTGCCGGTGAGCACGCCCTGGGCGAGCGGTACCGAAGCGAACTGCCCGACGCCGATCCGGTCGCTCACCGGCATCACCTGCGCTTCCGCGACCCGCCACAGCATCGAGTAGTGCGGCTGGTTGGCGATCAGCGGGACGTCGTAGCGCTGCGCCGCTTCGTGGGCCTGCAGCAGCTGCTCGGCCGTCCACTCCGACGTGCCGGCGTAGCGGATCTTCCCCTGCCGCACCAGATCCGACAGCGCGAGGAACGTCTCCGCGACCGGGGTGCGGTAGTCGAAGCGCAGCAGCTGGTAGACGTCGACGTGGTCGGTGCGCAGCCGCCGCAGCGAGCCCTCGCACGACGCGATCACGTGCTTGCGGCTCAGCCCGGCGGCGTTGGGGCCCGGGCCCTCCGGCCAGAAGACCCCGGTGCACAGCACCAGTTCGTCGCGGTCCAGTCCGGAAAACACGGCCCCGTAAGCCTCTTCGGCCGCGCCGCCGTCCCACGCCGCCGCGGTGTGGAACGTCGTGACGCCGGCGTCCAGCGCCGCGGTGACGCAGCCGGGTTCGCCGTGCGTCAGCCAGTTGCCGTACGCGATCTCGCTGACGGCGAGCCCGCTCGCGCCGAGCCTGCGGTACTCCACTTCAGCCTCCCACGGCCATCTCGTCGATCCACGCGTCGACCGCGCTCGCCTTGCGCGCGAACGATTCCCGCACGGACTCGTGCGGCAGGATCAGGAACTCCTCCTTGCCGAGCCCGTGCACGACCGCCTCGGCGACGTCCTCGGGCTCGAGCAGCGGCGCCAGCGCCGCGATGGCCAGCGCGGCCGGGTGACCGGCGGCGATGCCGGGTTCGAGCAGCGCCGTGCGGACGCCGAGCGGGCACAGCGCGCTGACCCGGATCCCGCGCGGCCGGTAGGTGATCGCCAGCCACTCGGCGAGGCCGACGGCCGCGTGCTTGGTGACCGAGTACGGCGCGTCGCCCGGGGTGCCGAGCAGGCCGGCGGCCGACGCCGTGATCAGCAGGTAGCCCTCGCCGCGCGCGAGCATCGCGGGCAGCACCGCCTGCGCGGCGTGCACGTGCTGCAGCACGTTGAGCTCCCAGGACTTCTGCCACTGCTCGTCGGCGGCGTGCACGCCGGTGCCGAACGCCGCCCCGGCGTTGGCGCAGAACAGGTCCACCGGGCCGAACTCGTCTCGCGCGGTCGTGACCAGCGCTTTCAGGTCCTTTTTGGACGTCGCGTCGGCGGCCACCGCGACGGCCCGGCCGCCCGCGGTGGTGATCTCGTCCGCCACCCGGGCGGCGCCGGCCTCGTCGACGTCCGACACCACCACGCCCGCCGCGCCCTCGGCGGCGAAGCGACGGGCCATCGCGGCCCCGATCCCGTGGGCCGCGCCGGTCAGCACGACGACCCGTCCAGTCAGTTCCACGCGGGCTCCAGGTATTTCGGCGTCGAATTGTCACTTGTGTGCGGGAATTGCATTCCGAGATTGCGATCCAGGTGATAAAAGTGCTGGTCAAGGCCATGATCGTGGGGCGTTCTCGCTTTCGTACCCTAGCACGAGTATTGCTTTTCACCGGTCCGGTGCGTTATTTCTGAAGATCGCCACACCCCGCGCTCAGGAGGTCCGACGATGGCCGAGCTCGTCCCGCCGTCGCACGTTCGACGGCTGCGTTGCCTGGGCATCGGCGACCCGGACGCCGTCGCCGCGGTCGCCCGCGGTGGCGGCCTCGGTGTGCTCGACGGCGCCGATCCGGCGGCCGTGGCTCTGGTCGCGGCCCGGGTCCGCGTGCCCTACGCTGTGCGCACGGACGGCCCGCTGCCCGCCGGCGCGGCCTTCGGCGTCCGGACGAAAGCGCCGTGGGCGGGTGCGCTCGCCGAAGTCGGTGACGTGACCACGGCTGCCGAGGCGGTGCGCGGCGGTGCGCTCGGACTGGTCGCGCGCGGTGGCGAGCTGAGTGACTTCGTTCTGCTGCAACAGCTCCTGAGCACCTTCGACGTGCCGGTGTGGGGGACGGTGGCCGGGCCGCGGACCGCCGTCGGCGCGCTGGCGGGCGGTGCGGCCGGCGTGGTCACGAAGTCCACAGTGGAATTGAACGCTGTGGAATCGGACGTGCGCCGGATCACCGGTGCCGCCGTGCCCGCGGTGCCGCCGCCGGACCGGTTGCTGCGGACGCTGGGCACCGCGCTCCCGGTGGTCCAGGGCCCGATGACCCGGGTGAGCGACCAGCCCGGGTTCGCGGCCGCGGTCGCCGACGCCGGCGGGTTCCCGTTCGTCGCCGTGGCCACCGCGAACGGCCCGCGCACCACCGAACTCCTGAGCCGCACCGCCGAGCTGCTCGGCGACCGGCCGTGGGGCGCGGGGATCCTCGGTTTCGTCCCGGACGAACTGCGGGCCGCGCAGCTCGCCGCGATCCGGGCCGCCCGGCCGCGGTGCGTGCTGATCGCGGGCGGGAAACCCGGGCAGGCCAGGGCTTTGGAGGCCGAGGGGATCGCGACCTTCGTGCACGTGCCGTCGCCGATCCTGCTCGGCCAGTACCTCGACGCCGGCGTCCGCCGGTTCGTCTTCGAGGGCGCCGAATGCGGCGGGCACGTCGGCCCGCGCCCGAGTTTCGAGCTGTGGGAGGAACAACTGGCCGTGCTCGGCGCGGCCAAGGACGTCGAAGTGCTGTTCGCCGGCGGCATCCACGACGCCCGGTCCGCCGCCGTGGTCCGGGCGATGGCCGCGCCGCTCGACGCCGTCGGCGTGCTGATGGGCACCGCTTACCTCTTCACCGAAGAAGCCGTGACGCACGGCGCGATCACGGACCTGTTCCAGCGGCGGGCGATCGAAGCCGGCACCACCGTCACCCTGGAGACCGCGCCGGGGCACCGCACGCGCTGCCTGCCGAGCCCGTACACCGCGGAATTCGAGCAGGTCAAAGCGAACCTGCGAGACATGCCCGCGCAGGAAGCCTGGCAGCGGCTGGAGGAGCTGAACACCGGACGGCTGCGCGTCGCGAGCAAGGGCGTCCGCCACGGCGGGGCGGTGGTCGACGAGGAAACGCAGCTCGCCGAAGGGATGTTCATGGCCGGGGAGGTCGCCGTGCTGCGCGACCGCCGGACGACGATCGCGCAGCTGCACCGCGAGGTAGCGGCCGGGAAAATGTTCACCCGCCCGGAAGAGCCCGTCCCGGCGGAGGCCACCGGGGACATCGCCGTCATCGGGATGGCCTGCACGTTCCCGGGCGCCCCGGACCTCGAAGCGTTCTGGTCGACCATCTTGCGCGGTGAGGACGCCGTCACCGAGGTGCCGCCGGAGCGCTGGGACCCGGAAGTCTACTTCGGACAGTCGACGTCGAAGTGGGGCGGCTTCCTGCCACCGGTGGCCGTCGACCCGCTCGACTTCGGCATCCCGCCGTCCGCGATGGGCAGCATCGACCCGGCCCAGCTGGTGTCGCTGGAGACCGCCCGCCGGGCACTGGAAGACGCCGGGTACGCCGGGCGCGACTTCGACCGCGAGCGCACGAGCGTCGTGTTCGGCGCGGAAGCGGGTGGCGACCTCGCCAACGCGGGCACCCTGCGGTCCCTGCTCGACGGCTACCTCGACGAGGTGCCGCCAGAACTCCTGGCGCAGCTGCCCGAACCCACCGAGGACACCTTCCCCGGCACGCTCGCCAACGTCATCTCCGGCCGGATCGCCAACCGGCTCGACCTCGGCGGCGCGAACTACACCGTCGACGCCGCCTGCGGTTCGTCCTTGGCCGCATTGGACCTGGCCACCAAAGAACTGCGCGCCGGCACGAGCGAGCTCGTCCTCTGCGGCGCGGTCGACCTGCACAACGGCATCCACGACTACCTCATGTTCACCTCGGCGGGCGCGCTCTCGCCGACCGGCCGCTGCCGCCCGTTCGACGCCGCCGCCGACGGGATCGCGCTCGGTGAGGGCGTCGCGTGCCTGGTGCTCAAGCGGCTCGCCGACGCCGAGCGCGACGGCGACCGGATCTACGCCGTGGTCAAGGGCGTCGGCGCGGCCAGCGACGGCAAGGCGCTCGGCCTGACGGCGCCCCGTCCGGAAGGCCAGTACCGCGCCCTCGACCGCGCCTACCGCGACGCCGGGGTGTCCCCGGTGGACGTCGGGCTCGTCGAGGCGCACGGCACGGGCACGGTCGTCGGCGACGCGACCGAACTGCGCACGCTGACCGGGTTCTTCGCCGACGCCGGTGCCGCGCCCGGCAGCTGCGTGCTCGGGTCGGTCAAGAGCCAGATCGGGCACACGAAGTGCGCGGCCGGGCTGGCCGGCCTGATCAAGGCGGCGCTGTCGCTCTGGCACGAGGTCGTCCCGCCGACGCTGCACCTGAGCCGGCCGAACGCCGCCTGGGACCCGGCGGCCAGCCCGTTCACGTTCACCACCGCGGCCCGGCCGTGGGCCGAGCCGGCCCGGCTGGCCGGGGTCAGCGCGTTCGGCTTCGGCGGCACCAACTTCCACGCCGTGCTCGGGGCCGGCCCGGTCGCCCCGGACCGCCGTCACGGCCCGCGCGACTGGTCCGAAGGCGCCGAGAAAGCCCTTGCCGGGATCCGGCGCGCCGACGCCGACCCGGGGAAGATCGCGTTCCTCTTCCCCGGGCAGGGCAGTCAGCGCCCCGGGATGCTCGCCGAGCTGTTCGTGCACTTCCCGGAGCTGGCCGAGCCGCTGAAGCTCGCCCCCGACGTCGCCGGGAAAGCGTTCCCGCCGCGGGTGTTCGACACCGGCGCCGTCCAGGAGCAGGAGAAAGCCCTTACCGACACGCAGGTGGCGCAGCCCGCGCTCGGGCTCGTCGAATCCGCGGTCGCCCGGCTGCTGGCGCAGGTCGGCGTCCGCCCGGACTTCCTGGCCGGGCACAGCTACGGCGAGCTGGTCGCGCTGTCGGTCGCGGGCGCGTTCGACAGCGAGACGCTGCTGCGGCTCAGCCGGGCTCGCGCGCGGGCCATCGCCGAGGTCGCCGAGCCCGGCGCGATGGCCGCGGTCAAGGCACCGCGGGACGCGCTGACCGCCACCCTGATCGGCCCGGACGTCGTGGTGGCCAACCACAACGCGCCCGAGCAGGTCGTCCTCTCCGGCTCGGTGGCCGCCGTCGAACGCGCGATCCGGCGGCTGCGCGAGACCGGGTTCGCCGCCAAGCGGATCCCGGTCGCCTGCGCGTTCCACAGCCCGCTGGTCGCCGCGGCGGGCGACGTCTTCGCCGCGGAACTAGCCCGGGAGTCCGTTGTGGACCCGAAGCTGCCGGTGTGGGCGAACCGCACCGCGGCGCCCTACGGCGACGACGTCAAGGCCGAACTCGCCGCCCAGATCGGCGCCCCGGTCCGGTTCCTCGACCAGATCGAGTCGATGTACGTGGCGGGCGCGCGGACGTTCGTCGAGGCCGGGCCCGGCCGGGTGCTGTCCCGGCTGGTCGCGGAGATCCTCGGCGACCGCCCGCACACCGTCGTCGCCTGCGGCCCCGGCCTCGACGGCTTCCTGGCCGCGTTGGCGGCGCTCGCCGCCGCCGGGGTCGACGTCCGCACCGATCGCCTCCGGCGCGCGCGGCCCCCGGCGCCTTCGCCCACCGCGTGGGCCGTGGACGGGCGCTCCGCCCGCGCACCCGGCGCCGAAGTCCCCGCTTTGCCCCCGGCCCGACGAATCCGGAGTACCGCCATGACCCAGCCCGCTCCCGGCCGCGACCAGGCGGTCGTCGACTTCCTGCGCACCACCCGCGAACTCGTTGCGGCGCAACGGGAAGTGATGCTCGGCTACCTCGGCAGCACACCCGTCCCGGCGCCCGCGCCCGCGATCGCTCCGGCTCCGGTACCGGTGGTGCACGCGGAACCCGAACCGGTGGCCGAACCGCCGGCCGACGTCCTGGGCACGGTGATCGGCGTGATCAGCGAGCGCACCGGCTACCCGGCCGAGATGATCGCCGGCGACCTCGACCTCGAAGCCGACCTGTCGATCGACTCGATCAAGCGCACCGAAATCGCGGGCACGCTGCTGTCCCGGCTGGGGCTCCCGGCCGACGACCGGACCGACCAGCTCAGCCGCGACCGGACGGCCGACGCGCTGACCGCGCACCTGGAGAGCTGGCTGAGCCCCACGCCGGCGGCCACCGCGCCGACCCGGTACCGGCTCGACCGGGTGCCGGTGCCGCTCGACCCGGATCCCGCGCGGCTGCCGGGGAAGTCCGTCGCGGTGGTCGGTGACGACCCTGCCGTGGCGGCCGCGTTCGCCGCGGCCGGGGCGGCGGTCGTCGCCGGGGACGCGGACATCACCGTGCTCCTCGCCCGCGACCTGACGGACGTGTTCGCCCGGCTCAAGGCGCTGCGGGGGACCGTGCTCGTGGCGGCCGAGCCGGACGCGGTGCCGGGGCTGCGCGGCCTGGTCCGGTCGGCCGCGCTGGAACGCGACGGCGGCACCCGGCTCGTCGAGGTCACGCAGGACGTCGCCAAGGTGCTGGTCGACGAGGCCCTCAGCGACGGGCCTTCGGTGGTCGGCCACGACGACCGCGGCCGGTTCACGATCGAGCCCCGGCCCGCCGGCCTCGGCTCGATCGCCTACTCCGGCGCCGGGCCGGGCGGCGGCGAACTCGCCGCGCTGGGCCTCGGCCCGGACTCGGTGGTCCTCCTGATCGGCGGTGCCCGCGGGATCACCGCCCGCGCGGCCGTGGCGTTCGCCGCTTCCGGCTGCCGGATCGAGCTCGCCGGGCGCACGCCGTGGCCGGGCGAGCCGGACGACCTGCCCGCCGACCCCGCCGCGATGCGGGCGGTGCTGGCCGGGCGCGGTGGTTCGGTCGCCGGCATCGAGCGCCGCGTGCGGACCGTGCTGGCCCAGCGCGAGATCGGGCGCACGCTCGACGAGGTGCGCGCGGCCGGCGGCGACCCCGCCTACCGGTCGCTCGACGTGCGGGACCCCGAAGCCGTGCACCAGCTGGTCAAGGAGCTCGGCGGGCGGATCGACGGCGTCGTGTTCGCCGCGGGCGTCATCGACGACAAGCTCATGGCGGACAAGGACGAGCGGTCGTTCCGGACCGTCTTCGAGACCAAAGTGGACGGGGCGCGCACCCTGCTCGCCGCGCTCGCGGAGACCGGCGCCGAGCCCGGGTTCGTCACCTTCTTCGGCAGCATCGCCGCGGTGCTCGGCAACCGCGGCCAGACCGACTACGCCGCCGCGAACGACGCGCTGGAGTCGCTGGCGAGGACCTGCCCGGGCCGCGCGGTGACCGTCCACTGGGGACCGTGGGCGCCCGCGGCCGACCACGGCGGCATGGTCTCGCCGGAGCTGGCGCGCGAGTACGAACGCCGGGACGTCGGCCTGCTCGACGCGGACGAGGGCGTCGCGGCGCTGCTGCGCGAACTCGCCTACGGCACGGACCGCGCGGTGCTGTACACGGCGTCGTTGTGGTGAGCCAGGAGCCGGTGGCGATCGTCGGGCTGGGTGTGTTCCTGCCCGGTGCGTCCACTGTGGACCAGTACTGGCGGAACCTGGTGGCGGGCACCGACGCCGTCACCGAGATCCCGCCGCACCGCCGCGACCCCGCGTTCCACGGCCACGGCGGCGGCGCGCCCGACCGGACCCACGGCCGCCGCGGCGGCTTCACCGCGGAGACCCTGGACTTCGACCCGGTCGCGCACGGCGTGCCGCCGACGTCGCTCGACGGCACCGAGCCGGACCAGCTGACGGCGCTGGCCGTCGCGGTGGCGGCGGTCGGGGACGCCGGCGGTCTCGGCCGGCTCGGCGACCCCGAGCGGATCGGCGTCGTGCTCGGCCGCGGCGGGTACCTCTCGCCCGGGCTGCAGGGCTTCGACCAGCGCGTCCGCACCGTCCGGCAGATCACCCGCACGGTCGGCGAGCTGCTGCCCTCGGCCGGCCGAGACGTCCTCGACCGGCTGCGGACCGCGTTGCTGGAACCCCTCGGCGAGTTCCGGCCGGAGACCGCGGCCGGGCTGGTGCCGAACCTCGCCGCGGCCCGCGTCGCGAACCGGCTCGACCTCGGCGGCCCGGCGTACACGGTGGACGCCGCGTGCGCGTCCTCGCTGGTCGCGGTCGACCAGGCGATCGGCGAGCTGACCCGCGGCCGCTGCGACGCCGTGCTGGCCGGCGGGGCGCACCAGACGCAGGACGACACGCTGTGGGCGCTGTTCACCCAGCTCGGCGCGCTGTCGCCGAGCCAGCGGATCAGCCCGCTCTCCCGCGCCGCCGACGGCATGCTCATCGGCGAGGGCACCGCGATCGTCGTGCTCAAGCGGCTGGCCGACGCCCGCCGCGACGGCGATCGCGTGTACGCCGTGATCCGCGGCAGCGGCACGTCGAGCGACGGGCGGGGCGCGAGCCTGCTCAGCCCGTCCGTCGCCGGGCAGACCCTCGCCCTGCGGCGCGCGTGGGACGGGCTGGACCCGGCGGGGATCGGCCTGCTCGAAGCGCACGGCACGGCCACGCCCGCGGGCGACGCCGCCGAGCTGACCACCGTCGCCGACGTCTTCGGCCAGGCGAGCGGGTCGCGTTCGGTGATCGGCTCGGTCAAGTCGATGATCGGGCACACGCTGCCGACCGCCGGGGTCGCCGGGCTCGTCAAGGTCGCGCTCGCGCTGCACCACGGGGTCCTGCCGCCGACGCTGCACTGCGCCGACCCGAACCCGCTGCTGGACAAGACCCGGTTCCGGGTGCTGGCCGAGGCCGAGCCGTGGGGTGACCTGCCGCGCGTGGCCGCGGTCAACGCCTTCGGCTTCGGCGGGGTGAACGCGCACGTCGTGCTCGAAGCCGGGGACCCGGCGCCGAAGCGGCGGGTCCGCGTCGACGAGCCGGAACGCGTGCTGCGGCTGGCCGCGGCGACGCCGGAAGCGCTGCTGGAGCGGCTCGACGAGCCCGGCGGGGGCGACGGGCCCTGCCGGCTCGGGATCGTCGGCGCGGACGAGCGCAAGCTGGCCACGGCCCGCCGCGTGCTCGCGAAGGTGGCGGCCGAAGGCCGGTCGTGGCACGGCGGTGGCGACGTCTGGTGCAGCCTCGACCCGGTGCTGCCGGGCGGGAAGACCGCGTTCCTCTACCCGGGCCTGGAGGCCGACGCCGAGCCGCGCCTCGACGACGTGGCCGGGCACTTCGGCCTCGACCGTCCACAGTGGTCGACGGCGACCGTGCCCGCGCGGGCCACCAGCGTGTCGTCGACCGGGCTGCTGCTCGACCACGCCCTGCGGCGGCTGGGGATCCGCCCGGACGCGCTCGCCGGGCACAGCGCGGGCGAGTGGACGGCCATGCAGGCCGCCGGGATGTACCGGGCCGAGCCGGACCTGCTGGAGCGGTACTGGCCCGGCGGGTTCGAGCTGCCCGAAGCGGATTACCTGGTGCTGGGCTGCGCTGCCGCGCGGGTGACCGAGCTGCTCACCGGCGACCTCGTGATCTCGCACGAGAACGCGGCGCGGCAGACCATCGTGTGCGGTCCGCCGGACGCCGTCGCGGAGTTCGCGGTGAGCTGCCGCGGGCTCGGCATCGTGGCCCGGACGCTGCCGTTCCGGTCCGGCTTCCACACGCCGCTGCTGGAACCGCACCTCGCGCCGTTCGCGCGGCTGGTCGCGGACCTGGACCTGCTGGCGCCGGCGGTGCCGGTGTGGTCGGCGACTACGGCGCGGCCGTACCCGTCGGCCGCCGCCGACGTCCGCCGGCTCTACCTCGACCACCTGCTGCGCCCGGTCCGCTTCCGGCAGCTGACCGAGGCGCTGCACGACGCCGGGTTCCGGGCGTTCGTGCAGGTCGGCGCCGGGCAGCTCGGCTCGTTCGTCACCGACACCCTCGGTGAGCGGCGGCACCTGGTCGTCGCGGCCGCGTCCGGCACCCGGCCCGGGCTCGCGCAGCTGCGGCGGGTCGCGACCGCGTTGTGGACCGAGGGCGGCGACCCCGACTTCACGGCGCTGGAACCGCGGCGGATCCGGCTCAACACCGGGAAACCCCTGCTGTCGCTGGGGGAATCGGCCCGGGGCCTGCTGGACACCGCGGCGCCGCCGGAGCTGCCGGCGGGCGTGTCGGACGCGATCGTCGCCGAGTTCACCGCGCTGCTCACCGAAACCCGCCGGACCGCGGCGGACGTCGTCGCGGCGGCCGCGCGCCGGCGGATCGAGTCCACTGTGGACGTCTCGCTCGACGCGATGCCGTACCTGCGCGACCACCGGTTCTTCCGGCAGCGCGACGGCTGGCCCGACGAGGCCGACTTCCGGCCGGTGGTGCCCGCGACGACGCTGGTCGACCTCGCCTGCCGGGCCGTCGAACGCACCTGGCCGGGCACGAAGGCGGTGGCCGTGCGGGACGCGGTGTTCTCGCGCTGGCTGATCGCTTCGCCCGCCCAGCGGGTGCCGTTGTCGTTGAGCCGCGAGGGCGACCGCGTCACCGTCGAGATCGGACCGTACGCGCTGCTGACCGTCGAGGTGGGCGTGTTCGCTCCACCGCCGTCGCGGGCCGCCGTGCCCGGGCCGGAGACCGCGCCGCCGTTGAGCGCGGCCGAGATCTACGAGCGGCGCGAGATGTTCCACGGCCCGGCGTACCAGGGCCTGGCCCGGCTGACCGGCCTCGGCGAGCAGCACATCCGCGGCGAACTGGTCGTGCCGTCCGCGCCCGGCGGGCTGCTCGACAACGTCGGCCAGCTGCTCGGCTGCTGGCTGATGGCGACCCGGTCCGACGACCTCCTCGCGTTCCCGCGCTCGATCGGCAGGCTCACCTGGCACGGGCCGGAACCCGGGCCGGGGACGCGGCTGGAGTGCCTGGTGCGCGTCCGGTTGCCGCGGCCCGAGGTCCTCGAGATGGACGCCGAGCTGCTGCGGGACGGGCGGGTGCTGGCGAGCATCGAAGGCTGGCGGGACGTCCGGTTCCCGTGCGACCGCGCGGCCCACCGCGTCTACGCCTTCCCCGCGGAGAACCTGCTGTCCGAACGGCGGGAGGACGGCTCGGTCGCGGTCACCGACCGCTGGCCGACGGTCGCCGCGCGGGACATCTACGCCGGGATCTACCTCAGCGCGGAGGAACGGGCCGAGTTCGCCGCCGTGCCCCCGCGGCAGCAGCGCGGCTGGCTGCTGCGGCGCATCGCCGCCAAGGACGCCGTCCGGGCCCGGCTCGCCGAACCCGTGTACCCGGCGGAAATCCGCGTCCACGACGACGGCACGGTGTCCGGCAGGCACCGGGACCTGCCGCGTTCCGCCGTCACGGTCGAGCTGACCGGGGAGACCGCCATCGCACACCACAGGAGCACGCCATGACCACCGACCACGCGTCCGCGACGTTCGACGTCGTCGCCGAGCTGCTCGCCGAGCTCGTCGGCGACGCCGAGGTGCTCGGCATCGAGATCACGCCCGACACGACGTTCCACGAGGACCTGCAGCTGGAGAGCATCGACCTGGTGACCTTCGCGAGCATCCTCGCCGAGCACTTCGGCGCCGACGTCAACCTCGCCGAACACCTGGCGGAGAAGGACCTCGACGACGTCATCGGCCTGACCGTCGGCGACATCGCCCGGTTCGTGGGGGAGCGCACGTGCCCACGATGACCGTCAACGGGCTGCGCACCAACGTGCAGCTCGTCCCCGCCGGCGGCACCGAGACCGTGGTGTTCCTGCACGGCATGGGCACCGACAGCCTGGCCAGCTTCTACCTGACGCTGGCGCCGCCGGTCGCGGCCGCGGGCATCGACGTGATCAGCTACGACCTGCGCGGGCACGGCAAGACCGAGCGCCCGGTGCACGGGTACACGCTCGGGGACTTCGTCGCCGACCTCGACGACCTGCTGGTGCAGCTGGCCGTCGACCGGCCGGTGCACCTGGTGGGCAACAGCTTCGGCGGCACGCTCGCCTACAGCTACGCCGTGGCGAACCCTTCGCGGGTCCGCAGCATCGTGTGCATCGAGTCCGAGCCGGCGACCGAGGTGTGGGCGGGCAAGATGAGCGAGATCCTCGCGCACACCATGCGGTTCCTGCAGGTGGAGGAGAGCTTCGACTGGATCGAGGCGAACTTCAGCGCGCACCACCGGCGGCTGGCGCGGCTGGCGGCCGAGCGGATCACGTCGACGAAGATGGCCGAGGAGGTGCCGCTCGGGCCGTTGCTGACCTGGGACCAGGTGGCGGCGATCGGCTGCCCGGTGCTGTCCATCCTGGGCAGTCACGGCTACCAGGCCGACGACCTCGAAGCCTTGACGTCGTTGCTGCCGAACGGCGAGCTGCACGTCTTCGAGGGGCAGGGGCACTCGGTGCTGGTGGAGCAGCACCGCGAGGTGCGCGAGCTGGTGCTCAAGTGGATCGATCGGCACGCGGCGTGAAGTTCCTGCTGGTCGTCCCGCCGCTGGCCGGGCACGTGGCGCCGTTGCTCGGGGTGGCTTCGGCGCTGGAGGCGCGCGGGCACTCCGTGGCTTGGTGCGGCCCGGTGCCCGCACTGTCCACAGTGGTCCCCGGCCGGGTCTTCCCGGCCGGGGACTCCGCGCCGTTCTCGCTGGCGCTTCGGCCACCGGAGCTGCGCGGGTTCGCGGCGCTGAAGTACCTGTGGGAGTCCTACCTGGTCCCGCTGGCGGACGCGATGGTGCCCGGCGTGCTGGCGGCCGTCGCCGTGTTCCAGCCGGACGTCGTCGTGGTGGACCAGCAGGCGATGGCGGGCGCGCTGGTGGCCGCGCGGTGCGGGCTGCCGTGGGCGACGTCGGCGTCGACGTCGACCGAGCTGGCCGACCCGCTGGGCTCGCTGCCGAAGATCGCGTCCTGGGTGGACGACCTGCAGGCGGGGTTGCGCGCCCGGCACGGCGTGCTGCTCGGCGACCTGAGGTTCTCCCCGCACCTGGTGCTGGCGTTCACGACCCGGGCACTGGCCGGCGAATCCCGGCTGGCGGTGCCGGTGTCCTACGTCGGCCCGGCGCTGCCTTCAGCGCCCGGTGAGTGGTCCCCTGTGGACGATCGGCCGCTGGTCGTGGTGACGCTGGGGACGTCGAACGCGGCGGCCGGAGCGCGGTTTCTCGCCGAGAGCGTGGACGCGCTGGCCGGGATGCCGGACGTGCAGGGGCTGGTGGTGGATCCCTCCGGGCGCCTGATCAGTGAAAGTGTCGCGCTGGCCCGGCGGATCCCGCAGGTGGCGGTGTTCGCGCGCGCGTCGGTGGTGGTCTGCCACGGCGGGCACAACACGGTGTGCGAAGCGCTTTCCGCCGGGGTCCCGCTGGTGGTGGCCCCGATCCGGGACGACCAGTCGATGCTGGCCCAGCAGGTGGTCGCGGCGTCGGCAGGGGTGCGTGTGCGGTTCGACCGCGCCAAGGCGGGCGATCTCCGGCGGGCGATCGAAGCGGCCGGGCAGTACCGGCCTGGGGCCGAGAAGATCCGGGAGTCCTTCGAGGCCGCGGGTGGCGCGGAGGAAGCGGCAACCCACCTGGAGGCACTGGGTTAGCCGCGATTGCGGAAGGTGCGGGCGGCCAGGGTCGAGCCCGTCACCGCGGCCACCGCCGCGATCACCAGGGCCGTCAGCACCGACCAGCCGATCGGGCGGGCCAAAGCCAGCGCGCGGGTCGCGTCGATCGCGTACGTCAGCGGGTTGACCGCCGAGACCGCCCGGACCCACGCCGGCATCGTGTCCAGCGGCATGTACGCGCTCGAGGAGAACATCAGCGGGAACATCACCACGAACGACGCCGCCTGCAGGGTTTCCGCCTTGCGCAGCCACGTCGTGATCGCGACGAACACCCAGCTCAGGCACCAGCCCACCACCAGCGTCAGCAGCAGCGCCAGCCCGAGACCCAGCACGCCGCCCGCCGGGCGGAAGCCGAGGAACAGCACGCTCGCCAGCGCCGTCACCACCAGCTGGACGGCCAGCCGCGCGGAGTCGGCCAGGGTGCGGGCGACCAGTACCGAGACCAGCGAAATGGGCAGGCAGCGGAGCCGGCCGGTGAAGCCGCCGTAGATCTCCGCCAGCAGGCCCGCGCCCGAGCTCATCGCCGTCGTCATCGCGATGTTCACCAGCGTCGCCGGCACCAGGAAGTTCACGTAACCCTGGTACGCCGCCACGCCCGGCAGGGCGCCGACGCCGCTGAACACCTGGCTGAACAGCAACAGCAGGACCACCGGCTGCAACAGTCCGAAGAAGACCAGCCGCCGGTCGCCGAACGCCGTGCGCAGCGAACGGCCGGCCAGCACGCGGACCTGCGTCCAGAAGCCGGATTCCGGCCACGCCGTGGGATCGCCGAGCGCGGAGACGGCCGCCCGGTGCCGTGCCTGCGTCACCAGCCGACCGCCGTCCGGTGCAGGGACAGGTAGACGTCGTCGAGCGTCGGCTCGGTCACCGTCAGGTCCCGCAGCGGCGCGCCCGCCGTGTCGAGCGCGCGCACCAGCACGGGGATGTCGCCGGGCCCGGTCAGCGGCACGGCGAGGACGAGCCCGGTGCGCCCGGCCGCCATTCCCAAGCGGGACAACGCGTCCACGGCCCGCTGCAGCGCCAGCTCGGTGCCGAACGTCAGCGTCGCCGTCCGGTTGCCCAGGCGCCCCTTGAGCTGCGCCGGCGTCCCGGACACCGTGATGTGCCCGAGGCCGAGGACGACGACGTGGTCGGCCAGCCGGTCGGCCTCTTCGAGGTACTGCGTGGTGAGCACGACGGTCGTGCCGCGCGCCGCGAGCCCTTCCACGATCGACCACAGCCCGGACCGGCTCACCGGGTCCAGCCCGGTCGTCGGTTCGTCGAGGAACAGCACCTGGGGCGCGCCGACGAGGCCCGCGGCCAGGTCGAGCCGCCGCCGCATGCCGCCGGAATACGTGCCGGCCCGCCGGTCGGCGGCGTCTTCGAGGCCGAAGGACGCGATGAGCTCGGCGGCCCGTGCCTGCGCCTGCCGCGGTTTGGCGCCCAGCAGCCGCGCGATCAGCACGAGGTTCCCGCGCCCGGACAGGGCGTCGTCGACCGCGGCGAACTGGCCGGTCACCCCGATCCGCCGCCGGACCGCGCGCCCGCGTTGCACGACGTCGTAGCCGCACACGCGGGCCGTGCCCGCACTCGGCCGGACGCGGGTGCTGAGGATGTCGATCAGCGTGGTCTTCCCGGCGCCGTTGTGGCCGAGGACCGCCAGCACCGCGCCGCGGGCGACGGTCAGGCTGATCCCGGCGAGCGCGGTGACTTCGCCGTACTGCTTCGCGAGGTCGGTCACGGCGATGACCGGCTGGTTCATGGCCGCTCCTTCCCCTACTTTCGGAAAAGGTAACGGGACGCGGGCGCTGCGAGCAAGAAGATCGCGGCCACCGGCCGTGCGCGTGACAATTTCCGCCGCCCCGATCCGTCCGCACGTGACAAGCGCTGACCTGCATGACCCTTCCCAGCGGGGGCGTTCCCATGCGCGTGACAAAGAAATCGGAGCGGCTTGTTCGGCCGGAATCGCGGAGGTAGTTTTCGCTGAAATTCCCCCATTCCCTGAGGTGACGACCCGTGAGATTTTCGTGGAAGTCGAGAAAGCCCGCGTACGGCTTGGCCGCCGCTACCGTCGCGGGGGTCGCGGCGACCGTCGTGCTCGTCGGGGCCGGGCCGACCGAGGCCGCGCCGGTGAGCTTGACGCTGAACTACAACTGCCCGTTCCCGCTGATCGGCGACCAGGTGCTGGCGGTGAAGATCGACACGAACCTGCCCGACAACGCCGTCGCGGGTGCCTCGTCGACGCCGATCACCTTCGACGTCGACGTCACCGTGCCGGAGACCGCCACCGAGGGCCTCGCCCTGGTCGGCGCCACCTCGCTCGACGGCTCGGCGAAGGCCGCGGCGCAGCTCAAGTACCCGGTCGACAAAACGCTGAACCTGAACCTGCCGCTGACCATCGCGTCGACGCCGGTGCCGCCCTCGGGCGCGTTCCACGTCAAGAGCAGCGGCAAGGCGCCGGCGGTGACGTTCCCCAGCCCCGGCACCGCGTCGGTGACGGTCGGGAACTTCAGCACCACGATGACCCCGCGCACGGCGGACGGCCAGCCGACCGACCTGGGCACGTTCACCTCGGACTGCGTCGCCGTCCCGGGCCAGAACCAGCAGCTGGGCACGTTCGAGATCAAGCCGGCGGGCGGCACCACGACGCCGACGACCCCGACCACGCCCACGACTCCCACCACGCCGACGACTCCCACGACGGAGCCGACGACCCCGACGACGGAGCCGACCAGTCCGACCACTCCGACCACTCCGACCACGGAGCCGACGACTCCCACGACGGAGCCCACAACTCCGACGACCGAGCCGACCACGCCGACCACGGAGCCGACCACTCCCACGACGGAGCCGACGACCCCGACGACGGAGCCGACGACTCCCACCACGGAGCCGACGACCCCGACGACGGAGCCCACGACTCCCACCACGGAGCCGACCACGCCGACGACCGAGCCGACGACCCCGACGACGGAGCCGACGACTCCCACCACGGAGCCCACCACGCCGACGACGGAACCGACCACGCCGACCACGGAACCGTCGACGCCCACCAGCGAGCCGACGACCCAGCCGACCACGCCGCCGGGCGGCGTCGAGGTCAAGTACTCGGTCAAGGGCAAGTCGGTCCTCAAGCAGCTGCACGCCACGCTGCCGCTCGGCCCGGGCAGCCTGGACGCGAAGCTCGACGCCGCGTCCGGCAAGTTCGGCGCCCAGCTCGCGCTGCCGAAGTCGGACGTGGACTTCCGCGTCCTCGGCTTCATCCCGGCGTCCGCGACGGTGAAGCTCGACCAGGTCGGTGCGATCAACGGCACGCTCACCGGCGGTGCGGTCAAGGCGAACGCGCGGATCGACGTCCAGCTGACCAAGGTGCGGGTCTTCGGGTTCCCGATCCTGCAGTCGAAGTCGTGCCACACGGTGAAGCCGGCCGACGTGCCGCTCGTCTCGGCGCCCGGGTTCGACCCGCTCAAGGGCGGCAAGCTGACCGCGACGTACGGCATCCCGCAGTTCACCGGGTGCGGGTTCCTGACCGGACTGATCAGCGGGCTCACCTCCGGCCCCGGCAACAAGCTGGAAGTGACCCTCACCAAGAAGTGAAGTAGTGGCGCGAAAACGCAGACCCGCGTGACAAGAACGTGAACAACCCTTGTCCCGCAACGAGAATCGTCAGTAGCTTCGGAAAGGATCGCCTTCGATGAGGAAGTCCGAATGTCTTCGCTGACCCGGTTCTCGCTGCCGCTCGTGCTGGCGCTGGCCGCGTTCTCGTTGGGTGCCGCGGAAGCCGCACCCAACGAGGACGCGACTCCGGCGCCGGCGCAAGCGGCCGCCGCGCCGATCCCCTTCGGGTTCACCCTCGGGGACGCGCAGCAGCCGACCACGAGCCACGTCGCCAAGCTCGGGTCGGACATCGCGTTCCCGCCCGGCACCTTCGACGGCGCGCTGGGCGGCCTCACCAGCACCGTGCCGATCACCGGCAAGTTGAACATCCCGCCCACCGACGGCTACTTCGTCGCGTTCCGGTTCATGGGCACCACCGGCCGGGTCGAGATCGTCCCGGACGGCGACGCCACCGGCACGGCCACCGTGCACACGGGCAAGGACAAGGACTGCAAGGCCACGCAGACGAACATCTGCGCCGACACCGACGTGACCGCGAAGGTGTTCATCAAGCTCTCGAACGTGAAGGTGGACGGCAAGGCGCTCGACGTCGGCCCGGACTGCCGGACGGCGCAGCCCGCGTCCGTGACCATCAAGGCCCTGGTGCCGATTTCGCTGCCGGCCCCGCCGGTGAAGGTGACTTCGACGTTCAGCACGCCCGCGTTCGCCGGGTGCACCGGGCACGAGGACCTGAGCCGGCTGCTCACCGGCTTGGTTTCGGGGCCGGGCAACACCTTCGTTTCGAACCTCACGTTGCGCTGCTTCAGCGCCGGGTGCAAGCAAGCATGACCACCCTGCTCAGCGAAGCTCCCCGGAAAGCGGCCAACGGCCTGCGCGAATTCGGGCGCATGTGCGCCATGGGCCTCGACATCGTCCTCGCGATGTTCCGCCGCCCGTACCAGGTCCGCGAATTCGTCGAGCAGTTCTGGTTCATCGCCAGCGTGTCCATCATGCCGGCGATCCTGGTGTCCATCCCGTTCGGCGCGGTCATCTCGCTGCAGCTCGGGTCGCTCACCAGCCAGATCGGCGCCCAGCAGTTCAACGGTGCCGCCAGCGTCCTGGCCGTCGTGCAGCAGGCGAGCCCGATCGTGACGACGCTGATCATCGCCGGCGCGGGCGGCAGCGCCATCTGCGCCGACCTCGGCGCACGCAGCATCCGCGAAGAGATCGCCGCGATGGAGGTGCTCGGCGTCTCGCCGATCCACCGGCTGGTCGTGCCGCGGGTGCAGGCCGCCGTCGGCGTTTCCGTGCTGCTCAACGGCTTGGTCAGCGTCGTCGGCGTGCTGGGCGGCTACTTCTTCAACGTGATCATCCAAGGCGGCACGCCCGGCGCGTACCTGGCCAGCTTCAACGCCCTCGCGCAGCTGCCGGACCTCGTCGTCAGCTCCGTCAAGGCGGTGATCTTCGGCTACCTCGCCGGGGTGGTCGCGTCCTACCGCGGCCTGAACCCGAAGGGCGGCCCCAAGGGCGTCGGCGACGTCGTCAACCAGTCCGTCGTCATCACCTTCCTGCTGCTGTTCTTCGTCAACACCGTGCTGACCGCGCTGTACCTGCAGCTCGTCCCGGCGAAGGGAACCTGAGTGGCCATCCTCGGCAAACCCGGCGACCGGCTGTTCGAACTCGGCGACCAGCTGATGTTCTACGTCCGGGCGATCGCGGCCGTCCCGCTCGCGGTGACCCGCTACTTCCGCGAGGTGGTGCGGCTGCTGGCGGAAGTGACGTTCGGCAGCGGCGCGCTCGCGGTGATCGGCGGCACGATCGGCGTGATGGTCGGGCTGTGCGTGTTCACCGGCGTCACCGTGGGCCTGCAGGGGTTCAGCGCGCTGAACCAGATCAACATCTCGGCGATGACCGGGTTCCTGACGGCGTACTTCAACACGCGCGAGATCGCGCCGCTCGTCGCCGGGCTCGCGCTTTCGTCCACAGTGGGCAGTGGCTTCACCGCGCAGCTGGGCGCCATGCGGATCTCGGAGGAGATCGACGCGCTCGAGGTGATGGCCGTGCGGAGCATGCCGTACCTGGTCACCACCCGGATCGTCGCGGGGTTCATCGCGATCATCCCGCTGTACGTCATCGGGCTGCTGATCTCCTACCTCGGCTCGCGGCTGACGACCGTCGTCTTCTTCGGCCAGTCCGGTGGCACCTACGACCACTACTTCACGCTGTTCCTGCCGCCCGGTGACGTGCTGTGGTCGTTCGGCAAGGTGCTCGTCTTCAGCGTCGGCGTGATCCTGACCCACTGCTTCTACGGCTACCGCGCTTCCGGCGGGCCGGCCGGGGTGGGCGTCGCGGTCGGCCGGGCCGTGCGGACGTCGATCGTGCTGATCAGCGTGCTCGACCTGTTCCTGTCCCTGGCCATCTGGGGCGCGACGACGACGGTGAAGGTGTCCGGATGAGCCGTTTCGCCACGCAGCTCGCCGGGGTCGCGTTCCTCGGCGTGCTCGTGCTGCTCGGCTACCTCGCGGTCGCCATCTACGACAAGGACTTCGACGACGCCGAGCTGGTGACGCTGAAAGCGGATCGGGTCGGCAACCAGCTCGCGCCGACCGCCGAGGTCAAGGTCAAGGGCGTACCGTTCGGCGAGGTCCGGGCGGTGCGCAGCACGCGCACCGGCGCCGAGATCGACCTGGCGCTCGACCCGGCGAAGATCGGCCAGCTGCCCGGCAACGTCTCCGCGCGGCTGCTGCCGAAGACCGTTTTCGGCGAGCGGTACGTCAACCTCGTGCTGCCCGATCGTCCACAGGGGAAGCTCGCCGCGGGGGACGTCATCGCGCAGGACCGCTCGTCGAGCGCGATCGAGCTCGAACGCGTTCTCGGCGACCTGCTGCCGCTGCTGCGCGCAGTCCAGCCGCAGAAGCTGAACAGCTCCCTCGGCGCGATCTCACAGGCCCTCGACAACCGGGGTCAGCCGATCGGCGACAGCATCGTGAAGCTGCAGGACCTGCTGGCCCAGCTGAACCCGCTGATGCCGCAGTTCAAGGCGGACATCACCGGCCTGGCGAACGCGGCGGACGTCTACACCACCGCCGCGCCGGACATCCTGCAGGCGCTCACCGACCTGTCGACCACCGCGAAGACCATTGTGGACACCCGAGCCGACCTCGACAACCTCTACACGAGCGTCACCAGCGCCACCGGGCACCTGAACGACTTCCTGCGGAAGAACAAGGACAACATCATCGGTGTCTCCGCCGCGAGCCGCCCGTCGCTGGAGCTGCTTTCCCAGTACTCGCCCGAGTTCCCGTGCCTGTTCGACGCGGTGAACCGGCTCAAGCCGCTGATGGAGAAGGCATTGGGCAAGGGCACGAACGAGCCGGGGCTGCACGTCACGCTCACCGTGCAGGACCCGCGCGACAAGTACGTACCCGGCCGGGACACCCCGCGCTTCGACGCCACCGGCGGCCCGAAGTGCTACGGCGGCGGGGCGGCGGCCTCGGGTGCCGCCTTCGCGACCGACGGCGATCTCGGGCCGGCCAACTCCCCGGGGGAGCGGCAGCTCGTCGCCGAGCTCCTGAAGCCGGCGCTGGGCGCCGTGCCGGACTGGAGCAGCGTCCTGATCGGACCGGCGCTGCGCGGAACGGAGGTGACCGTCCGATGAGGAGCATCGCGGGGCCCGCGATCAAGGGCCTGATCTTCTTCTTCGTCACCGCGGTCGCGACCGGCGTGCTGGCCATCACGATCGCCAACGCCGGCGTCGGCTCGACGATCGGGTACACCGCCCGGTTCACCGACGCGACGTCGGTCAACCCCGGCGACGAGGTCCGCATGGCCGGCGTCCGGATCGGCCAGGTCGACGCGGTGCGGGTCGTCGAGCACCGCCTCGCCGACGTCGACTTCTCCGTCGACCTCACGCACCGCCTGACCGCGTCGGCCGCGGTCACCATCCGCTACCGCAACCTGGTCGGGCAGCGGTACCTCTCGGTCGACCCCGGTGCCACCGACACCTCGCCGACGCTGGCCGAGGGCGCCGAGATCCCGCTGGACCGGACCACGCCGGCGCTCGACCTCACCGCGTTGTTCAACGGCTTCAAGCCGCTCTTCCAGGCGCTCTCGCCCAACGACGTCAACCAGCTGTCGTTCGAGATCATCCAGGTGCTGCAGGGCGAGGGGAGCACGATCGAAAGCCTGTTGCGGCACACGGCGTCGCTGACGTCCACATTGGCCGGGAAAGACGCCGTCATCGGGCAGGTGATCGGCAACCTCAACACCGTCCTCGACACCGTGAACGCCCAGGGCGACCAGTTCGACGCGCTGGTCGACACCACCGCGCAGCTGGTCACCGGCCTCGCCGCGGACGCGAAGCCGATCGGGCAGGCGATCGGCGGGCTCGGCGAGCTGACCACCGCCACCGCCGGGCTGCTGGAGCAGGGGCGGCAGCCGCTCAAGGACAGCATCACCGCGCTCGGGGACCTGTCGAAGAACCTGGCCGACAACACCCCGGTGTTCCAGCAGTTCGTCGACAACCTGCCGAAGAAGCTCGACCGGATCGGCACGCTGTTCTCCTACGGCTCGTGGGCGAACTTCTACCTCTGCTCGGTGGAGACCGACGCGAAACCGGCGCCCGGCGGCCCGCCGCCCGGCATCCCCGTCACGGCCGGGAGGTGCCGGTGAAACCGCCCCGCGTCAAGCCGTTCCGCTCGCGGAACCCGATCGCCGTCGGTGCGGTGACCGCGCTGGTGATGGCCCTGTTCGGCAGCGCCACCTTCTTCTCCGACGACCTGCCGCTCGTCGGCGGCGGCACCACGTACCGGGCGGATTTCCACGAGGCCGCCGGGCTGAAGCCGAACGACGAGGTCCGGGTGGCCGGGGTGAAGGTCGGCGAGGTCACCGACGTGCGGCTGGCCGGCGACCACGTCGAGGTGCTGTTCCGGGTCAAGGACACCTGGGTCGGGAACCGGACGACGGCGGCGATCAAGATCAAGACGCTGCTGGGCCAGAAGAACCTCGTGCTCGACCCGGTCGGCAACGGCGAGCTGGACCCGGCACAGCCCATCCCGCCCGAGCGCACGAGCTCGCCCTACGACGTCACCACGGTCTTCAACGACCTGGCCGGCACGGTCGGCGCGATCGACACCGACCAGCTCGCGCAGGCGTTCCGCACGCTGTCCGACACGCTCGGCGCGTCGGCCCCGCAGGACGTGCGGACCGCGTTCGACGGCATCGCCGCCTTGTCGCAAACGCTTGCCTCGCGCGACGATGAGCTGGTCAAGCTGTTCCAGAACACCAACCAGGTGTCTAAGACGCTCGGCGAGCGCACCGGCCAGATCCAGGCGCTGATCCGCGACGGCAACACGCTGCTGACCGAGCTGAACGCGCGCAAGGACGCGATCGCGCAGCTGTTCAGCGGCATCAAGAACCTCTCGATCCAGCTGCGCGGGCTGGTCGCGGACAACCAGAAGACGCTCGGCCCGGCGCTCGACCAGCTCGACCGCGTCGCAGGAGTGCTGCAGCAGAACCAAGGGAAGCTCGAGGACAGCCTGCGCCTGGCCGGGCCGTTCTACCGGCTGCTCGGCAACGCCGTCGGCAACGGCCGGTGGATCGACACCTACATCTGCGGCCTGATCCCCACCGGCAGCACGCCGGGAAGCTGCCTGCCGCCGAAGAACGGGGGACGCTGATGGCGCACCAGCTGATCGACCTGGGAGCGCAGGCACGACGGCGGACGCGACTGCGCGCGCTCACCGTCGGTGTCCTCCTCGCCCTCGTCGTCTCGGCGGCGTGGCCGATCGCGACCGCACCCCGGGAGCGGACGCTGACCGCGTACTTCACCGCCGCCGTGGGCATCTACCCCAACTCCGACGTGCGCGTCCTCGGTGTCGCCATCGGGTCGGTGTCCAAAGTGGAGCCGAACGGCACCGACGTCAAGGTGACCATGACGCTCAAGCCGGATGCCCAGCTGCCCGCGGACTCGGGAGCTGTCGTGATCACGCCGAGCCTGGTCGCCGACCGGTACGTGCAGATCACGCCCGTCTACCGCGGCGGGCCGCAGCTGCCCGACGGCGCTTCGATCCCGCGGGAGCGCACCGCGACCCCGGTCGAGGTCGACGACCTGCTGCACAGCCTCAACCAGCTGATGTCCGCGCTGGGCCCGCAGGGGGCCAACAAGGACGGCGCCGTCAGCGAGGTGCTGACCAAGTCGGCCGAGTACCTCAGCGGCAACGGGCAGACCATCGGCACGGCGATCAAGAACCTCGGCGAATTCGCCCGCGCCGCGAGCGATTCGAAGGACGACCTGTTCGGCTCGGTGGACAACATCAGCAAGTTCACCGCGATGCTCGCCGCCAACGACGGTCAGGTGAAGCAGGCGATCTCGCAGATCGCTTCGCTGAGCAAGGTGCTGGCCGACCAGCGCGACCAGTTCTCCGGCGCGCTGACCGAGCTGACCCAGGCGCTGAGCGTCGTGCAGGGGTTCATCAAGGACAACCGCGGCAAGGTCCAGACCGATGTGGACAAACTCGCCGACGTCACGAAGATCCTCGTCAACCAGAAGGATTCCCTCGCCGAAGCGCTGCAGGCGGCGCCGAACGCGCTGACGAACCTCCTGGGCGCCTACGACAAGGCGAACGGGACCCTCGACGGCCGCGGCAACCTCCTCGAGTTCCCGGAGGGGAAATGAAGTCCCTGGTCAAGCTCGCCGCCGTGGTGACGCTCGCGCTGGTCACCACCGGCTGCGGGCGCGGCGTCAGCGTCTACGACATCCCGCTGCCCGGCGGCGCCGCGCTCGGCGACCACCCGATCCACGTCACCGCGAGCTTCACCAACGTGCTCGACCTGGTGCCGCAGTCCGGCGTCAAGGTCAACGACGTCCCGGTCGGGCAGGTCGTGAAGGTGGAGCTGGCGCCGGACGGGCGCAGCGCGATCGTGGACCTGCTCCTCAACGGCGACGTCGACCTGCCGGGCAACGCCGTCGCGCGGCTGCGGCAGGCCAGCATCCTCGGCGAGAAGTTCGTCGAGCTGGCCGCGCCGCCCGACGCGACGCCGTCGGGCCGGCTCCTCGACGGGGCGACCATCCCGCTGGAGGGGTCCACGCTGACGCCGGAGATCGAGGAGGTCTTCGGGGCGTTGTCGCTGCTGCTCAACGGCGGTGGTGTGGCTCAGGTCCAGAACATCAGCCACCAGCTCAACGAAGCCCTCGGCGGCCGCGAGACCGCGGCCCGCAGCCTGCTGTCCTCTTTGGACGAATTCGTGCGCGGCCTCGACGAGCACCGCACCGAGATCACGCGGGCGATCGAGAGCGTCAACAAGCTCGCGCAGACGTTGAACGCGCACACCGACCAGATCACCACCACGCTGAACGGCCTCACCCCCGGCATCGGCGTGCTCAACCAGCAGCGCGAGGCGCTGGTCGGGATGCTCAAGTCCCTCGACGGCCTGACCTCGGTCGCCGTCGACACGGTCAACCGCAGCAAGGACGACCTGGTCGCCGACCTCAAGGCCCTCGAACCGCTGCTGCGGCGGCTGGCCGACTCCGGCGACAAGCTGCCGAAGGCGATGGAGATGATCTTCACCTTCCCGTTCCCGGACGCGGCGCTCGACACCATCCGCGGCGACTACCTCAACGGCTTCCTCAAGGTGGGTCACTGATGCTGACCCGGTTCGTGCGCCTGCAGGTGACGATCTTCGTGGTCATCGCCGTGCTCGGCGTGGCCTACGTCGGAGCCACCTACGCCGGTCTGGACAAGGTGTTCTTCGACCGCGGCTACACCGTGAAAGCGCAGTTCCCGACCGGCGGCGGCATCTTCGCAGGCGCCGAGGTCACCTACCGCGGGGTCCCGATCGGCCGGGTCGGCGAGCTGCGCCTGACCCCGGCCGGGATGGAAGCCGACCTGGAGATCGACTCGGGCACCGCGCCGGTCCCGGCCGACACCGAGGCCGTCGTCGCGGACCGCTCGGCGGTCGGCGAGCAGTACGTCGACCTGCGGCCACGCAGTGCCGGCGGGCCGAAGCTGGGGGACGGGTCGGTGATCACACAGGCCGACACGAAGATCCCGCTGCCGGTCGACGTCGTCTTGTCGACGGTGGACACGTTCGCCAATTCGGTGCCCAAGCCCGCGCTGCGCACGGTCGTCGACGAGCTGTACAACGCGACCACCGACGCCGGTCCGGCGCTGGACCAGCTGGTCGGGCGCGGCATCGAGTTCGTGCAGGCGGCGAGCGCGCACGTGGCGCCGCTGACCCGGTTCGTCACCGACGCGCACGTCGTGCTCGACACCCAGGTGCAGCAGGCCGGCGCGATCCGCGAGTTCGGTGCCAACGCGAAGCTGCTGGCCTCGACGTTGAAGCGGGCCGACGGCGACCTGCGCACGCTCATCCCGGCGGTGCCGGCCGCGGCGAACGAGGTCGGCGCCCTGATCCGCGACTCCGGGCCGCAGCTGGGCGTGCTGCTGGCGAACCTGCTGACCACCGCGGACGTCCTGGAGAACCGGCGGGACGGGCTGCGGCAGCTGCTGATCACCGCACCGCAGGCGGTCGCGGCGGGCAGCGCGGTGATCCGGCCGGACGGCGCCCACTTCGGGCTGTCGCTGACCTTCTTCGACCCGCCGCCGTGCACGACCGGGTACACGACGCCGTACCGCGACGGCCTGGACACCTCGACCCGCCCGTTGAACACGGCCGCGCGCTGCGCGCTGCCGAGGGGCAATCCGACGAACGTGCGGGGTTCGCAGAACGCACCGGGAGGACGGCCGTGAAGATCCTGACGTGGCTGGCCCCGGCGGCCGCGGTCGTGGCGACCGCGGCGGCCGGGTGGTCCGGGTTCACCTGGTGGCAGGCGGCGCACGACGACGGCGTCGCGCGCGCGGTCGTCCGGGAAGACGCCTTGCAGGCGGGCCGGACGGCCGTCGCCGGACTGACCACTTTGGACTACCACCGGGCGGCGCCGGGTTACCAGCGCTGGCTGGACCTCTCCGGCGGCGCCCTGCACGACGAGCTGGCGGCCGACCGGCAGGGCAGCCTCGACCGGATCGCCCAGGCGAAGACGGTCACCACCGGCAAGGTCACCGACGCCGCGGTGACCGAAGTGGACACCGGTGCGGGGACGGCGAAGCTGATCGCGTCGGTCGAACTGGTCGTCGCACCGGACGGCGGTGACGCCGTGACCAAGCGCAACCGGTTCCAGGCCGACCTGACGCGCGGGCCGGACGGCTGGCACGTCACCGGGCTCGGCCAGGTCCCGGCCGGGGAGGCACCGTGACCGTTCCGACGAAGAAGCGAGCCGTCAAGGTGGCCGGGCGCCACCACGACCCGGAACCGGAACCGGGCACCGAACCGGACCCGCCCGCCGCCCCGCACCGCCGTTCGTGGCTGGTGTTCGCGGTGGTCGCCGTGCTGATGGCCGGGGTCGCCGGCTGGTGCGCGATCGAGGCGCGGCAGACGAACGCTGTCGTCGCGCACAACAGCGCGCTCGCCGACGTTTCGGGCACCGCGGACGCGGCGAAGCAGATCAGCGCCGCGCTCGGCACGGTCTTCTCCTACCGCTTCGACGACCCGGCCAAGAGCGAGCAGGCGGCGAAGGACGTCCTCACCGGTCCCGCGCTGGCCCAGTACGACCAGCTCTTCGGCCAGGTGCGCAAGCTCGCCGCGGACCAGAAGCTGGTGGTCACCTCGACCGCCGTCGCGGCCGGCGTGAAGCTGCTGGACGGCGACCGCGCGGCGCTGCTGGTGTTCCTCGACCAGACCGGGACGCGGGGCGACGGGCAGCGCAGCACCGGGGCCGCGCAGCTGAGCGTCACGGCCGAGCGCGCCGGCGGGAAGTGGCGCGTCACCGGGATGTCCGCCGCCTGAGAATGCACGAGGGACCGATGCTCACGAGTTCTGAACGGGCCGCCGGGGCCACGACGCTTTCGACGCTCCTGACCGCCCGCGCGGCGGCCTCGGGCACTGAGAGAGCGCTTACCTTCCTCGGGCCCGAGGGGACGACGGTGACCTGGGCCGAGCTGGACGGCCGGGTCACCGCCGTCGCCGCGGCCCTGCGCCAGGTCACCGAACCCGGGCAGCGCGTGGCGATCCTCGTCGCGCACCCGGTCGAGCAGGTCGTCGCGTTCCTCGGCGTGCTCCGCGCCGGGCTGGTCGCGATCCCCGCCGGCCCGGACCGCGCCCGCGTCTTCGCGGACGCGGAACCGGCGATCGTGCTGGCGACTTCGGCGACGGTCGCGGCGACCCGGCGCTTTCTATCCACTTTGGACACGTGTGGCCACCGCGTGCTCGCTGTGGACGCCGTGCCCGCGGCACCGGGCTTCACCGAGGACCCGGTGCCCGCCGAAGACGTGGCCTACCTGCAGTACCCGGGCGGGGTGATGGTCACGCACGCGAACGTCGTCGCCAACGCCCGGCAGGCGGCGCCGGTGCTGGGGCCGGGGACGCTGGTGAGCCGGTCGCCGCTCAGCGATCCCCTGGGCCTGCTGCTCGGCGTGGCCGTGCCGCTCACCACCGGCCGGCCCGCGGTGCTCGTCGAGCGGCTGGAACCGCTCGAGGCGCTCGGGCCCGTGACGACGTTGGCGAGCACCACCGACCCCGAGCTGGACCGGCTGCGCGAGGCGGTCGGGCAGCTGCGGGTCTGCTACCGCGTGCCCGAAGCGACCGCGCTGGTCGCGTGCGGGCACCCGGCGGGCCAGCGCGTCGCGATCGTCGATCCCGGCGGACGGCGGCTGCCCGCGGGCGAGGCCGGCGAGATCTGGGTGAGCGGGCCGAACGTCGCCCGCGGCTACTGGAACCGGCCCGAAGAATCGTCCCGCGTCTTCTGCGCCATCCTCGCCGGGGACGACGAACCCCGGTGGTGGCTGCGGACCGGTGACCTCGGCGTGCTCGACGAGGCGGGCGAGCTGTCCATCCTGGACGAAGACTTTGCCGCCGGGCACCACCCGCGCGACCTCGAAGCGACCGCCGGGGAAGCCCATCCGGCGATCCGGGACGCGGCCGCGTTCGCCGTCCCCGGTGCGCAAGTCGTGCTGGTCGTCGAGCTGGCCTCGGGAATCGTCCCGCCGCGCGGCGTGGTCGAGCGGGCCGTGCGCGGTGCGTTGGCGGAGCGGCACGGGCTCACGCCGCGCCGGGTCGTCGTGCTGAGCGCGGGCGCGCTGCCGGGGAACCGGGCCGAGTGCCGGGAAAGCTACCTGGCCGGTCTGTCCACACCGGACGGCCTCCGGTGACCGGGCCGGTGGAGGACGAACGCGCGTTGTCGCCGGGCGTCCCGTTCGCCACCCGGGCGTTCGAGGTGACCTGGCCCGAAGCCCCGTTGCCGCCGGCGCCGCCGCTGCCGCCGGGGTCGTGGCTGCTGCTCACCGACGAGCACCCGGCCGCGCTGGCCCGGGCCGTCGCGCTCGCGCTGTCGCTGGCCGAGACCGGGGACGAGGCCCTTTCCCTGCCCCAGGACGACTTCGGCGAGCTGCCCGGGTTCCTGGCCGGCCGCCGGGTGCGCGGCGTCGTGTTCCTCACCGGGGCCCCGCACGCCTACCACGACCCCGAGGACGCGCGCGAACTCCTGCAGGCGGTCTCGTCGGTGGTCGCGCGGCTCGACCGCGGCGTCCGCTTCCACCTGGTGACGCAGGCGCGGGGCGAGCCGGGGCTGGTGTTCCTGCGTGGGCTGATCCGGGTGCTCGCCTGCGAACGCCCGGACCTGCGGGCCAGCATCGCCGACTTCGACGTCCGGTCCACTGTGGACGCGATCGCACGGGAACTGCGCGCGGACGCGCCGGAAGACGAAGTGCGCTGGCGCCACGACGTCCGGTACGCGGCACGGCTGACGCGGGTCCCGGTCGCGCCCGAAGTGCCGGCCGGGCCGGGGGCGTACGTGGTGACCGGCGGGTTCGGCGCGCTCGGACTGGCCACCGCGCGGTGGCTGGCGGACCACGGAGCCACCCGGATCGTCCTTTCCGGACGGCGCGGCGGGGTGGCCGACCTCCCTGGCGTCGACGTCGTGGTCGTCGCCGGTGACCTCGCCGACTCCGGCGTCGCGGACCGCTTGATCGCCGAAGCGACGGCGGGTGGCGTGGCGTTGCGGGGGATCGTGCACGCGGCCGGGGTGTTCGCCGAGGACGCCGAGACCGTGTGGCGGGCCAGGGTGCTCGGTGCGCGCCGGCTGCACGAGGCGATCGCGGAAATCCCGCCGGTCTGGTGGCTGCTGTGCTCGCCGGCGACGGCGCTGTTCGGTTCGCCGGGCCGGGTCGGGGACGCGACGGCGGACGCGTGGCTGGACGCGTTCGCGGCCTGGCGGCGCTCCCGCGGGCTGCCCGCGGCGATCACCCGGGTCGGCACCGGGCAGCTCTCGCCGGCGGTCTGGCGGCCGTACTTTTCTTCCGTGCTCGAGGAATTCGTGCACCGGACCGACCTGTTCGGGGAGGACGCGTCAGGCGTCTGACGGCAGCCGTCCGGCCAGCAGGCCGCGGAAGTGCGGGCAGGTCATGATGTCGTCGTGCGGGCAGGGGCCACCGCCGAGCAGGTCGAGCGCGGCCTGCGTCCGGGCGAGCCGGGCTTCCAGCCGCCGCCGGTGCCCGGCCAGCAGTTCCTCGCGCGCCGACGCGGTCGGGGCGGCCAGCACCGCCCGGATGTCGGCGAGCCCGAGGCCCGCCTCCTTCGAGACCAGGATCGCCGCGACCCGGTGCTGGTCGGCATCGCTGTAGCGACGGCGGTTCCCGGCGCGTGCGGGGGCCAGCAGCCCTTCGGCCTCCCAGTGACGCAGCACGTGGGACGGCACCCCGAACCGGGCCGCCACCTCGCCTATTGACTTCATGCCGACATTAAGTCCCAAGATGGCGGCCATGTCCACGTTGCTCGCTCTCCTGGATTCCTTCGACGACCGGCCCGCCGCCCGCGACCTGCGCGAACTCACCTACCGCGGCCTGACGGGCACGGTGGTCGACGTCGGCTGCGGCGGCGGGCGCGCGGTCGGCGAGCTGGCCGCCCGCGGCGTCCGCGCCATCGGCGTCGACCTGAACGCCGCCATGGTCGAGGCCGCCGCCGAGCGCTGGCCGGCGGGCGAATTCCACGTCGCCGACGCGACCGCGTTGCCCCTCGGCGACGGCGCGGTCACCGGCTACCGCGCCGACAAGGTGCTGCACGCGCTCCCCGATCCCGGGGCGGCGGTCACCGAGGCCTGCCGGGTGCTCGCGCCGGGCGGGCGCGCGGTGCTCACCGGGCAGGACTGGGACGCCATCCTGATCGACTCCGACGACCCCGGCCGCACCCGCGCGCTCGTCCACGCCCGGGCGGACCGGCTGCCGCACCCGAGGGTGGCGCGGCGCTACCGAAACTTGTTGCTGGACAACGGGTTCACCGGCGTGACGGTGGAGGTGCGCACGGCGGTCTGGACCGACGCCGCGTGCCTGCCGATGCTCGCCGACCTCGCGGGCGAAGGCGACTGGCTCGAAGAGCAGACGGCGAGAGCCCGCGACGACCGCCTGTTCGTGGCGCTCCCGTTCGTGGTGGCGGCCGGCGTCCGCTGAGCCGGCCGGGCGATGCGCGGTGGAGGGCTCACGCTTCGGCGGCGCCGTAGCGGAGGCCGTCGACGAGGACGGCGACCATGCGCCTGCCGTGCCCCGGCTCGCGCCCGGGTGCGGGCTGGCACAACAACGCGATCGCGTGCAGGAGGTCCTCGGCGCCGAGGTCGCCGCGGATCGCACCGTCGGCGGCCGCCGCGTCGAGCAGAGCCGTGAGCGTGGGCCCCAGCCGCTCCATGAAGTAGCCGGGCAGCCCCTCGAACGCCGGATCGCCCGAGTGCAGAGCCGAGGCGAGCCCGCGCTTGGTCCCGAGGAGCTCGACGAACCGGTCGATCCAGAGCGAAAGCGCCCGCTCCGGCGGGTGGGCGGCGCTCAGCTGGGGGCCGGCGTCGGCGACGGCGTCGATCCCGGTCCGCACGACGGCCTTGACCAGGTCCGAGCGCTGCGGGAAGTGCCGGTACAGCGTGCCGACGCCGACTCCGGCGAGGTCGGTGATCTCCTTGGCCGGCGCGTCCACGCCGGAGGTGGCGAAGACCGTCCGCGCCGCCTCGATCAAGGCCTCGACGTTGCGCTGGGCGTCGGCACGCCGGCGTCGGGTCTCCTGGGTCACTTCGCCCCTCTCGGTTGCATAACCGGAAAGCTTTTCCGTATAGTTCCGGAATAGCTTTCCACTTACGGCCAGCGTACGGCATCCGCGCCGGCCGGCACCCCGACGGGAAGAGACCCCCATGCACTACCGCACCCTCGGCCGGACCGGGATCAAGGTCAGCCCGTACGCGCTCGGCGCGATGATGTTCGCGACGTCCTTCGGCAACCCCGACCCGGACGACTCCGCCCGCATGATCCACAAGGCACTGGACGCGGGCCTCAACTTCATCGACACCGCCGACGCCTACGGCGACTCCGAAGAGGTCGTCGGCAAAGCGTTGCGGGGCCGCCGCGACGACGTCGTGCTCGCCACCAAGTTCGGCCGCCAGGTCGGCGACGACCCGCACCACCAAGGCGCCTCCCGGCGCTGGATCGTCACCGCCGTCGAGAACTCGTTGCGGCGCCTGCAGGTCGACCACATCGACCTCTACCAGCTGCACCGCACCGATCCCGCGACGGACGTCGAGGAAACGCTTTCCGCGCTGACCGACCTGCTCCGCGCCGGCAAGGTCCGCGCGATCGGCACGTCCCAGAGCCTCGCGTGCGACATCGTCGAGGCCCAGTGGGTCGCCGAACGGCGCGGCCTGGCGCGGTTCCGCGCCGAGCAGGCGGCCTACTCCCTCCTCAACCGCGGCGTCGAACGCGAAGTGCTGCCGCTGGCCCAGCGCTTCGGCATGGGCACGCTGATCTGGGGCCCGCTCGGCCAGGGACTGCTCACCGGGCGCGTCCGCAAGGGCGAGCGGAACGACCTGCGCCGGGCCCACCTGCTCAAGCACCTCAGCGACGAGCGCCGGCTCGACGTCGTCGAGCAGCTCGTTCCGCTGGCCGCCGAAGCGGGCCTGCCGATGACCCACCTCGCGATGGCCTTCGTCATCGCCCACCCCGGCGTCACCAGCGCGCTGCTCGGCCCGCGGACCATGCCCCAGCTCGACGACCTGCTGGCCGGCGTCGACGTCCGGCTCACCGACGACGTCCTCGACCGCATCGACGAGATCGTGCCGCCCGGCACGAACGTGGGCGCGCTCGACCAGAACTACCAGCCGCCGGCCGTGCACGACCCGGGCCTGCGCCGCCGTCCGCTCGCCGAACGCGCCGCGGCCTGAGCCGGGGACGGGCCAGGATGCGTGAGGCGGTACGGATGCGACGCCCTCGACGGCGTGTCCGCGCAGGCGGCGGTCGGCCGGGCCGGTTACCCGGCTACGTCAAGGTCGCGCGCAGGGCGAGGATCATCTCGAAGCGGTCGTCCGGGTTGCGGAGGTGGTCCGCGAACAGGGTTTCCAGCTCCTGCGCCCGGGCCCGGACCGTCTGCGGGTGGATCGCCAGCCGGTCGGCCACCTCCCGGACGTTGCCGCACGTCTCCAGCCACGCGAGCAGCGTGCCCGCCAAGCGGTTGTACTGCTTCGGCGTCAACGCCGTCAGCGGGGCGAGCCGGCGGCGGCAGACCTCCGTGGCGAGGAACGGTTCCTTGCGCAGCCACAGCGTCGCGAGGTGGTCTTCGCACCAGGTCAGCGGCTCGTCCGGGAGAGCGTCCGCGGCCACCAGGCGCAAGGCCTCCTGCGCCGTCGCCAGTGACCGGCCCGCCTGGCGGGGCGGCACCGGCGGCCCGACCGCCGCGCGGTGCCCGGCCAGCGCGGCCGTCAGCGCGTCGCGGTCTTCGGGGGCGGCCAGCAGCAGCCGCGGTGTCCCGTCTTCGAAGTCCTCCAGCGCGTCCAGGCCGCTGACGTCGGCGGCCTCGTCGAGCGCCACCGCGACCAGCCGGTGCGGCAGCGGCCACTCCGCCGCCGTCGAGGCTTCCTGGACCGTCCGGGACGGCGACGGCGGGTCCGCCAGCAGCAAATCCAGCAGCCGGCGACGGCGCCGTTCCAGTGCTCCCGCGGCACGGGCCTGCGCCGCCGCGTGGCCTTCGATCGACAACGCCGACAGCTCGTCGATGTAGGCGAAGATCGCCTCGGCCAGCAGGCACAGCGTCGCCGACGGCACGCCGGCGCGCGTGCCGACCTCCGCCATCCGGCGCCAGGTCACCCGCGCGCCGACCCGGTAGGCCGCCTGCAGGACGTCGAGGTTGCGGCCCTGCGCGAGCTCGTGCACGCCGAGCCCGACGAACAGCTTCCGCCGGTCGTCGGGCGCCGGGCCGGACGCGGCGATCCGGTCGATGAACTGCAGGATCGCCGCCTGCACGCCGGCCCGCAGCGCCTTGCCGAACGCGCCGTCGAGCGGCCGCGCGTAATCCGGGATGGTCCGCTGGATCTCGCGCAGCACCTCGTCGGCGACGTCCAGCAGCCGCGGCCGGAACACCGCGGCCAGCTCCCGGGGGAGCAGGGCCCACAGCTGGCCCGGCCGCCCGTCGCCGCCGAGCATCGGCCCGTACGTCGTTTCGACGGGGGGTCCCGTCATCGCCCACCTCATCGTGGTCAGGAACCGAGGAGAGCCTCCGCGCGCAGGGCGATCTCCATGTCGAGCCGGTCGTCGGCGTTGTTCAGCCGGTCGCCGAACAGGTCGATCAGCTGGTGCATGCGGTACCGCACGGTCTGCGGGTGCACCTTGAGCCGTTTCGCGATCTCGGGCGCGCTGCCGCGGGACTGCAGCCAGATCAGCAGCGTTTCGCCGAGGCGCGCCCGCTGCTTCGGGGTGAGGTCCTTGAACGGCTCCAGGCTGCGCGAACACAGCTCGCGGACCAGGAACTCGTCGGCGAGCAGCCACAGCGTGGACAGGTGGTCGGTGCAGCGCGTCACCGGTGCGTCCGGCAGCACGCCGCGCTGGACGAGCTTCAACGTCCGGCGCGCCCAGAGCAGCGACCGCGGTGCGTCGGTGAGCCGCACGGTCGGGCCGACCACCGCGCGCCAGCCGCGCAGCCGCTCGGACAGGTTGGTCAGGTGCTTGGCCGGGTCGCCGGTGACCAGGCACGGTTCGCTGCCCTCGAGGTCGACGAGGACGTCGGAGTGCAGGTCCGGCGCGGTGAGGCTGTGCTGGTCGGCGCGGGGTTCCAGGGCGACGACCGTGACCTCGGCCGGCAGCGGCCACTGCGCGGTGGCGGCCTGCGCGGAGATGGTCTGCGGTGCGGACGGCGGATCGGCGAGCAGCAGGTCGAGCAGCCGTCTCCGGCGGCGCGCCCGGGTGCCGGCGGCCCGCGTCTGGGCCGCCGTGTAGCCCTCGATCGACAGCGCGGAGATCTCGTCGACGTAGGCGAAGATGGCCTCGGCGCTGGTGCACAGCGTGTCCGCGGCGAGGCCGGCGGCCTGCCCGAACTCCGAGATGTGCCGCCACGCGACCCGCCCGCCGACCCGGTACGCGGTCTGCAGGCAGTCGAGGCTGCGGCCTTCGTTGAACTCGATCTTGCCGAGGTTGCGGAACACGGTCGTCCACGTCTCGAGCGGGACGGCACCGGGGGTGCCGACACTGTCGAGGCACTGGATGATCGACTGCCGCACACCCTGGGTGATGATGTGCCCGAACGCGCCTTCGAGGGGCTGGCGGTACTCGGGCACCGCCCGCTGGACCTCCTGCAGGATGGCGCGGGCGAGCGGGTCGACCCGCGGCTTGAACCGCACGGCCAGTTCGCGGGGCAGCGAAGCCCACAGCCCGATGGCGCCGGAAACGCGCCCGTGCTGGGGGTCCGCCGGGGTTCGAGGGGCGGGTGGGTAGGCGTGCCGGGGCCGGTCGGCCGACACGGACTGCTGCCGGTGAGCCGGTCCGGAAGAGCGCTCGCCGGGATGAGGCCGGTTGACCCGCAGTGCGGGGCCGGCGAACCCGGTGTCCACGTCGGTCATGTTTTTATCCTTGCTGGCAACAAAATCAGCCTCTTCGTCGTCGAAGCCGATCCAGATTTTGTGGCTCAGGCAACATAATTTCGCGCGAACGGCACTGTCAACGGGTTCTCCGCTGACTTCGGGGTAACCCGTCCGGACTACACCCGAACGGGTGGAACGGCGCGAGGGGAGGTGACACTTCCGCCGCGGGCCGATGGTGCGCGGGTGACAACTTTTTCGGCGGCCTTTTCGGACGGCTCAGCCGGCCAAGAGGCGGGCGACGACGTCGTCGAGCGTCAGCCGCGCGGGCGTGGTCCCCGAGACGAACTCGTTCAGCAGCAGGCAGAACCCGTCCGGGTCGGCCACGTGCGGAAAGTGTTTCACGTTTTCCAGCACCGTCAAGCGGCTGTCCGGCAGCAATGTCGCCGTCCGGCGCCCGTGCGCGGCCGGGATCAGCGGGTCGCGCGCGCCCCAGACCAGCAGCATCGGCACCGACTCGGCCAGGTAGAGCTTCTCCACGGCGCTCGCGCGCTGGCCGCGCAGGTCGATCAGGCTGCGCGCGATGGCGAGGAACGCGCGCCGCCGCCCGGGGTCGGCCAGCGAGCCGAAGTGCCTGGCCAGTTCCCGTGTTTCAGATTTCAACGATCCCCCGAGCCGGCGGCCGACCCCGGCCACGGCCCGCGCGAGGGCGAGCGTCCACCGGTTGACCGTCAGCGCCAGGAAGACCGGCGCCCCCGGCAGCGCGGTCGCCCGCAGCACGGGGCTGACTTCCGGGCCGAGGCCGGCGCTGCCGACCAGCACGAGCCGGTCGCACATTTCCGGGAACTGGTAGGCGAACTGCATCGCGATGCCCCCGCCGAGCGAGTGGCCGACGACGGTCGCGTGCCGCACGCCGGACACCGCGAGCACGTCCCGCACGATGCTCGCCATCGCGCCGAGGCCGTAGTCCGTGCGCGGTGCGTCGGAATCCCCGTGCCCGGGCAGGTCCGGGGCGAGGACGCGGCGGCCGAGCCCGGCGCACCGCTGCAGCACCGGCGCCCAGGTTCCGGCGCTGCCCGCGATCCCGTGCAGCAGCACGATCGCTTCGTCGCCGTCGTCCGTCGCGGGCAGGTGCTCGTGCACCCGGACGCGCCGGCCGTGCAAGGTGAGGTCGTGGGTTCGGAGTGTCATCGGCGCCCTTTCTCGCGGAGCCGAAAATAGGGCATCCGACCACTTCCGCCGATGTGGTGAAGACCACCCCGGCGAAATCCGCACCGAGCATGACAAGAAGTTTTGCGGAAAGACGCGCACGCGTGCGGGTTTCCGGGAAGCACGGGGAAAGTGTATCGACATTCCGGTGGTATCCGGGTAATTCTCGAAGGCATGGTCGCAATGACGCACCGGAAGCGCTGATGTCCTGCCGCGCGAGTATTCATTTCGCCCCGCCCCTGCCGCGCCGCCGCCCGGGGCACCGTCCCTGGCGCCGGGTGCTGCCGATGCCGGTGCGCACGCTGGACCGCGTGCTGAGCGGGCCGTCACACGCACGGGGAGCTGCGCAAGGGAGCCGCTGAGCACCTGCGCGGGCGAGGCTCGAGGCGTCAGCTCTCCGGGGGCCGGTGGGCGCGCATCAGCCGTTGCGCGCGCAAGGCCAGCTGCATGCCCAGGCGGTCGTCCGCGTCCTTCAACCGGTCGCCGAACAGCTCCTCCAGCTGGCGCAAGCGGTTGCGGACCGTCTGCGGGTGCACCCCCAGGCGCTGGGCGATCTCCGGCGCGCCACCGCGGGTCTCCAGCCAGGCCAGCAGGGTCTCGCCCAGCCGGTCACGCTGCTTCTCGGTCAGCGAAGCGAACGGGTCGAGGCTTTGGCGGGCCAGCTCCGCGGCCAGGAAGTCCTCGGCCAGCAGCCAGAGCGTGGCCAGGTGGTCGCGGCACCAGATGATCGGGCCCGGGGTGTCCGGGCCGGACAGCGACAGCGCCCGGCGGGCCGTGCGCAGGGCGGCCGGGGCGTCGGCCAGGGGCACCGTCGGGGAGACCGCCGCGCGCCAGCCGTCGAGCTTGGCCTCCAGCGGGGTCAGTTCCGCGTCGGGGTCGCGGGTCAGCAGGTGCGGCTCGGGGCCGTCGAGATCGGCCAGGACACCGTCGCCGAGCAGGTCGGCGGGGAAGTCGGCCGCGTCCGGGCCGCGCTCGAGGGCGACCATCGCCGCCGTCTCCGGCAGGGGCCAGCCCGCGCCGCCGGCCAGCTCCGCGATGCTGCTCGCGGCGCCTTCCGGGGCCTGGACGATCAGCTCCAGCAGGCGCCGCCGCCGGACCGGGACGGCGCCCTCGGCCTTCGCCTGCGCCTCCTGGTAGCCCTCGATCGCGGTGGCGCACAGCTCGTCGACGTAGGCGAAGATGGCCTCCGCCGCGACCGAGATCACGGCCGGGTCGACGCCCGCCGCGACGACGCCGGGGTGCATCGCCCGCCAGGCCACCCTGGCCCCGAGCGTGGCGCTGTCCTGCAGCGCGTCGAGGTTGCGGCCTTCGGTGAACTCGATCCGGCCGCGGCCGCGGTAGAACTCGATCCAGTGGTCGTGGGACAGGGCCGGCTCGCCCATCGAGTCGACGCAGTGCTGCACCGCGTACTCGACGCTCTTGACCAGTACCTTCCCGAAGACGCCCTTGAGCGGCTGGCCGTAGGCCGGGACCGTGCGCTGGACCTCCTGGATCATCGCGGCCGCGGCGTGCCCGACGTGCGGGCGCAGGCCCGCGCCGAGCGCGCGTGGCAGCGAAGCCAGCAGGCGGAAGCTGCGGTACTCGACCACCAATCCCCCTTCGAGTCCGGTGTCGGCTGAGCGTATCCGACCGGTGCGTGACTGAATAATCAACGACTGGTTCCCTGAAAGGGTGACGCGCACCCGTCCTTTTGACACGGACGGGTGGGCGTTCTACGCTCCGTGTCAGGTGGCGGGGTTATTTCTGAGGCGCCAATTCCCAGTGGAGGACTGAATTCCCCATGCGCGTTCCCGCTGCCTCGGACGGCTCAGTGTGGGCTCGCCTGCCGCACGAACTCGGCGACGTCGTGCGCCCGCGGATCCCGGAGATCGCCCGGGCCTGCGTGGATGCCATCGCCGCCGAGGTTCCGGAATATTCCGGGAGTTTCGCCCCCGGCCCGGCGCGCGTCGCCGCGATCGAGCAGACGCGGCGCGGGATCGAGCGCGACATCGACCGCGTCGGCACGCCCGCGATGTGGCAGGCCGACCGGCTCGCCGAGTTCCGCGGGCACGGGCGCGCGGCGTTCCACAATGGCCTGAGCCGCGAGGCCGTGCAGGCGGCCGTGCGCGTGTCGAGCCGCGTGACGTGGCGGTGGATCGCCGACACCGCACGGGAAGCGGGCTTGTCCGGCGATGTCCTGTACGGCGCGGCCGAGGGCATGTTCGCCGACGTCGAGACGTCGATGGCGGCGGTCGCGGAGGGCTACAGCGCGGCCGAAGCGGCGGTGTCCGGCACCGGCGAACGCCACCGCCGCGTGCTGCGCGCCCTCCTGGGCGGCCGCACACCGGCCGAAGTGGACGGTCTGGTCGCCGCGTCCGGGCTGCCGGTGCCGTCGCGCGTGGCGGCGGTGGCGTTCCGGGCGCTGCCGGGCGCCCCGGAGTTCCCGCCGGGCCTGCTGCCCGAGCACGTCCCGGCCGACCCGTCGGGCGACCCGCCGGCCGCGCTGACCTCGGCCCCGGACACGGACCTGGCCGGGCTGTCGGCCCTCCCGGCGGGCTGGACGGCGGCGGTGGGCCCGCTGGTGCCGGTGGCCTCGGCCCCGGAGTCGTTCCGGGTGGCCCGCCGCGCGGTCGACCTGGCGGCGCGCGGCCTGCTGGACGCGCCGGGCCCGGTGGTCTGGTGCCGCGACCACGTGACGACGCTGCTCCTGCTGGCGGACGAGTTCCTGGTGACGCAGCTCGCGGAGACGACGCTGGAGCCGCTGTCGAGCCTGTCCGGACGACGCCGCGAGCAGCTGGCGGAGACGTTGCTGGCCCTGGTCCAGACCCGGGGGAGCGCCCCGGAGCTGGGCCGCCTGCTCGACCTGCACCCGCAGACGATCCGGGCCCGGCTGAAGAAGCTGTCGGAGCTGTTCGGAGCGCGCTTGGACGACCCGGGCGAGCGCCTGCGGCTGGAGCTGGCCCTGCTGGCGGAGCGGGCGTTGCCGGGTCGCGATTGACGCGGTGCTTGCCGCGCCGGATGGCTTGGTCTGGGGCGCGGGATTGGTGCTGGGTCGGATCCGGGGGAGCGTCTGCGGCTGGAGCTGGCCCTGCTGGCGGAGCGGGCGTTGCCGGGTCGCGATTGACGCGGTGCTTGCCGCGCCGGGTGGCTTGGTCTGGGGCGCGGGATTGGTGCTGGGTCGGATCCGGGGGAGCGCCTGCGGCTGGAGCTGGCCCTGCTGGCGGAGCGGGCGTTGCCGGACCGCGACTGGCGAGACGTCATGAACGACTCTTTCCTGTCGTCAGGCGTGGTGAACGACTCGTTCATGACGTCCCCGCCCCGAGTGGCCTGGCGCGGGGCTGGGCTGGGCCCGGGGGGAGCGGCTGCGGCTGGAGCTGGCGCTGGTGGCGGAGCGGGCGTTGCCGGGCCGCGACTGGCGAGACGTCATGAACGACTCTTTCCTGTCGTCAGGCGTGGTGAACGACTCGTTCATGACGTCGCCGCGCCGAGTGGCCTGGTCCGGGGCGCGGGGATTGGCCCTGGGGAAGGGACCACGCCGGTCCTAAGCTCCCGGCATGACCGGATCGCGCACCGAGCGGCTGCGGCAGGCCGGCGACAACGCCGTCGCGATGTGGGCCGCGCTGGCCCGGGCTCGCGGGGACGGTGTCCTCGAACGCCCCGGCTTCGCCGCGATCGACGGCCGCCGGTTCCGGATCATGCTGCGCACCGGTGAGCCGGACGGGGAGACCACCCGGGAGCTCGCCGAACTCGCCCGGGGCAAGCGGGCCGAGGGCCGGGCCGTCGTGGTCGAGGATCCCTTCCGCGTGCTCGAGCTCCACGACCTCGGGATGACCGCGGGGCAGCTGCCGGTCATGGTCCGCGAACCCGCGCCCGTGCCGGACGAAGGGAGCGTCACCCGCGTCCGGACCGCCGCGGAGCTGGCCGTGGCCGAAGCCGTCGTCGTCGACGGCTTCCCGCTGGAGGAGTACCAGCCACTCGAACCCGGCACGGTCTTCCCCCGCGCGCTCCTGGACCAGGCCGTCTTCCTCAAGGGCGGCGAAGGCGCCTGCGTCACCATGGACCACGGCGGCGTCGGCGGCGTCTACTGGGTCACCACGCTGCCGGAACACCGCTCGAAGGGCGTCGGGCGGGCGCTCGTGCACGCCGTCCTACGGCACTTCGAGGACCGTCCCGTCACGCTGACCGCGGCCCGGGCCGGGAAGTCGCTCTACGACAAGCTCGGGTTCACCGAACTGGGGGACGCCAACTGGTGGCGCTGACCGCGGGAAGACCCACCGCCGGTAGCCGTACCAGCGGAACGCCGTCCCGCACAGCGTGCCCAGCACCATCCCCGCGACGAAGTCCGCGATCTCCTGCGCCAGGAAGCCCACGTGCGGCTCCTCCAGCCGCAGCACGTACCGCGACACCAGCGGCGGCACCAGGTTCACGGCCACCGCACCCGCGTTGACCACGAAGAACAGCGTTGCCTCGCGCAGCCGCTGGTGGCCGCCGCGGCCGGCGAACGACCAGCGGCGCGACAGCAGGTACGCGAACGCCGTCGAGGCGATCGTGGCGAGCGCGAGCGCCGTCACCGGCTTCTCCCGGAACACGGTGAGCTTCAGGCTGTAGTCGCCCAGTAGGGTGACCCCGTACGCGGCCAAGCCGACGACGGCGAAGCGGAGCAGCTCTCGCGGCTCGGGCATGGTTCCTCCAGGTGACGCCGACAGGGTGGAGGTCTTTCGATGGCACGCAAGGGCGAGGGGAGCGAGCTGCCCTCGGTCGCCGAACTGGTGGACCTCTCGCAGACGAGGCCGCTGATGATCCGCGGTGACCTCGACGCGAAGCTCGCCGAGGAGCCCGCGCCGGAACCGGAGACCAAGCCCGACCCGATCGCCATCCTCGACGCCGAACTGGCGGCGCCGGAGCCCGCGGACGGGCGCCCGCAGGACGCTCCGCCCGCCGGCACCTCGCGCCGGACCAAGCCGTTCATCCTCGCCGCCGGCGGGGTCGTCGCGCTCGGGCTGGCCGCCGTCGTGCTGTTCCAGCCGCACCAGGTCGGCGGGACGGCCGTGCCGCCGCCCGGGGCCGGCGCCCCAGTTCCGCCGCCGACCTCCAGCGAGGCGGTGGAGACGATGAGCGCGTCCGCCGAAGCGCCGCCGCTCACCGCGGAGGTGCACGATTCCCCGGCCAGGAAGCCGAGCGCGCCCGCCGTCGCGGGCCGCAAACCCGCGGGACCCGCGACGACGGCGCCGCCACCGGACCAGCAGGACCAGTGGCGCGAGTACGTCAGCTCGGTGATCAGCTCCTGGCAGCAGCGCCCGCACGGCGGGCGCACCCGCTGATCAGCAGTTCGAGCTCGCCGGCAGCTCGGCGATCCGGTCCTTGACGAAGGCCAGGACGTCGGCGTTGCCGGTGTAGACCAGCGTGATGTGGTCGGTGTCGTAGGTCTTCCACGTCTCGGCGACCCCGGCCGCGCAGTACGCCTTGTGCAGCGCGTCGGCCTGCGCGAACTGCACCAGCTGGTCGCCGGTGCCGTGGTACTGGAACACCGGCACCTTCGGCGGGGTGCCGCCGAGCTTGTTCTCGTTCAGCCGGGCCACCCACGCGGGCTTGATGTAGCCCGGGCCGGTCGTGTAGTCCGCGATCTTCTGGTTCGCGTACGTCGTGAGCAGCTCGAACGTGCATGCGCTCTGCTTCATTTCGGCGAGCTTCGCGCGGCCGTTGCCGCTGAGGAACGAGTCGAGCTGCAGCTCGGGGTAGGCCTGGTCGAGGCCCACCAGTGCGTAGGCGAACACGCCGAACCCGAACTTCCCGTCGAGCTGCAGCGTCACCTGGACCAGGTCCGCGGGCACCCCGCCGGCCGCGATCCCGACGAGGTTCAGCTCGGGTGCGTACACCGGCTGCAGCTCGCCGGCCCACGCCGCGGCGCCGCCGCCCTGGGAGTAGCCGCGGAAGACGACCTTCGCCGTCGGGGACAGCCCGGCCGCGGTGAGCCGCTGGGCCGCGCGGACGCCGTCGATCACCGCCGGGCCTTCGGCGCGGCCCACGACGTAGGTCGTCTTCGGCGTGCTCTGGTAGCCCTCGTAGTCCGGGACGGTGACGGCGTAGCCCGCGTCGAGCAGGTCGTCGAGGCCGGGCTGCTCGTAGAACGCGCCGATGTCGATCATCTTCGACGGCGTGCACGCGAACGCGGGGCCGTGCGTGCCCGGGTCGAACGAGACGATCGGGGCGGTGGCGCGGTTCGCGGTCTTCGGCACCAGCACGGTGCCGGTGACCGCGTCGGGCTGCCCGAGCGCGTTCGTCGACAGGTACATCACCTGCCACGCGTCGACCGACGCCTTGCGCGGGCCCGCGTTCGACGGGCGCCAGCGGAGCACGTCGCCCGGCTTCCCCGCGGGCAGCGGGGACGGCGGCGTGTAGAAGGAGTCGTCGGCCGGCCCGGTCCCGGCCGCGGGCGTGGGGGCCGCCGAAGCGGCGGGGGCGAGCGCCGTCGCGAGGACCAGCGCCACCAGCGCGGCGAGCACGCGGCGGGCGCTCACGCGCCGCTCCCGTAGACGCGCTTGCAGGTCGCGGACTCGCTGAAGGCCAGGTCGAGCTCGGGGTTGGCCTTGAGGTCCTTGATCGGGCCCTCCGGGTCGGCGAGCTGCCCCATGGTGGCGTCGGCTTCGGAGATGACCTTCCGCAGGCTGGCGTCGTCGGTGACCTTCGCCTGCTCCATCTTGGCCTTCGTCTCGCCGACCTTGGTCTTGGTCGCGGTGAGGTTGCCGGTGGCCTTGTCCACTGCGGACTGTCCATCCGGGACGGGCGGGACGCCGGCGCCGCGGATGCCGCCCGCCATGTCGTCGAGGGCGGAGCCGAGCCTGCTCAGGAAGTCGACCATCGCGTCGCGGGTCTTCACCGGGTCGGCGCTGTCGACCGCCGGTGGCTGCGAAAGCTTCGCCGAGCCCGCCGCCACCCCGGTGCACACCTTGTCGACCCAGGCGAGCGCCGCGGGGTCGGCGTGGCGGCCGGGGTCGGCCGCCGGGGCGTCCGAGCCACAGGCGGCGCACGACAGAAGTGCGGCCGCCGCCATTGCGAGCACCGCGCTGTGCATTCTTTTCATGGGTTTCGAAGCTACGCGGCGCGGTTGTCCGCGAGCAAGGAGAGAATGACCGGTTGGCACCTCCGTCAACATTCGGCGGCGGGGACTTGTCACGTGCGTCAGCGGTTCGGTGACAGCGCTGTGCTGGGGAAACCTTCCTCCGTCTGCTAGGAACCCGGCCCGGCCGACGTGCCCGTGTGACAATTTGCGGGTGTGGCGTGGCGTTTTCACCAAAAGCTCTTGATTGCCGCCATCCGCGCTCGTTAGCTTACGGTCGGTCGCGATTCTCGCAGAATGTGCGCGCCGTTTCGTATCACTGTTGATACACGGAAGGACCATCGTGAGTCACCCAAGAGGCAAGAAGAAGACGGTCGCGGCCGCCGCGGCCACGGCGGCGGTGGGGCTGGTCGCCACCGCACTCGTGCTCGGGGCGCAGACCAGTGCCGCCGACCCGATCTCGCTGACGCTGAACTACCACTGCACGCTCCCGCTGGTGGGTTCGCAGTCGCTGAAGGTGGTGATCAACACCGATCTGCCGACCACCGTCAACACCGGCCAGCCGACCGGCGCGTTCGACATCAAGGCCGTGTCCACGATCAACGCGGACACCGTCGCCGGCCTCAGCCTGATCGGTGCCACGACGATCGAGGGCACCGCGACGGCGGCCGCGACCGTCGCCGCGCCGAGCCTCAACCTGCCGGTGAACGTCCCGATCACGCTGGACAAGACGAACATCCCGGCTTCGGGTGAGCTGAACATCAACGCGTCGGGCAAGACGCCGTCGCTGACGTTCACCCAGCCCGGGCAGGCGAAGATCACCGTCGGCGACCTGAACCTCAAGGTCACCCCGCGCAAGGCCGACGGCTCGGTCACCGGCATCACGCCGGACGGCACCATCGACGCGCCCTGCACGCAGGACGCCGGCCAGAACAACACCCTGGCCACGATCACCATCGCGGGCGGTGGCGGCACGACCACGCCGACCACGACCCCGCCGGTGACCACGCCCCCGACCACCACCCCGCCGGTGACCACGCCGCCCACCACGACCCCGCCGGGCGGCGGCATCAAGTACTCCTTCGGCATCACCGGCCAGACCGCGCTGAAGTCGCTCGGCAGCACCGCGCCGATCACCGGCTCGTTCGACGCCGACGTCAACCTCTCGGCCAAGACGTTCACCGGCGACCTGAAGCTGAACCCGACGCACACCGACTTCAAGCTGTTCGGCTTCATCCAGGGCAGCTCGGACGTCAAGGTCGTGCAGAACGGCCAGCAGTCCGGTGAGCTCGTCGGCACCGGGTTCAAGGCGCACATCAAGTTCGACACGTTCCTCACCACGGTCAACCTGTTCGGCATCCCGATCAGCACCGACCCGAAGTGCGGCACGACCACGTCGTCGACCAGCGAAATGACCACCGGCCCCGACTTCGACCTGCTCAAGGGCGGGAAGCTCTCGGGCACCTACTCGCTGTCCGCGCTGCAGAACTGCGGTTCGTTCAACGACATCATCAGCGCGTTCGCCAAGAGCGACGGCAACACGCTGGACCTGGTGCTCACCAAGAAGTGACCCGAACTACCGGCCCCCGTCGCGCCGCGGCGGGGGCCGGTGCCATGCCCTCGAAGGGAGAGCCCGTGCGGAAAGCCCGGTCGTTGCTCGCGGCGGCCCTCGCCTGCCTGGTGCTGCCGCTCGCGGCCGTGCCCGCGCACGCGTCGACGCCGATCACCAAGAAGCTGAGCTACACCTGCCCGTTCCCGTTGATCGGGCTGCAGAAGCTGGACGTCGAGATCAAGGCGGCGTTCGACGTGCCGTCCGCGCCGGGGGGCACGTTCACCACGGCGGACCTCGCGGTCTCGGTGACCGTGCCCGACAAGTCCACCCGCGGCCTGGCACTGGTCGGCGCGGCGAGCATCGAAGGGACGGCGTCCGCAGGGGTGACGCTGACCAACGGCCCGCTGACGCTGCCACTGGCCCTGCCGCTCACGGTGGCGAAGACGGCGGTGCCGTCGTCGGGGCCGTTCACCACGCCGGCGACCGGCTCGGTCCCGCCGGTGCAGCTGCCGAACGCGGGCAAGACGGCGCTGACGATCGGCGACTTCAGCACGCGCCTCACGCCGAAGAAGGCCGACGGGTCGTTCACCGGGCTCGGCTCGTTCACCTCGGACTGCACGCTCGACGCCGGCCAGGACCCGGTGCTGCTGAGCTTCGACCTCGGCAGCACGCAGACCCGGCACGACTACGGCGTGACCGGCTCGACGACGCTCAAGGCCCTGGGGGCGACGGCACCGCTCACCGGGTCGTTCGCCGTTCCGGGCTTCGCGGCGGCGTTCGACCCGGCGAAGGCGGAGTTCAAGGTCTTCGGGTTCGTCCCCGGGACGGCGGACCTGCGGTTCACCCCCGACGGCCCGCAGACCGGCGAACTCACCGGGGACGGGTTCGTCGCGCACGCGAAGCTCGCGCTGGCGGTGCCGCAGGTGACGCTGTTCGGCCTGCCGGTCGCCGACGCGGGCTGCCGGGCGAGCGCACCGATCCCGGTGGACCTGCGCACGGGCACCGGCTTCGCGCTCGCCACCGGCGGCCCGGTGACCGGCGGGTTCGCGATCCCGGCGCTGACCGGCTGCGGCACGTTCACCGCGTACCTGAGTTCGCTGTTCCAAGGTGACGGCAACACGTTCGCCGTCACCTTGGCCGCGCGCTGACCGGCCGGCACGCGTACGTCGCCGAGAAGATCTCCGGATGTCCGTTGTTCCGAGCTGTCGATTTCGCCGCCTCTCGCGTGACGGGGTAGGAAAGGACCACGACGAGAGGAACGGCCATGGCGCAGTACGCGGTGCTGATCTACGAGCGGATCCCGCCCGAGGACCTGCCGAAGGAGATCATGGACCGGCACATCGGGCTGCCGGACCGGATCGGCGAGCTGGGCGGGAAGGTGACCGCGGGCCTGGCGCTGCAGCCCAACGAGACGGCCACCGCCCTCCGCGGCGACCTCGTCACCGACGGGCCGTTCGTGGAGACCAAGGAGGTGCTGGCCGGGGTGTACCTGCTCGAGGCCCGCGACCTCGACCACGCGCTCGCCTGCGCGAAGCTGACGCCGGTCGTCGAGGGCGGCGTCGAGGTCCGGCCGCTGATCGACTTCCAGGTGGTGCCGGACTGAGTCCCGCCGCCGACGCCGTCGCCGAGGCGCACCGTCGCGAGTGGGCCTCCGTGCTCGCCGCGACGGTGCGGGTCACCCGCGACCTCGACGAGGCCGAGGAGGCCGTGCAGGACGCCTACCTGCAGGCGCTGCAGCGCTGGGCGCGCGACGGCGTCCCGGACCGGCCCGGCGCGTGGCTGACCACGGTCGCGCGCCGGACCGCGCTCAACGGCGTCCGGCACCGGGAAGTGCTGCGGCGCAAGCTGCCGCTGCTGGTCGAGCCCGAGGCGACCGAGCCGCCGGAGCCGGCCGGGCCGATCCCGGACGACCGCCTGCGGCTCGTCTTCACCTGCTGCCACCCGGCGCTCGCGCAGGAGGCCCAGATCGCGCTGACGCTGCGGCTGGTGTGCGGGGTGGCGACCGCCGACATCGCGCACGCGTTCCTGGTGCCGGAGCCGACGATGGCCGCGCGGATCACGCGGGCGAAGAAGAAGATCGCGGCCGCGAGCATCCCGTACGCGGTGCCGTCGGCCGCGGACCTGCCCGCGCGGGTGTCGGTCGTGCTGACCGTCGTCCACCTGCTGTTCTCGGCCGGGCACACCGCGTCCACCGGCGCCGACCTGGTTCGCGACGAGCTGACCGGCCGCGCCCTCGACCTGGCGCGGATGCTGCGGGCCCTGCTGCCGGCCGACACCGAGGTCGCCGGGCTGCTGGCGCTCCTGCTCGTCCACCAGGCCCGCCGCACGACCCGGACCGACGGCACGGGCCGGTTGCTGCGGTTGGCGGAGCAGGACCGCACCCGCTGGGACACCGCGTCGATCGCCGAGGCCGACCGGCTCGTCGTCGAAGCGCTCAAGAGCGGGCCGCCGGGGCGGTTCAGCGTCCAGGCGGCGATCGCGGCACTGCACGCGCAGGCGCCGAGCTACGCCGACACGGACTGGCCGCAGATCCTCGCGCTGTACGACGTGCTGCTGGGCCTGTGGCCGTCCCCGGTGGTGGCGCTCAACCGCGCGGTCGCACTGTCCATGGTGGACGGTCCGGCGGCGGCCCTCGGCGAGCTCGCCCGCCTGGAGTCCGACGGCAGGCTGGCCGGCTACCGCTACTTGCCCGCCACGAAGGCGGACCTGCTGCACCGCCTCGGCCGCGACGCGGAGGCGGCTGAGGCGTACCGGGCGGCGCTGGCGTTGAGCGACAACGCCGTGGAGCAGGAGTTCCTCGCCGCCCGTCTGCCGCGGCCCTCCTGAACACTCACGAGGGCCTGAACAGCAGGACGAAGCCCGCGCCCGAAAGGACCAGCGCGGCCAGGAAGAACGCGCCGTGCCCGTAGGAGCGCGTCACGACGTCGCCGACCAGCTGCACGACCAGGTCCACGATGCCGAGCGCGCCCACGACCGCCAGCGCCGTCCGCATCCCCTTGACCCCGCGGTGCACGCCGTACACCAGAAGCGCGAAAAGCCCCGCGCAAAGCACGTACGCCAGCACCGCGACCGGCATCGGCAGAGCCGCCTCCACCGGGGTGCGCCGGCCGCCCAGCAGGGAACCGAGGAGCCAGCACGCGGTGGCTCCCCACCAGGCGAAAGCGGCTCGGGACGCGGGCACGCCCGGAGCGTAGGCCGGGCGAGCCCGGATCCGGCACGGCCACGAACCGAACTGTTACCCACCCGGTGTCGCATCGGGGTGCTATAAAGCGCTACCCCGGTGAGACCGGTTCCGCGGCCGTAGTGGGCCGGCGCCGGTGCCGCTAGGGTTGATCGTCTGGATGTGCTGGCTCGAGGGCAGCCGAACGGGAGAAGCCGGTGACCGCCGCGCACGACTCATCGTGGAATCCCGGCACCCGCCTGCGGGTGCTGTTGATCGAGGACGACGACGGCGACGCGCTGCTGGTCGAGGAGATGCTGGCGGACACGTCCGTGCCGTTCTCGCTCGAACGCGTCGAAACGCTCGCCGCCGCGCTGGTCGCCCCGCTCACGGCCGACTGCGTCGTGCTCGACCTCCAGCTGCCCGACGCGATGGGCCTCAGCGGGCTGACGAAGCTCGTCCAGCACGCGCCCGGGGTCGCCGTGGTCGTCCTGACCGGGCAGCACGACCAGGCCACCGGCGTCGCCGCGGTCGCCGCCGGCGCGCAGGACTACCTCGTCAAGGACCAGGTGGACGGGCCGCTGCTGGTGAAGGCGCTGCGCTTCGCCCGTGAACGCAAGCGCGCCGAGCAGGTCGAGCAGCAGTTCCTCCAGCAGCAGCTGCTCGCCCGGGAGAACGCGCGGCTCGAACGCGGCCTGCTGCCCGTCCCGCTGCTGCGCGACCCGCACCTCGACCTCGCCTCCCGCTACCGCCCCGGCCGCAACGGCTCCCTGCTGGGCGGCGACTTCTACGACGCCGTCGAGCTCGCCGACGGCAGTGTGCACATGATGATCGGCGACGTCTGCGGCCACGGCCCGGACGAAGCCGCGCTCGGCGTCGCGCTGCGGATCGCGTGGCGCTCGCTCGTGATGGCCGGCCTGCCGATGGCCGACGTGCTGAGCATGGTCGAGCGGGTACTGGTGAACGAGCGGATCGAGCCGCTGTTCGCCACCGTCTGCATGGTCGTCGTCGCGCCGGACCGAAGATCCCTGCGCCTGTCGCTGGCCGGGCACCTGCCGCCGCTGCTGCTCACCCCCGGCGACGGGCACCTGCTCGACGGCGGGCGCGTCGGCGTCCCGCTCGGCATCGTCGAGGGCGCGAAGTGGGACTCCCTCGACGTCCAGCTGGAGCCGGGCTGGTCGCTGCTGCTCTACACCGACGGCGTCTTCGAGGGCCGCGTCGGCGCCGGGTCCGAACGGCTGGGCCACGAGCGGATGGCCGAGCTCGTGCTCGACATCCTGCACCGCGGCGGGCTCGACGGCACCGACCTGCTCGACGAACTGATCGCCCGCGCCGAGCGGTTCAACTCCGGCCCGCTCGACGACGACGTCGCCCTCGCCCTGCTCTGCCACGACCCCGGGGAGTCCGCCCGATGACCGCTGACGCACGGGGCTGGTCGATCGGCCGCTGGCTGACCCTGCTCGCCGTCGCCGAAACCGTCCTGCTCCTCGCCGCGCTGATCGGCGGCGGGATCGCGCTCAACAACCTCACCGACGCCCGCAACCGCCTGCTCGACGTGATCGGGCCGCAGCGGCTGGCCGCCCTCCAGCTGTCGACGGCGCTGCTGAACCAGGAAACCGGCGTCCGCGGCTACCAGCTCGGCCGGCAGCCGGACTTCCTCACGCCCTACACCGACGGCGTCCGGGCCCAGGCCGACGCCGTCGGCCAGCTGCGGCAGTCCGGCGTGGTCCCGGGCACCGAGCTCGGCGACGACCTCGACGCCGTGCTGCGGGCGGCCCAGACTTGGCAGGCCACGGCCGCGCCCACCCTCGTGCCGGGCGCGCCGGTGGTGACGCCGGCCGAGGTCGAGCGCGGCCGGGAGCAGTTCGACGCGGTGCGCGCCGCGATGACCGCCCAGCTCGACCACCTCTCCGCCGTCCGCGACGCCGGGCGCGCCCAGCTCGACGCGGCGGCGGACCTGCTGACCGCGATGCTCGTCGCCATCGCCGTGCTGCTCGTGGTGCTGTTCACGGTGCTGTCCATCGGGCTGCGGCGGGTCATCACCCGGCCGATCCTCGACCTGGCCGGCGAGGTCCGGCAGGTCGCCGACCAGGACGTCCACCACCCGGTGCACGGCAGCGGGCCGCGGGAGATCGCGCAGCTCGGCGCCGACGTCGAAGCCATGCGGCAGCGCATCCTCGACGAGGTCGCCGAGCTGGAGCGCGCGCACGCGCTGCTCGACAAGCGCACGCGCGAGCTGGAGCGGTCCAACGCCGACCTGGAGCAGTTCGCCTACGTCGCTTCGCACGACTTGCAGGAACCGCTGCGGAAGGTGGCCAGCTTCTGCCAGCTGCTCCAGCGGCGCTACCAGGGCCTGCTCGACGAGCGCGGCGACCAGTACATCGAGTTCGCCGTCGACGGCGCGAAGCGGATGCAGGTCCTCATCAACGACCTGCTCGCGTTCTCGCGGGTCGGCCGGAAACCGGGCGAGCACGTCCTGGTCGGCGCGGACCGGCTGGTCGACGACGCGCTGGCGAACCTGGAGGTCGCGCTCTCGCTGAGCGGCGGCAAGGTCGCCCACGTCGACCTGCCCGAGGTGCGCGTCGAACCGGCGCTGATGACGGCGGTGTTCCAGAACCTGATCGGCAACGCGCTGAAGTTCAAGGGCGAGACGCCGCCGGAGGTGCGGGTCACCGCCGAGCGCGACGGCGACGACTGGGTGTTCTCGGTGTCGGACAACGGAATCGGCATCGACGCGGAGTACGCCGAACGGGTGTTCGCGCTGTTCCAGCGCCTGCACACGCGGACCGCCTACCCGGGCACCGGCATCGGTCTCGCCCTGTGCCGCCGGATCGTCGAGTACCACGGCGGCCGGATCTGGCTCGACACCGAAGCCACCGAAACGACCTTCCGGTTCACCTTGCCGGCCCGAACGGACAATGGGGAAGCATGACCCAGGCGCCCGCCCCGATCGACATCCTGCTCGTCGAGGACGACCCCGGCGACGTGCTGATGACGCGGGAAGCGTTCGAGCACCACAAGATCCGCAACGCGCTGCACGTCGCGGCCGACGGCGTCGAGGCGCTCGAGTTCCTCAACCGCGAGGGCCGGTTCCGGGAAGCGCCGCGGCCCGGGCTGATCCTGCTCGACCTCAACCTGCCCCGCAAGGACGGCCGGGAGCTGCTCGGGGAGATCAAGCAGAACCCGGACCTGCGCACGATCCCGGTCGTCGTGCTGACGACTTCCGAGGCGGAAGAGGACATCGTGCGCAGCTACGAGCTGCACGCCAACGCCTACGTCACCAAACCGGTCGACTTCGAGAAGTTCATCGAAGTGGTCCGGAAGATCGACGACTTCTGGGTCACCGTCGTGCAGCTCCCGCACCGGTAGCCGTTTGCCCGGGAGTGGGGCACCATAAGGGGCCGTGACGCCTTCCTCCCGGGATCTCCCCGCCACCGACCTGGCGGTCACGCTCGACTGGCGGGGCCGGGCCGCCGTGCTGGGCGTGGCGGGGGAGATCGATCTGCTCAGCGCGCCGGAGTTCGAGGACGTCGTCGACGCGGTGCTGGCCGAGGGCCCGGAGACGCTGGTGGTCGACCTGCGGTCGGTGACGTTCTTCTGCTCGGCGGGCCTGCAGGTGCTCGCCTCGGCGCACCGCAGGCTGGCCGAGCGCGCGCTGCGGGTGGTGAGCGATTCCCCGGTGACGTCCGGCCCGCTCAAGACGACCGGCCTCGACACGTGGATCAGCGTCCACCCGACGGTCGGCGAAGCGCTCGGATGACGGCCCCCGGCACGGAAGAAGGGCGAGCCCCGATGCACGAACCCGCCGGGTCGTTCCGCCGCCACGGCGTCGAAGCGGCCCCCGAGGCGCTCCGGCGACTCCGCCACGACCTGATGGCGTGGGTGCTGGCGGCGGGCGTCGACGAGGCCCGGGCGCGCGACATCGTGCTGGCCGCCTACGAAGCACTGGCGAACGTGGCCGACCACGCCTACGACGGCGCGGGCCCCGGAGTGGTCGACCTGGACGCGCGGGCGCACGAGGACCGGATCGAAGTGGTGATCAGCGACCACGGCCAGTGGCGCACCCCGGTGGTCGACCCGCGCCCGGTTTCCCCGCGGGGCCGCGGGTTGCTGCTGCTGCGCGCGAGCGCGGACCGCGCGGACATCGCCTCCGGCGAGGGCGGCACGGTGGTCACCCTGACCTGGGACCTCGACCCGGTCGTGAGTGAGAAACAGGGTTAGAACACCGTTTCCCACTCACGACCGCCGGGTCAGCTGTGGACGACCGCGCCCGTCTTCGGGTCGAGGGTGACCCTCTTGGCGCGGGGCCACCAGAAGTCGAACATCCCGTTCAGCGAGCCCGCGCGGGAGTCGAACGACGAGTCGCCGATCCGGCCGGCGAACCAGTTGTCCTCGATGAACTTCAGCACCGAGGTCTGGTCCGTCAGCGTGTGGTCGACGTGGTTCACCTTGCTGTACGGCGAAACCACCAGCAGCGGCAGCCGCGGGCCGTAGCCGCAGCGGTCCGCGTAACCGCCCAGCGTCGACGGCTTGCCCGTGCAGACCGCCTGGTCCTGCGCGGCGTCGTGCGAGCCGTTGATCACCTTCGACGCCTGGTGGTCGTACCAGCCGTCGGAGTCGTCGTACGCCAGCACGATCGCCGTCGACTTCCAGTCCGGGGACTGCTGGATCTTGTTGATCTCGCCGGCCACGAACTGCTGCTCGTCGAGCGGGTCCGAGTAGCCCGCGTGGCCGTCCTGGTACTCCGGAGCCTTCAGGAAGCTCACCGCGGGCATCGAGCCGGCCTTGAGCGAGTCGTCGAAGTCCGAAATGTCGTACTGGTGGTTCGCGCGGTCGGTCTGGCCGATCGCCTGCACCGACGACGGCGCGAGGTGCTTCGGGTTCGCCGTCGACGGGTAGTACTGGAACGGCTCGTGGTGCGGGCTGTAGTCCACGACCGCGTTGCCGCCGACGTTCGTGTGGGTCTGACCGCACACCGCGTAGCCGTTGGCCGAACCCGTCGGGCGGAAGCCGCCCTGGAACCAGCCCCACGTGACACGGCGCTGGTTGAGCAGGTCACCGATGTTCCGGCCGTGCATCGTGGCCAGGTTGTCCTTGCTCGTGTGGTTCTTGCCCGAGCAGTCGTCCCACGCCGGGTCCGGGTCGTTGATCATCGTGCCGACGCCGTTCGCGTCCGGCGACTGCACGGCGTAGGCGTCGCTGACCGGCTCGTGCGTCACCGGGTCGACCGCCTGCACGCCGTGGGTGTTGCCCGAGATCAGGTTCAGCGCGCCCGGCGTCGACGGCCCGAAGTTCGTGTCGAACGAGTTGTCGTTCAGCGCGTAGTTCTGGGCGTAGTTCCACATGCCGGTGACGGTGTTGCCGTCGTAGTAGTCCATCACGAGGCCGGGCTCGCCGAACAGGACCGGCTGGCCGGTGCACTTGTCCGTTTCGGTCTTCTCGACGAACTTGTCCATCTTGCCGCCGTTGAACGCGGCCTGCTCGGCGCCGTAGTTGTGGTTCTGGTCGCAGGTCAGCGCCTGCTCGTGGGTGAGCCGCTTCGGGTTGTACGCGTTCGGGTTGTCGGTCAGCAGCTTCTTGTCGAGGCCGTTGACCTTCGGGGTGCCGTGCGCGGCGGTGAACGGGGTGCCGTCGGTGTTGGCCGCGTTCGGGTAGGTGCCGAAGTAGTGGTCGAACGAAATGTTCTCGCCGAAGATAACCACGACGTGCTTGATCGGCGTCGACGTCGGGATCCAGTGCGCGGGGAAGAGGTTCAGCGGTTGGGCTTCCGCCGCGGTCGACGCGGAGCCGGTGACGATGGCCAGCGTGGCCACCGAGGCGAGGGCCCCGGCGCCGAGCAGGCCACGCCGTCGCCGGCGGGTTCTGGTGTCCACAGTGGAGATTCCTTTCGTGGTGGGAGCGGGTCAGGCGAGCAGGGTGCGGCCGAAGTGGTCGTCCGGGCCGGTGACGCCCGGCAGCGCGAAGAAGTAGCCGCCGCCGAACGGGGAGATGTAGTCGGTCAGGGGTTCGTCGGCCAGCCGCGTCTGGACCGCCTCGAACTGGCGCTCCAGGTCCTGCTGGTAGCAGACGAAGATCAGGCCCATGTCGAGGTTGCCGTTGCTGTCGACGCCGCGGTCGTAGTTCACCGCGCGGCGCAGGATCCGGCTGGCGTCGGTCTCCGGCGTGCGCGGGTTGGCCTTGCGGATGTGGCTGGTCAGCGGGATCACCGTGCCGATCGGGTCGTCGGCGTAGCGCGGGACGTCGGTCTCCTCGGTGCCGTCGAGCGGGGCGCCGGTGTCGCGGCGGCGGCCGAACATGTTCTCCTGCTCGGCCAGCGAAACCCGGTCCCAGAACTCCACGAGCATCCGGATCAGCCGGACCACCTGGTAGCTGCCGCCCGCGGTCCACGCGGGTTCGCCGGCTCCGGTCGTCCACACCAGACCGTCCACTTCGGACCCGGCCGGGTTGGCGGTGCCGTCCTTGAAGCCCATCAGGTTGCGCGGGGTGCCCGCCGGGCGCGGCGGGGAGCTGAACCCGGAGAGCTTCCAGCGCGGCTGCATGCCGCCGCGGGTCGCGCGGGCGATGTCACGCAGCGCGTGCAGCACGGTGTCGGTCGAGTTCGCCGACAGCGTCAGGCTGAGGTCGCCGTGGCACTGCGCGGGGTCGAGGGCGTCGCCGGGGAACGTCGTCATCGGCTTGAGCTTGGCCGGTTTGAGCTTCGCCAGGCCGAAGCGGTCGTCGAACAGCGACGAGCCCGCGCCGAGGACCACGCCCAGGTCGCCGCCGGGTACGACGGGCCCGAGCACCCCGGAGTCGGCGGGCGGCGCGCTGATGCCGAGCGCCGCGGGAGCTCCGCCGGTGGTGAGGAACCGGGCCCGGTCGGTGATCGCGCGGAAGAGGTCGGTCAGCTCCGCTTTGGACTCCGCGACGACGTCGAAGGAGGCGACGATCGTCTGTGCCGGCGGGTTCCGCAGGATGGCGGCCTGGTTCCGGCCGTGGAAGGCAACGGGCGCCGCGCTGTCGATGACGGCGGAGGACGCGCCGAGCCCGGCCCCGGCGGCGACGGTCAGGCCCGCGCCCACGGCGGCGCGGCGCAGGAAGGAACGGCGCGGCAGGCCGGTCACGAGACCCTCCTCGGCTCGGCGATCGCGGCGATCGGGGCCAGCAGTTCGGTCAGCTCGCTGACGTCGGCGTTGAGCTTTTGGCGCTGCGGCTGGGAAAGCCGCGCCAACGGGGTCCAGCTGCCGTCCGGGTGGTGCGCGGCGTCCAAAGCGGACTGCGTGCGCGTCAGCCAGCTGTCCACGTTGGACAGCTCCGGGTAGCGCGGGGCCAGCAGCGGGCGGAGGACGTCGAGCACCGCGCGCGTGCCGTCGAGGTTCGCGCGCGCCGTGGCCAGGGTGGTGCCGCTGCCGTAGTCGGTGCGGCCGGTGAGTTCGAACTGCAGCGTGTTCTCCATGATCTCGTGCGCGCGCAGCCCGAGGTCGTTGCCGTCGACCTGGCTGTCGCCGAAGGACGTCCGCAGCGCGCGGGCGTCGGTGTCGAGCCGGTCGGCGACGGCGGCGAGCGCGCCGAGGTCTTCGCCGTGCCAAAGGCCCTGCTCCAGGCGGTGGAAGCCGGTGAACCCGGGGTCGGCCGGGCCGGCGGGCAGGCCGTCGGCGGTGCCGTTGAGGACGCCGTCGGAGTCGCCGAACGCGTCGTAGGCGGCGCCGAGGCGTTCGTAGGTCAGGTGCGCGGTCAGCCAGGCGGCCTCGCTCGCCGCGCGGTCGCCGCCGTGGACGGCGTCCTTCAGCGCGCCGGTGTTCGCGACCAGCTCGCCGAGCCCGGTCGTGACGTGCTGCTGGTAGGCCTTGAGCGGGCCGAGCAGGTCGTTGTGCGTCACCGGCGCGACGCCCGGCCCGGTCCGGTCGGCCCCGCCGCTGACCCGCACGGCCGGCCCGACGATCGCGCTCGAGTCCTCGGGCAGGCAGCGGAACGCGTAGCTGCCGTTGCCGAGGTTGACCTGCAGCGGCCGGGTGGTGTCCGGGCCGAGGCCCTCGACCTCGCCGTAGATCACGCCGGTCGCCGGGTCGACCAGGTCGACTTCGGCGGTCACCGAGCCGGTGTTGTGCAGCCGGAACGTCTGCGGACCGGGCTTCGGCTCCGACCAGCCGGTGCCGCACGCCGAGCGCGAAACGGCGATCTCCGGATCCCCGGCGGCGGTGCTGCCGGGCCACCACACCACGGCAGCACCCGCCACGACGGCGAGCACGACCGCCGCCACGATCCAGCGAGCACGTACTGACCCCGGCACGCGCACTCTCCCGTCACTCGATCGGACCATCACCGGTCACGGATTATGCGAGCCTAACGCCCGCGAAACCGCATCGGATGGCGTCGATCGGAGGGAATTCACCCGGACTTCAGCCGGCCGCCCACGAAAGGGGGAGGATTCAGACTTTTCCGTGTGCCAGTTCTGTCGCGTTCAGGAGGTTCGACCGGTTGGCCGGGATCACGGAAGGGGGACGCCGGTTTCCAGCAGCGTCTTCAGGCTGGACAGCAGCGCGGGCCAGCCCTGGCTGCACATCGCCAGCGTCGTGCTGTCGTCGTCGAAGCCGTCGTGCAGCACGGTCAGCTTCACCAGTTCGCCCTGCGGTTCGAGGGTGAACGTGACCTTGGTGCGGCTTTCACCCTGCAGTTTCGCGAGCGTTTCCGCGTCGATGCCGTTCCCGTTCGCCCATTCTGCCGTGAAGGTGTGCCACGTGTAGGAAAGCCGGCGGAACGGATCCGATTCGAGGACGACCTGGTCCGGGTGTTCCGTTTTCGCGCCGCTTTCGCGCCAGATCATCGGCGAACCCTTTTTCCAGTCGGTTTCGAAGGAAACGCCCCAGTACTGGCGGGTGAAGGCCGGGTCGGTAAGCGCTTGCCAGAGCTTCTCCGGCGTCGTGTTGATGTAGGTCGTGTACGCGAATTCGTTCATCGGTCCGGACTCCAGTGCTCGTTTCAGGTCGGCCAGCGCGCCGGCCCGCCTGCGGTCGTAGCGGGTCATCCAGCGGTCGGCGATCGCGTTGATCGGGGCGGCGTCGAGGTGGTGCAGCTTTTCCCGGCCGCGCCAGGTCGTCGTGACCAGCCCGGCCGCCTCGAGCACGGCCAGGTGCTTGCTCACCGACTGGCGGGCCATCGCCAGCACCGCGCAGAGTTCGCGCAGGGTCTGGCCGTTGCGCTCGTTGAGCGCGTCCAGCAGTCGGCGGCGGCTGGGGTCGGCCAGTGCCTTGAAGACCTCGTCCATCGCGCTCGCTTCCGCGGTGTCCCGGCAAACGTGCAGCCGGTTGGCTGCCTTTCCGACGATAGGCAGCCGACCGGCTGCCTGTCAACCGGGGACTACCGGAAGCGGATCGCCGTGATGCCGGCGAGGACGAAGAACACGAGGACGACCAGCGTGCCGGTCTGGCCGCCGGACGAGCGGGTGACGACCTGGTCGACGGCCCCGGTCAGCCGCACCCCGCACTCGGCGACGACGGTGTGCCGCCCGGCTTCGATGCGGGTGAACTCGACGGGCGCGGTGAACGCGCCGGAGCTGTCGGTGCGGGCCTCGCCGACCTCGGCGCCGTCGGAGGTGAGCGTGACCGTGCGGTCGGGCTGGCAGCCCCGGCCCGACGCCGCGAGGGTCTCCCCGGGCTGGATGCTCGGCCGGTCGAGCACGAGTTCACCGGGCTTGGGCACGGTGCTGGTCGTGGTGGGGGTGCCGGGCGTGCCGGGCGGCGTGGTGGTGGTCGTCGCCGGCGGGGTCGTCGTGGTGGACGGCGGCGGGGTGGTGGTGCCGGGCGGGGTCGTGGTGGTGCCGGGCCGGGTCGGGCGCGTGGTCACGACCGGCGGGGTGGTGGTCGGGGGCGGCGGGGTCGTGGTCGGCGTGGCGGTGACCGTGAACCGGCTGCTCGCGGTGAGCGGCTGCTTGGTCCGGGCGTTGGTGCACGTGCCGGTGACCGGGTAGGTGCCCGGCTGGGCGCCGGCGGGCACCGTGGCCGCGACCGTGCCGCTGGTCTGCTGGAGCGTCGCGTTCCCCGTCCACATCGGCGTGCCGTTCCACGAAAAAGTGATCGCCGTGCCGCACGGGTAGAAATTCCAGGAAATGGTGAAAGAGCTCCCGGCCTTACCGCTTGACGGTTTCAAACCAACCGAAGATGTGTATTGTGCGTTGGCGTTGCCCGCGAACGTGAGCAGCAGCAACGTTCCGGCAACGGCGCCCAAAAACAGCCGAACCACGAATCTCATCGGACGTCCCTCCCCGGTGTGTGCTCGCTGTAGCATTCCGGACGAGTTGGATTACGCAAGTAGGGGATGCCCAATGGGACGTGTCATCGCGGCGGGGGTTGCGTTGGGTTTGTGCGCGGTGGTGCTCGGCGCGCCGGCCGCGTCGGCCGATTCCGGCTCGCTCGACGTGCAGGTGTCGATCGACCAGCGGCCGATCGAGGACGCCACCGTCCCGATCGACCCGGCGAGCCAGGTCGAGCTGAAGGTCGTGGCCACCAACTCCGGCACCGCGCCGGTGAAGGTCCGCAGCGTGCGGCTGTCGGGGGTCGCCCTCGCGCTGACGTTCTTCGCCTACGACACGACGGCGCCGTTCGAGGTGCCGGCCCGGGGCTCGGCGACCCGGACGTTCGTGCTCGACCTCGGTGACCTCAGCGGCCAGGCGACCGGGCTGCTTCCCTCGTCCGTGGAGCTGCTCGACGGCCAGCGCGTCACGCTCGGTGAAGCGACGACGGTCGCCGACGTCCGCGGCTCCGTCTGGTCGGTGTACGGCGTGTTCGGCCTGGCGATGCTCGTGCTGACGGTGCTCGCCTGGGCGGCCGCGCTGCTCGCGCTGGCCCGCCACCGGCTGGCGCCCAACCGCTGGCGCCGCGGCCTGCGGTTCCTGCCCGCCGGGTTCGGCACCGGCCTGGTCGCGGTGATCAGCCTGTCGGTGCTGCGGCTCGTCCCGCCGGAGCCGGCGGTCGAGATCCCGGTCGTGCTGGGCGCGGCGGCGATCGCGTTCCTGCTCGGCTACCTGACCCCGCACCCGGCACCCCCGGCGGTCACACCCCCCGAAGACGGCGCCACGGTCCGGCTGCCGCTGCCGTCCACGCAGGAATTCACCCGATGAGCGCACCGGCCGAGCTGATCGCCGCCCTGCCGCAGTACGACATCGGGGCGGAGATCGGCGAAGGCGGCATGGGCGTGGTGTTCGCGGGGGTGCACCGGACGCTCGGCCGCAGCGTCGCGATCAAGCAGCTGCCCTGGGACATCCTCGACCACGCGTCGAGCAGCGCGCTCTTCGACCGCGAGGCGCGGGTGCTCGCCAGCCTCGACCACCCGCACATCGTCCCGGTGTACGACTACGTCCGCACGGGCCGCGAGCACCTGCTGGTGATGGAGCGCCTCGACGGCGGGACGGTCCACAGCCGCTTCCACGGCGGCGGCGTCAGCGGCGAGCAGGCGTGCGCGATCGGCCTGGCGATGCTGGCCGGCCTGCACGCGGCGCACCGGGCCGGCGTCCTGCACCTCGACGTCAAGCCGCGCAACCTGCTGTTCAGCACGCAGGGCGTGGTGAAGGTGGCCGACTTCGGCATCGCGCGCGTGATCAGCGAGGGCGCGACCCTGGTGACCCACGGCGGCGAGATCCTCGGCACGCCGGCGTACATCGCACCGGAGCAGGCGATGGGCAACGCGCTCAGCCCGGCGGCGGACGTCTACGCGGCGGGCACGGTGCTGTACGAGCTGCTGTCGGGCCGGTTGCCGTTCGACAACACCCGCGGCGCGATCAGCATGATGCGCCAGCACATGTTCACCGACCCGGCGCCGATCGCGGGCGTGCCGATGCCGATCGCGGGCGTGGTGATGCGGAGCCTGGCCCGCGAGCTGGACTCCCGGTACCGGGAAGCGGAGTCGTTGGCGGCGGATCTGGCGTCCGCGGCGACGGCCGTTTACGGGCCCGGGTGGCTGGAGCGGTCCGGGGTGCCGGTGCTGCACCTGACGCCGAGGGTGATCGCGGGGCTGAACTCCCCGACGGGCCCGACCCCGCAGGCCGCGGCCCTCGGCGCGGCGGCCGGCGGTGCCGGCTTGGCGGGTGGCCCCGGCGCGCCTGGTTCCGCGGGCGGCGGCCCGGCGGTACCCGATCCCGCCCGGACCCGTCCCGTGCAGCGGCCCGGCGGGCCCAACCCCACCTTGGCCGCGCCGTACGACCACCTCGACCCGAACCCGACCGGCGGCTCGTCCGGCCGGCCACCCGAAAGCTCGTCAGCCGCCATCGCCTGGCTGCGGGCCGGCGCCGCCGTCGCCGCTCTCGTGCTGGTCGTCCTCGCGCTGCTCAACCCCGAACGGCTGCCGCACTCGGCGTCGCCGAGCCTGAACCTCGGGGGGACCGCCGTGTCGGCTCCGGTCGAGGTGGACCTCAGCAAGCCGCTCATCTTCAGCGGGCCCGGGAACCCGGGGCCGGTCGCGGTCGAGCTGTCCGCGGCCGGAATTCCGCTCGGTTCGGCCGAAACCGCCGCGAAGGCCGAGGGCAACGGCTTCACCGCGGAGCTCACCCTGCCCGGGATCGCGCGGTGGATCGTCGGCGGCGCGGTCACGGCGACCGTCCGGACCGGGCCGATCACCCAGACCTTCACGCTCCTCACCAGCCAGCACCCGCTGGCCAGCGCGATGGGCGCGGGCAGCCTCATCCTGGCGCTGTTCGCGCTGGCCTACCTCGAATCCGGGCTGCGCACGATCCGCAACGGCCACCGCTGGCGCGGCGCGCCGGTCGGCGGCCCGGTGCTGGGCGTCCTGTTCGGCGCCGCGGTGTGGCTCTGCGTTTCGGTGCTGCGCCTGCACGAACCGTCGCCGGGGTTCGGCGCCGGGTGCGCGGTGGCGGGGGCGCTCGCGGCCGGGCTGGTCGTCGCCGCGGCGCGGCGCCGGGCGTCCACAGTGGTCAGTCGACCATCCGGACGGTGACGTGCGGGCTGTAGCTCTTCCGCCTGCTCCACCCGGATTCGGCGCAGAGGCCCAGCTGGATGGCGCGGTCGGCGGGCGCCCAGTAGCCCGTGCGGACGAAGTAGCCCTCCATCGTGGTGAGCGCGCCCAGGCGTTTGCGGGCCGAGCACATTTCCCAGCCCCACTGCCGCCCGGTCTTTTCGACGCCGTTGCGCCGGACGGACAGGCACGGGTTGCCGACCGCGCGGATGTCGGCGTCACCCTCCGTGACGTAGACAACGCCGTCGATCTTGTAGAAGCGGTTGTTGTCGAGCAGGGAAACCTGCCCGGACAACGTGACCGCGACCTGGCGGCCTTCCTCGCCCGCGAGTGTCCAATCGAGACAGAATTCCTGGACCGGGAGTTCCAGCGACTGGGTCATGACGAGTTCCCCTGTTCTAGCCGTGTCCCTTCCCGAAGATAGGGATTTTCCGGGCGCCGGGAAGGGGTGGGCGCGATCTTCACCCGAAGCGGGCGTCACGGACCGTGAAAAATGGTAAAGGAACCATTACCTTCGGCCGGGCGTTGAGCGGGCATGAGCGAGTCCTCTGTCATCGAACTCGGGCCACGCGACATGCTGGTCGTGGCGGGTCTCCCGGGCGCGGGCAAGACGACGATGCTCCGCCACGCGGCGACGGACCTGCCGGTGCTGGACTCCGACCAGGTCCGCGAGCGCCTCGGGGCGGCGGTCCCGTCGGTGCCGTACCGCTGCTACCGGCCGGTGGTGCACGCGTGGCACCGCGCGCGGATCGTCGGCCGCGCGCTCGGGGCGACGGGCCCGATCGTGGTCCACGAGCCTTCGACGCGGGCGTCGACTCGTGCGCTGCTGGCGTTGGTCGGCGCGGTGAGCGGGCGGCCGGTGCGGTTGCTGTTCCTCGACGTGCCGGCGGAGCAGGCCCTGGAGGGCCAGCGGCGGCGGGGCCGGGTGGTGCGGCCGCGGTCGTTCGCGCGGCACGTGCGGCGGGTGGGGAAGTGGCGCGAGGACCTGCTCGCCGAGCGGGTTCCGGCGGGGTGGAGCAGCGTGCAGGTGATCGACCGGTCCCGCGCGGGACGCACCCGGCTGGTGGCGAAGCTGCTGGTGGAACTGGGTTCTTGAGCGACCCGGTGCGGATTTGCCGTACCCGGTGGGGCGCGTCGCGGCCCCGCTCACCCTCCGTTGGTCTGGACATTTTACATATTGGTCTAGACAATATCGGGTAACTCCCCGACTGGAGGACCCGATGAGGCGTTCCAGACTGTCCGCAACCCTCGCCGCCTTCGTGCTCGCGCTCTCCGGTCTCGTGACCGGGCAAGCCGAAGCCGCCAACCTCCTCACGAACCCCGGTTTCGAAGCCGGCTCGCTCTCCGGCTGGTCCTGCGCCAACGCCACCGCCGTCAGCACCCCCGTGCACGGCGGTGGGTACGCCCTCGCCGGCACGCCCGTCGGTGCCGACTACGCCCAGTGCGCGCAAACCGTGTCCGTTCAGCCGAACACCACCTACACCGTTTCCGCCTGGGTGCGCGGGAATCCCGTCTACCTCGGCATCACCGGCGGTGCCTCCACCTGGTCCGGCAACTCGGGCGCCTACAACCAGCTGCAACTCACCTTCACCACCGGCAACCAGACCTCCGCCCAGCTCTACCTCCACGGCTGGTACGGCGCCGGCACCTACTACGCCGACGACGTCGTCCTCGACGGCCCTGGCGGGAACACCCCCGGCACGCCCGGTGCGCCCGGCGTACCGGCCACCGGCAGCGTCACGAACAACTCCATCGCCCTCGGCTGGGCCGCTGCCGCCGGCACCGTCACCGGGTACCGCGTCTACGAAGGCAGCACCGTCGTCGCCACCACGACCGGGACCAGCGCCACCATCGGCGGTCTGAAGGCCTGCGAAACCCACAGCTACGCCGTCGCCGCGTACAACTCCGCCGGGGAATCGCCCAAGAGTGCGACGACCAGTGCCACCACCACCGGCTGCGTCGACACCGGTCTGCCGAAGCACGCGCTCATCGGCTACCAGCACGCCAGCTTCGCGAACGGCTCCGGCTACGTCCGGATGGCCGACGTGCCCGCCGCCTGGGACATCATCGACCTCGCCTTCGGGGAGCCGACCTCGGTCACCTCCGGGGACATCCGCTTCAACCGGTGCCCCGTCGCCGAGTGCCCGAACGTCGAGAGCGACGCCGACTTCACCGCCGCCATCAAGGCCAAGCAGGCGCAGGGCAAGAAGGTCCTGATCTCCATCGGCGGGCAGAACGGCCAGGTCCAGCTGACCACGACCGCAGCGCGGGACAAGTTCGTCAGCTCCGTCTCGGCGATCATCGACAAGTACGGGCTCAACGGCCTCGACGTCGACTTCGAGGGCCACTCGCTCTCGCTCAACGCCGGTGACACCGACTTCCGCAACCCGACCACGCCGGTGATCGTCAACCTGATCTCCGCGCTGAAGTCGCTCAAGGCCAAGTACGGCTCGGGGTTCGTCCTCACGATGGCGCCGGAGACGTTCTTCGTGCAGGTCGGCTACCAGTTCTACGGCGGCTCGGGCGCCGGTGACGCGCGGACCGGCGCGTACCTGCCGGTCATCCACGCGCTGCGCGATTCGCTCACCGTGCTGCACGTCCAGGACTACAACTCCGGCCCGGTCATGGGCCTGGACAACCAGTACCACAACATGGGCGGCGCCGAGTTCCACATCGCGATGACCGACATGCTCAAGGCCGGCTTCAGCGTCGCGAACACCGGGCAGTTCTTCCCCGGGCTGCGGCCGGACCAGATCGCGATCGGCCTGCCCGCCGCGGTCAGCGCGGGCAACGGCTACACCTCGCCCGCGGACGTCCAGACCGCCGTCAACTGCCTGGTCAAGGGCAGCGGCTGCGGCTCGTACACCTTGCGCGGCGGCACCTCGCCCAGTCTCCGCGGGCTGATGACCTGGTCGATCAACTGGGACAAGTACTACAACTGGGAGTTCCAGAACAGCCACGAGCCGTTCCTGAACTCGCTGCCCTGACGCGTCGCGGTGTGCCCCGGCCATGGCTGGGGCACACTGCCTGACGTGGTGAAACGCGACTCCGTGCTGACGCGCGTCGTCCGGATCTTCGAGACGTTCGAACCGGACGCGCCCGCGCTGCGCGTCACCGACATCGCGCGGCGGACCGGGCTGCACGTCGCGACGGCGTCGCGGCTGATCGAGGAGCTGGTCGGGCACGGCTGGCTGCGGCGCGACACCGATCGGAGGGTCCGGGTGGGCGTCCGCTTGTGGGAACTCGCTTCGCGCGCCTCGCCGACGCTGGGGCTGCGGGAGGCGGCGCTGCCCTTCATGGAAGACCTGCACGCCGTCGTCGGGCACCACACGCAGCTCGCCGTGCTGGAGGACCGCGAGGTGCTGTTCGTCGAACGCCTTTCCGCGCCCGGTGCGGTCGTCAACGTGACACGGGTGGCCGGGCGGCTGCCGCTGCACGCGTCGTCGTCCGGGCTCGTGCTGCTCGCCCACGCGCCCGCCGAACTGCAGGAACAGGTGCTGGCCGGCCCGCTCGGCGCGTTCCGCCGGACGACGCTGACCGAGCCGGCGCGGTTGCGGCGCTTCCTCGCCGACGTCCGGCGGGACGGCTACGCGTTCTGCGCGGGCTTCATCGACGAGGAGACCACGGGGATCGCCGTCCCGCTGCGGGGACGCGGCGGCGACGTCGTCGCGGCGCTGTCGGTGATCGTGCCCAACGACGACTCCGCGCGGATGCAGATCCCGGCGTTGCGCGCGGCGGCCCGCGGAATCTCTCGGACACTCTCTCACTGAATGAGAGTGCGGTGGTGGGGGCCGGGCCCGCCGGGAGATGCTCGGGGCTCTCCGCGTGAAAGGACGTTCCCGTGCGCACCCAGGTCGCCATCGTCGGCGCCGGCCCGGCCGGGCTGCTGCTGTCCCACCTGCTCGGTCTCGAAGGCATCGACTCGGTGCTGCTCGAACGGCAGACCCCCGGCTACGTCCAGGCGCGCATCCGCGCCGGCATGCTCGAGGCGGGCACGGTCGGGCTCCTGCGCGAAACCGGTCTCGGCGGCCGGCTCGACGTCGAGGGCATGGAGCACCGGGGCATCCACCTGCAGTGGCCGGGCGAGCGGCACCACCTGGACTTCGTCGACCTCGTCGGCCGGTCGGTGACGATCTACGGGCAGACCGAGATCACCAAGGACCTGATGGCGGCGCGGGAAAAGGCCGGCCGCCCGGCGTACTACTCGGCGTCCGACGTCACCCTCCACGACGTCACCGGGAAGCCGCACGTGACCTTCGTGGACGACGGCGGGCGGGCGCGGCGGGTCGACGCGGACGTCGTCGTCGGCTGCGACGGCTTCCACGGGCCGAGCCGCGCCGCCATCCCCGACGCCGCGATCTGGGAGCGCGCGTACCCGTTCGCGTGGCTGGGCGTGCTGGCCGACGTCGCGCCGTCGGCCGACGAGCTGATCTACGCCTGGCACCCGGACGGCTTCGCGATGCACAGCATGCGCTCGCCGCGCGTGAGCCGGTTCTACCTGCAGGTGGCGCCGGACGAGGACATCGCCGAGTGGAGCGACGAGCGGATCTGGGACGCGCTCGCCCAGCGGCTGGGCCACCCCGGCTGGGCGCTGGAAACCGGGCCGATCACCGAGAAGAGCGTGCTGCCGATGCGCAGCTTCGTCGCGACGCCGATGCGGCACGGGAACCTCTACCTCGCCGGGGACGCCGCGCACATCGTGCCGCCGACCGGGGCGAAGGGGCTGAACCTGGCCGTCGCCGACGTCGCCCTGCTGGCGAAGGCGCTCACCGCGTCCCTCAAGGACGGCACGGACGAGCTCGTCGACGCGTACTCGGACACGGCGCTGCGGCGGGTCTGGCGCAGCACGCACTTCTCCTGGTGGATGACGTCGATGCTGCACCGCCACGGCGACGACTTCGACGCCCAGCTCCAGCTGGCCCAGCTCCGCCGCACGGTGACGTCGGCGGCCGCGGCGACCGAGCTCGCGGACAACTATTCGGGGTTGCCGCTGTAAGCACCGATTCCTTTTCGGCTCGCGCGTTGTCCAACCCTCGGCAGAACGCGAAGCGAGCCGCGAGGAGTCCCGAGTGCGCGTCGAAACCCCGCCCACACCGGCGGTACCGGAAACAGGAACAGCGAAGCGAAGGTGGGTCCTGGCGATCACCTCGATCGCCTCGATGATGGTCGTGCTCGACGCGCTGGTCGTGGCGACCGCCTTGACCGCGATCAAGGCCGGCACCGGCGCGTCGGTCGCCGAGCTCGAATGGACGGTCAACGCCTACGGCCTGAGCTTCGCCGTCCTGCTCATGACGGCCGCGGCCGCCGGGGACCGCTGGGGGCGGCGGCGGGTGTTCACGGCCGGGGTCGGCGTGTTCGCGCTGGCCTCGCTGGTCTGCGCCCTCGCGCCGGACGCCGGCACGCTGATCGCCGGGCGGGTGCTGCAGGGCGCGGGCGCCGCGTTCGTCGTGCCGCTCGCGCTGGCGCTGCTGGGCGCCGCCTTCCCGCCGGAGCTGCGGCCGAAGGCGCTCGGCGTCTTCGCGAGCGTGAGCGGGGTGGCGGTCCCGTTCGGGCCGCTGCTGGGTGGCGCTGTCGTGGCGGGCATCTCCTGGCCGTGGATCTTCTGGATCAACGTCCCCGTCGGCGCGGTCCTGGTCGTCCTCGCCCTGACCCGGGTCGAGGAGAGTCACGGGCCCGATCGCGCCCTCGACGTGCCGGGGCTGCTGCTGGCCGGCGCCGGGTCGTTCGGGGTGGTGTGGGGGCTGGCGCAGGTCGGCACCGCGGGCTGGACCGGCGTCGCGGCACCGCTCGCGGCCGGGCTGATCGCGCTCGGCGCGTTCGTCGCCTGGCAGCGGCGGGCGGCGCACCCGATGCTCCCGCCGCGGCTGTTCCGCTCGCGCCGGTTCTCGGCGGGCAACGCGGTGATCTTCTTCCACTGGGCCTCGGCGCTGGGCGCGACCTTCTTCATGGCCCAGTTCCTGCAGGAGGGGCTCGGGTACGGGCCGCTGGCCGCCGGGGCCGGGCTGGCGCCGTGGGGGCTGACCACCGTGGTCGTCCCGCAGCTGGCCGGGCGGCTGGTCGGCCGGTTCGGCGAGCGGCCGTTCATCGTCGCGGGGCTGGGGCTGCACGGCCTGGCCATGCTGTGGATCGCCGCGGCCGCCGGGCCGTCGACGACTTACTGGGTGCTCGCCGCGCCGCTGGTGCTGTCGGGCACGGGCATCGCGATGTGCCTGCCCGCCGTGCAGAGCGCGGTGCTGACCTCGGCCGGGCCGCGGTTCCTCGGCAAGGCGTCCGGCGCGTTCAGCGCGATGCGGCAGCTCGGCGGCGCCTTCGGCGTGGCCGTCCTGGTCGCCGGGTTCTCGCTGGCCGGCGGCTACGAAGCGTTCACCGAGGGGTTCACGGCCGCCGTCGTGCTCAGCGCCGCCCTCGCCGCCGCCGGTGCGCTGGCCGGCTGTTTCGTCCCCCGCCTCGAAGCGAAGGAGAGCTGAACCATGACCGGCTTGAAAGCCCACGCCGACCTGCTGCGCGAACTGCACCACGGCGACCTGCTCGTGCTGCCGAACGCCTGGGACGAAGCCAGCGCCGAACTCGTCGTCGAGACCGGGTTCCCGGTGGTGGCGACGTCCAGCGCCGCCGTGGCCGACGTGCTGGGGTTCCAGGACGGCGAAGCGGCGCCGTGGCGGGAGATGTTCGCGGCGGCCGCCCGGATCGCCCGCGCCGTGGGAGTTCCGGTGACGGTGGACGCCGAAGCCGGCTACGGGCTGGCACCGGGTGAGCTGGTGGACCGGCTCCTCGAAGCCGGGGCGGCCGGGTGCAACCTCGAGGACACCGACCACCGCGCCGGCGGGCTCGCGGACGCCGAGGCGCACGCGGACTGGCTCGCGGAAGTGCGCGCGGCCGCCGACGCGAGCGGCGTCCCGCTGGTCGTCAACGCGCGGATCGACGTGTTCCTGCCGCCCGCCGGGGTGCCCGAGGCGGACCGGGTGGCGGCGGCCGTCCGGCGTGCCCGCGGCTACCGGGAGGCGGGCGCGGACTGCGTGTACCCGATCGGCGCGCCCGGCGACGCGCTCGCGCGGGTCGTCGCCGAAGTCCCCGGCCCGGTCAACGGCAACACGAACCCGGCGCTGGACCTGGCCGGGCTGGCGGCGCTCGGGGTGGCCCGGGTTTCGTACGGGCCGCGGTTCCACCGCTCGGGGTTCGCCGGGATGCGGGAAGCTTTGGTGGCCATCCACGAGCGGGGAGTGCGCGATGTCAGCTGAGGTGCTGGTCGGGAGCGCGCGGCTGCGGGACGAGTTCGACTCGCACCGCCCCGCGCTGCTCGCCCACTGCTACCGGATGACCGGGTCCTACCAGGACGCGGAAGACGTCGTCCAGGAGACGTACCTGCGTGCCGCGCGCGGGGTCGGCGCGTTCGAAGGGCGTTCGTCGCTGAAGACGTGGCTGTACCGGATCGCGACCAACACGTGCCTGACCGAGCTGAAGCACCGGCGCGTGCTGCCCGCCGGGCTGGGGGCGCCGTCGAGCGATCCGGACGCCCGGGTCTTCGAGGGCGGGTCGCACGCGTGGCTCGGGCCGCTGCCCGACGCGGTGCTCGGCGACCCGGGCGAGGTCGTCGTCCGGCGCGAGTCGGTGCGGCTGGCGCTGATCGCGGCCCTCCAGCACCTGCCGGCGCGGCAGCGGGCGGCGTTCCTGCTGCGGGAGGTCCTGTCGTGGTCCGCGGCCGAGATCGCGGAGACGCTCGACATCAGCGTTCCCGCGGTGAAGAGCCTGCTGCAGCGGGCCCGGCAGCGGCTCGACGAACTCGACCTCGACGCACCGCCGCCGGACGTGGCGGTCGAACGGGCGCTGCTCGACCGCTACCTGGCGGCGTTCGAGGCCCAGGACACCGCGGCCATCCGGACCGTCATCCACGACGACTTCAGCCTCGAAGCCGTGCCGCACCCGGTGTGGTTCAAGGGGGTCAGCGTGTGCCTGCCGTTCCTGGAGCGCTACGCGTTCCAGGCGGACCGGGCGATCCGGCTGCGGCCCACGCGCGCCAACGGGCAGCCCGCGGCGGGCAGCTACCGCCCGGACGCCGGGGGAGTCCTGCGCGCGGAAGGGCTGTGGGTGTTCACGGTGACGGGCGAGCGCCTGTCGCGGGCGGTCAAGTTCCCGGGCCCGGAGCTCGTCACGGCCGCGGGGCTGCCGGCCCGGCTGGCTTGGCCCAGGGAGTCCACGCGAGCAGTGCGACCAGACCGGTCAGTATGAACACCGGTCCCAGTCCGAGAGTGCCGGCCGCCGCACCGGCCAGCGGGGCGGCGGCGGTCTGCCCGGCGCCCAGCCCGACGAAGGACCAGGTGACGCCGCGGGCGGGCCGCGCGGGGGACACGCGGGCCGCCCAGACGATGCACAGGCCGGTCAGCGCCATGTACGTGCTGCCGAAGAGCGCGCTCGAGATCAGTGCGCTCTTCGGCCCGAGGCCCGGGACGCCCAGGAGGGCGAGACCGGCCGCGGCGAGCGTCCAGGTGGCGAGGTTGGCGGCCCGGAGCCCGACGCGGTCGACGACCCGGCCGGCGAGCCCGCCGAGCAGCCCGGCCACCCCGATCGCGAACCAGCACCAGGTGGCGGCGACCGGGCTCAGTCCGGCTTCGGCGAGGCGGGAGCCGGAGAAGGTCCAGTAGGGCGCGCTCGTCACGCCGATGAGGACGGAGTTGAGCACGAGCGGCGTGGTGTTCGTGCTGCCGGCGGTCGCCGGCTGGGGGGTGGTGTGCGGCAGCGTCCGCCAGGCGAGCAGCGTCATGGCCGCGCCGAGGCCGGCGAAGGCGGCCCAGACGACGGGCCAGCCGAGGGCCAGGAGCGGGGTGAACGCCGACGCGGCGAGCCCGAGGCCGGTGCCGGTGTTGGCCCAGGTCTGGGCCCGGGCCGGGTTTTCGCTCTCGCTCTCGCTGATGAGTTGGGCGACGCCGGGTGAGACGAGTCCCGCGCTGGCGCCGGCGACCACGATGCCGGCGGCGAAGACGGTGACGTGCGGGGCCGCCGCCATGAGCGCCAGCCCGGTGGTGGCGGCCGCTCCGGCGAGCAGGACGGTGCCGCGGGCCGAGCGTGCCGAGGTTTTCGGGGCGATGAGCAGTCCCGCCGCGTAGCCGGCGGTCGACAGTCCGCCGAGGACGCCGATGCCGACGGTGGTGAGGCCGAACGTCTCGGTGAAGCGGGGGACGAACAGTCCGTAGGCGTAGCGCGCGAACCCGTAGCAGAGGGCGATGACCCCCGCGCCGGCTGCGGCGAGGGGCCACCAGGACGTCGTTTCTCGTGTCTTGGTCGCCATGGGTTCATCAGACAGACCGGTCTGTTGGCTGTCAAGGTCTGCTAGGCTTTGGCCAGGTAGACGGATAGACCGAAGGGTATGGAGGCGAGATGGGCCGGACTCGCCCCGGCGACGCGCGGGGGAAGGTGCTCAAGGCGGCGTCGACGCTGTTCTACCGGGACGGCATCCACGTGGTCGGCGTCGACACGGTGGCCGCCGAGGCGGGCGTGACCAAGGCGGCTCTGTACGGGAACTTCGGTTCGAAGGGCCGGCTCGTGGTGGCGTACCTGCGGGAGCGCGATCGTTTGTGGCAGGAGCAGGTCGACGAGATCACGGCGGCCTGTCCGGACCCGCGGGAGCGGGTGCTGGCGGTGTTCGACGCCTACGAAGCTTGGTTGTCCCGCGACGGGTATCGCGGTTGCGCGTTCCTGAACGCGACTTCGGAGTTCCCGGACCCGGCCGACCCGGTGCGTGAGGTAGTCCGCCACCACAAGACTGCGCTGCACGGGTACCTGCGGGCGCAGGTCACGCGCGCGGGGGAGCCGGACGGGCTGGCCGACGAGCTGATGCTCCTGCTGGAGGGAGCCACGGTCCGGTCTGTGGTCACCCAGGACGCGGAGCCGTTCCGCACGGCCAAGCGGTTGGCCGCCAGGCTGATCGGCCACCAGCCCGCCTGAGTTCTCGCGTCACACGTCCGAGGTTCGCCCGGACCGCGAACGAACCCGCGACGCATCGACACTGATGCGGGTCTCGCTCGCGGCGGCCCCCGTATCCGGCCCGCGCCCGTCTTCATCGGCCACGCTGTCCGGTTCTGTCTCTTGACTCGTCGCCCTCCCCGTGCGCACCATACCCGCGTAGTAATTCGAATTATCATCCTCGGGAAGGCTTCATGACGGAACTGGGCACCGAGATTCTCGTCGTCGGCGGCGGCCTCGGCGGGGTCGCCGCCGCGCTGGCCGCGGCGAGCCACGGCCGCCGGGTCGTGCTGACCGAAGAGACCGACTGGCTCGGCGGTCAGCTCACCGCGCAAGCCGTTCCGCCGGACGAAAATCCGTGGATCGAGCGGTTCGGGTCCACTCGCACCTACCGCGAACTGCGCACCGGGATCCGTGACCACTACCGCCGCCACTACCCGCTTCGCGCCGAAGCCGCGAGGCGGGCGGAGCTCAACCCCGGGGCCGGGCGGGTCAGCAAGCTCTGCCACGAGCCGCGGGTGGCGCTGGCCGTGCTCGAAGCCATGCTCGCGCCGCACGTCAGTGCCGGGCGGATCCACGTCCTGCGCAACCACCGGCCGGTCGAGGTGCACACCGACGGGGATCGCGTCGACGCCGTGACGCTCGAAAGCGGCCCCGACCGGCTCACCGTCCGGGCCCGGTACGTCCTCGACGCCACCGAGAACGGCGACCTCCTGCCGCTCGCCGGCACCGAGCACGTCACCGGCGCCGAAGCCAAGAGCACGCACGGCGAACCCCACGCCCCCGATGAAGCCGACCCGGCCAACCTGCAGGGCATCACCTACTGCTTCGCGGTTTCCCACCACGAAGGCGAAAACCACGTCGTCGACCGGCCCGCGACGTACGGCTTCTGGCGCGACTACCAGCCGGGCTTCTGGCCCGGCCCGCTCCTCGGTTTCGTCGCCCCGGACCCGCGGACGCTCGAGCCGGTCAAACGCACCTTCGTCCCCAACCCGCCCGGCGATCCCCTCACCGTGGCCGCCGACCAGAGCGCCGACGCCGGGGACAAGGAACTGTGGGCCTTCCGCCGCATCCTCGCCCGCAACCTGCACACCGACGGCGCCTTCGACTCCGACATCACGCTCGTCAACTGGCCGCTCAACGACTACTGGCTCAAGCCCGCGCTCACCATTCCCGGTCACACGACCGAAGCGGACGTGGCGAAAGCGCACGAAGAAGCCAAACAGCTGAGCCTCTCCGTCCTGTACTGGCTCCAGACCGAGGCACCCCGCGCCGACGGCGGAACCGGCTTCCCCGGGCTCAAGCTCCGCCCCGACGTCACCGGCACGAAGGACGGGCTCGCGAAGTCCGCGTACGTCCGCGAAGCCCGCCGCATCAAGGCCGTCACGACCGTCACCGAACACGACGTCTCGGCCGAGATCCTCGGCGTCGATGGCCGCGTGCGCCGCGAAGACGCCGTCGGGGTCGGGAGCTACCGGATCGACCTGCACCCGTCGACCGGCGGGGACGGCTACATCGACGTCGCCAGCGTGCCGTACGAGATCCCGCTCGGGGCGCTGCTGCCCGTCCGCACCACCAACCTGCTGCCCGCCGGCAAGAACATCGGCACCACGCACATCACGAACGGCTGCTTCCGGCTGCACCCCGTGGAGTGGAACATCGGCGAGGTCGCCGGGCTGCTCGCCGCCTTCGCCCTCGGCGAGGACGTCGAACCGAAAGCCGTGCGCGAGGACGCCCGCCTCTTCGAGGACTTCGCGCGGGTACTGGACGTCGCCGGGGTGGAACGCCGGTGGCCGGAAGTGCGGGGGTACTGACCGTGCCGCCGGTAGGGTCTGCCGGAGAACGGCGGGAGGGAGTCACGGATGACGGCGGGTTCGGGCCGGGTCACGCAGGCCCAGGTGGCGCGCCTGGCCGGCGTCTCGCAGGCCGTCGTGTCCATGGTGCTCAACGGCTCCGACAGCCTGCGCATCACCCCGGAGACCCGCGACCGCGTGCAGCAGGTGCTCCGCGAAACCGGGTACACCGTGGACATCATGGGCCGTCGCCTGCGCGGCGGGTCCAACCAGATCCTCGGCGTCTTCACCTACGAGTCGGTGTTCCCGTCCGGGGTGGCCGACTTCTACCGGCCGTTCCTGCTCGGCATCGAGGAGGAGGCCGAACAGCAGGGCTTCGACCTGCTGCTGTTCACCAGCGGTGGCCGCCGCGACGGGCGCCGCCGCATCTACGAAGCCGGCACGAACCGGCTGCGCATCGCCGACGGCTCGATCCTGCTGGGCCGGCACAACGACCCGCAGGAGCTCGCGCAGCTGGTCGAGGAGCAGTTCCCGTTCGTGTTCGTCGGCCGCCGCGAGTCGCCGACCGGGCCGATCAGCTACGTCGGGGCGGACTACGTCGCCGCCACCCGTGAGGTCCACGAGTGGCTGTGGGGCCTCGGGCACCGCCGGATCGGGCTGCTCAGCGTCACCGAGGAGAACGAGCCGACGCTCGACCGCCGCGCCGGCTACGAGGCCGCCGCGCGCAAGCACCGCCGTCCGCCGCTCGTCTTCCTGGCCGAAGACCCGGCGGTCGCGCTGCGGCAGGCGCTCGACGAGGGTGTCACGGCGTTGCTCGTCGAGAGCTCGGCGATGGCCGACGGCATCCTGGCGTGCGCGCACGACCTGGGGCTGACCGTGCCCGAGGACCTTTCGCTCGTCGTGCTGGGCGACGCCGACCCGTCGCAGCAGCCGCACGCGCACGCCGTGCCGAGCACCGCCACCGACTGGTCGATGTTCCGCATCCCGCGCCACGAAATGGGCGTGCACGCCGTGCGCGTGCTCGTCGAGCTGTTGAAGAACCCCCGGTCGCGCCAGCTGCTCCTGCCGTGCAGGATCCACGCGGGCGCCACCGCGACCGGACCCTCCACAACAGACTCCCACTGAGGCTCAAGCGGCCTGTTGACAGTGCAGGGGGCGACGCTTACCGTCCCTGCTAATTCGAATAACCAGGAGGCATCGTGGCCTACCGGAGAATCCGGCTGCTCGCCGCGGCCCTGTCCGCCGTCGCACTGGTTTCGACGGCGTGCTCGGGCGGCGCCGGTGACGACCAGAACATCGCACTGCGCATGACCGTCTGGACGACGGACAAGAACCAGCTCGCCCTCTTCGACTCCATCGCCACCGAGTACCGCAAGACCCACCCCGAGGTCGCGTCGGTCAAGTTCGACGTCGTCCCGGGTGACACGAGCGCCTACTCCGCCGCGCTCACCACCCAGCTCTCCGGCGGCAACCCGCCGGACCTCGCGTGGATCCTGGAACGCGACGCCCCCGACTTCGTCCAGTCCGGCGCGCTCACCGACCTCAAGCCCACATTGGACACTGCCGCCGGGTACAACGCGGGCGAACTGGTCCCGTCGGCGACGAAGCTGTGGACCAAGGACAGCGCCCTGTACGCCTACCCGTTCTCGACGTCGCCGTTCGGCATGTTCTACAACAAGAACCTGCTGACCCAGGCCGGGATCACCGAGACGCCCGACCGGCTGGTCGCGAGTGGACAGTGGACGTGGGACGCCGCCAAGCGGATCGCCGCGCAGGTCGCCGCCAAGGACACCGGCAAGGCGGGCCTGGTCATCCGCGAGTTCGAGTACAAGCAGTGGGTGCTGCTCGCCTCGGTGTGGCGCGGTTTCGGCGCCGACGCCTGGGGCCCGGACGGCAAGACGTGCGGGTTCACCTCGCCGGAGATGACGTCCGCGATGACGTTCCTGCACCAGGCGATCTTCACCGACAAAGCCCTGCCCGGCCCGGGGACTACGGCGGACTTCTTCGCCGGCGAAAGCGGCCTGACCATCGCGCAGATCAGCCGCGCCGGGCTGCTGAAGGCCAAGCCGTTCGAGTGGGGCATCGTCCCGCTGCCCGCCGGGCCCAAGGCGAACGCGCAGGTCATCGGCCAGGCCGGGATCGGCGTGCCGGTCAAGGGCAAGCACGCCAAGGCCGCGGCGGACTTCCTCGCGTTCTTCACCAACCCGGCCAACTCGGCGAAGCTCGGCCAGTACTTCCCGCCGGCGCGCGACAGCCTGCTCAACGCGGCCACGCTGGCCAAGGCGAACCCGCTGTTCAGCCAGGACCAGCTGCAGAACGTCGTGGTCAACGGGATCAAGAACGGTGCGGTGCTGCCGTCGCACACCGGCAGCGCGCGGATCGCGTCGCTCGTCCAGTCCGCTTTGGACCCGATGTGGAAGCCGGACGCGAACGTGCCCGCCGCGCTGGCGGGGGTCTGCCAGGCCATCGACCCGGCACTGAGCCGATGACGTGGACGTCGAGGAAGCGCGAGGAGCTGGCGGGGTGGCTCTTCATCGCCCCGCAAGCCCTCGGGTTCCTCGCCTTCGTCGTGGCGCCGCTGGTCGCGGTGGTCTGGTACAGCTTCCAGGACGTGAACCTGCTCGCCGGGACGTCGTCGTTCGCGGGCGCGGACAACTACGCCAAGCTCTTCGACGACCCGACCGCGCCGAAGGTCGCCCGCGCGACGGCGATCTTCTGCGTCGGCCTGGTCGTGCTCAACCTGGTGCTGGCGCTGTCGCTGGCCTTGCTGCTGAACCTGAAGCTGCGCGGTACCACGGTGTTCCGCACGGTCTTCTTCTCGCCGGTGGTCGTCACGCTCGTCGCCTGGACGATCGTGTGGAACTTCCTCCTGCAGGACAACGGCGGCATCAACGCGCTGCTGCAGACGATCGGCGTCGACGGGCCGAACTGGCTGCGCGGCAACGGGACCGCGATGCTGTCGGTGATCGTGGTGCAGGTGCTGAAGAACGTCGGGCTCAACATGGTGCTGTTCCTGGCCGCGCTGCAGGGGATCCCGGCGTCGATCACGGAGGCGTCGCAATTGGACGGTGCCGGGCCGTGGCGGCGGTTCCGCTCGGTGATCCTGCCGATGATCAGCCCGACCACGCTGCTCACCGCGATCATCACCGTCGCCGGTGCGCTGCAGGTGTTCGCGCAGATCCAGGTGCTGACCCTCGGCGGCCCCGCCGACAGCACCAACGTCCTGGTGTTCTACTTCTACCAGCAGGCTTTCGCCAACCACGACCTCGGCTACGGCTCCGCGCTGGCCGTCGTGCTGTTCCTCGTCATCCTCGTGCTCACGCTGCTGCAGTGGCGGATGCGGAAGCGGTGGGTGTTCCATGAGTCGTAGGGCGAAGATCGCCTGCTACGCGGTGATGGTCGTGCTGGCCGTGCCGTTCGTGTTCCCCACCTGGTGGATGATCACGGCGTCGCTGCTGCCGGCCAACGAAGTCCTCGCGTACCCGCCGAAGCTGTTCCCGGACCAGCCGCAGTGGGAGAACTACCGGGTCGCGTTCACCGACTTCCCGTTGGCGCGGCAGTACTTCAACAGCCTCTACATCGCCGTGCTCGTAACGCTCGGCACGATGTTCTTCTCCTCGCTCGCCGGGTACGCGTTCGCCCGCATCCGGTTCCGCGGCGAGAAGCTGTTCGCGCTGATCCTCATCGGGCTGATGGTGCCCAGCGAAGTCACGATCATCCCGCTGTTCCGGGTGGTCGACGACCTCGGCCTGACGAACACGCACTGGCCGCTCATCGTCGTCCCGATCTTCGGGGCGCCGAGCGTGCTGGCGACGTTCGTGATGCGCCAGTTCTTCATCACGATCCCCGGCGAACTCGAGGAAGCGGGCCGGCTCGACGGCCTTTCGCGGTTCGGGCTCTACCGGCGCGTCGCCCTGCCGATCGCGAAACCCGCGCTCGCCGCGGTCGCGATCTTCACCTTCCTCAACACCTGGAACTTCTTCCTGGAACCGCTGGTCTACCTGACCGACAAGGACATGTTCACCCTGCCGGTGGCGCTGACGCAGTACGTCGACGTCTACGGCGGTCACCTCTGGAACGTCCAGCTCGCCGCCGCGACCACGACCGTCGTGCCGGTGCTGGTCGTGTTCATCATCGCGCAACGCCAGTTCGTCGAAGGGCTGGCCCAAAGCGGCCTCAAGGGCTAGCCGCGTAGCTTTCACGTGAAAGCTGCGCCCGGGGGAAGTGGACGGTGAACGTCGATCCGCTGTCCACTTCGGACTCGACGGTCACCGTGCCGCCGTGGGCGTGCACGAGGTGCCGCACGATGGCGAGGCCGAGCCCGCTGCCGCCGGTCTGGCGGCTGCGGGACTTCTCGGCCCGCCAGAACCGGTCGAACACGTGCGGCAGGTCCGCGGCGGCGATCCCGGTACCGGTGTCCGCCACGGCGAGCGCCACCTCGTCCACAGTGGAGGAAACGCGGATCGTCACCCGGCCGCCGGCGGGGGTGTGCCGGATCGCGTTCGTCACCAGGTTGCCGACGACCTGCCGCAGCCGCACCGGATCGGCGGCCAGCGCGGTGTCGCCGTCGGCCTCGACGGTGAGCCCGACACCGGCCGCGGCGGCCCGGTCGGCCTGCGCGACGACGACGTGCCCGGCCAGCTCGGCCGCGTCGAGCGGCTCGGGGTGCAGCCGGAGCTGCCCGGCGTCGGCCGCGGCGAGGTCCTGCAGGTCGTCGACGATGTGCTGCAGCAGCACGGTTTCCTCGAGCAGCGACGCGCTCAGGGCGTGGTCGAAGGGCAGGTGGCCGTCCTCGGCGGCCTCCAGCCGGCCGCGGATGACGTTGAGCGGGTTGCGCAGCTCGTGCGCGATGTCGCTGACCATCGCCTTGCGCAGCTCCTCGATGCGCTCCCGCCGCGCGGTGAGGTCGTTGAACGCGGTCGCGAGGTACCCCACTTCGTCGCGGGACTTCACCGGCGCCGGGCGGTCCTGTTGCGCCGCTTCGGTCAGCGCCCGCAGCGGGCGGGACAGCCGGGTCGCCACCAGCACCGTGAGCGCGACGGCCAGCACCAGCACGCCGCCGGTCACCGCGAGGATCCGGGTCAGGTTCTCCCGGGACAGCGTGAACGTCGGCAGCTGCGACCCGCCCGGGCCGAGCGTGAACAGCAACGCGGGCGGCGCGACGAACGGCGTCAGCTGCTCGCGGCGGGCCGAGTCGAGGCAGCCCTGGGTCGGCCGCTGGTCGGGGACGTCGAGGACCTCCAGGTCGAGGCCCAGTTTCACCGGGTCCGCGCCCTGGCTCCGCAGGCAGCGGTTCACGGTTTCGTCGAGGCTGCGGAGCGCGCTTTCCTCGGTCGGCGTCGGCGCGGCCAGCTCGTACAGGCCGCACTTCGAAGCGAAGTAGCGAGCGGACAGCGGGTCCAGCCCGGTGAGCTGCGCCCGCCCGCTCGGTGACTCCCGCACCTGGCTGGGAAGGCCGACCATGGCGAGGCAAGCGGTGGCCTTCCGGGCCACGGCGGCGAGCTCGTCGCGTTCGGACTGCGGCAGCCGGAACGGGCCGGCCGCCCGCGGGTCGATCCCGCTCGTGCCGGCCTGCGGCAGCAGCACCGGGTCGACGTGCAGCGGGTCGACCGACGCGGTCGCCTTGACCGGCAGCGTGACCGGGGCGCCGCCGGAGTCGCCGAGGACGTGCCGGTCGAGGGTGGTCAGCACGATCCGGCGGCCGGTCTGCTCGGACAGCGCTTTCAGCCGCGGGCCGACCTGGCCCCACGTGTGGTTGGCCGCCGCGTAGCCGAGCAGTTCGGTGTAGATCGTCGCGTCGCCGGAGAGCGCCTGGCCCTGCTCCTGCTGGATCGCGCGCGTGGTGGTCTGCACCGCGAGCCACGCGGTCGCGGCGATCGAGGCGAGCGCGATGAGCAGCGAGACGCCGGTGAGCCGGACGACGAGGCTGCGCCGCCGGGGGAAGCTACGCGTCATGTTCCGCCGTCAGCTTGTAGCCCACGCCGAACACGGTCCGCAGGTAGACCGGCTTCTGCGGGTCGGGCTCGAGCTTCTTGCGCAGGTTGAGCACGTGGACGTCGATGATCCGGGTGCTGACGAACCGGTCGTCGCCGCGGGTCAGCTCCAGCAGCTGGCGGCGGGTGAAGACCCGGCCCGGCTGCCGGATCAGCGTCTCGAGCAGCTGGAACTCGCCCGGGGTGGTCTCCACCGCGCGGCCGCCGACCGACACCTCGTGCCGGACCGGGTCGAGCCGCAGCGCGCCGGCCCGCAACGCCGGGTCCGGTGGTTCCCGCCGGCCGGCGGTCCGCCGCAGCAGCGTGCGGACCCGGGCCATCAGCTCGCGCGGGCTGTACGGCTTGGTCAGGTAGTCGTCCGCGCCGAGGTCGAGGCCGAGCAGCAGGTCGTCCTCGGTGGCGCGGGCGGTGAGCATCAGCACCGCCACGTCGGACTCCTGCCGCAGGATCCGGCAGACGTCGAGGCCGTCGACCTTCGGCATCATCACGTCGAGGACCAGCAGGTCGGGCCGTTCGCGGCGGGCTTCGTCGAGGGCCGCCCGGCCGTCCGGGGCCAGCACGACGGTGTGGCCCTCGCTTTCGAGGTAGAGCCGGAGGACCTCGGCCTGCTTCTCGTCGTCCTCGGCGACCAGTACACGTGCGCACACCGCGTCGAGGTTAGGCGCCCTGACACGGCCACCACCCGATCCTGACCGGATCTTCATACGTTGAGGGCACGAGCCAGGTCTTTGTCAAAGTGTTGACCCGGAGGTGCGGCGCAGGCAAAGGTCGGATGACAAGGCTGTCGGCTCTGGGAGGCACCGGGTGCGGTACAGGTTCATGGCGGCACTGGTCGCGACGGCGGTGATCGGGGTGCCCGCCGTCGTTTCGGCGGCGCCGACAACGTTGTCACCGCTGGTTGGGGACCCGGCGGCCTACGTCGATACCTTGATCGGGACCGGTCGCGGCGGGAGCTCGGTCGGCGAAATCAACAACTTCCCCGGCCCGGCGGCGCCGTTCGGGATGATGCAGTTCTCGCCGGACACCCAGGGCGCGTACGCCGGCTACCAGTACCACTCGGATCAGATCCGAGGTTTCAGCCTCGACCACGCCTCGGTCGGCTGCAACGCGTTCGGGGACGTGCCGATCCTCCCGGTCACCGGCGACGTCGGCAGCGCGCCCTGGGACCGCACCGAGCACTTCGGCCACGACGGCGAGCAGGCCGAGCCGGGCTACTACGCCGTGACGCTCGCCGACTCGAACGTCCGGGCCGAGCTGACCGCCACGACCCGCACCGGGCTCGCGACGTTCACCTACCCGGCCGGCTCGACGCCGCAGGTGCTCGTCAAGGGCGGTGCCAGCCTGGCGGGGAACTCCGCCGCAACTCTGAAGATCACCGGTGACCGCGAGGTGAGCGGGTCGGCGACCACCGGCAACTTCTGCGGCAAGCCGAACAAGTACACGGTCTTCTACGACATCACGTTCGACCAGCCGTTCACCGCGCACGGCACGTGGGACGGCTCGTCGGTGAAACCGGGCACCGACAGCGTCGACTCGCCGCGGGCGGGCGCTTACCTGACGTTCGGTTCCGGCACGGTGCACGCGAAGGTGGCGATGTCCTATGTGGGCGTCAACGGCGCGAAGGCCAACATGGCCGCGGAAATTCCCGGCTGGGACTTCGGCGCGGTCCGGAAGTCCACTCGCGACAAGTGGACGCAGGCGCTGGGCAAGATCCGCGTCGCGGGTCGCGACACCGCGCAGCTCAAGACGTTCTACACCTCGCTGTACCACTCGCTGCTGCACCCCAACACGTTCGACGACGCCGACGGCCGGTACACCGGCTTCGACGACCAGGTCCGGACCCTGCCGAAGGGGCGGCACCAGTACGCGAACTTCTCCGACTGGGACACCTACCGCTCGCTCGCGCCCCTGCACGCCATGCTCTTCCCGAAGGAAGCCAGTGACATGGCGCAGTCGCTCACGAACGACGCCGTCCAGGGTGGCTGGTGGCCGCGCTGGCCGATGGCGAACGACTACACCGGGCAGATGACCGGCGACAGCTCGGTCGCGCTGATTTCGAACCTGTACGCGTTCGGCGCGCGGGACTTCGACGTCAAGACGGCGCTGAAGTACCTGGTCAAGGGTGCGACCTCGGTGGACGGAACGCCTGGGGCGTACCAGGAACGGCGGGGCATCGCGGACTACGTGGCTCGCGGGTACCTGCCGAACAACGACGCTTCCCGCGGCGACCACGCCCGCGTCGGTGCGTCGATCACCCTGGAGTGGGCGATCGACGACTTCGCGATCGCGCAGTTCGCGCAGGGCATCGGCGACCGCGACGTCGCCCGCGAGTTCACGAAACGCGGGCAGAACTGGCAGAACCTGTTCAACCCGCTCACCGGCCACCTCCAGCCGCGCGGGCAGGACGGGCGCTTCCCGGACGGCCCGGCGTACGTCCCGCCGCCGCCCGGCAAGTTCGGCCAGGACGGGTTCGACGAGGGCAACGCGGCGCAGTACACGTGGCTGGTGCCGCAGGACCCGGCCGGCCTGGTGACGGCGATGGGCGGCCCGGCCGCGGTGTCGTCCCGGTTGGACACGTTCTTCCAGAAGCTGAACGTCGGCCCCAACGAGCCGTACATGTGGGCGGGCAACGAGCCCGACTTCGGCGTCCCGTGGCTGTACAACCACGTCGGGCAGCCGTGGAAGGCGCAGCAGGTGGTCCGCGAGATCGCGACGACGCTGTTCAGCGCGACCCCGGACGGCGAGCCGGGCAACGACGACCTCGGTGCGCAGTCGTCGTGGTACGTCTGGGCCGCGCTCGGCATCTACCCGGCCACGCCGGGGACGCCGGACCTGGTCGTGCACAGCCCGCTGTTCGAGCGGGCGGTGCTGTCGCTGCCGTCCGGGCGGACGCTCGACATCCGGGCGCCGCAGGCACCGGCGACGTACGTCCATTCGCTTTCCTTGAACGGCCGTGACTGGAACCGGACGTCCTTGCCCGCGAACACCGTGCGGGACGGCGGGCGGCTGGACTTCTCGCTGGTGTCCACTCCGGACAAGCGCTGGGCGTCGAACTCGGTGCCACCGTCCTATCGGGACGGTGAGCGGCCGTACCTGACGTCGGTGACCAACCAGGTCGCCGTCGCGCCGGGGGCCAGCGGCGAGTTCACGGTCAGCGGGCAGCGGCTCGCCGGGCGCGAGCGGGCGCTGGACGTGTCCACGCGGGCGCCGGCCGGGCTGTCGGTGACCGGGCCGCGGCAGGTCCGGCTCGACGACCGGACCGGGAGCGGTACGGCGAAGCTGAGCGTGGCGGTGGCCGCCGGGACGGCCGAGGGGTACTACCAGGTGCCGGTGACCGTCGGCGGGAGCAAGACTTCGGTGATCGTGCTGGTCGCGCCTCCGGGCGGCCTGGCGGCCGCGTACGCGAACGTGGGCATCTCCGACGACGGTGACGCCGGTTCGGCGGACATCGACGGCGCCGGCAACAGCCTCTCGCGGCAGGCGCTGGCCGCGGCCGGCTTGGTCGGCGGCAAGCCGGCGTCGGTGTCCGGCACGACGTTCACCTGGCCCGCGGCGCCGACTGGACGTCCCGACAACGCGGCGGCGGCCGGGCAGGTCGTGCAGGTGTCCGGAACCCGCTTGTCGTTCATCGGCACGGCCTCGAACGGCGACCACCGGGGGTCGGCGACGGTGACGTTCACCGACGGCACGACCGCGACCGCGGACCTGTCCTTCGGCGACTGGGTCTTCCCGGGCGGTGGTACGGACCCGGTGTTCGGCAACACGCTGGTGGCCCGCACGGACCACCGCAACCAACCGGGCGGCCAAGGCGGCGGGGCGTCGGTGTACGCGACCGCGCCGTTCGACGCCCCGGCCGGCAAGACGATCGCCTCGGTGACCCTGCCTTCGGACCGCGACCTGCACGTCTTCGCGATCGGCCTCGCCTAGCCCGGGAGGTGCTGGGTCAGGAAGAGGGCGGCGCGGTCGAGGGCCTGATCGGCCTCGTCCAGGACCCCGGCGAAGCACTGGAACACGTGCGGGACGTCGGCGGTGACGTCGAGGACGACGTCCACCCCGGCGGCTCGCGCGCGGGCGGCCAGGCGCGTCGAGTCGTCCAGGAGCAGTTCGTTGGTGCCCACCTGGAGCAGCATCGGCGGGAAGCCGGTCAGGTCGGCCAGCACCGCGGGGCTGATCAGCTCCTGGCGCGGGTCCTGGCCCGCGAAGTACATCGCGCCCGTGCGGTCCAGGCCCTCGCGCGTCAGGATCGGGTCGGCGGCCGCCTTCGTCCGCATGCTTTCGCCGGTCCGGGTGCCGTCGAGCCCGGGGGAGAAGGCCACGATCGCCGCCGGCAGCGGGAGGCCGGCGGCGCGGGCGCGCAGGCAGGTCGTGACCGCGAGGCCACCGCCGGCGGAATCCCCGGCGAACGCGACGGCCGACGGGTCCTCGCCGCTTTCGAGCAGCGCCCGGTAGGCCTCGAGCGAGTCGTCGCTCGCGGCCGGGAACGGGTGCTCCGGCGCCAGCCGGTAGTCCAGCGAGAGCGCCGGGAACCCGGTCCTGGCCACCGGGTTCCCGGTCAGCGAGAGCGCGGTCTCGGGCGAGCCGAACACGAACGAACCGCCGTGGAAGTACAGGATCGTCCCGGGACGCGGCCCGCCGGCCGGCCCGACCCGCAGGGCCCGGCGGCCGCCGAGCGCGGCTTCCGCGGTCCGGATGTCCTTCGGCACGATCATCGTGGCCATCAGCGCCGCGAACCCCGACCGGATCTCCTCGACCGATCGCGGCCCCGCGGGTGCCGGTGCCCGCAGCATCGCGTCGATCTTCGCGCGTTGTTCCTTGCTCATCGTCGCCCTCCGAAGTAGATGCCGCTACAGTATATGCCGTGGCATCTAAATCGGGGGACCCCTACGCCTTCTTCTCCGACCTCGTCCGCTGTGAGACGCGCCTCTACAACGCGCTCAACGACCGGCTGCGCGAGCGGCACGGGATCGTCACCTCGCAGTACGAATTCCTGCGCCACCTGCGCGAACACCCCGGCTCCCGGGTCGCCGACCTGGCCGCCGAGTTCGCCATCGGCATCGGCGCGACCAGCAAGGGCATCGACCGCCTGGAACGGCACGGGTGGATCGCCCGGCAGCCGAACCCGGCCGACCGCCGGTCGTCCCTGCTGGTGCTGACCGCCGAAGGCGCGAGCCTGACCGAGGCGGCCGGCCGGACCTTCACCGAGGTGCTGACCGAGCTGGTCGGCGACGCCTTCGACGACACCGCCGTCCAGGCCGTGTCCCGGCTGCGCGCGAGCCTCGAGGGCGACCGGATCGGCTTGCCGACGGGCTGACTCAGCCCGGGGAACCCACCGCGCAGACCTTGATCGGGGTGGCGTGAGCCGGGTCGAGGGCGTTGCGCACCAGGTGCCAGACGTTCAGGTCGTACGCCTCGCCGATGTGGCCGACCGGGTCGAACGGGCACGAGTCCTGGACGTAGCGGTTGTGGACGCCCGGCTCGCGGATGAACGACGTCTCCGTCGGGGTCACCAGCTCGTCGTAGCGGGAGGTGATCACCGTGTAGTCGATGCCGGGCTGGGCGACCGGGCCGGTGTTGAGGGCGACGATCGCCGCGCCGCCGTCCAGTTCGTCGGCGAAGATCGGCAGGCCGATCGTCTTCACGATCGTGTCCCACGTGGACTTGCCCAGCAGCGTGTAGGCCAGCGTCAGCAGGCCGGACGCGTTGGCGCCGTGCGTCGGCGGGGCGATCGCGACGACCTTGCCGATCTCGCTCTGGATGCCCTGCATCTTGGCCAGGTAGATCGACTGGAGGCCGCCTTCGGAGTGCCCGACGACGTCGACCTTCGCCGCGCCGGTGGCCGCGCGGACGCGCTCGACGAAGTCCTTGATCTCCAGCGACGACTCCGCGACCGGCTTGAGGCCGCCGACGAAGGGGAACTGGGGGTAGGCGCCGTAGGTCAGGGAGAACGTGCAGTAGCCGCGGGCGGCCAGGTCGGCCTGGAGGAAGTTCAGGTCCTCGTAGTAGGTGGCGAAGGTGCCGTGGAGCAGCACGACCGGGTTCGGGTGGGCGGCGCCCGGACGGCACGCGAAGTCGTTGTTGCCCCCGGCCGCGGCCGCCTGGGCCGGGACCGCCGCGCTCAGCGCCAGTGCGCCCGCCAGGCCGATCGCGGCCAGCCATCGTTTCGTTCCCCGCGCCATTGCGAAGTCCCATCGTCTGGTTGTCATGCACAGCATGCGCTCCTTGATCAACGCTGTCTGCTGGCAAAACGCGCAGAAACTTGCCCTGACCGTTTGTGCACGGTGACAATGCCGGGCATGGACGCCGTCGACGCGCTGTTCCCGCGGGCGGGGGAGATCGCGGCCGCGATGATCGCGAAGTGCGCCGCCGAGATCCCCGCGTACCGGCTGCTGCCGGCGAGCGTGCTGGAAGGCGACCTGGTCGCCAACGCGCGGGCGGTGTTCGAGCTGTTCCTGACGACGGTCGCCGAGGACCGGCGGCCGACCGCGCCGGAGCTGGCGCTGCCGATCGCGTGGGGTGCCGAGCGGGCCCGCGACGGCCTGCCGCTGGACGCCGTGCTGAAGATCTACCCGCTGGCCGCGAGCGTCGCCTGGGACCTGGCGGCCGGCGACCGCGCGCTGCTCGGCGCGCGGATGCTGGACTTCCTCGGCGAGGTGATGCCCCGGGTGGCGGAGGCGTACCTGAAGGAGCGCGACGACCTCGACTGGGAGCGGCGCGAGGACCGCCAGAACCTGGCGGCGAGCCTGCTCGCCGGCCGTCCGGTGCGCCGGATCGACCTGGCCGAGAGCTACGACGTCGTCGTCTTCCACCTGCCTTCACTGCCCGCTTCGGCGGGTTCCCGTGCGGCGACGGACCTCTTCCGCGCGGTCCGGTCCGATTTGGACACCCAGCCCGGCGTGCTGGTGACGTTCAAAGGGGACGGTGGCGTGCTCCTGGTCCCCGCCGGGGTCGCGGCCGACGCCGTCGCGGCACGGGTCGACCGCGTCTGCGGGCGCCCGTGCACCGCGGCGGCCGCCCACGCGCGGACGCTCGCGGCCATCCCGGCCGCGCACGCCGAAGCCGGCGAAGTCCTCGGGCTGGCGGAGAGCCTGCGCCGGGCGCCCCGGCTGTACCGCTTGGCGGACCTGGCGATCGAGTACCAGCTGGCCCGGCCGAGCCCGGCGCGGGAAGCGCTCGCCGCCGTCCTGCTGCCGCTCGAAGATCACCCGCACCTCATCGACGCCCTGCGTGCGTTCGTGATTTCGGGTTACAACCGCGGTGAGGCGGCGACCGCGTTGAACATCCACCGCAACACGCTCACCTACCGCCTCGGGCGCGTCCAGCTGATCACCGGCTACGACGCGACGCGGCCCGCGGACGCCCGCCACCTGACCGCCGCGATGACCGCGTACGACATTTCCCGTCAGGAGTTGTCGGGATAACGCTTGCGTCGCGGTTCGCCGGATCCGTTGCGGATCCCGCCGGCCGCCCGATTCCAGGGAGCGGACACGGAAGAAGGTGATGGCCGTGAACGCGACCAGAATCGCCGTGGCCGCCCTGGTGCTGCTGGGTGCGACCGCGTGCGGGATCCCGGTGACCGGCGTGCCCGTGCCGGTCACGGTGGTGCCCCAGGCACCGGTCACCAGCACCGCGACGGTCGCGGTGCCCGCACCGGTGTACGTCCAGCCGCCGGTTTCGTTGCCACCGCGGGAAAACCCGGGGGCGGCGGCCACGGTGATCGCGTACTACGACGCGATCAACCGGCGTGACTTCGCCACGGCGTGGTCCCTCGGCGGCAGCCGCATCGCGGGCGGCGGCGGGTACACCAAGTACGCGGGTGGTTTCGCGACGACGGCGTGGGACACGCTGACCGTCACCGACATCCGCGGCAGCACCGTCCACGTCGTCCTGTCGGCGGCCCAGACCGACGGCACGACCCGGACTTTCTCCGGCACGTACACCGTTTCCGGCGGCGTCATCGTCGGGAGTCACATGACCAGGACGGGATGAGAACCGCCATGCGTACACTTCGGACAGTCGCGGCGCTTTCCGCCGTGCTCGCGTTGGCGTCGTGCGGGTTGCCGCGCACGATCGCCGGAAGCGCCTCCCAGGCACCGGTTTCGACGGCGACGGTCACCGCGCCGAGCACGCCGACGGTGACCGCGCCGGTGCCGCAGACCGTCTACGTGCCCCCGCCGCAGACGGTGACCGCGGCCCCGGCGGGCGTCGCCGCGACGAGCCAGTGGTACGCCCAGCCGGGCTGGATCAACGCCCAGTCGTGGATCGCGATCACGCCGTCGGCCGGGCAGACCCCGTGCCAGTGGCTGCGCGCGAGGGGGTACAGCTACGCGCAGGCCTACGCGGCGTGGGCGCAGAACGGCTACCCGGCGAGCTGGTCGGCGACGAACGACGGCTACCCGTGCCAGAAGTCCTACGGCATGCAGCACTGAGCGACCACTTCGTCCAGATCCCGACTTCGCTTCGCTCGGCAAGGTGAGATCCGGGAGGAATTCGACGCACTGCGTGCGGATCCGGCGCCGGACACGCAGGCCGGTACCGGCCACCGGGCGGGTGGCGCGGACCGAGCCTCCGGCCACCGTGCCGAGTCGCATGAGGACGCCGGAGAACACCTGCGCCGTCGGCGGCGACGCGGTCCGGATCGGCCAGCGCCCCGGTGGCGGCCGGGCACTGGGCACTGGGCCACGATCGAACATCGATGGCCGACCCGCGCCGCGTTCGGTCCGCGCCGCGGCCGGGCCGGGATCGCGTTCGTCCCCGGTGACCGGAAGCGCTACGGCCTGACGCTCGACCAGCCGCTGTGGCCCGACACCAGCACCCGGCCGGCTCGGCGCCGGCCGCGGCGGCCCTCGTGGCGAACTTTCGGGCGGCTACTGGTGTTCCAGCGCGGGTGGGTGGTGGCGCGGCTGACCCGGAGGGAGCTGTCCGAGCGTCGAGCGTGGCGATGGACGCGAGCAGCTGAAAGGACCGGGCCGGGAGCTGGTCGCGCTCCCGGCCCGGTCCCATGCTTGGGTCAAACGAGGTCGAGACCCACAGCCGCGCCGAACTCGGCTTCGAGAACGCCGTCGTCGGTGCTTGCGATCAAGTGCAGTCCCGGTGTGCGTTCGGCCTGCTCCGCGGCCAGCTCGGTCGGAATCGACAAGCTGATCACGATGAGTTCCGGGATCCCGTGTACCCGGGCTTCCGCCATCATCCGCCTGACCGTCGCCGAATCCAAGGGAAAAGGTGTGTGGCGGATGACTACGGCAATGCGTTTCTGCTTGCGTTCCAAAACGAAGTCGAACGGTTCATCCGGCGGATTCACCACCTTCCATTCACGCGGACGCTGGGCATCCAGCTGACGGATCAGGTGCGTGCGAATTCGATCGGCGTCGTCCGGGTGCGGACTGCCCGAAGTCCCGTTCAACGCTTCGGCGACGCCGTCCTCGACCCGCCGCCCGATTCGCCGGGTCATCGCGATCTCGACGAACTTGAGCGGTGCCAGGAGCAAGAACGCGGCACCCACCTCGAGCAAAACGGACTGCAGGTATCCGTCGCAGTTCCAGCCGATGAGCACGGCGGCGACGCCAAGGGCGGTCATGAGGGCGCCGATGCCGACGCCGCCGCCGCGCTCGAAGGCCTTTCTCACGCCGACAGCGATTCGCGGACCGGGTCGAGCACGATCCCGATCGGGCCCCTCGGGTTCCGGTCGATCCTGATCTTCAGTTCCTGACCGCGCCGGTAGCGGTCCTGGGCGCCGTGACCGAGGTCGAGGAACAGCTCTTGGAGAGTGCCCCGCGTGTCGGACAGCTGGCAGAACCCGTACGCGGTGAAGATCTTGGTGATCGTGACTGTGATTTCCGCACCGAGCGGGATCGCGCACAGCGCGCGCGGGTTGCGGTCCTGCTCGCGGGGCGCCTGGGCGACGAAGAACACCGCTTCGCCGCGTTTGACCTCACCCGCTTCGAGGCAGATGTTGTCCCGGTGCAGGTAGTAGGTCTCCCCGTGGTCGCCGGTGAGGAATCCGATCTCCTTCTCGCCGAGCCAGTTGGACACCGTGCCCCGCTGCCAGGCGACGCGCTCGCGCGCCGGACCGGATTGGGGCGAGACGATCGGCTGTGGCACGGTGATCTTCGTGACGGCTCTCGATCGGACGCCGAACGACTGGGCGGCCCAGAGGATCTCGTGGTAGGAGATCCGCTCGCCCGCTCCTTCCGCAGGCAGCTCTTCGAGTGCCGCGAGGTACTGGCTGCCCTCGCGGTTGATCACGTTCCCGTAGGTGGCGAACACCTTCATCATGTTGGCCGCGCCCACGGTCGGTTCGTCCACGAAGATCGCCCCCGCGTTGGCGCCGTCCGAGAGCCGCTCCGCCCGGTCGGCGACCGGGCCGATGTAGGTCGTGTCCACACCGCCGGGGAACTCGACCGCTCGGCCGGTGGCGACGCCGATCGCGCAGTTGCAGCGGTAGCTGTTCTCCCGCTGCGCTTCGGTGATCCGCTCCTGGACGATGATCGCGGCGTTGATCGCCTCGGCCGCCCGGTCGATCGGGAACGCCGCCACCACCCCATCGTTCAGGTACTTGCTGATGGCCCCGCCTTCGCGCTCGACCGCCTCGCCCACCTGGTCGAAGAACCAGAAGATCGTGGGCAGCCAGTTGGCGTCGCCGGTCCGCGTCTTCAGGGTGACCGCGTCGGGCAGTGTCAAGTGCATGATGACTTTCTGCTGCCACGCCGGATTGGTGAACCGTTCGCGCAAGGATTCCATTTCGCACCTTCTCTTCCGATGAACCGGGCTGTGTGCCCGATGGGTTCATCGTGGCGCGGTACGCCCCTCGGCCGCTGTCCGCAAAATCCAGGACACCTTCACCGAGCAGCGACGGAAACCTCGACACAAGTGGCTTCCGGTTCGTCGTCGACCGTGCCCGCGGGTACCGTCGCGCGCAGCAGGCCGGCACGCTGGGAATCGCCGGGGACGCAGACCAGGCTGATGATCGTCCGGCCGGGTTCGGGATGCAGGCTCAAGATCACTTCGCGCGGGGTGACCGACGTGCTCAGCGCGGATTCGAGGAGGTCACGCACTACCCGGGGAGGCTCCATGGTGTCGGTGTCGGCCTGGATGGTGACGACGCAGCCGTCCAGCCGGGCGGTTTCGAGTCGCCGCCTGCTGCCGGTGTCCAGCACCCCGGGAATGTGCAGCTCGTCGCGCGCCATCCACTCGAGCGTGCGGGCGCGGTGCCGGGTCGCCGCGGGGTCGTCGGTCAGGCCGCCGCCGGTCGCGACGTCCCGCAGGAACGGCAGGATTTCCCGGCCTATCTCGTCGATCCGGCGTGAACGCCAGGCCAGTCTGCTGTCCCGCGCCGCGGCCGCACTGGCGATCTCAGTGCGCTCCGCGCCCGCTTCGAGCACCACTTTGCCCAGCTTCGCGATCGTGCTCGTGATCACCGCGCCCGAAACGAGGCAGAGTGACGACGACATCGCGGCCGGCAACGCCTCGACGAAGGACTGCGTGTGCAGGACTCCTCCGAACACCAGCGCTGCCAGCGCGCACTGCTGGATCAGGAGGACGATGGTGGCTTCCCAGCGCAGTCCCAAGGTGAAGAGGACCACGAGGATCGGTCCGATCGCGCCGACGGGCCACGACACGTAGGTCTGGATGCTGTCCGCCGGGATGACCAGCAGGGCCCAGACCGCACCTGCGGCTGTCCACAGTGCGGCGACGCGAACCCCGGCTCGGGGGAACGGCCGATCGGCTCGGGAGATCAGCAAGGCCGTCGCCGCGGCCATGATCCCGTACCAGCCGGCGAGCCAAGGCATCGACGGAGCGGCGTCGAGGTGGCGGACGACCGGGATGGCCATGCTCAGCAGGTAGGGGAAGCACACGGCCGCCAAGGGGCCGCGGACGTCGTCCACCGCCGCGTGCAGACCTTGGACCCACGATTGCGTCACCGGCCCGGATTCCGCCGCGTCGGCGGCTGACCAGGACAGCTCCACGGTGGTACCCCGGCCGGGTACCGAGACGATCGTGGCTTTCCCGCCGACGTCGGCCATGCGGCCGGTGACGGAGTCCCGCAGTCCCACGGAGGTTCCCCGGACCTCGGCGGGCCGGAAGCCGACGCCGTCGTCATGGATCCGCACGGTGAATCCGTCGTTGTCCCCGCGCAGGTGAACGGACACCCCGCTCGCGCGTGCGTGCCGCTCGACATTGACCAGCACTTGCCGTGCGGCGTCGAGTGTCGCCCGGGCGACCGGCGCGGGCACCGTCGGGGAACCTTCGCTGAAGAGGTTCAGCTCGAGCCCGGCCGGGGACGGCAAATCAGCGAGCAGGAGTTCGAGGCTTTCGGCGTTCTCCGCCGGCATCCGTGGCTCTTGCTCGGCTCGGCGTACGGCTTCACCGCAGGCGGCGCGGACAGCTTCCCGGTCGATCCCGACCGTGGCGACTGCGCGCAGGGCCGCCGAGACATCGTCGTGCAGGATCCGTTGGAAGTCTCGATGCGCTGCCCGGCCGGCCGCTGCTTTCGCTTCGACGACCTGCGCTTCGGGCAGACTCTGCTGTGCCTGGTCAGCCCGAGTTCCTGCTGCCCTGAGCACCTTGGTCACGGCGGCCGAGGCGACCGGTGCGGCCAGAATGGGCCACAGTCCTTCGATCGCGCTGTCCGCCCCGCCCACCCACACGGTGACGAGCACGTGTGCGAACCCCAGGGTCGAACAGATCAGCCAGGTGCGGATCTTGGAGTGGAAGCCCGCCACCAGGATGACCGCGACCACGACCGGGGTGGGTCTGGCCGACAAGGGGATCAGGACCGGTGCCGGCGCCAGGTTCGCCAGGACAGTCACCAGCGCCGCCACCGATGCGATGATCCCATCGCTTTCTTTCAACCGGAGTTGCCAGCTTCTGAACGTCAGGACGACTAGGTAGCAGAGAAAACCGGTGGAAGCGATCCACGCCATGGTGTGGATGCGGCCCGCCACCGGCAGGAACGCACCGAGAAAGGAAATGACGAGCAGCACGGTGAGGACCGCGAAAGCACGTTGAAGTCCGCGCTCGACGCTGTAGCGGTAGGTTCCCGGCGAACCGCTCACCCGGTGGGCCGGTCTGGAGGCAGTTCTATGTAGCCGTCCTGGAGGGCGAAGGCAGCCAGCTCCCCGGGACTCGCGGTGACGTTCCCGGCTCTGGAGTACTTCTCGTCCACGCGCTTGAGATACGTCGGGAGTGTGTTCTCGCTGATGCCGAGCTCTTTCGCGATGAGCTTTCGCGGCTTGCCCTTGGCGATCAGGGTGAGTACCTCGCGTTCGCGCGGGGTCAACCGCACGACCGCGCGAGGGTCGGTGACGATCGCGTGCGCCAGCCTGCTCGAGTACGATTTTTCACCCTTCGCAGCATCGCGAATCGCGTCGACCACGCGGTCACCCGGGTCGCCTTTCAAAACCAGGCCCAGCGCGCCGGCGTCGAGGGCTTCTCGGACGATCCCGGGCCGGGAGTCGGAGGTGTAGATGACCACCTGGGCGTCGGCGGCGCGAATGCGCTGCACGTTCTGGGTGATGTCCCGTTCCTCGGGCAGAAGCAGATCGAGCAGCACCACCGTTGCGGTCACGGGCTCGGCGAGCAGCGCCGAAACGGACGGGTGCACCGCGCAGAGGTCGACGTCTTCAGCGTGCTCGGACAGGTAGGCTTGAAGTCCGTGGAGCAGCATCGGGTGGTCGTCGACGGCGGCTACGCTGATCACCTGGTCTCCTTCGCGAGTGAGCGAATGAGACGTCGCTTCCTCCGGCCTGCCTGTTACGAAACCGGGCCGGGAGCTTCGCGCTCCCGGCCCGGCCCGGTACCTAGGTCAAACTCGAACAAGGTCTCGCATCAGGATCTTTCGCCCCGTTCGGCACCCACCGCACGTTCGCGAACGACGCCTGGAACGCGGCGTCGGTGTACACCAGGAACGGCGTGTTGATGTGCTCGAAGTCCAGCCCGTTGTTGAAGCAGGACACCGGGATCTTCACCGTCGTCTTCGCGCCGCCGGCCAGGTCGGTGAACAGCTTGGTCGCGTTCACCTCGGAGAAGCACGGGTAGACGCAGTGCATGCTGATCACCGTCCGGTTGACCGGTGCCTGCTGCACGATCGTGTCGAACTCCAGCGCCGCGTCGGCGTTGAGGTAGCCGCGCAGGTCGTTCGTGCCCGCTGTGTTCTGCATGTACAGCTGGGCCGCGCCGGTGCCCGTCCAGGTCGCCTTGAGGCCGTCGGCCTGCACGTTGACGTCCGTCGGGACGACGTTGATCTCGCTGTGTGCCGCGGTCGCGTCCGGGCCGATCACCGTGCCGCCCCAGTTCTCCGCCGAGCCGATCTGGCTCGTGTACGGCGGCACGTCGGTGCGGTCGAAGATCGACAGGTCCTCGGTCGCCGTCCCGCCGCCGCCGGTGGAGCCGCACGTCGCCGGGCCCGGGGTCTCGTCCAGCTGGCCGATCGTGGTGCGCTGGCCGCTCTTCAGGCCGTAGCCCAGCTTGAACAGCGGGTCGTAGTCCGGGGACCACGGGTTGAGCGGCGACTGGCACGCGCTCTTCGGCCACGAGTAGCTCAGCGTGCCCTGGTAGCCGGTGCCGTCCTTGCCCTTGACCAGCATGTCGGCGACGCCGCCGCCCTCGGTGCCGGGCAGCCAGGCCGCCACGAACGCGTCGGAGCGGTTGATCTCCTTGTTCATGTACAGCGGGCGCCCGCCGACGTAGACGGTGACGACCGGGGTGCCCTTGCCGCTGACCTTGTCCAGCACGGCCAGGTCCTCGGGGTAGAGCTTCGACGCCTCGAGGGTCTTGCGGGTCAGGTCGCCGACGCCCTCGGCGTACGGCGTCTCGCCGATGACGGCGATGACCGCGTCGAAGCCCTTCGGGTCGACGCTGCCGGTCGCGTCGAAGGTGACGTTCGCGTCGCCGAGGTCCTGCTTGATCCCGGTCAGGATCGAGGTGGCGTTCGGGAAGTCGGCGTTGGTGTTGCCGGTGCCCTGCCAGCTCAGCGTCCAGCCGCCGGTCTGGTTCTGGATGTTGTCGGCGCTCTTGCCGACCACCAGCACCTTCGAGGACGGCTTCAGCGGCAGCACGTTGCCGTTGTTCTTCAACAGCGTCTGCGACGCACGGGCCGCGTCACGGGCCAGCCAGTTGTCCTTCAGCGCCTCGTCGGAGTTCGCGTAGGAGCGGTCGGACGGCTTCTGCGACTCGAAGAGCCCGTCGCGGAGCTTGACGCGCAGGATGCGGGTCACGGCGTCGTCGATGCGCGCCATCGGGATCTGGCCGCTCTGCACCTGAGCGATCGTGTTGGTGATGAACGCCTTCCAGTCGGCGGGCACCATCACGATGTCGATGCCGGCGTTGATCGCCTGCGGGCACGAGGAGTTCGTGCAGCCGGTGACCTGGCCGATGCCGTTCCAGTCCGACACGACGAGGCCGTCGAAGCCCATCTTGCCCTTGAGGATCTGGTTCAGCGCCTTGTCGCTGCCGTGCAGCTTGCCCTCGTTGATGCCGAGGTCGGCGTTGGTCCAGCTGTTGAACGACACCATCACGGTCTGGCTGCCGGCGGCGAGCGCGCCGTAGTAGCCCTGGCCGTGGATGTTGATCATGTCGGCTTCGGAGGAGGGGTTGACGCCCTGGTCCTGGCCCTTGAGCGTGCCGCCGTCACCGATGAAGTGCTTCGCGGTGGCGATCACGCCGTTGTAGCCGATGCGCTTGGTGGCGCCGTCCTGGAGGCCGTCGATGGCCTCGAAGCCGTAGGAGCGCGTGATCCGCGGGTCCTCGGAGAAGCCTTCGTAGGTGCGGCCCCAGCGGTCGTCCTGGACGACGGCGAGGGTGGGCGAGAAGGCCCAGTCCTGGCCGGTGGCGCGGATCTGCCGGGCGGTGGCGCCGGCGACGTCGCGGACCAGGCACGGGTCGTGCGCCGCGCCGAGGCCGATGTTGTGCGGGAAGACGGTGGCGCCGTAGACGTTGTTGTTGCCGTGCACGGCGTCGATGCCCCAGATGACGGGGATCTTGGTGCGGCTGGTCTTCGAGGCGTTCCAGTAGGCGTCGGCGAGGTTCAGCCAGTCCTGCTGGGTGGCGTGCTTGTTGCCGCCGGGCCACGCGCCGCCGCCGTTGAGGACGGAGCCGATGGCGTACTGCTTGACCTCGTCGGGGGTGATCGAGGTGATCTCGGGCTGCGTCATCTGCCCGACCTTCTCCTCGAGGGTCATCCCGGAGAGGATCTGGGCGATGCGCGCCTCGTCGTCGGCCTTGCCCTTGAACCGGCTGTCGACCTTGGGCCAGTCCGCGAGGGTGGGGAGGCTCTTCTCGATCTTGGCGCAGCCGTTCTTGTCCTTGGCGGGCTGGCCGATCACGGGCTGGGCGGGTGCGTCTGCTTGGGCCGGCGTCGCTGAGGCGATCCCGCCCAGCAGACTCAGGCTCATCAGCGTGACGAGCGAACTTCGGCGCGCACGGGACCACGCGCGGGATCTTCTGGCCATGGTCTGGTCCATTCTGCGATGAACGGCGGACCGGCCGATCCTCACCGGGCGGGCGACCGACGTCAATAGGTTTCGAGGTAGTTATTTCTCGACATAAAATAAGAGTCGGGCGGCGATGGGATCACATTTAGTCCGTGGGGCGGTGAAGTGCAAGGGTGCTGGCGGGCAAGGGTTCTGCCCGTTCGTCGGCGGTGCCGGAGCAGCCCGGCGACGGCTTGCACCCGGATCAGCGTGACGCCGTCCCGCTGCTCGACGGCGAGGGGGTGCCCGGTCGGCTCGAGCTCGATCAGCGGCCGCTCGCCGGGCGGGCGGGTGTGCAGGTTGGTCTTGAGGTTCAGGGTGCCGGGCTCGTACCCGGGCAGCTCGGTGGCGAGCCACCCGAAGTACGGCGGCTCGGCCGTGCGCTGCGGGATGTTCCAGTGTTCTTCGGCGTCGAGCACCGGGAGCACCAAGCGGCCGCGGAGGAAGTAGTGCTCACCGCCGATGACGCAGCGTTCGGGTTCGAGGACGTCGGCGGGATCGTCCCGCCAGAAGGCCGGCGCCGGGGTGCTGTAGGCGAAGGGGAGTTCGTCGTGGTGCTCGCCGCAGCTGGTGCAGGTGTAGCCGGTCGTGTCCGGCAGCGCAGGTCAGCTCAGCACCGACCCGGGGAGTTCCTCGAAGATCAGCCAGGTCCGCGTCGAGCGCACCCCCTCCAGTGCCTGCAGCCGCTCCAGCACCACGTCCCGCAGCGTCTGGTTGTCCGGCGTCCGCACCAGCAACAGGATGTCGAAGTCCCCGCCCACCAGCGCCACGTGGTCCACGTACGGGATCTCGTGCAGATCCGTCGCCATCGTCCGCCACGACGTCTGCTCGACCGTCACCATGATGTACGCCGACGTCCCCAGCCCCGCCCGGCGCGGGTCGATCCGGGCGCCGAAGCCCGTGATCACCCCCTCCGCCATCAGTCTTTCCAACCGTGCGTAAGCGTTCGTGCGCGAAATGTGCAGCTTCTCCGCCAGCGCCCGCACCGCCAGCCGGCCGTCGGCCGACAGCTCCGCCAGCATCGCGCGGTCGACGTCGTCCAACGCCGGGGCCGTTCGTCCCGGTAGGCCGCCGTGAGCCAGGCCACCGGTGGACGTTTGGTCTCCGGAAGATCCCGATGAAGACTGTTTGTCGCTCATTTCGCCGAACCCTTGAACACAACACCGCCGAGAACCACCATTTCAGCATCATATGTCTGCGAGAGGTGGTGTCCGTGAAGACCTTGTTGCCGTCCGCGACCCCGGTGCGGTTCCTGGCCGAGGACGGGAGCCGCGTCGAGCTGCACGAGGGGTACGCCGAGCCCGCCGAAGACCGGCTGAAAGCGGCCTACCGGCTGATGGTCCTGGGGCGCCGGTTCGACGTCCAGGCCACCGCGCTCACCAAGCAGGGCCGGCTCGCCGTCTACCCCTCCAGCGCCGGCCAGGAAGCCTGCCAGGTCGCCGCCGCGCTCACGCTGAGCGAGCAGGACTGGCTCTTCCCCACCTACCGGGACTCGGTCGCCCTCATCGCGCGCGGCCTCCAGCCCGGCGAAGTCCTGACGCTGCTTCGCGGCGACGCGCATTGCGGCTACGACCCGGCCGAGACGCGCGTAGCGCCGCAGTGCACTCCGCTCGCCACGCAGACCCTGCACGCCGCCGGGCTGGCGCACGCGATGCAGCGCCGCGGCGAGGACGCCGTCGCGCTCGCGCTCATCGGGGACGGCGCCACCAGCGAGGGCGACTTCCACGAGGCGCTCAACTTCGCCGCCGTCTTCAAGGCGCCCGCGGTGTTCTTCGTGCAGAACAACCGCTACGCCATCTCCGTCCCCTTCGAGAAGCAGAGCGCCGCGGAAGCGTTGGCGTACAAGGGCATCGGCTACGGCATGCGCGCGGAGCAGGTCGACGGCAACGACGCCGTCGCGGTCCTCGCCGTCCTCGACGACGCCGTGAAGCACGCCCGCGAAGGCAAGGGCCCGGTGCTCGTCGAGGCGCACACCTACCGCATCGACGCCCACACCAACGCCGACGACGCCACCCGCTACCGCGAAGCCGGCGAAGTCGAGAAGTGGCGTGAAGCGGATCCGCTGCGGCGGCTCGAGACGTACCTCAAGGGCCGGAACGCCTTGAGCGAGAACGAAATCGAGCTCTGCCACGCCGAAGCCGAAGAGTTCGCCCAGACCGTCCGCGACACCCTGAACGCCGAGCCCGAGCTCGACCCGCTGTCGCTGTTCGACCACGTCTACGCCGAACCGACCCGCCAGCTGGCGGCCCAGCGGGCGGCGCTCGAAGCCGAGCTGGAGGCCTGATGACGACCACGATGGCGCAGGCGCTCAACGCCGCCCTGCGGGACGCGCTCAAGGACGACGACCGGGTGCTCGTGTTCGGCGAGGACGTCGGCGCGCTCGGCGGGGTCTTCCGGGTCACCGACGGGATCACCGCCGACTTCGGCGAGAACCGCTGCTTCGACACGCCGCTCGCCGAATCCGGGATCGTCGGGTTCGCCGTCGGGATGGCCATGGGCGGGTTCCGCCCGGTCGTCGAGATGCAGTTCGACGCCTTCGCCTACCCCGCCTTCGAGCAGATCACGTCGCACGTGGCGAAGCTGCGCAACCGCACCCGCGGCGCGCTCTCGCTGCCGATGGTCATCCGGATCCCCTACGCCGGCGGCATCGGCGGCGTCGAGCACCACTGCGACTCCAGCGAGGCCTACTACACGCACACGCCGGGCCTGCGCGTCGTCACGCCGGGCACCGCGCAGGACGCCTACGACCTGCTCCGCGACGCCATCGAGTCGCCGGACCCGGTCGTCTTCCTCGAACCCAAGGCACGCTACTGGTCCGGCGAAGAGGTTTCGTTCGCCCGGAAGAGCCCGCCCATGGACAAGGCCGTCGTGCGCCGCCCCGGCAAGGACGTCACGCTCATCGCGTACGGCCCGATGGTCGCCACCGCGCTGGAAACCGCCGAGGCCGCGAAGGACGAGGGCTGGGACGTCGAGGTCGTCGACCTGCGCTCGCTCTCGCCGTTCGACGACGAGACCGTGACGGCGTCGGTGCGCCGCACCGGCCGCGCGGTGGTCGTGCACGAGGCCGCGGGCTTCGGCGGCTACGGCGCCGAGGTCGTCGCGCGCGTCACCGAACAGTGCTTCCACCAGCTGCACGCGCCCGTGCTGCGGGTGACCGGGCTCGACATCCCCTACCCGGCGCCGAAGCTGGAGCGGCACACGCTGCCCGACGTCGACCGGATCCTCGACACCGTCGCGCGCCTGCAGTGGAACGACACCCCGGTGGTGGCCGGTGCCTGACTTCCTGCTGCCGGACCTCGGCGAAGGCCTGACCGAGGCGGCCATCCTCACCTGGCACGTCAACGTGGGCGACACGGTGAAGGTCGACCAGATCGTCGTCGAGGTCGAGACGGCGAAGGCCGCGGTCGAGGTGCCGGTGCCGTTCGCCGGCGTGGTGTCCGCGCTGCACGGCACGCCGGGGCAGCTGCTGCCGGTCGGCGCGCCGCTGCTGAGCGTCGGCGGGTTCGCCGAGCCCGGCGTCACGACCTCCGCCGGCAGCGGCAACGTCCTCATCGGCTACGGCACCGCGCCGTCGATGCGGCGCAAGCGCGTGCGGCGTCCCGAAGCACCCGCCCCGAAGGCCAAGGCGCCCGGCGTGATCTCGCCGTTCGTCCGGAAGCTGGCCGCCGACAACGGGCTCGACCTCGCGAAGGTCACCGCCTCCGGCGCGGACGGCATCATCCGCCGCGCGGACGTCGAGGCGGCGCTGAAGAAGCCCGTCGCGAAGGGGAGGCGGATCCCGCTGACCGGCGTGCGCAAGGCCGTCGCCGACAAGCTGACGACGTCCCGGCGCGAGATCCCCGAGGCCACGGTCTGGGTCGACGTCGACGCGACCGGGCTGGTCGCCGCGCGGGCGGCCCTCAACGCCGGGACGGACCGGCCGGTGAGCCTGCTCGGGCTGATCGCGCGGTTCGCCGTCGCCGGGCTGCGCAAGTACCCGGAGCTGAACTCGCGCGTCGAGGGCGACGAGATCGTCGTGCTGGACGAGATCCACCTCGGGTTCGCCGCGCAGACCGACCGCGGGCTCGTCGTACCGGTGGTGCGCGACGCCGGGGCGTTGTCCACCCGCGACCTTTCGGCGGCGATCGGCGACCGCGCCCGCACCGCGCGGGACGGCAAGCCGGCCCCCGCGGACCTGACCGGCGGCACGTTCACCGTCAACAACTACGGCGTCTTCGGCGTCGACGGCTCGGCCGCGATCATCAACCACCCCGAGGCCGCGATCCTCGGCATCGGCCGGATCATCGACCGGCCGTGGGTGGTCGACGGCGGGCTGGCGGTGCGGAAGGTCTGCGAGCTGACGCTGGCCTTCGACCACCGCGTCTGCGACGGCGGCACGGCGGGCGGGTTCCTGCGGTTCGTCGCCGACTGCGTGGAGTCACCCGTCACCGCCCTCGGTGATTTGTAGACGCACCGGCGGCGTTGGCCGGTGGTGACGGATCTGGCACTTATGGTGTCCGCGTGACGACTCCAGCCCAGCACGACCGCGACCTGGCGGAAGGCCGGGTGACCCGGCTCAAGCAGGACCTGCGCGACGGGCTGGCGACCCCGCCCGGCGACGTCGAAGCGATGGACGGGCTCGTCGCGAGCGCCCACCGGCTGCTCGACGCCGAGGTCGCGTTCGACGAGGCCGGGCACCGGCTCGCCAACGCCGAACTCGAGGCCCGGCACGCGGCGACGCAGCGCGCGGTCGTGTGGTTCGCCGCCGCGCCGGTGCTGGTGCCGCTGGTCGCCGGGGCGCTGGTGCTGTTCGAGGTGCTCTCGCCGGTGTGGTTGCTCGCGCTGGTCCCGCTGTTCGCCGCGGGCCTGTGGATCGGCTTCGCGCCGGTCCGCCGGGTCGGCGACGTCATCCGCGAACGGACGCGGGCGGCGTGGGCGGGCAGCGTGACGGCCGGGCTGCTGGCGGGCGCGCTGATCCCGTGGCCGCCGTCGGTGGTCTGCACGATCCTGGCGGCGCTGGGGGTCGCGGCCACGGCCGGGCTGCTGTGGCGGGAAAGCCGGATCCCGTGAGCCACGGCTACGCGACCTACGGCGACGACCCCGACTTCGAGCAGGAGTACGCCGAGCCCGTCGACACGACGCGGCGCGACCTCGACGAGCTGTTCGCGGCCGTCGACGGGCTGCGCGCGGCCGTCGAGGAGACCGACGACCGGGTGCGCCAGGACGTCGCCGACCTGACCGAGAAGCTCGACCGCGGCGACACCCACCGCCAGCAGGACCGGATCGACCTGCTCGGCCGCCGGCTGGAACGGCTGCAGCAGCAGGTGCACGCGCTGGAGCGCGCGGTCCGCGTGTCCGACGGCGTCCCGCAGGCCGACCTCGACGACGTCGGCGCGGAGACGCGCGCGCTCGCGGCCGAGGCGGCGCGGTGGGACGACCTGCACAAGGAGCTCGTCACGAAGGAGCAGCGCGCACGGTACTCCGACGAGATAGCGCGGCTGCCTTCGGTGCAGGCAGCCTTGTCCAGGTGCGACGCCGACCTGCTGGACGTCATCGGCGTCCTGGCGGCCACCGACCGCGGCACCCGCGGCCGCGGCGACGCGGAGTCCCGGCTGCGCGCCCTGACGACCCGGCGCCGCACGCTGCTGGACGAGGAGATCCCGGCGGCGGAGGCCGCGGCGGACCAGGCCCGGCTGGCCCTGCGCGAGGCGGACGCGGTCGACGCGCGGGTGCTGCCGCAGCTGGAGCGCGCCGAACGCGCGTGGCACGACCTGCAGGTCCGCCTGCGCACCCGCATCACCGACGCGCTGGGCTCGAACGCGCTGCTGCCGACGTGGTTCGGCCACGCGCTGGGGGTGGCTCCGCCGACCGGAACTTCCGGCGACACGTGGATCCGCACGGCGGCTTCGGTGCTGGCGTACCGGGTGACGTTCAAGATCAAGGACCAGGCGCTGCCGCTGGGCCCGCCGGCTTCGGAGGCCGCGGACACGACCGAGCGCCGGTGGACCTGGCGCGCCCGCCTGGAGTCCGATCTGGACGCCCTCGCGCTCTAGCCCCGTTCGTCCGTTCGGCTGGTTCTGCTCCGGTGCGGAACACCGGGGCGGGCACCGGCGACTACAGGGCCATGGAACAGCCCGGGTACCAGACGCGGAACACCGTGCGCGGCGTCGTGCACGGCACGGTCGTCCAAGCCGGCACGGTCGGCGACCTGCACATCGGCGACGTCCACCACCACGCGGAACCCGAGCGGGACTTCCGGGCCGACGGGCTGTGGGCGTTGCGGCGCAAGGACTACGAGGCCGCCGTCGCGGACCTCACCCGGGCGGCGCCGGCGGATCCCGAGCTGGACTTCTTCCTCGCGCTGGCGCTGCTGCGCGGCAACCGGCCGCACCGGGTCAGGTCGAGCCGGGAGCTGGCCGAGGTGCGCGACCGGCTCCGGCGCGTCGCGCACCTCCCGCACGCCCGGCTCCTCCTGCTGCTGACCGACGAGGACCGGGGGCGGTGCTGGGAGCGCGGCGGACCCGTTTCCGGCCTGCTGGCCGAGCTCGTCGCCGCGGCCGATCCCGAAGCCGTCCGCACGATCCTCGACCACGTCACCGCGACGGAGAACCGGGTGTGGCGATTCCTGGCCGAGAGCCGGGGAATGGGGGAGCGGGCATGACGGGCTCCGGCTACGGCGAAGACCGCCGGGAAGTCGTCGACCGCTACTTCGCGCCGGTGCCGGGCGAGCGGGAACGCCAACGCGTCTGGGGGTTCCTGCTCGGCGGGGCCGCCCTGCTCCTGGTCGGCGTCGCCCTCTCGATGACGGATTCCTGGCCGGTCGGGATCCCGCTAGTCATCGGCGGCGGAGCCGCCGTGGTGCGCGGCTTCCCGCTGTTCGAGGCCTACCGCGACGCCCGCGAGGCCGCCCTGCCCAAGCCGCGGGACGCCATCATCGACAAGATCCGCGACCACGAGCTGGCCAAGGTCCGGCTCCGCGCGCTGGACCGGCTCGACCTGACCACCGAGGACCTCGAACTCGAGCCCGCGGACTGGGACCCGCTGGCCCAGCCCCTGCGCGAGGAGGCCCCGCGCGAGCCGCTGGTCGTCACCGGTCCGGTCCCGACGTCCGGGGCCGTGGTCGGCCGGGACGGCGTCTGGCGGTTCTCGCAGTACGCCGTCCTGGTCATCTGCCCGACCGACTACCACCTGGGGCTCTACCGGTGCGTGATCGACCTGCGGGTGGCCGGCCTGTTCCAGGAAGAGACCCACGAGTACCACTACGCCGACGTGGTGGCCGTCTCGACGGCGATCCGCGAGGGCACCCGCGTCACCGCGCAGATCGCGGACGCCGACGACGGCGACCACCGGTTCGAGCGGACGCTGCTGCACGAGTTCCAGCTGGTCGTCTCGAGCGGGGACCGGAGTGCGATCGTCGTCGGCATCTCCGACGGCCGCCACCCCGACCACCAGGCCCGGCTGGCGGGGACGGGCATCGACCCCGTCGTCCGCGCGGTCCGGGGCATGCTCCGCGACAAGAAGGCGCCCGTCAGGCAGATCAGCTCCCGGTGACGCGCAGGGCGGTCTCCAGCTGCCGGTGCAGTTCGCCGAGGCGGGTGCGGCCCGGCTTCCCGGGTGGGAAGCGGCGCAGCAGGCCGGGGACCTCCGGCGGGGCCTGGGCGAGGGCCCAGCGGAGCTCCGCCTCCGCGTCGCCGCCCGCCAGCTCGCGGGCCGACGCGGCCTGCTGAGCCGGGCCGACGATGTGCTTCACCTGGTGCGGTGACTCCAGCGGGTGCAGGTACGCCGCTCCGGCCGCGGCCACCGCGGCCCGGGCGGCGGAAGACGCGACCGGATCGGTGGTCTCGCCCGCCGCCGCCAGTGCGGCCCAGGCCGTCGTGCGCAGCAGTTTCGTGCGGGCGGCTCCGGCGGCGAACGCCCGCGCCGCGTCGATCGCCGCGCGGGGGCGGTCGTCGCCGGGGACGCGGGCCTCGTACAGCGGCAGGACCCGCGCGGCGCAGGCCGCGGCCCAGCCCGTCAGCGCGCGGAGTTCGTCGAGGGTCAGCTCCATGTGGCTGAAGCGTATCTTTGAAACCCCGGTTGAGACTTTCAGACGGTCGCCGGGCGCCGGAGGGCTTGGCGGCGCAGGCGGTTGAACAGCTTCGCGTTGTTCAGCGCGAACACCCCGACCGTCGCGCCGTCGCGCTGGAACGTCGCCACGAACGACGAGGACGACGGGTCGCCGTCGACGAACGAGAGCGTGTCGTCCGGGCGCGGGTGCCCGGCCAGCTGCAGCGTCCCCGAGTACTGGTCCGACCAGACGTAGCCGCTCGGCTCGTACGTCCGCGTGGTCCGCCCGGCCAGCAGGTTGGCCACCGCGACCGGGGCCTGCTCCGACGCGTTCGTCCAGTGCTCGTGCCGCCGTCCGACGCCGTCGGCGTGGTAGCGGGCGACGTCGCCGACCGCGACCACGGCCGGCAGCGACGTCGCCAGCCCCGCGTCCGTGTGGACGCCGTTGCCGACCGGCAACCCCGAGCCCGCCAGCCAGTCCGTCGCCGGGGCCATGCCGACGCCGGTGACGACCACGTCGGCCGGGATCAGCGAACCGTCGGCCAGGTGGACGCCCGCCTCGGACATGCCCGCCACCGCGACGCCGCAGCGCAGGTCCGTGCCGTGGTCGCGGTGCAGCCGCGCGCACACCGCCGCCAGTTCCGGGCCCAGCACCGGGGCCAGCGGAGCGGGCAGAGCTTCCACGACGACGACGTCGAGACCGAGGGAGCGGCACGTCGAAGCCACCTCGGCGCCGATGAACCCGGCCCCGACGACGACCACGCGAACCCCGGGCACCAGCGCCGCGCGCAGGGCGACGGCGTCGTCGAGCGTCCGCAAGACGAAAGCGCCCTCGAAGCCCGGCAGCGTGCGAGCCCGGCCACCGGTGGCGATGACGACGCCGTCCGCGTGCACCGAGCCGCCGTCCGACAGCAGGACCCGGCGGTTCGACGGCTCCAGCGCCGTCGCCCGCACGCCGAGCCGGAAGTCCAGGGCCAGGGACGCGAGGTCGCCCGCGTCGAGCAGTTCCAGGGAAGCGGGCGAAGCGGTCCCGGCCAGGAACGCCTTGGACAGCGGCGGCCGGTCGTAGGGCAGGTGCCGCTCCTCGCCGATCAGCACGATCCCGCCGTCGTAACCCTGCGCGCGCAGCTCCTGCGCGGCGCGGACCCCGGCGAGCGAGGCACCGACGACGGCGACCCGCTTCACGCGGCGTCCTCGCCGGCCACGCCCTGGACGTAGACGACGCCGTCGTCGACGAGGACGGGGTAGGTGCGCACCGGGACCTTCGCCGGCAGGCAGGTCGGCATGCCCGTGCGCAGGTCGAACATCGCCGCGTGCAGCGGGCATTCGACGAAGCAGCCCTCGAGCCAGCCGTCGGCCAGGGAGGCGTCCTGGTGGGTGCACGTGTCGTCGATGGCGTACAGCTCCCCGGCTTCGGTGTGGAACACCGCGATGGCGGGAGCCCCGGCGATCCGGACGGACTCACCGGGGGGCAGCTCGTCCACCGTGCATGCGCGAATCATGGGTCCTCCGAGACTGTTGCGCATAGGGGAACATCGACTGTGATCCGCAACAAAGTCTGAATCCCCGGCCAGGCGCCGTCAAGGGGGTACGCCCCGGTAGTTTTCGTTACCCGCTAACGGATAACCCGGGCACGTCGAAGGCCCGTACCGAGGATGGCGGTACGGGCGCTGCGACGTCCGGGCTAGTTCTCGCCGTGCCGGTAGAAGGGCAGCTCGACCGGGGCCAGCGGGGTGTTGCCGAGGATCAGGTCGGCGGCCTTCTCGGCGGTCATCATCACCGGCGCGTAGATGTTGCCGTTGGTGATGTAGGGCATGACCGACGCGTCGACCACGCGCAGGCCCTCGGTGCCGTGCACCCGCATCGTCCGCGGGTCGACGACGGACTTCTCGTCCACGCCCATCTTGGCCGTGCACGACGGGTGGAGCGCGGTCTCGGCGTCGCGGGCGACCCAGTCGAGGATCTCCTCGTCGGTCTCCACGGACGGGCCGGGCGAGATTTCGCCGTCGTTGAACGGGTCCAGCGCGGACTGGTTGAGGATCTTCCGCGCCACCCGCACGGCCTCGACCCACTCGCGCCGGTCGGTTTCGGTGGACAGGTAGTTGAACTTGATCGCCGGGTGCTGCCGGGGGTTGGTCGAAGTGATCTTCACCGAACCGCGGGTGTCGGCGTACATCGGGCCGACGTGCACCTGGTAGCCGTGGCCGCCCGTCGGTGCCGAACCGTCGTAGCGGATCGCCACCGGCAGGAAGTGGAACATCAGGTTCGGGTACTTCACCTCGTCGTTGGACCGGACGAACCCGCCGCCCTCGAAGTGGTTGGTCGCGGCCGGCCCGGAGCGCAGGAACAGCCACTGCGCGCCGATGTAGGGCCGCTTCCACTTCGCCAGCGACGGCTGCATCGACACCGGCTGCTTGCAGGCGTACTGGATGTACACCTCCAGGTGGTCCTGCAGGTTCTCGCCGACCCCAGGCAGGTCCTTCACGACGTCGATGCCGAGCTTCTCCAGGTCCGCCGCGTTGCCGACGCCGGACAGCTGCAGCAGCTGCGGGCTGTTGATCGCGCCGCCGCAGAGGATGATCTCCTTGCCGTACACCTCGCCCGGCGCGTTCCGGCCCTCGGTGTACTCGACGCCGATCGCGCGCGTGCCGTCGAAGAGGATCTGCGACACGAACGCGTGCGTCTTCACCGTGAGGTTGGGCCGGTTCATCACCGGGTGCAGGTACGCGCCGGCCGCCGACAGCCGCCGTCCTTTCCGGACGTTGCGGTCGAACGCGGCGAAACCCTCCTGCCGGTAGCCGTTGACGTCGTCGGTGCGCGGGTAGCCCGCCTGCTCTGCGGCGTCGAAGAAGGCCTGGAACAACGGGTTCGACGCCGGGCCGCGCTCCAGTTCCAGCGGACCGTCGTGGCCGCGCCACTTCCCGTCCGGTGCGTCCGCGAGGCAGCTTTCCATGCGGTTGAAGTAGGGCAGGCAGTGCGCGTAGTCCCAAGTGGACATCCCCGGGTCGCCGCCCCAGCGCTCGTAGTCCATCGGGTTGCCGCGCTGGAAGATCATCCCGTTGATGCTGGACGACCCGCCGAGCACCTTGCCGCGCGCGTGGTAGATGCGGCGGCGGTTCATGTGCGGCTCGGGCTCGCTGCGGTAGCCCCAGTCGTAGAACTTCGACCCGATCGGGAACGTCAGCGCGGCCGGCATGTGGATGAAGACGTCCCACTTGTAGTCCGACCGGCCCGCTTCCAGGACGAGGACCTTGTTCGCCGGGTCGGCCGAGAGCCGGTTCGCCAGCGCGCAGCCCGCCGAGCCACCGCCGACGATGACGAAGTCGTAGGTATCGGAACTCATGCGTCCTCCTAGCCGGGCAGGGTGTCCGGGGCGTTGTCGGGCATGTGCTCGGGGCTCGTGTGCGACGAACCCCAGGTGCGGCGCCGGACGTAGAGCATGATCGCACCGATGACCACGATCAGCCCGGTGACGATCACCGCGCCCCACTGGAAGTACCAGTGGTCGTCGCCGTAGACCTCGGCGCGCGGCCAGATCAGGTTCACCGTCATCCCGGCGCCGTAGAGCACCGCGACCAGGTTCACCAGCGTGCCCCAGCGGCCCAGCTTGAAGTACGGGCCGTGCCCGGGACGCGGCCACTGCCCGCGCAGGCGGCGCAGCAGCATCGGGCCGGTGACCATCAGGTAGGGGATGTAGAACAGGATGATCGCCGTCGAGGTCAGGATGAAGAACGCCCGCTGGTTGCCCAGATTGATCAGCAGCACGACGACGGTGAGGCCGCCGGTGAGCAGCGCCGGCAGGATCGGCGTCTTCGACCGCGGTGACACCTTCGCCATCGCCTTGCTGAACGGCAGCCGGCCGTCGCGGGCCATCGCCCACGCCATCCGGATCGCCGCGGTCTGCACGGCGAGGCAGCACACCGTGATCGCGATCGCCGAGCAGATCAGGAAGGCGTTGCCCAGCCCGGTGCCGAGCGTGCTCTTCAGCAGGTACGGCATGCCGGACGTGCTGAGCTCCTCGGCGTTGATGTCGCCCACGGCCATCATGCCGACCAGCATCACCAGGCCGCCGACGATGAACGACGCCGTGATCGCCCGCAGGATCGCGCGCGGCGCGTGCTTGCGTGGCTGGGTGGTCTCTTCGGCGAGCGAGCCCGCCGTGTCGAAGCCGTAGAAGACGTACGCGCTCATCAGCGACGCCACCAGGAACGCCCCGAGGTACCCGAGTGAGTGACCGTCACCCGTGGCGTGCGTCTCGAAGACCACCTGCGGGCCGCGCTTGATGTGGATCGCCAGCGCGATGATCAGCAGGATGACGGCGGACAGCTCCACCGCAACGCCGAAGTTGTTGATCTTCGCCATCAGCTTGACGCCGATGACGTTCACGATCGTGGCGAACACGACCAGCACCAGCGCCAGGATGATGGCGTTCTGGGCGCCGCCCGGTGTCGACGTCAGCCCGGCGTCGGAGTCGCTGCCGACGATCTGGAACGCGGTCGACACCTGCGGCAGGATGATCTGGTAGGCGACCGCGACGGCGCCGGCCGTGACGATCGCGCCGATGATCATGATCCAGCCGGCCAGCCACGACGTCGCGGGCTTCGCGATCTGTTTCGCCCATTGGTACACCGAGCCGGCGAGCGGGAACTGGCCCGCGAGTTCGGCGAAGCAGAGCGCGACGGCGAGCTGGCCGAGGAAGACCAGCGGCCAGGTCCAGATGAACGCCGGCCCGCCCGCGCCGAAGCCGAAGAAGAACAGCTGGAACACGCCGGTCATGATCGAGATGTAGGAGAACCCGGCGGCGAAGCTGGAGAAGGAGCCGAGGGAGCGTTCGAGTTCCTGCCGGTAACCGAACTTTTCGAGGTCGGAGCTGTCGTCGGGGGCGGCGTCCGGCTTTTCCTGTGTGGTCATCGTGGCGTCCTCACGTGGTGGGAGTCATCCCTTGAACCAGTGCTGCGGAACGGGATCGATGTTCTGGTAGACGTGCTTGCTCTCCTGGTACTCCGCGAGCCCGGACGGCCCGAGCTCGCGGCCGATGCCGGACTTCCCGAACCCGCCCCACTCCGCCTGCGGCAGGTAGGGGTGGTAGTCGTTGATCCACACGGTGCCGTGGCGCAGGGCCCCGGCGACGCGCTGGGCGCGGGACGCGTCGGACGTCCACACGGCTCCGGCGAGCCCGTACTCGGTGTCGTTGGCCAGCGCGATCGCGTCGGCCTCTTCGGCGAAGCGTTCCACGGTGACGACCGGGCCGAAGACCTCTTCCCGGACGATCGCCATGTCCCTGGTGCAGTCGGAAAACACGGTGGGGCGCAGGAAGAAACCGTTTTCGTACTCCGGTCCTTCGGGCCGCTTGCCGCCCGCCCGGAGCCGGGCGCCGTCCCGGACAGCGCTTTCGAGGTAGCCCTCGACCTTGGCGCGGTGCTGCGCCGAGACGAGCGGGCCCGTCTCGGTTTCCGGGTCCAAGCCGTTGCCGACCCGGATCCTGTCGGCGCGCGCGGCGAGGTCCGCCACGAACCGGTCATGGATTCCCTCTTGGACGATCAGGCGCGCGCCCGCCGAGAGACCTGTCCCGAATGGACGAACGCGGCCATCAGCGCGTAGTCCAGGGCGGTGTCGTAGTCGGCGTCGGCGAAGACCACGTTCGGGTTCTTGCCGCCGAGTTCGAGGGCGACCCGGCGGACACCCTTCGCGGCGGCGGCCATGATCTTCTCGCCGGTCGCGTAGCCGCCGGTGAAGGAGACCAGGTCGACGGCGGGGTGCTCGACCATCGCCGCGCCGACGTGGCCCGGGCCGAGCAGCAGGTTGACGACGCCGGGCGGCGCGCCGGCTTCGTCGAGCAGGGCGACCAGCTTGATCGTGGTCAGCGGCGTGACCTCGCTGGGCTTGAGCACCACGGTGTTGCCCGCGGCGAGGGCGGGCGCGACCTTCCAGGACATCTGCAGCAGCGGGTAGTTCCACGGCGCGATCAGCGCGCAGACGCCGACGGGCTCGTGCACGATCCGGCTGACGACGGTCGCGCTGCCGGCGTCGACCAGCCGGCCGGCGTCCTTGTCCGCGAGGTCGGCGTAGTAGCGGAAGACGTTCGTCACGTCGTCGATGTCGATGCGGCCTTCGCCCAGCGTCTTGCCGGTGTCGAGGCTCTCCGTGCGGGCCAGTTCCTCGCGGTCGCGAGCCAGCAGGCCGGCCACGCGGCGGAGCAGTTCGCCACGCTCGGTGGCGGTCGTCCGCCGCCACGGGCCCTCGTCGAAGGCTCTCCGCGCGGCCTGTACGGCGGCGTCGACCTCCTCGCGTCCGGCTACGGCGACCTGCTCGATCACCTCGCCGGTCGCGGGGTTGAGTACGTCGAGGTAACGGTCCGTCATGCCGCCCTTCCCGGATCGGTAGTGGCTGCTGGGTGCCTGGAGTGCGTACATTTGTACGCGAAGCGTGTACAGATGTCCACAAGGGGGCTCGATGGCGAAGAGCGAACCCGGCGCGACGAGGCGCCGCGGTCCGAACGACCCGGACCGGCGGGCCCGGATCGCCAAGGCGGCGATCGAGGTCGTCGCCCAGCGGGGGATCGACGGGGTCACGCACCGCTCGGTCGCGGCGGCGGCCGGTGTCCCGCTCGGCTCGACGACCTACCACTTCGCGACGCTGGACGACCTCCTGGAGGTCGCCCTGCACGAGGCGGCCGAGAAGAACGTCCACGCGCTGAAGGAGTGGGAGTCGGCGCTCCCGCCGGACGCCGACTTCGCCGCGGCGCTCGCCGACCTGGTCATGGGCTACATCAACGAGCAGTACCGCGACACCGTCGTCGAGTACGACCTGTACGTCGCCGCCCTGCACCGGCCGGCGCTGCGCAAGGCGAGCGCGGCCTGGGACGAGGCGCTCATCGCGTTCTTCGGCAGCCGCACGGACCCGCTCACCGGCCGGCTCCTGGCGGGGTTGTTCTGCGGCCTCCTGATGCAGGCGGCCCTGGCCGACCCCCGGCCGGGCCGCGCGGAGATCGAAACACTGTTCCGGCGGGCGATCGACGGCCCGGCCGCCTGTGGACAAGCCGCACTTTCACGTGAAAGTGCGGCTTGTCCACAGGGTTGACAGCCGCGCGTGGTGGCAGTCACTCTGTTCCGGACTGGGCAACAAGACGCGTTCTGCGCAACTCCCGAACTGATCCGCGGAGAGGACCACGCCGGTGACCGCAATCGATCTCCCGCCGAGCCTGCTCGCCACGCTGCCGGGTGCCGCCTACACCGACCCGGCGATCTTCGCGCTGGAACAGGCGAAGATCTTCGAGGCGGACTGGTTCTGCGCCGTGCGCAGCGCCGACCTCGCCGGGCCCGGGGCGTTCGAGACCGTGCAGGTCGGCAAGGAGAGCGTGCTCGTCTCACGGGGCCGCGACGGCAAGCTCACCGCGTTCCTCAACGTCTGCCGCCACCGCGGCGCCCGGCTGTGCACGGCGGAAAGCGGGACGGTCAAGCGCGCCTTCCAGTGCCCGTACCACGCCTGGACGTACGGGCTCGACGGCAAGCTGGTCGCCGCGCCCAACCTCACCGGGATGCCGGACGTCGACCGCACCGAGTTCGGCCTCACGAAGGTCCACCTGCGCGAGTGGCTCGGCTACGCCTGGGTCTGCCTGGCCGACGAGCCGCCGCCGTTCGACGGCAGCGTCGTCGCCGCGGTCACCGAACGGCTCGGCGGCGCGGAGGCGATCGAGGCGTACGGCGTCGACGGGCTCGCCCTCGGCAAGCGCATCGAGTACGACGTGAAGGCGAACTGGAAGCAGATCATCGAGAACTTCATGGAGTGCTACCACTGCGCGACGATCCACCCCGAGCTCACCGAGGTGCTCCCGGAGTTCGCCGACGGCTACGCCGCGCAGTACTACGTCGGCCACGGCGCCGAGTTCGGCGGTGACGTCCGGGGCTTCACCATCGACGGCAGCGAGGGCGTCGACCGCCTCCCCGGTGTCACCGCGGACCAGGACCGCAAGTACTACGCCATCACCATCCGCCCGCAGGTGTTCGTCAACCTGGTGCCGGACCACGTGATCCTGCACCGGATGTTCCCGCTGGCCCCGGACCGGACACTGGTGCGGTGCGACTGGCTGTACCTGCCCGGCGTCGTCGAGTCCGGCCGAGACCTTTCCCGCTCGGTCGAGCTCTTCCACCGCGTCAACCTGCAGGACTTCGAGGCGTGCGAACGCTGCCAGCTCGCGATGGACTCGCGCTCCTACGTCAACGGCGGGGTGCTCGTGCCCAGCGAGCACCACATCGGCGAGTTCCACGAGTGGGTCCGCGGGCGGTTGAGCCGCTAGATCAGTGCCCGGATGGCGGCCTCGAACCCGGTGACGTGCGCCAGCGTCAGCGCGGCCGCCTTCTCGGCGTCGCCCTCGATGATCGCGGTGAGGAGCGGGACGTGCTCGTCGACGTGGCCGGCCATCCCGGACAGCCGGGGTACGAACACGCCCCAGATCCGGGTCGCGAGGTTGTCGTACCGGATCAGGGTGTCTTCGAGGAACGGGTTGTGCACGCACCGGTAGATCGCCCGGTGCAGGGCGAGGTCGGTGCGCAGCAGCTCCGCGTTGTCCCCGGCCGGGACGCCGGCGTCGAGCCGCGCGCGCAGCTCGGTCAGGGTCGCGCGGTCGGCCGCGGTCGCGCGCCCGGCCGCGGCGGCCGTCGCCATCGGCTCCAGCGTGCGCCGGACCTCGGAGATGTGTGCGAGGTCGGAGATGTTGACGTCGGTGGCGAACGTCCCGCGCCGCGGGTAGGCGACGACCAGCCGCTCGGACTCCAGGCGTTTGAGCGCCTCGCGGATCGGCGTGCGGCCCATGCCGAGCGCGGTGCCGAGCTCCTCTTCGTTGATGGGCGAGCCCGGCGGGATGTCGAGCATGACGAGCCGGTCGCGGGCGAACTGGTACGCCTGTTCGGCCAGTGAGGGGGGATTGACCTGGGGGTGCACGCCGCTTAGCCTACATCGACGATTGATATATCAGAAGTCGACCACGAAAGGTTCGCCATGACCGCGACGCTCGGCTCAGCGCTCAACCGGTCCCTGGCCGACTACGACCCGGCAGTGGCCGAAGCGATCGGCGCCGAACTGCACCGGCAGCGGACGACGCTCGAGATGATCGCTTCCGAGAACTTCGCCCCGCTCAGCGTGCTGCAGGCCCAGGGCTCGGTGCTCACGAACAAGTACGCCGAGGGCTACCCGGGCCGCCGCTACTACGGCGGTTGCGAGCACGTCGACGTCCTCGAATCGCTGGCCATCGACCGGGTCAAGGCCCTGTTCGGCGCGGGCTTCGCCAACGTCCAGCCGCACTCGGGCGCCCAGGCCAACGCCGCCGCGATGGCCGCGCTGCTCAAGCCGGGCGACAAGATCCTCGGCCTCTCGCTCGCCCACGGCGGGCACCTGACGCACGGCATGCGGATCAACTTCTCCGGCCTGCTCTACGACGTCGCCGCGTACGAAGTGTCCGAAAAGGACTACCGCGTGGACCTGGCCGAGGTCGCGCGGCTGGCCCGTGAGCACCGGCCCAAGCTGATCATCGCCGGCTGGTCCGCGTACCCCCGGCACTTGGACTTCGCCCGCTTCCGCGAGATCGCCGACGAGGTCGGCGCGTACCTGATGGTCGACATGGCGCACTTCGCCGGCCTGGTCGCGGCGGGCCTGCACCCCTCGCCGGTGCCCCACGCGCACGTCACGACGACGACCACGCACAAGACCCTCGGCGGCCCGCGCGGCGGCGTGGTCCTGACGAACGACGCGGGCCTGGCCAAGAAGGTCAACTCCGCCGTCTTCCCCGGTCAGCAGGGTGGCCCGCTCGAACACGTCATCGCGGCCAAGGCCGTCGCGTTCAAGATGGCGGCCGAGCCGGAGTTCGCCGAACGCCAGCAGCGGACCCTGCGTGGCGCGAAGATCTTGGCCGGGCGACTGCTGACCGAGCCGGGGATCTCGGTGCTGACCGGCGGCACCGACGTCCACCTGGTGCTCGTCGACCTGCGCGGCTCCGAGCTGGACGGCAAGCAGGCCGAGGACCGGCTGCACGAGGTCGGCATCACGGTGAACCGCAACGCCGTCCCGTTCGACCCTCGGCCGCCGATGGTCACCTCCGGCCTGCGGATCGGCACCCCGGCGCTGGCCACCCGCGGGTTCGGGGACGCCGAGTTCCGCGAGGCCGCCGACGTCATCGCCGAGGCGCTCGAACCCGGCCGCGACGCCGAACGGCTGCGGGCCCGCGTCACCGCGCTCGCCGAAGCGTTCCCGCTGTACCCCTCGGAGGAGACCCGATGACCGACCTGCCGGAGCACCCGGACTTCCTCTGGGACGACCCCGAGCCGAAGAAGACCTACGACGTCGTCGTGGTCGGCGGCGGCGGGCACGGGCTCGCCACCGCGTACTACCTGGCCAAGGTGCACGGCATCACGAACATCGCCGTCCTGGAGAAGGGCTGGCTCGCCGGCGGGAACATGGCCCGCAACACCACGATCATCCGCTCCAACTACCTCTGGGACGAGAGCTCCGGCATCTACGAGCACTCCCTCAAGCTGTGGGAAGGGCTCGAAGAGGACCTCGGCTACCCGATCCTGTTCAGCCAGCGCGGGGTGCTGAACCTGGCGCACAGCCTGCAGGACGTCCGCGACAGCGTCCGCCGCGTCGAAGCCAACAAGCTCAACGGCATCGACGCCGAGTGGGTGGACGCCGACGGCGTCAAGGAGCTCTGCCCGATCGTCAACACCGCGCCGGACGTGCGCTACCCGGTGCTCGGCGCGACCTTCCAGCCCCGCGCGGGCATCGCCAAGCACGACTACGTGGCCTGGGGTTTCGCCCGAGCCGCGCACGAAATGGGCGTGGACCTGATCCAGAACTGCGAGGTCACCGGGATCTCCACAGTGGACGGCCGGGTCACCGGCGTCGAGACGACGCGGGGCCGGATCGCCGCGGGGAAGGTGGCGCTGTGCGCGGCCGGGCACACGTCGGTGCTGGCCCGCATGGTCGGCCTGGACCTGCCGCTGACGTCGCACCCGTTGCAGGCGCTGGTCTCCGAACTGCTGGAGCCGATCCACCCGACGGTCGTCATGTCGAACGCCGTGCACGTCTACGTTTCCCAGGCGCACAAGGGCGAACTCGTGATGGGCGCGGGCATCGACAGCTACAACGGCTACGGCCAGCGCGGCTCGTTCCACATCATCGAGGAGCAGATGGCGGCCGCGCTCGAGCTGTTCCCGGTGTTCGCGCGGGCGCACCTGCTGCGGACGTGGGCCGGGATCGTCGACGTCAGCCCGGACGCGTCGCCGATCGTCGGGCTCACCCCGGTGGAGAACCTGTTCCTCAACTGCGGCTGGGGCACCGGCGGCTTCAAGGCCACGCCCGGGGTCGGCGACGTCTTCGCCGCGACCATCGCGCGGGGCAAGCCGCACGAGTACGCCGAACCCTTCACCCTCGACCGGTTCACCACCGGTGCCCTCGTCGACGAGCACGGCGCCGCCGCCGTGGCCCACTAGGAGCCCTTGATGCAGCTCATTCCGTGCCCGTGGTGCGGGCCACGCGAGGAAGCCGAATTCCACTACGGCGGCCAAGCGCACGTCGCCTACCCGGCGGACCCGTCGGCACTGTCCGATGAGGACTGGGCGAAGTTCGTCTTCTTCCGCGAGAACCCGAGCGGACCGTTTGCCGAGCGCTGGAGCCACTCCGCGGGCTGCCGCCGGTGGTTCAACGCCGTCCGCGACACCCGCACCCACGACCTGAAGGCCGTCTACCGCCTCGACGAGCCCCGGCCGGTGATCTCATGACCCGGCTCTCCGGCGTCCCGCTCAAGTTCACCTTCGACGGCCGCGAGCTGACCGGTTTCCTCGGCGACACCCTGGCGTCCGCGTTGCTGGCCAACGGCATCCACCAGGTCGCGACCAGCATCACCCACGGGCGGCCGCGCGGCATCTTCGCCGCCGGCGTCGAGGACTCGAACGCCTTGGTGCAGATCGAAAAGCCGTTCCCGGAGCCGATGCTGTCGGCGACGACGGTCGAGCTGTACGACGGCCTGGCGGCCCGCGGCCTGCGCGGCCAGGGCCGGCTCGCCACCGAACCGGACCCGGCGCGGTACGACGCCAAGCACGCCCACTGCGACGTCCTGGTCATCGGCGCCGGCCCCGCCGGGCTCGCCGCCGCCCGCGCCGCCTCCGGCCGGGTCCTGCTCGTGGACGACCAGCCCGGCGGCGAAGCTCCCGATGGCGTCCGGTTCCTCTCGCGCACCACGGCGTTCGGCGTCTACGACGACGGGTTCGTGCTGGCCTTGGAGCGCCGGGGCGAGCCCGCCGCGCCCGAACGGATCTCGCGGCAGCGCGTGTGGCGGATCCGGGCGAAGCGGATCGTCATCGCGACCGGCGCCCACGAGCGGCCGATCGTGTTCCCGGACAACGACCGCCCGGGCATCATGCTCGCCGGGGCCGCGCGCACGTACCTGAACCGCTACGGCGTCCTGGCCGGGCGGCGGGTGGTCGTGTTCACCACCAACGACTCCGCGCTCGACGCCGCCTCCGACCTGGCCGCGGCCGGCGCCGAGATCGTGCGGATCGTCGACGCCCGCGAGGGCTACGGCGTCATCGGCACCGACGGCGGCCCCCACATCACCGCCGCCCACGTGGCGAAGCTGGGCTCGCTGGAAGGCGAGCGGGTGCCGTGCGACCTGCTGCTCGTGTCCGGCGGCTGGAACCCGGTCGTGCACCTCTACAGCCAAGCCCGCGGCACCCTCCGGTACGACGCCGGGCTGGGTGCGTACGTCCCGGACGGCTCACTCCCGGACGTGAGCGTCGTGGGGGCCGCCGCGGGGGAGGGGCTGCCGGAGACGATGGTGCTCTGGCAGGTGCCCGCCCCGGAGGCGCAAGTGGACACGCGGTTCGTGGACCAGCAGCGCGACGCCACCGTGTCCGACGTCCTGCGCGCCACCGGCGCCGGACTGCGGTCGCTGGAGCACATCAAGCGCTACACGACCATCGGCACCGCGCACGACCAGGGCAAGACGTCCGGCTTGCTCGCCGCCGGCATCACCGCCGAGGCCCTCGGCATCGACCTGGCGACGCAGCGCCCCACGACGTTCCGGCCGCCGTACACGCCGGTGCCGTTCGCCGCGCTGGCCGGACGGCACCGCGGTGAGCTGCACGACCCCGTGCGCGTCACCACGATCCACCCGTGGCACGTCGAGCACGGCGCCGAGTTCGAGAACGTCGGGCAGTGGAAGCGCCCGTGGTACTACCCGCGGCCCGGCGAGTCGATGCACGACGCCGTGCAGCGCGAATGCCGCGCGGCGCGCACCGACGTCGCGCTGATGGACGGGTCCACCCTGGGCAAGATCGACGTCCAGGGCCCGGACGCCGGGTGGTTCCTCGACATGCTCTACACGAACGTGATGAGCACCCTGAAGGTCGGCCGCATCCGCTACGGCGTGATGTGCGGGCTCGACGGCATGGTGATCGACGACGGCACGGTCATCCGCATCGCCGAGAACCGCTTCCTGCTCACCACGACGACCGGCAACGCGGCGATGGTCCTCGAGTGGATGGAGGAGTGGCTGCAGACGGAATGGCCGCACCTGAACGTGTTCGCGACGTCGGTCACCGAACACTGGACCACCATTCCCCTGGTCGGCCCGCGCTCGCGGGAAGTCCTCGGCCGCCTGGCGCCGGACCTCGACGTCTCCAACGAGGCCTTCGGGTTCATGACCTGGCAGGACGCCGAAGTCGCCGGACTCGCCGCGCGGGTCTGCCGGATCAGCTTCTCCGGCGAGCTGGCCTACGAGATCAACGTCCCGTCGTGGCACGGACCCGCGCTCTGGCAGTCCCTGGTGGACGAAGGAGCGACACCGTACGGCACCGAGACCATGCACGTCCTGCGCGCCGAGAAGGGCTACCCGATCATCGGCCAGGACACCGACGGCACGGTCACCCCGCAGGACCTCGGCATGTCCTGGGTGGTGTCGAAGAAGAAGGCCGACTTCATCGGCAAGCGCTCCTTCGCCCGCGCCGAGAACAACCGCCCCGACCGCAAGCAGTTCGTCGGTTTGCTCCCGGTCGACCCTTCGGTGCTGCTGCCGGAAGGCTCCCAGATCATCGAATCGGAAGTCGTGCCGGAACCGCCGGTGCGGATGCTCGGCCACGTCACCTCCAGCTACGACAGCGCCGCCCTCGGCCGCACCTTCGCACTCGCGTTGGTGCGGTCGGGCCGCGAACGGATCGGCGAGACGCTGTACGTGCCGGTCGGCGACCGGGTCGTGCCGGTGACCGTCACCGAATCCGTCCTCTTCGACAAGGAAGGAGCCCGCCGTGACGGTTGACGCGATCGACGAACCGTTCCGCACCCAGTTCACCGTGCGCCTCCGCGCCGGGCGCACGTTGCTCGGCGTCGCCCTGCCCGCCCCCTGCACGTTCACCAGCGGCAACGGCGTCGACATCCTCTGGATGGGCCCCGACGAGTACCTGGTCCTGGGACCCGCACTTTCACGTGAAAGTGCCGACCTGGAAGCCGCACTTTCACGTGAAAGTGCGGCCGTCGTGGACGTGTCGGCGCAGCGGAACGTCGTGCGGCTGACCGGGGCGCACGCCCGGGACGTCCTGGCGCACGGGTGCTCGATCGATCTCGAGACGGCGCCGCCGGGGACCTGTGTGCAGACCCTCCTGGCGCGGACGGGGATCGTGCTCATGGTCCGGGAAGAAGGCTTCACGATCCTCGTGCGGCAGTCCTTTTCGGACTACTTGCACGCGTGGCTGGCCGACGCGAGCCGGGAGTACGTCTCATGACTTTCACCCTGACGCTCAAGTGCCCCGAACGCTCGGGCATCGTGCACGCCGTCACGACGTTCCTCGTCGGGCAGGGCTGCGACATCGTCGAGCACCAGCAGTTCGACGACGACGTCCGCGGCTCGCTGTTCCTGCGCACGTCGTTCACCTGCACCGAACCGGCCACAGTGGACGACCTCACCCGCGCGTTCGCCCCGGTGGCCGGCGACTTCGGGATGGAGTTCGGGTTCTCCGGCGCCGCGCCGCCCCGGATCCTCGTGCTGGTCTCGAAGTTCGGGCACTGCCTCAACGACCTGCTCTTCCGCTGGCGCGCGGGCGGCCTCGGCGCCGAGATCGCCGCGGTCGTCTCGAACCACGAAGACCTGCGCCCGATGGCGGAGGCGGCGGGCGTCCCGTTCGTGCACGTCCCGGTCACGGCGGACACCAAGGCGGAAGCCGAGCAGCGGCTGCTCGACCTGGTCGGGGAGTACGAGGCCGACCTCGTCGTGCTCGCGCGGTACATGCAGGTGCTCTCCGACGGGCTCTGCCGCAAGCTCGAAGGCCGCGCGATCAACATCCACCACTCGTTCCTGCCCGGGTTCAAGGGCGCCAAGCCCTACCACCAGGCCTACGACCGCGGCGTCAAGTACGTCGGCGCGACCGCGCACTACGTCACGCCCGACCTCGACGAGGGCCCGATCATCGAGCAGGAGGTCCAGCGCGTCGACCACACGTACTCACCGCGCGAGCTGGTGACCGTCGGTCGCGACGCCGAAGCCCTCGCCCTCTCGCGTGCGGTCCGCTGGCACTGCGAACGCCGCGTCCTGCTCAACGGCAACAGCACCGTCGTCTTCCGGTAAAGGAGTCCGCCATGAGCGCACCGAAAGTCGTGATCATCGGCGCCGGCATCGTCGGCGCGAACCTGGCCGACGAGCTGACCGCCCGCGGCTGGTCCGACGTCACCGTGCTCGACCGCGGCCCGCTGCCGCGCACCGGCGGGTCGACGTCGCACGCGCCCGGCCTGGTGTTCCAGACCAACGCGTCCAAGGCGATGACGGACTTCGCGCGGTACACCGTCGAGAAGTTCCTGATCCTGGACTGCTTCCTGCCGGTCGGCGGCATGGAGGTCGCGACGACGCCGGCCCGCTGGGAGGACCTCAAGCGCAAGCACGGCTGGGCGACGTCGTGGGGCGTGCCCGGGCAGCTGATCGACGCCGCCGAGTGCGTCCACCGCTGGCCGCTCCTCGACGGCTCGCAGGTGTTCGGCGCGCTGCACACCCCGACCGACGGGCTGGCGCGCGCGGCGAAGGCCGTCGAGGTGCTGGCCGCGCGGGCGGCCGGGCGGGGAGCCCGGTTCATCGGGTCCACCACGGTCACCGACGTCCGGCAGGAGCGCGGGCGGGTCACCGGCGTCCGGACCGACCAGGGCGACTTCCCCGCCGACGTCGTCGTTTCCTGCGCCGGGTTCTGGGGCCGGGAGATCGGCGCGATGGCGGGCATGGACGTCCCGCTGCTGCCGCTGGCGCACCAGTACGCGAAGACCGGGCCGGTCGCGGAACTCGCCGGGCGCAACACCGAGGAGGTCGAGGCGAGCCTGCCGATCCTGCGGCACCAGGACCAGGACCTGTACTTCCGCGAGCACGTCGACCGGATCGGCATCGGCTCCTACGCGCACCGGCCGATGCCGGTCGAGGAGTCCACATTGGACCACTCGGTGACGGAGACGGCGATGCCGTCGATGCTGCCGTTCACCGAGGACGACTTCGCGCCGTCGTGGGCGCAGAGCAAGCTGCTGCTGCCCGCGCTGCGGCAGACCAAGGTCGAGGAGGGCTTCAACGGCATCTTCTCCTTCACCCCGGACGGCCAGTCGCTGGTCGGCGAATCGGCCGACGTCCGCGGGTTCTGGCTGGCCGAGGCGATCTGGGTGACGCACTCGGCGGGCATCGCGAAGGCGGTCGCCGAACTGCTCGTCGCCGGGCATTCCGAAGTGGACACCCACGAGATCGACGTCCACCGCTTCGAGGACGTCCAGCTCGCGCCCTCGTACGTGCGGGAGACCGCGCAGCAGAGTTTCGTCGAGGTCTACGACGTCCTGCACCCTTTGCAGCCCAAGCTTTCCCCGCGCGACCTGCGCGTGACGCCGTTCCACGCCCGGCAGCGCGAGCTGGGCGCGGTGTTCCTGGAGGCGGGCGGCTGGGAGCGGCCGCACTGGTTCGAGGCCAACGCGCCGCTGCTGAAGAAGCTGCCGCACGACGCCCTGCCGCCGGCCAGGGACGCGTGGTCGGCGCAGTTCCACTCGCCGATCGCGGCGGCCGAGGCGTGGCACACGCGCAACGGCGTGGCACTGTACGACATGACGCCGTTGAAGCGCGTGGAGATCAGCGGGCCGGGGTCCCTGGCGTTCCTGCAGTCGCTGACCACGAACCAGCTCGACAAGTCGGTCGGCTCGGTGACCTACACGCTGATGCTCGACCAGGCGGGCGGCATCCGCAGCGACGTCACGGTGGCGCGGCTCGCACCGGAGCTGTTCCAGGTCGGGATCAACGGGAACATCGACGTCGACCACTTCGTCAAGCACGCGCCGCCCGGGGTTCAGGTGCGGGACACCACCGGCGGGACGTGCTGCGTCGGCGTCTGGGGCCCGCTGGCGCGGGACCTCGTGCAGCCGTTGAGCGCCGAGGACTTCTCGCACACCGGGCTGAAGTACTTCCGGGCGCGCCGGGCGCGGATCGCCGGGGTGCCGGTGGTCGCGATGCGACTGTCCTATGTGGGCGAACTGGGCTGGGAGATCTACACGAGCGCGGACAACGGCCTGCGGCTGTGGGACGCGCTGTGGGCGGCCGGGCAGCCGCTCGGGGTGATCGCGGCCGGGCGGGCGGCCTTCAACAGCCTGCGGCTGGAGAAGGGCTACCGGCTGTGGGGCACCGACATGACGACCGAGCACGACCCGTACGAGGCCGGCGTGGACTTCGCGGTGCGCCCGGCGAAGGGGGAGTTCCTGGGCCGGGACGCGATCGAGGGCCGGACGCCGTCGCGGCGGTTGCGGTGCCTGACGATCGACGACGGCCGCACGGTGGTGCTGGGCAAGGAACCGGTGTTCGTCGACGGCGTGGCTTCGGGCTACGTCACGAGCGCGGCGTACGGGTACACCGTGGGGCGGCCGATCGCCTACGCGTGGCTCCCGGCGTCGGCGGACGTCGGCAGCAGCGTGGAGATCGAGTACTTCGGCCGCCGGGTCGCGGCCACGGTGGCCGCCGAGCCGCTGGTCGACCCCGGCATGGAGCGGATCCGGCGGTGAGGGTGACCCGGGGGTGGTTACCGGCTGGGGGCGCCGGGTAAATCCACAGCAAGTCCATGGAAAGGCGCCAGGAAATTCTCAGGAACCCGGCGTTTCCTGGAGGGGCCGGAGGCTTGTCGAGGGCTGGAGCTGTGCATGAGCGAGTACGACCGAGAACCGCGAGGCGACGGGTACCCGTACGGCTACTACCAGCAACCCGCCGACCGGCAGTACTACGGCCAACCCGCCGGCCAGCAGTACCACGGCCGGCAGCAGTACTACGACCAGCCCCGTGACCAGTGGGGACGCCCGTACCCGCAGTACGCGCAGCCGATGTACCCGCCGCCGCCCGTGCCGGCGCCACCGCGGCGGCACCCGCTGCGGGCGCTGAGCCTCACCGTGGTCGCGATCGCGCTGGCCGTGGTCGCCGGCCTCGGCATCGGGCACCTGATCGCGGACGCGAACAGCCCCACCGCGAGCGGCAACCAGAACTTCGGCTTTTCCGGCCGGCCCAGCGCGTCGCAGACGACCCTCGACGTCGCCGCCGTGTCGGCCAAGGTCAACCCGGCGATCGTGAACGTCGAAACCGAGCTCGGCCTGCAGGGCGCGGCCGCGGCGGGCACCGGCATCGTGCTGACGCCGGACGGCGAGGTGCTCACCAACAACCACGTCGTCGCCGGGGCGACCAGCATCAAGGTCACCAGCATCGGCACCGGCGACACCTACACGGCGGACGTCGTCGGCTACAGCCGCAGCGAAGACGTCGCGGTCCTGCAGCTGCGGAAGGCGTCCGGCCTGCCCACCGCCGTCATCGGCGACTCGTCGAAGGTCGCGGTCGGCGACCAGATCCTCGGCCTCGGCAACGCGGGCGGCAAGGGCGGCGACCCGGTGCCCGCACCCGGCACGGTGACCGCGCTCGACCAGTCGATCACGGCGTCCGACGAGTCCAGCGGCTCGTCCGAGCTGCTCAAGGGCCTGATCCAGGTCCGGGCGAACATCGAGTCGGGCGATTCCGGCGGCCCGCTGGTCAACGCGGACGCGCAGGTCATCGGCGTCGACACGGCCGCGTCCACCGGCTACCAGCTCAACGGCCGCCGCAGCGGCGGCACCGGCCAGGGCTTCGCGATCCCGATCAACCAGGCCGTCGACATCGCCCACCGGATCGTCGCGGGCACGGCGTCGGACACGGTCCACATCGGCAAGACGGCCTTCATCGGCGTCTCGGTCACCGACGGTCAGAGCGGCGCCCAGATCCGCCAGGTGGTCCCGCGCGGCCCGGCGCAGAAGGCGGGCCTGGCGGCGGGCGACGTCATCACGGCGATCGACGGCCGGCCGGTCGATTCCGCGACGACGTTGACGAACGTGCTGGACACCCACCACCCGGACGACCAGCTCACCTTGACGGTGACCACCGCGGGCGGCGCCCAGCGGCAGGTCCCGGTGACGGCGATCGAAGGCCCGGTCGGCTAGCGCAGGGTCTCGTTCAGCACTTCGCGGTGCGTCCGCTTCGCCGCGAGGTAGCGCTCACGGCCGGCGTCGGTGATCGTCACGAAGATGCCGCGCCGGTCCACGTCGCACAGCGCGCGCTCGACCAGGCCTTCCTTCTCCAGCCGGGCGACCAGCCTCGAAGTGGCGCTCTGGCTCAGGTGGATGGCGCCGGTCAGGTCGGCCGAGCGGCACTTGAAGTCGCAGGTCGCGAGGCGCTCCAGGGCCTCGAACTCGTTCGCGCCGATCCCGTGGCGCTCCTGCAGGCGGCACTCGAGCGTGCTGAACACGGCCGAATAGCGCGCCAGCAGCTCGTGCCACTCCTGCACCAGGCCTTGCTCAGCGACGTCGCTCACGGCGACCAACCTAACATGCACGGACATCAGATGCAAATTCATTAAATGCTTAGACATTAGATGCGTGTGCATGTACTGTCGCCGGCATGAGCTCTTCCGTGTCCTTGTCCACCACCTCCACTCGGTGGGACGCACGTCTCTGGGGTGTCCTGCTCACCGTTTCGATCGTCATCGGCCTCGACGCGCTCGACGTGTCGATGGTCGGGGTCGCGCTGCCCGCCATCCAGGCCGACCTCGGCCTGTCGACCAACGCGCTGCAATGGGTCGTCAGCGGCTACGTCCTGGGCTACGGCGGCCTGCTGCTGCTCGGCGGCCGCACCGCCGACCTGCTCGGCCGCCGCCGCGTGTTCCTCGTCGCCGTCGCGGTGTTCGCGCTGGCCTCACTGCTCGGCGGGCTCGTCGACGACGGCGCGCTGCTCATCGCCAGCCGGTTCATCAAGGGCCTGGCCGCTGCGTTCACGGCGCCGGCCGCGCTGTCCATCATCACCACGACGTTCCAGGAGGGCCCGGCCCGCAACAAGGCGATCAGCATCTTCGCCGTGTTCGGCGCGAGCGGGTACTCCGCCGGCCTGGTGTTCTCCGGCCTGCTGACCGAGGTCGGCTGGCGCTGGACGTTCCTGCTCCCCGCGCCGATCGCGCTGGTCGCGTTCGCCGCCGCGTGGAAGCTGATCCCGGCCTACCTGCGTGAAGAAGGCCGCGGGTACGACTTCCCGGGTGCCATCACCGGTGCCGCCGGTTCGCTGCTGCTGGTGTTCGGCGTCGTCGAAGCGCCGGCGATCGGCTGGGCCGCACCCCGCACGCTCATCACGTTCCTCGTCGCGCTGGCCCTGCTGGTGACGTTCGTGGTCATCGAGAAGCGCAGCCCGCACCCGCTGCTGCGCCTCGGCATCCTGCGCGCGGGCCCGCTGGCCCGCGCCAACCTCGGCGGCGCGCTGTTCTTCGGCGCGTACATCGGGTTCCAGTTCGTCGTGATGCTCTACCTGCAGCGGGTGCTCGGCTGGTCCGCCCTGCAGACGGCGCTGGGCTTCCTGCCCGCCGCCCTGATCGTGGCGTTCGGCTCGCCGCGCATCGAGCCGCTGATCGACCGCGTGGGCACCCCGCGCACGATCTTCGCGGGCGTCGTCGCCCACGTCCTCGGCTACGCGCTGTTCCTGCGGGTCGACGAGCACTCGGGATACGCGGGCTTCGTCCTGCCCAGCATGATCCTGCTCGGCATCGGCTTCACGCTGGCGTTCTCGTCGCTCAACATCCAGGGCACGAACGGCGTCGCCGACCACGAGCAGGGCCTGGCCGGTGGCCTGCTGAACACGTCCCTGCAGGTGGGTGGCGCGATCGGCCTGGCGGTGGTGACGGCGGTCCTGACCGCCAACGGCGGCGGCGAAGCCTCCCCGGCCGCGCTGCTGACCGGGCTGACCCCGGCGTTGAGCGTGGTCACCGGCATCGCGGTGCTGGGCCTGCTGATCGCGCTCAGCGGCCTGGTGGCCCGCAAGCGGCCGGCGCCCGAACCGGAGCCGGTCCCCGAGGGCGACCTGCTGGCCCTCGCCGACTGATCCGGGAACGCGGAAGAACCACCATCGCCGGGGGATGGTGGTTCTTCCGCGTCACGCGGGGACGGCCGCGGCCTTCCGGGAGCCGCTGAAGCGCAGTGCCGCCACCGCCGTGAGCGCGATTCCCGCCGCGGCCAGCAGGACCGCCGTGCGGAGACCGTCCACTTCGGACGTACCCGTGTTGGCCACCGCGACGAACACCGCGAGCCCCACCGAGCCGCCGACCTGCTGGGCCGTCGACGCCACCCCGGCCGCGATCCCCTGCTCCGCCGGGGAAACCCCCGCCGCCGCGGCGCCGAACATCAGCGTGTACCCCGCGCCCTGCCCGAGCCCCAGCACGATCAGCGCCGGCACCACTTCCAGGTAGGACGCGTCCACCGTCATCGACAGCGCCAGCGCGACCGCCCCGCCGCCGCCGACGAGCAGCGAAACCACCAGCGTCGGGCGGGTGCCGTAGCGGGTCGCCAGCCGGCCCGCGGCCTGCGAACCAGCCGCGATCGCGACCATCGGCACGCCGAACGCGAGCCCGGTCGCCAGCGCGCCGTAGCCGTGCACGCCCTGGAAGTAGCCGGTCAAGAAGTACAGCAGCGTGCCGAACGTGCCCATGTAGAGGAACGTCACGACCACGCCGGTGCCGAGGTTGCGGTCCTTCAGCAGCCGCAACGGCAACAACGGGTCGCGGCCGCGGCGCTCGACCACGGCGAACGCGACCAGCGAAGCGAGCCCGGCGAAAGCCGGGAGCAGCACCGGCGTCCAGCCCAGCTCCGGGCCTTCCACCAGGGCGAACACGACCAGCGTGGTGCCGAGCGTCGCGGTCAGCGCGCCGGCGAGGTCGAACCGGCGGCCGGGCTCCCGGGCGGGATCCTTGGCCAGCAACGGGAAAGCGAGCGCGGCGGCGGCCGCGGCCAGCGGGACGTTCACGAAGAACACCGCCGCCCAGCCGAACGCCTGCGTCAGCACCCCGCCCAGCAGCGAACCGAGGATCATCCCGCTGCCGCCCGCCGTACCCCAGACGGCGAACGCGCGGTTGCGCTCGCGGCCCGCCGCGAAACTGGTGCTGACCAGCGTCAGCGTCGCCGGGAAGAGCAGCGCGCCGCCCAGGCCCTGGCCGGCCCGGGCCGCGACGAGCAGGCCGGGGTCCCCGGCCAGCCCGCCGGCCAGCGACGAAACCGCGTACAGCGTGCAGCCGAGCGCGAACACCCGGCGCGGCCCGAACAGGTCGCACGCCCGGCCACCGAGCAGCAGCGCCCCGCCGAACGCGACGGCGTAGGCGCTCACCACCCACTGCAGGCTCTGCGCGGTGAACCCGAGCTCGCGCCCGATGTCCGGCAGCGCCACGTACACGATGTTGTAGTCGAGGGAAATGATGAGCTGCGCGAACGCCAGCAGCGCCAGCACCGCGCCCGGGCGGCGGGTCACCGGGCCACCCGCTCGTCCGTGCCGGGCACCTTCGCCGTGGTGATGGCGATGCGGTTCCACGTGTTGATGGTGAAGATCAGCGCGAGCAGCTGGGCCAGTTCCTCCTCGCCGAACCGGCCGGCGGCGCGGGCGTAGACGTCGTCGGGGACGCCGCCGTCCGAAATCAGCGTGACGGCTTCGGTCAGGGCCAGCGCGGCCTGCTCCTTCTCGCTGAAGAAGTTCGTGGCCTCGTGCCACACGGCGACCATGTGCAGCCGCTCTTCGCTCTCGCCGGCCTTGCGGGCGTCGGAGGTGTGCATGTGCAGGCAGTAGGCGCAGCGGTTGAGCTGCGACGCGCGGATCTGGACCAGCTCGACCAGCGCGGGGTCGAGCCCGGCGCGGGCGGCGGCGTCGAAGCCGATCAGGGCCTTGAAGGCCTTCGGGGCGGTCTTGGCGAAGTTCACCCGGTTCGTCATGACCAGAAATCTAGGGCCTGGGTGACCCCCGTGTAGGGTGCATTTCTGTGTCGGATTCGTGGGTCAATTCGGGGGAGCGGCTCGGCGCCGACCTCCACCTGGAGCTGTCCGGCGGTGGCAAGCGGGCCGCGCTCATCACCGCGCTGCGGGACGCCGTCCGCGCCGGACGGCTCGCGCCCGGCACGCGCCTGCCGCCGTACCGGTCACTGGCCGCGGACCTGGGGCTGGCCCGCAACACCGTCGCCGACGCCTACGCCGAACTGGTCGCCGAGGGCTGGCTCACCGCCGTCCAGGGCTCCGGCACCCGGGTCGCCGAACGCGCCGAGCCGCTCGAACCGGTGCGCGTACCGCGGAAAGCCCCGGCGACGCCGGCACCCCGGTACAACCTCCGGCAAGGCCAGCCGGACGCGTCGTCGTTCCCGCGCATCGAATGGCTCGCCGCGGCCAGGCGCGCGCTGAACGTGGCTCCGCACGACGCGTTCGGCCCCGGCGACCCGCGCGGCCGCCCCGAACTGCGGGAAGCGCTGGCCCAGTACCTGGCGCGGGCGCGCGGCGTGCGGACGTCCCCGGACCGGATCGTGGTGTGCTCGGGCTTCGCGCACGCGCTGCGGCTGCTGTTCCCGGCGGTGCTGCCCGGCCCGCTCGCCGTCGAGGCCTACGGGCTGGCGTTCCACCGCTCGATCTTCGCCGCGGCTTCGGTGCCGACGGTCCCCCTGGACCTGGACGAGCACGGCGCGCGCGTCGAGGGCCTCGACGTCCCGTCGGTGCTGCTGACCCCGGCCCACCAGTTCCCGACCGGCGGCCCGCTGCACCACGACCGCCGCACCGCGGTGCTCGGCCACGTCCGCGCGCACGGCGGTGTCCTGCTCGAAGACGACTACGACGGCGAGTTCCGCTACGACCGCAAGCCGGTCGGCGCGGTCCAGGGCCTGGACCCGGAGCACGTCGTCTACGGGGGATCGGTCAGCAAGAGCCTGTCCCCGGCGCTGCGGCTGGGCTGGCTGGTGCTGCCGGAGCGCCTGGTCGGCGCGGTGCTCGCGGCGAAGGGCGAGCGCGAGGCGTGGGCGGGCGTGCTGGACCAGCTGACGCTGGCGGAGTTCCTGGGCTCGGGTGCGTACGACCGGCACATCCGCCGCATGCGCCAGCGCTACCGCCGCCGGCGCGACCTGCTCGTGACGGCGCTGGCCGAGCGGGCACCGCACGTGACGCCGACCGGTATCGCGGCCGGCCTGCACGCGGTGCTGCGGTTGCCGCCGGGAACGGAGGCGTCCGCGGTGAAAGCGGCGGCGTGGCAAGGCCTCGCGCTGGACGGCCTGGCCGCGTTCCGCCACCCGGCGAGCACGATGTCCACAATGGACGGCCTGGTGGTCGGCTACGCGACCCCGCCGGAACACGCTTACCCGGCAGCGCTCGACGCGTTGTGCCGAGCGCTGCCTCCCGCGTGAAGCGCTACCCGACGATGTCGATCTCGAAGGGGTCCGCCGAGCTGTAGTTGATGTCCGCCCACACCGCGCCCGGCAGCTCGTACCGGCGGTGGGACGTCAGCTTGTTGTTGTACCCCGGGGTTTGCGTGGGGTTGTGGCCGACGCCCTGGTGGTCGTTGCCCCACGCGAAGATGTCACCGATCCACATCGGCTTCGAGAAGCCGTCGCCGCCGAGGCGGGGGCGGATGACGACCGCCGCGCCGGGGCTGCCGGACAGGAAGACGCGCACGGCGTGCTGCTCGGCGTTCGGCGGGTTGACGGTGATGCGCTCCATGATCTCCACTCCAGTCGAGGCGGGTGCGGTGCCGTCCACTCCGGGCCAGAAGTCGACGACCGACGAAACGTCGTAGCCCGGGGCGACGTTGCCGGCGTACTGCTTGGCGACCGCGCCGTCGGGGATCGCGGGATCCCCGTCGTAGTGCGCGATCCAGTAGTGCGGCTCGGCGACGCCGGCGGACGAGAACGCCGTGCGCAGCGTCGGCCAGGTCGACAGGCTGCAGTAGACGGTCGGGTCCGCGCCCGCCTCGCGGCGCATCCGGACCCAGCCCGGTGCTTCGCCGGGCGTGGCATCACCGGGTTCGACGTCCAGCACCTGGCCGGCGTTGGTCGACGCCCGCTTGACGATCGTGACCTTCACGGCCCGGGGAAAGCGCGCCCAGTCGCGGTCGGACCAGGGTTCGAGTTTGATCTTGTCGATGTAGCCCGCCACCATCGGTGCGTCGGCGGGGATGTTCGCGGCCGTGACCGCGTCGTACATCGTGCGCACGGGTTGCGTCTCCGTTCGGTGCTTCATCGCCGTTTCGGGGACGGCGAAATCGTCTCCGCGATTCGCCATGGTGATGTTACCCAAGTGGGACGGGCGTCAAGCGGTAAACGTTACGCAGTTCTTGTCAATCACCAAAATGGCCGCACCGCGCAATTCCTTCACCACGGCTTCACGCGGCGATGGTCACGGTCCGCTGCCGGTACTGGCTTCCCGCTCACCCGGCTGGCAAGCTGCCAGCACTTCACCACGGAAGGACGTGCATGGCGGCACACCCGGCGCGGGCCCGGCGCATCGACGCGCGGGTCGTCGTCCTGAGCGCGCTGCTCGTGGTCGCCCTGCTCGCCTGGGCCGGCGTCGACTACCTCAAGGACCGGCTGGCCGGCGGCGGGTGCGACACCACCACGCCGGTGCGCGTCACGGCCGCACCGGACATCGCGCCGGTGCTCACCGCGCTCGCCGGGACCGTGCCGCAGCAGGACTGCTACGCCGTCGAAGTCACGTCGAGCGCGTCGCCGGCCACCGCGGCCGCCCTCGAAGCCAACGGCGCGACCGGCCCGGACGTCTGGGTGCCGGAGTCGGGCACGTGGCTGCTGCAGGCCCGCGACGGCGGCGCGTGGAACCTGCCCGAGACCGGGCAGTCCGTGGCGAGTTCACCCGTGGTGCTGGCGCTGAGCGACGACGTCGCGAAGCAGGCGGGCTGGCCGGCGAAGTCGCCGTCCTGGTCGGACGTCCTCGCGGGAAACCCGGTCGGGCTGCCCGACCCGGGCCGCGACCCCGCGGCGATCGCCGCGCTGATCGGGTTGCAGCAGCTCATGAAGGACGCGCCCGACCCGGCCGCGGCGTTCACCGAGAAGATCCGCGAGCTGTCGGCCGTGAAGGAGCCGTACACCGCGTCACCGGCGTCGGAACAGTCCGTGCTGGCCCGCAAGCTCGTCGCCGCGTACCCGGCGGCCGGCGTGCCGGGCTTCGACTACCCGTACGTCGTACTGCCGCGCGCTTCCGAAGCCTCGCGGTCGGCGGCCGAACGCTTCCTGCGGCTCCTGCTCGACCAGACCGCCACGAAGGCGTTCGCCGACGGCGGGTTCCGGACGCCGTCCGGCCAGCTGCTCGGCGACCGCCCGCGCGACACGCGGACGAACGCGGCGCCGCGCCCGGCCGGGCCACCGCCGCCGGAATCGATGTACGCCGTGCTCCAGGCGTGGGCCGGGGCGAACCTCAGCGCCCGCGTCCAGGTGCTGCTCGACGTGTCCGGCTCGATGGCCGCCACCGTCCCGGGCACCGGCCGCAGCCGGATGGCGCTGACCCTCGAAGCCGCGACGCAGGGGCTCGGGTTGTTCAAGCCGACCACCGAAATCGGCCTGTGGCTGTTCTCCACCAAGCTCGACGGCGACAAGGACTTCAAGGAACTGCTGCCGATGCGGACGATCTCGCAGCAGCTCGGCTCGGGCGGGGTGGCGACGCTGCAGGCGGTCAAGCCGAAACCCGGCGGCGCGACCGGCCTGTACGACTCGATCCTCGCCGCCTACCAGAACGCGCGCCAGAACTGGCAGCTCGGCCGGATCAACGTCGTCGTCGTGCTCACCGACGGCCGCAACGAGGACAGCGACTCGATCGGGCTGCCCGGCCTGCTCGCCGAGCTGAACCGGCTGCAGGACCCGCGGAAACCGCTGCCCGTCATCGGGATCGGCATCGGCCCGGACATCGACGCGAGCGAGCTGCGGCAGGTCTCCGCCGCGACCGGCGGCGAGTCCTTCACCACGCCGGACCCGCGCAAGATCTCCGACGTCTTCTACCAAGCGCTGAGCAAGCTCATGTGCCAGCCGCCGGCCTGCAAGAAGTGAGGACCCCCGTGTTGCTGGAGACGGAAACCCCCGCGCCACGGGCGATCCGAAGACCGTCCGCACTGGTCGTGGCCGGGTTCGTGGCGGGACTCGTGCCGCTGCTGCTGCACGCGTGGGCGGCGCTGCACGGGAGTTTCGCCCAAGACGACTTCGTCGTGACCTGGCAGGCGGCCGCGGCCGGGCCGTTCGACCCCGGTTTCCTCTTCCAGGACTACCACGGGCACCTGCAGCCCGGCGGGTTCTTCCTCGCCGCCGTGCTGACGTGGTGGGCGCCGCTGGACTTCCCGTTGTTCGCGCTGCCGTTGCTGCTGATGAAAGCGCTTGCGACGGGCTACTTCTGGTGCCTGCTCGTGCGCTGCTTCGGCCGGCGGTGGGCGATCCTGGTGCCGTTCACCGTGTTCACGGCGTCGACGCTGCTGCTGGTCCCGACGCTCTGGTGGTCGTTCGGCATCCAGGCGGTGCCGGTCGTGCTGGCCACCGCCGCGGCGCTGCACTCGCACGTGAAGTACCTGGCCGACGGCGGCCGGTGGTGGCTCGCGACGTTCGCCTGGATGCTGTTCGGGCTCGCCTTCTACGAGAAGGCCGCGGTGATCCCGGTGCTGCTGGCCGCGGTGACCGTCCTGCTCGGACGGTCCTTTCGCGACCACGTCCGCTACTGGCTCGGCCAGGCCGCGGTGCTGGTGGCGTTCGTGGTGGTCTTCTTCGCGCTGACCTCGAGCCAGGTCGGCACCGGCGCGTCGCCCCTGTCGGCGGGCACGGTCGCCGACCTGACCGGCCGGATGCTGGGCGACACGCTGCTGCCGGGACTGGCCGGCGGGCCGTGGACCGGCGCCGGGCCGGGCGCGACCTGGGCGCCGACGCCGTTCGCCGTCGTGGTCCTGCTCCTGGTGGCCGCGCTGGTCGTGGTGATCGCCGGTGGCCGCCGCGGCGGACGGCGAGCGTGGGGTGCCTGGGTGCTGCTCGCCGCGGTGTTCGCCGTGGACGTCGGCCTGCTCGCGCTGACCCGGCTGCGCGAAGTCGGCCCGTCGGCGGGCGACGATCCCCGCTACGTCGCCGATCTGGCGCTCGTCGCCGCCCTTTGTGGAGCGTTCGCCTTTCTGACACCGGCGGAAGTTGCGCCGTCCGGCGGAAAGCGTGAGCGGCCGATCGCGCTAGTGCTGTGCGTGCTTTTGCTCGCCAGTTCCGCTTTCGGGTTCTCGAGGCTGGCCCCGGCGTTGCGGTTCGAGCACTCGGGGCAGTACGTCGGGAACGTGCGCGCGGCCGTCGGCGAGGACCCGGATCTGGTCTTCTACGACACGTTCGTGCCGTCGGACGTGGTGCACGAGTGGTTCGGCGCGGACTCCCGCGCGTCGCGGGTGGTCGGCCTGCTGCCCGGCACGCACTTCGACCAGCCCACGAGCCGGATGCACCTGCTCGACGCCACCGGGATCCCGCACAAGATCACCGGCGTCGACCCGGTTTCCCGCGGGGTCCCCGGCCCGGTGCCGAACTGCGGCTACGCGATCGGCGAGACCCCGGTGCGCGTCGGCCTGGACAAACCCGTGCTGGGACGGCACCTGCTCAAGCTCGATTACTACACTTCGGACGGTGGCGAGGGTCTGGTGGACCGCACACCGGTCTGGTTCCAGGCCGGGCTGCACTCGCTGTACCTACCGGTGGACGGCCTCTTCGACAGCGTCGCCGTGCGCCTCTCGAGCCCGGGCGCGCCGGTCTGCGTCGCCAAGGCCGAGGTGGGGGAACCGGTTGTTCAGTAGGGGTCGTACGGGCTGTCGTGGCCGAGCAGGCGCGCGACCGGCCGCAGCCGCAGGCGCAGCAGCACCTTGAGCACGACGTTGCGCAGGAACCACGGCAGCTGCGCCGCCACCCGCAGCCGATCGCGGGTGGACGGTGGCGCGAGCTTGAAGCGCGCCAGCGACGTCGCCCGGTCCACATAGGTGTACCGGCGTCCGAAGAGGACCTTCGCGATCGTGCCGAGCGTGACGCCGATCGAAGAAAAGCAGTCGTGGACCAGGATCTCCGCACCCGGCGGCAGGTGTGCCGACCACCGCAGGTCGTCGGTGTAGGTCCAGTAGTCGTGCTTGCCGTCGATGTAAAGCAGCTGTATCGGCCGGTCCCAGTGCGGACGCAGTTCCGTGCTGTAACCGGCGACCAGCTCGACGACGTCGTCCAGCCCGGCCCGGCGGACGTTGCGCTCGAACAGTTGCCGCGTCGGGGATCCGCCGAAGAGCCGGCCGTCCACGAAGGGGTCGACCGCGATCACGGTGGCGCCCACCGTGCGGGCCGCCGCGCCGAGGACGATCGTGGACCGGCCCTGGTGGCTGCCGATTTCCAGGACGACGTCGCCCTTTTCCAGCCGGCACGCGGCGTCCCACAGCGCTTCGCCCTGCGCGCGCGTCATCCAGCCCTTGACCGGTTCGGCCAAGGCCCAGGCATCTTCGAACGAGATGGCGCACCTGCCTGAATTCGGGAGGATCGTCGGCACATGGTAGCCAGGTTTCCGCCTAGTATCTACCGGATGGTAACCGGCACCCGCGAACGAACCCGGGACGACGCCCCACCTTCCGGGCGCGTCCGGAAGGGCGCGTTCTTCCGGCGGCCGGGCACCTGGATCGTGCTGGCGCTGACCACGTTGTCGTTCCTGCAGATGCCGGGCAAGACGACGTTCGACACCAAGCTCGACCTCGCCGTCGACCCGCTCGCCTTCCTCGGCCGCGCGCTGCACCTGTGGAACCCGCAGGCCACGGCGGGGGAGCTGCAGAACCAGGCCTACGGCTACCTCTTCCCGATGGGCCCCTTCTTCGCGCTGTGCCAGGCGGTGGGCGTGCCCGCGTGGATCGCGCAACGGCTGTGGGGCGCGATCCTGCTGTCGGCCGCGTTCGGCGGGGCGCTGCTGCTGGCGCGCGCGATGAAGATCGGCACCGAGCGCACGCGGCTGATCGGCGCGCTCGGGTACGCGCTCGCCCCGCGCATGCTGACCGAAATCGGCGGTCTGTCCGCGGAAATGCTGCCCGCCGTGCTCCTGCCGTGGGTGCTCGTCCCGCTGGTGCGGGCCGGGACGACCGGGTCCCCGCGGCGCGCGGCGGGGCTGTCCGCGCTGGCCGTGCTGTGCATGGGCGGCGTCAACGGCGCGATGGTCGTGATGGCGCTCGTCCTGCCGGGGCTGTGGCTGCTCACGCGCAAGTGGACGCGCGAGCACGTCCGGCTCGTCCTGTGGTGGTTCGCCTTCGTCGTGGGCGCGACGCTGTGGTGGATCCTGCCGCTGCTGCTGCTCGGCGAATACAGCCTGCCGTTCCTGGACTACATCGAGTCCGCGACGAACACCACCGCGCCGATGTCGCTGTTCGAGGTGCTGCGCGGGACCAACCAGTGGGTCGCCTACGTCGTGCAGGGCACGCCGTGGTGGCCCGGCGGCTGGTCGCTGATCGACAACCCGGTGCTGATGCTGGCCACCGGCCTCGTCGCCGGCGTCGGCCTGTTCGGGCTGACCCGCCGCGGCCTGCCGGAGCGGCGGTTCCTCGTCCTCGGCGTGCTCACCGGGCTGACCCTGCTGACCATCGGCTACGTCGGCACGCTCGACAGCCCGGTCGCCGAGCAGGTCCGGCACCTGCTCGACGGGCCGCTCGCCCCGCTGCGCAACGTCCACAAGTTCGAACCGGTGCTGCGGCTGCCGCTGATGCTCGCGTTCGTGCACGGCATCGCGAGCCCGGCCCGGGTGAAGTCCGCGCGCCGGTTCCTGCGGCCCGCGCTGGGCCTGCTGCTGGTGCTGGTGATGGCCGCGCCCGCGTGGCTGCTGAACCTGCGGTCCGGCCCGGGCTGGGACGAGGTGCCCGGCTACTGGTACGACGCCACGGGGTACGTCGCCAAGGCCGATCCGAACGCCCGCACGCTGCTGCTGCCGGCCACCGGGTTCGGCGAGTACGACTGGGGCCGCACGGTCGACGAGCCCGCGCAGGCGATCGCGAAGAGCCCGTGGGCGGTGCGCAACCAGGTCCCGCTGGGGTCCGAAGGCAACACACGGCTGATGGACTCCGTGGACGCGGCACTGGCCGACGGCCGCGGCGATCCCGGCCTCGCCGCGCTGCTCGCCCGGTCCGGGTACCGGTTCCTGCTGCTGCGCAACGACATCGAGCGCGAGCGGACGAACGCCCCGCCGATCGTGACCCTGCGCGCCGGGCTGGCCGGCTCGCCCGGCATCGCCAAGGCGGCGGAGTTCGGCCCGCTGGAGGTCTACGAGGTGCGGCGGCCGGTGCCACTCGCCACCGCGACGTCCACAAAGGACGTCCCGACGGTGAGCGGTGGCCCGGAAAACCTGCTGCCGCTGATCGACTCGGGCCAGCTCGACCCCTCGACGCCGACCGTGCTCACCGGCGACGGCGGCTCGCCCGGCGGCCCGCGGCTGGTGACCGACGGCCTGCGCCGCGCCGAGCGGAACGTCGGTGGCGTCCGCGACAACCTCAGCCAGACGCTGACCGCGGGCGAGGCCTACCGCCAGCAGCGCGCGGCGGGTGACGTGCTGCCGTTCCCCGGGCCGGAGCACCAGACCGTGGCCGCCTACCGGGGGATCCGCGCGGTGACGGCGTCCACGGCGGCGTCCTTCGCGGACGCGTTCGGCGGCTCCGACCCGGGCCACCAGCCGTTCGCCGCGATCGACGGCGACCCGCGCACGGCGTGGCACTCGTCGTCGTTCACCGGGCCGATCGGCCAGTGGCTCGAGGTCGAGCTGGACACCCCGCGGCTGGTCAATGCGGTCGACCTGCAGCTGGTGGACGACATCCGGGTGGGCTGGCCGCCGACCCGGATCCGGATCACGACCGACAACGGCTCGGTCGACCAGCCGGTGATCCGCGGTGCGGGCACGCACAACTACGGCGTGGCGGGCGGGGTCACCCGCAAGGTGCGGATCACGCTGCTGTCGCTGGTGGTCGGGCGGCAGGACGGGAACGTCGGCATCGCGGAGCTGAAGATCCCCGGCACCGAGCCGCAGCGCGCCCTGGAGGTGCCCGCGGACCTGCCGGCCGGCCCGGCGCCCGGCTTCGCGTTCACGCGCGGGGCCTCGCCGCGGTACGCGTGCCTGCCCGCGGGCGACGCCGTGCGGTGCGACGCTTCGACCGCGCGCGACGGCGAGGAACCCGACGGGATCCGGCGCCTGTTCAGCACCCCGGCCGAAGAGACGTACCTGGTCGGCGGCTCGGTGCTGCCCGCGGGCGGCGGGCGCAACCCGGTGCGGCTGCCGGGGGTGACGGTCGCGTCGACGTCCCAGCTGGCCGGCGACCCGGCCGCGGCGGGCTTCGCGGCGGTGGACGGCGACGCGGGCACGACGTGGCGCCCCGACGTGACGGATCTACGCCCGACGCTGACCCTCGGCTGGACGTCGCCGAAGCGGATTTCCGGGCTGCACATCGGGGTTTCGCCGTCGAGCGGGGCGCGGGTGCCTCGCCAGGTGGAACTGGTCGGCCGGTCAGGCGCGCGGACGGTCGAGCTCGACGCGGGCGGGTCGGCGTCGTTCGAGCCGCTGGACACCGACCAGCTGCAGGTCGTGCTGCCGGGCGACGACGACGATCCGACGGCCCGCGCGGTGGTCGGCATCGGCAGCCTGGAGCTGTCCGGCACGGCCGGTCTGCTGCCCGGCCCGGACCCGGCGTTCACGGTGCCGTGCGGGTCGGGGCCGAACATCCACCTCGACGGCCTCGACTACCGGACGTCGGTGCAGGGGACGCTGGCGGACATCACCGCCCACCGCGCCTTGGAACTGCGGATGTGCCGGGACTCCGAAGGCGGCATCGCGCTGCCGGAGGGCGGGCACGAGCTGCGGACGGACCCGGCGGAGTCGTTCGTCGTCCAGGACCTGTGGCTTCGTCCGGCGAAGGCGTCGTCCGCGCCGCCGGGGCACCGGACGGTGCAGGTGGGAACGTGGGACGCGACCGCCCGCACGGTGACGGTCGGCCCGGGCGAGGAGGCGGTGCTGGCCATCCCGGAGAACGCGAACGCGGGCTGGGTGGCCACAGTGGACGGTCGCGAGCTGGCCCGCACCCGGGTGGACGGCTGGCAGCAGGCCTGGCTCGTCCCGGCCGGCGCGGGCGGGGAGGTTGCGCTGACGTTCACGCCGGATTCGTCGTACCGGACGGGCTTGCTGGTCGGCGCGGTCGCGGTGCTGCTGGTGCTGATCGGCACGGCGTGGCCGGCCCGGCGCCGGTCGTTCACGGTGGCCCCGGGTGGCGCCGTCGTGCCGGTGGTGCTGATCGGGCTGCTGGTGGCGCTGGGCGGGATGCTGCCGGTGGTGCTGCTGATCGCGTGCCTGCTGGCCCGTCAGTTCTCCGAGCGGGCACCTCGCTACCTGGCGTTCGGCGGCATGGCCGTGGCGGCGGTCGTGTCGGTGACGGGCCGGGTACTGGGCCACGGCCAGGAGTGGGCGTACGGCCCGGTCACCCAGGCAGCGCTGTTGCTGGCGGCGGCAGCGATGGTGGCGACCTGCGTGGACTGGTTCACCCGCAAGGACGTCGTGAGTGGTTAGGGCGGTTCTGACCGCCTTAACCACTCACTGCGAGGCCGCTCACCGCGGTCACGACCTGGGCCGCGGGTCCGTGTCGCGCGTGAATCTGTCGGGCGCGGGATGTCATGAAAGAGTCGTTCAGGTCGCTGGGCGTCAGGAAAGAGTCGTTGATGACGTTCGGCGGGCTCGCAGTCGCAGGACCGATCTGGCTACCGTGAGGCGGTCCGCGCTGCAGGCTGCTGCGGTCGCGACCTGGGTTGCGGACCGTGTGACGCGTGGGTACGTCGGACGCCGGACGTCAGGAAAGAGTCGTTCAGGACGACCGGTGTGCCCGCAGCTCCAGCACCGCGCCGGCTACTGCCCGGCCGCTCACCGCCGTCGCGACCTGGGCCGCGGGGCCGTGTGGCGCGTGAATCTGTCGGGTGCGGGATGTCGTGAAAGAGTCGTTCATGTCGCTGGGCGTCAGGAAAGAGTCGTTCAGGACATCCGGCGTGCCCGCAGCTCCAGCACCGCGCCGGCCACCGCGAGGCCGCCCGCGCAGCAGGCCGCCGCCGTCACCACCTGGGCCGCGGATCCGTGCAGCCAGAACAAGATCAGCGCGGCCTCCGTGCCCACCGCCGTCCACATCAGCACCGTCACGCGCCGGTCGCCGTCCGCCAGCCGGGCGTACAACAGGATCTGCACCAAAGCCAGCATCGAGCCCGCCAGGGCGAACGGCCACACCGGCATCGTGCTCCCGGCGTAGCGGGAACCGCCGATCAGACCCAGCAACGCCGGCCCGACCACCACGGAAACCAGCAGCACCACGGCATCCAGGCAGGCGCACACCGCCAGCGCCACCGGCAGCACCCGCCGCCGTCCCGAGGACACCGCGAAGCGGGGCAGCACCAGCACGCCCACCGCCTGCGGCAGCCAGTACGCGATCTTCGTGACGATCGCCCCCAGCGCGTACTCGCCCGCCGCGCCGGCCGGGAGCGTGTGGCGGGCCAGCACCAGGTCCAGGTTCACCAGCAGCACCAGCGCCAGCATCGCTTGCGCCGTGTGGAGCACTTCGCCGCCGTGGCGGTCCGCCCACCGGGGACGCGGGCGCCCGCAGATCTGCCAGCCCGCCGCCACGACCACCAGCGACCCGATCGCGGTGCCGGCCAGCGCGCCCGTCGTCGACCTCGTCAGGAGCAGCCCGAAGAACGAGCCGCCGACCTTGCCCAGGCCCTCCAGCGCGATCAGCCCGGCCAGCGTCGCGAACCGGTGTGCGCCCTGCAGGAGGCCGTGGAACAACCCCAGCAGCGTCAACGGCCCGAGCGCGGCGGTCAGCAGCAGCGCCGGCGTCAGCGAACCCAGGTGCAGCAGGAGCACCAGCAACGGGCTGAGCGTCAACGCCGCCGTCGCCACGATCCCGCTCGTCACCAGGCCGAGCGCGAACAACGGCCCCCGGGCCGGCGACGACGACCGTGCCACGCGCAACGCGACGACCGTCTGCAGCCCCATCGCCGGGACGACGCCGATCACCAGCACCGCCAGCAGCGAGCTCAGCTCCCCGAACGCGCCGGGCGCGAGGATCCGCGCGGCCGCCAGGCTGAGCACGTAACTCGCCGCGTTGTTGCCCGCGAGCGCGAGCGAGACGAGGATCGCCGCGACCCGGTTGCCGGTCCGGGCCGGGGCTTCGGTGGCTACGCTCAACGGCGGGCTCCCATTACCGGCGAGTAATGAGCAGCGACCATAACCGCGCGCGCACCGGAAAGGAAGGGCCGTGGACGCACCGGGCAGGCGCCTCGCGCTCCCCGTGTTGTCCGCCGTGCTCGCGTTCGCCGTCTGCACGCCCTTGCTGCGCCGCGGGTTCACCCTCGGCTACGACATGGTGTTCGCGCCGAAGCAGTACTTCGTGCCGGACGCCTTCGGGATCGGCAGCACGCTGCCGCGGTCGGTGCCCGCCGACGCCGCCGTCGCGCTGGCGACCACCGTGCTGCCCGGGGACATCGTCCAGAAAGCCGTCCTGCTCCTGGCCATCTTCGCCGCCGCGCTCGGCGCCGGCCGGCTCGTCCCGGCCGAACGCCTGAGCACCCGGCTCGTCGCCGCGACGACGTACGCCTGGACGCCGTACGTCGCCGAACGGCTGTTCATCGGGCACTGGCCGCTGCTGCTGACCTACGCGTGCCTGCCCTGGATCGCCGTCGCCGGGCTCGCCGCGCGCCAGCACGCGCCGAATTCACTGCCGAGGCTGGTGCTCGCGAGCGCGGCGGCGGTGCTGACCCCGCCCGGCGGCGTGCTCGCGGCCGCCGTCATGGTTGTGGCCGCCGGTTCCCGGCGGCTCTGGCAGACACTCCCGATCGCGATCGCGCTGAACCTCCCGTGGCTGGTGCCCACGTTCCTCAACGCCGAAAGCACGTACTCCGACCCGGCCGGGGTGGCGGCGTTCAGCGCCCGCGCCGAAAGCTGGGGCCCCGCGCTGCTCGGCGTGCTCGGGCTGGGCGGCATCTGGAACGCCGAAACGGTGCCCGGCAGCCGGGCCATGCCGCTGGTCCCGGTGCTGACGCTCGTCGTCGCCGCGATCGCCGTGGCCGGGCTCCGGCCGCTGGCGAAGCGGTGGGGGAAGGCACCGGCCTGGTCGCTGTCCCTGCTCGGCGCCGCGGGGGTGCTGCTGGCGTCGCTGGCCACGTTGCCGGGCGGCACCGCATTGCTCACCGCCGCGACGCGGTACGTGCCCGGCGCCGGGCTCCTGCGTGACGCCCAGAAGTGGGTGGCCTGGTGGGCGTTGCCGCTCGCGCTGGGCTTCGCGCTCGCCGTCGAAGCCGCCGCGGCCAAGCTGAAGACCGAGCGCGGCCGCATCGCCTTGGCGGCGGCGGCGATCGCCCTTCCGCTGGTGACCATGCCGGACCTGGCGTGGGGTGGCTGGGGGCGGCTCGGCACCGCGCAGTACCCGGCCGACTGGCGGGCAGTGTCCGAAGTGCTCGGTGACCGCCCCGGGGACGTGCTCGCGCTGCCGCTTTCGACGTTCCGCGGGTTCGCCTGGAACGACGACCGCACGCAGCTCGACCCGGCGCCGCGCGCGCTGCCGGAACCCGTGCTGGTGGACGACACGCTGCAAGTGGGGGACGAGCGGATCGCCGGCGAGGACCCGCGGATCGGCGACGTGCGCGCCGCGACGTCCGCGCGGGAGCTCACCGACGCGGGGATCGGCTGGATCCTCGTCGAACACGGGACACCCGGCGACGTCGACCCGCGGTTGCTCGCCGACGCGACACCGGTGTGGTCGGGTGAATGGCTGACGCTCTACCGGACCCCGGGTGTGCCAGTGGTGAAAGCGATCTCGTGGACGCCCGCCTTGGTGGCGAACGGAGTAGCGCTGGGATTGCTGTGCGTCGCACTGTTGTGCCGCATGTTACCGATGCGTACATTGGGCCGCGGCAGGATTTCCCCGCCGCGGAAGGAGTGACACGTGGGCACGGTCATCGGCGCGGTCGTCGCCGTCATCATCGGCGGCGGGGTGGCGACCGGCGCGGGGTTCGCCCTCGTCAAGGGCGCGGACCCGGACACCTCCACGCAGGTGCAGGACAAGCTCAACGCGCACGTCAAGTACAACCCGGCCGACCACCCCGGCAAGATCTACGGGAACCGCTGACGCGGTGACCCGGCTCGCCTCCGACCACGCGCACCGCGTCGTCGGGCTCTACGGCGACCCCACCGTTTCCTGGAGCATCCTCCTCGAAGCGGAACTCGGCACGACCGCACCGGAACCGGAAAAGCTCCGCGCGCGCCTCGCCGCCGCGATCCAGCAGTTCCCGCACCTCGGTGCCGTGCCCGGAATCGAGCGGGCGGACGACTTGGCCGCCGTGCGCGACCGGTTCGCTTCGGCGCCCTACGAACGCACCGCGCCGCTCATCCGCGTCGCCGTCCGGGCGGACGCACCCACCTTGCTCGTCGCCGCGCACCACGGCGCCCTCGACGGCCTCGGCCTCCTCGCGCTGCTCGGCATCCTCCTCGACGTCCCGGTTTCCTCGGCGGCGACCGGGATCGGCGAACGTGGCGGCGGCAAACCCTTCCTCGTTTCGGCCTTCCAGCGGCTCGCTGAGGCGCTTTTCGCGCCGCCGGGCCGGATCGTGCCGGATCGGACCGAGCCGTGCTCAGGGGACGTCTTCGCGGCTCTTCACGAACCCCGGCTGCGGCTCGGCGCGCCCGGGTTCGTCACGGCCGCCGCCCGCGCCACCGAACGCTGGAACCGCGCGCACGGCGCCCGGACCGCCCGGGTCGTGGCCGCACTCGGTGCGTCACGGCGTTCGGGCGCCGCCCCGGAACCGGTGCACGACAGCGCGTTCTTCCGCCTGCGGCTGGGCGGCGCCGACGTCGCCGGGCTGCTGCGGACGCAGCCACCCGAGCCGGACTTCCCGGCGCGCAGCAGCCGGCTCGCCCGGCTGGGCACCCGGGTGCTGGCGGGGCGGCTGGGTTCGACGTTCCTGGTGTCGAACCTCGGCTTGGTGTCCACCGGGGACACCGTGCGCTCACTCGCGTTCTACCCGGCGGCGAGCGGCCGGTCCGGGGTGGCGTTCGGCGCCGCGACCACCGGCGGCACCACGACGGTGACGGTCCGGGCCCGCCGTCGCGACTTCGACGCGCCGGCGGCGGCCCGTCTCCTGGCCGGGTTCGCCGACGCGGTGCGTGACCAGGGCTCGCCGCAATGACATGAACGACCCTTTCACGTCGCCAGACGACATGAAAGAGTCGTTCACGGCGTCACGGGCGCGGTTCGGCCAGTTCGGGCATCCCGGCCAGCACGCGCGGCCGGGGTGCGGGCCGGCCGGAGACTTCCTTCACCAGTGCAGCGAATTCGGCCGCACTGCGGTCCCAGCTGAACATCCCGGCCCGCTCGACCCCGGCCAGGCCCATCTCGGCGCGGCGCAGGCCGTCCGCGAGCAGGCCGTCGACCTGCGCCGTGAAGTGCTCGAAGTCGTCGGCCAGCAAGCCCGTGCGGCCCTCCACAATGGATTCGGCGACGCCGCCCGCCGCGCGGTAGGCGACCGAGGGCACGCCGTGCGCCGCGGCCTCCATGATGACGATGCCCCAGCCCTCCTTCACCGACGGGCACAGGTGCAGCCACGACCGCGCGAGGATCTCGTGCTTGGCGTGCTCGTCGACCCAGCCGTGCAGCACCACGCGGTCGGTGACCCCGCGGGCAGCCGCGTGCGCGCGCAGCACCTCGTCCCACGGGCCCTGGCCGACGACCTCCAGCCGCAGGGACGGCCAGCGCCCGGCGAGCCGCGCGACGACGTCGATGGCGTGCTCGATCCGCTTGTGCGGCACCAGTCTGCTCACCGCGACCAGGGTCGGCTCGGGATCCCGCTCCGACACGCACGCCGGCGGCGCGTCCAGCCCGTTCGGCACCACGGCGACGCGGCCGGGCTCGACGCCGAGGCCGCCCAGTTCGGTCTTGGTGACCTCGGAAACCGTGACGTACCGGCACTTGCGGAACAGCCACGGCGCCAGCCGCGACTCGATCCACCAGCCCGCCCGGCCCGGCGCCTCGCCGAGCGCGCTGATCCACTGTTCCTTGTGGACGTGGTGCACGAGCACCAGCACGGGACAGCCGGCGACCAGCCGGGCGAAGAACGGCATGCCGTTCTGCACGTCCACGACGAGATCGGCGCGGGCGCGGCGGATCGCGCGCACCGCGTGCGCGTACACGCCGAACTTCCCGCCGCGGCGCCGGTAGCGGACGCCGTCGCGCCATTCGCCCGCGGTCGCGCCCGGGTAGGCCGCGCACTGGATTTCGACCCGGTACCCCGCTTTCGCGAGCCCTTCGGCCATCCGCTCGACGTACCGCTCCGACCCGCCGCCCTCGGGGTGGCCGGTGTCGCGCCAGTTGACGAGGAGCACACGAGGACGTTCCATCGGGTTATCCCAACTGTAGCGACGGTGCTAGGTTACTGGTGCGTACACAGTAGATGAACGTATTCGGGAAAGCGACGGTTCAATGGTAGGTAATCCGGTGCTCTCCGCGACGGCACAACCCCATCGCGCCACGCTCGGTCGTTCCGTGACGCTGTTCCGGGCGTTCCTCACCGAGCAGACCGATCCTGACGGCTTCTATTCCACGCTCGCCGCCGACTCCGTCCGGCAATTGGCGTCCCACGCGCCGTTGTCCGGGCGCACGGTGCTCGACGTCGGCGGCGGGCCGGGCTATTTCTCCGACGCCTTCCGCGCGGCCGGCGCGGTCTACCTCGGCCTCGACCCGGACGTCGGCGAGCTGTCCGCGCGCGGCGAGCCGGGGGAGAACATGATCCGCGCCAGCGGCACGGAATTGCCCGTGCGCACCGGATCCGTGGACGTCTGCTACTCCTCCAACGTGCTGGAGCACGTCGCCGAGCCGTGGGTCATGCTCGGCGAGATGTGCCGCGTGACCAAACCCGGCGGCACGGTCTTCGCGTCGTTCACCCCGTGGTATTCACCGTGGGGTGGGCACGAGACCGCGCCGTGGCACTTCCTCGGCGGGCACTACGCCCGGCGGCGTTATGCGCGGAAACTCGGGAAGCAGCCCAAGAACAAATTCGGGGAAAGCCTGTTCCCGGTTTCCGTCGGCGCCGCGCTCCGCTGGGCGAAAACGACGCCGCTCGCCGATCTGGTGGCCGGGTACCCGCGCTACCACCCGGGCTGGGCGGTGGGGGTAGTGCGGATTCCCGGCCTCCGCGAAATCGCTTCGTGGAATCTGGTCCTGGTGCTGAGAAAGCGTTAGGTGCGGGCGAAGGCCACCTGACGCCGGCGCGGCGGCGCGGGTGGCTCGGCCGGGCGGCGGCGGAGCAGCAGGACGATCGCGACGATGATCAGCACGCCGCCCGCGATCCCGAGCCAGAGCGGGCCGGTGCTCGAGAGGAACTCCAGCCTGCCCTTGTTCGCGTTCACCTGGTCCACCATCTGCGAGATGGTCTTGCCGTTGTAGGCCAGCGTCCCGTCGAAGACGACGGTCGGGGTCGTGGTGCCGGTGCGCAGTTCCTGGTGCTGCTGTTGCTGCTGCTTGACCTGGATCCCGGTCACCGGCTCGACCCACATCGTGTTGACGCCGCGGTAGTAGAGCTCGGCGTCGGCGGTCGGCTGGGTGGAACCGACGAGCGAGCCGGGCACCTGCTTCGTCGCGATCTTCGTGTCGGGGATGTCCTGGACGAACTTGTAGGTCTCGATCCCGTTCACCGTCTCGGTGCCGGTGTACCGGGCGGTGACGGCCGCACCGGTGTTGTCGTCGTAGACCTGGTAGTCCTTCTGCTCGGCGCCGAAGGGGAACTTGAAGTTCAGCCCGGGCTGCGCCTTGTAGTCGTTGGTCTCCGCCGGCGTCTCGCCGTCCTTGTCCGCCTTGTCCTTGAGCTCGACGACGAAGCTGCTCTTGGCGTCGCACGGCGGATCGGTTTCCCCGCGCGGGTCGTAGCCTTCCCCGGTGCGCCGGTCGAAGCAGACCTGCCGCTTGCTCGCGCTGACGACGGTGTCGTCGGCGTCGTCGGTGACCCGCACCGCGAGCAGCCAGACCGCGTAATCGGTGTCCTGGCGCATCTCCGGCGTGGCGAAGTTCGCCTGCACGTGGGCGACCGCGGTCAGCTTGGCGTTCTCGCGGATCTCGGTGACCGGGCCCTGACCCTTGTCGGTGACGGCGAGGACTTTGCTCGCGGTGCCCTCGAGTACCGACGTCGAGTCCTGGTCCAGTGGCACCTTGGCGAGTTTCGGGTACACGTAGGACGGCAGGAGCACCGCGCCCGCGACCGCGAACACCCCCAGTGCCAGCAAAATCAGGCCGAAAGCTCGTCGCAACGGTCCTCCAGGGTCGTACTCCGGACACAAATTACCCGGCGGTAATCAGTGCACGGATAGTGGCCCGCGCCACGTCGCGCGTCAAAGTGTGACCGGCGGTCACAGCTACCGCGTGCGACCGGAAGGGGGCATGGGCACCCCCGTTCGGACCAAGCGACCAAACATGTTTGTTCCCGGGCACAACGGGCACGGCCCCACCATCGGACGATCCGTATCCGCCGCGCCGGAGAGCGAAGGAGAAACTCCCTGTTGTCGCAGGACCCATCGATGGTCGCCATCGCGGCCACCGCGCGCTGGCGGGCCCGGATCGTGGCGGCGGCCGCGAGCGCGGGCATCACCATCACCGACCCACTGGCCGGCGTGCCGGGCGTCCGCGTGCTCACGTGCGCCCCCGGCGACCTCGCCCGCCTGGTCCCGAGACTGGGCGCCGAGCCCTCCCGCGCGGCGATCGGCGCGCACTCGGACTCGATCGCCGACCGCGAGCTGCGGGACGCGGTGGCCGACGTCGCCGCCCTGCTTTCGTTGCACGGCAACGTGGTCCTCGACCTCGACGCAGCTGGCCGCCGCCGCGGAGCCGTGCGGCCGGACGTGGTCGTCTCGGCCGCCCCGAACCGTCCCCAGTGGACGGAACCGGCGGTCGCCCTCCCGGTGGGCACGGACCGGCGCGGGAGCCCGCTCACGGTGGAGCTCACCGCCGGCCCGGGATTCGAGGGAACGCTGCTGGAATTGGCGAGATTGGTGGAAGCCGACGCGGCTTGAGCGTCAGCCGCAAAGGGAGATCTGCGTGCCGGCCGGCACCTCGTAGGCGGCCGTGATCTTGCCGAGTTCGATTTGGTGGTAGAGCACGCCGAGGCCGATGAACAGCATCAGGACGCAGCCGATTCCCGGTGAGCACGATTCCCGCAGCCCGGCCGCGCGCTGGGCGGCGCGGATGCGGACGCCCGTGTTGTAGTAGCTGACCATCGGGGCGACGAACGTCCAGCCGAGGAACAGGATGACCAGCAGCGGACCGGCGGTCGGGACCGTTCGCCTGCGGTCGAATCCGGCCATTTCCCGGTGGATCTTGTAGTACCAGACGTAGTGGTAGATGCCGAAGGTGAGCATCGGCCACAGCAGCCAGACCAGGACGGGGTGGCGGTACTTCATCGCCAGCCCGTTCGCCACCGGCCTGGTGCCGACCAGTGCCGCGGGGTGGGTGCTCGGCGCGGCGATTCCGGTGTAATTCGCCGATACGGGTTCGGTCATGGTGAATTCCTCGCTTTTCGGCGCTCGGATCGAGCGCTCCGGGCGGTGCTGCCCTCCCTATTCGCGGCGCGGGAGAAGCTTGTTACGCCGGCGAGGAAATCGAAATGCTTCAGTCGTCCACCCACTCCAGGAGATCGCCGGGCTGGCAACCGAGGACCCGGCACATCGCTTCCAGCGTGCTGAACCGCACGGCTTTCGCGCGCCCGTTCTTCAGCACCGCGACGTTCGCCGGCGTCAGCCCGACCTTTTCGGCGAATTCCCCGACGCTCATCTTCCGCTTGGCCAGTTCGACGTCGATGCGCACGACGATCGGCATCAGATGACCGCTTCCATGTCCGAGCGGAGCGCGGTGGCTTGGCGCAGCAAGGCGCGCATCACCACCATCAGGAGCCAGAACACCGTGATCGCGACGGTCACCAGGAACAGCAGCATCGGCATCCCCGGGTCGTCGGCGTTGAAGCCGACGAAGAGCAGCATGCCGGCGAACACCAGCCACGCCGCGGCCACCGCCCAGACGATCACGTCGACCCACCGCAGCGACGCGGTGGTGAAGATCCGGTCCTTTTTGACCAAGGTGAGCAGCTTCCAGGTCGCGACCAGGACCACCTCGACGCACAGCACGAGGAACACCGCGATGGCGGTCAGCGGCCAGCGCAGGTTTGCGTCGTGGGGATTCTGCGACGTGTTGTAGGCGATCCCGCCCGGCAGCGACATCGTCTGGAACACCACGAGGACGGCGAAGAGCACCACCAAAAACACTCTGAGCGCGGCAACAGCCCACTTCTCGGTAACCATGCGACGACTATCGCTTGATTTCTATCGAAAGTCAATCGATCAGTCGAGCTCCGGGTCCAGCCGCACCGACTCCAGGGCGACGTACAGCTCGCCGATGTCGACCGGGTCGGTGAGGTCGCGCTTGGTCAGCTCCTGCACCCTCCGCAAGCGGTAGCGGACCGTGTTGGGGTGCACGAACAGGCGGTCCGCGGCCTCCTTCGCCGAGCCGTGGCCGGCGAACCACGCGAGCAGCGTGTCGAGCAGGACCTTGCGTTCCGCGCCCGGCAGGGTGAGCACCCCGGCCAGCGCGGAGCGGACGACGTCGCGGGCCATCCCCGGGGCCGCGGCCACCAGCGTGGTCACCGGCGAATCGCCGAACACCACCACGCCCGCGGTCGCCGACGGCAGTGAGCGGCGGGCGATCCGGGCGCGGTGCAGTGCGTCCGGGACGTCGGGGAACCCGCTGAACGGACGGCTCATCCCGGCCGCCACCGGCAGCGAGCCCAGCACTTCGCGCAGCCGCCGGACGTCCTCGATCCGGTCGATCGCGACCAGGCCCGCCTCGCCACCGGGCCGCCACGCCGACCGCCAGCGGCGCGCGCGCAGCAGCGCTTCGACGGAGTCCTGCTCCTCCGGCTCGACGCGTTCGGTGACCACCGCGACGAACATCCCCGCGGTCGGCAGGCCCAGCTCGCGCGCGGCCGCCTCCATCTCGGTCTGGCTCACGAGCCGGCCGCGCAGCAGGTCGTCGAGCAGCCGCGCGTTCGCGTGCGACGGCTCGGCCGCGACCTCTTCGTACGCCGTGGTCAGCGCGTCGGAGTAGAGGTCGATCGCCTTCCAGACGTAGGAGTTGATCTCGATCGTCCGGGTCGGGTTGAGGAAGTCCGGGCCGGCGAGCTCGAGCAGGCCCTCGTAGACGAAGGTGCCGCCGATGCGGAACGCGCGCAGCACCGCGGGCAGCGGGATGCCTTGGCGCGCCTGGACGAGCCCGGTCTTGCGGGCGGCGTCGAGGGCGAGGCCGCGGCCCTCGGCCAGCGCGGTCAGCGCTCGTTCGAGGTTGGCCCGGCAGACCTGGCGCAGCTCACCGGGCGCGACGTGCTCCACCTGGCGGTAGAACTCGTCCTCTTCGCTGAGCAGGCGGGCCAGCCGATCGGCGAACTCCGGCAGCCTGGTCAGCATCTCGCGCACCAGCTCGCGGTGCTCGCGAGGTACCGGCCTGGCCAGAGCTTCGATGCCCATCCCTCACTTTAGCTCGGGTCCCCCGCCCTGGATACGCACGAACTTGAGCAAAATTCATATCCGCCGGGTGATCTTGCCGGTGGGTACTTGACGGAGCTCAGGCCGGCTTGCGCGCGGTGAGGTAGACGTGCGGCTCCGGGCCGGCGTCCGGGTGGTCGGGCACGAACAGCGCCTGCTCCTCGCGGACGATCTCCAGCCCGGCCGCGCGGAGCCGCTCGGCCAGCGCGTCCGCCGCGAAACTGCTCGCGCGGACCGGGTGGCCCATGAAGACGATGTCGACGCCGTCGACGTCGGCCGGCACGGTCGCGAACACCAGCAGGCCGCCGGGCTTCAGCCAGCGCGCCAGCCGGCCGAGCATGGTTTCCTGGTCGGCGCGGGGGAGTTGCAGCATCGAGAAGAACGCCGTGATCGCGTCCCAGCTGCCGTCCTCGAAGGACAGTCCGCGCATGTCGCCGAGCTCGAATCGCGCGGCGGGGACCTGGGCGCGCGCGATCTCGACCATCTTCGGCGCGACGTCGTAGCCGGTCACCGCGCAGCCGGCCGCGGCGAGCTGTTCGGCGACCGGGCGGCCGGTGCCCGAGCCGAGGTCGAGCACCCGTGCTCCCGCGGGCAGCCGCTCGGCGAGCGCGGTGAGCGCGGCCCGCTGCTCGGCCAGGTTCCGGAACGCGTGTTCGTAGTCCGTGCCGAGCGCGTCGAAGACCTCGGCGGCGGATTCGGGGCGAGTCATGGGAGAACTCTGCCAGAAGAAACCTTGCGCAAGGAATCGACTTCTTCTTGCAAGTTACCGGCAGAGTCTTGTTTGATGCGCGAGCGTCGCCTAATCTTCCGCCGCAGTCCCTCCGGCGAAACGAGGCCCTGGATGTCGCGACGCACCTTCGGAGCCGCGCTCGTCGCGGTCACCGCTCTCGTCTCGGTGGCCGCACCGGCGGCCGCCGCCGACCGGCCGGTCGTGACGCGCGCGGCGCTCGACCCTGCGCTGGTCGCGGGGCGCGGCGCCGCCGTCGGTTTCCTGGAGCAGGAAGCGGAGAACGCGCGCACCGACGGCGTCGTGATCGGCCCGGACCGCACGGCGTACACGCTGCCCTCGGAGGCGTCCGGGCGGCGGGCCGTCCGGCTGGCGCCGGGGCAGTACGTCGAGTTTACGCTGCCCGCCGCGGCGAACGCGATCACCGTCCGCTACAGCATTCCCGACGCCCCGCGCGGCGGCGGCGTCACCGCGCCCCTCGACGTCGCGGTGAACGGCGGCCACGGGCAGCGGATGACGCTGACTTCGCAGTATTCGTGGCTGTACAACCAGTACCCGTTCAGCAACGACCCGGACGCGGACCTGCTGCACCCGGACTGGTGGATCACCGAGTGCGGGTGCGTGCCGTCGGCGACCACGCCGGCGCCGGTGCTCGCGAAACCGTTCCGCCCCAGCCACTTCTACGACGAGCAGCGGCTCCTGCTCGGCCGGTCGTACCGGGCGGGGGACAAGGTGCGCCTGACTGCCTCGGCCGGTGCCGCGTGGACGGTCGTCGACCTGCTCGACTCCGAGCAGGTGGCACCGCCCCGCGTGGTTCCCTTCGCGGCCAACGCTTTGCTCTTCGGTGCCGACCCGACCGGCCGCCGCGACTCGGCCGACGCCCTCGACCGCGCCATCGCCTTCGCGCGCCGCGCCCACTTGAAGGTCTATCTGCCACCGGGCACTTACCAGGTCGACCGGCACGTCATCGTCGACGACGTCACGATCGAAGGTGCGGGCAGCTGGTACACGATCCTCAAGGGCCACGGCGTCGGCGTCTACGGCGAAGAGGCCGCCGCCGGGGGCAGCCGCAACGTCCACCTCTCCGGCTTCGCGGTCGAAGGCGACGTCCGGGAACGCGTCGACACCGACCAGGTCAACGCGATCGGCGGCGCGCTCAGTGAGTCCACTGTGGACTCGGTGTACCTGCACCACACGAAGGTCGGTCTCTGGTTCGACGGCCCGATGAGCCGCTTCCGGCTGACGAATTCCGTGATCGCCGACCAGATCGCCGACGGGCTGAACTTCCACACGGGAGTCACGGATTCGGTGGTGGCGAACAACTTCGTCCGCAACACCGGCGACGACGGGCTGGCGATGTGGTCGGAGAAGATCCAGGACGCGCGCAACGCGTTCGACCACAACACCGTCCAGACCCCGGTGCTGGCCAACGGGATCGCGCTCTACGGCGGCGTGGACAACACGGTCTCGGGCAACCTGGTGGCGGACCCGATCCGCGAGGGCAGCGCGATCCAGGTGGGCTCGCGGTTCGGCGCCGAGCCCTTCGGCGGGACGCTGCGGATCGCGGGCAACACGACCGTGCGGGCCGGGACGTTCGAGCTGAACTGGAAGATCGGGCTGGGCGCGATCTGGTTCTACGCGCTGGAAAAGGACATTGCCGCGGACGTCGAGGTGACCGGCGACCACTTCCTCGACAACACCTACAACGCGATCATGCTGGTCAGCGACTTCCCGGTGAAGGACAAGTACTCGATCACCGGGCTGGCGTTCGCGGACCTGCGGGTCGACGGCGCCGGGACGTCGGTGCTGAGCGCGCGGTCGGCGGGGTCGGCGTCGTTCCGGAACGTCGACGCGCGCAACGTCGGTGCGGTGGGGGTGAACAACTGCGGGTCTTTCAGCTTCCCGCCGACGGGCTCGGAGTTCTCGCTGACGGACCTCGGCGGCAACGACGGCGGCTGGCTGGCGCCGTGGCTCCTGCCGAACACGATCACCTGCGACGACCGCCCGCCGGTCGTGCCACCGCCGGCCCCGGCACGGTGGTGAGGTCCGGCAGCGGCGGGCGAGCGTGCACTAGGGTCGTCGACCGTGGCTGGTTGGCGCGGGGTGTTCGCGGGGTTCGGGAAGAGCAAGGCCTTTGCGGTGCTGGGGCGGGCGCTCGTGCCGGCCGACCGGGTGCTGCTGCGGGTCAGCGGCGGCCGGGTCGGCGTCGGCGCGGCGGTCGGATTGCGGACGTTGCTGCTCACCACCGTCGGCCGCCGCAGCGGTGAGCCGCGGCAGGTGCCGCTGCTGTACGTCGAGCGGGACGGCGGTTACGTCGTGATCGGCTCGAACTGGGGCGGCGAGGCCCACCCGGCGTGGTCGGCGAACCTCCTGGCGCACCCGGCGGCGACGGTCGCGGTGCACGGCCGGACCGTCGAAGTCACCGGGCGGCTCCTGACCGGTGACGAGCGCCAGGAGATGTGGGCCGCCGTCGCCGCGTACTGGCCCGCGTACGACCGGTACGCCGTGCGGGCCGAGCACCGCGAGATCCGCGTCTTCCTGCTGGAGCCGGTCAGTCGATGAGGTCGGTCTGCCGGATCCGGTACACCTGGAGCCGCAGGTTGTAGTACTTGTCGGTCTCGCCGACCCACTGCATGCCGAGCCGCTTGGCGACGGCGATCGCCCGCGTGTTGTTCGGCCGCGCGACCGCGAAGAGCTCTTCGGTGTCCTGGGTGAAGGCCCACTCGATGAGCGCGGTCGCCGCTTCGGACGCGTAACCCTGGCCCCAGACGCCGGGGCTGAGCTGCCAGGACAGTTCGAGGTCCTCTTCGAACGGCGGCAGCAACCGGATGCCGAGGCCGCCGATCACGGCACCGTCCTCTTTGCGCTCGATCGCCCAGCGGCCCCGCGGCGGCGGCAGGTTCGGCTGCGCCTCCTGCCAGGCGTGCAGCACCGCGCGCATCGCGCCGATGTCCCCGACGCGGTCCATGGCCGGGGTCAGCCAGTGCGTGACGTCCTCCGCGCCGTAGACGGCGAACGCGGCCTCGGCGTCGTCCACCGTCCAGTCCCGGATCACGAGCCGGTCGGTGTTCAGCGGGGTCTCCATACCAGGACGCTACGCCGGGAAGGCCGGGATTGTTCCCGCGGCAAAGTGCTCAGAAGGTGAACAGTTTGATGCCGATGATGTGGGCATGGAGCAAATCGAAGGTGTCGCGGTGGTGGAGGTCACGTCGGTGGCGGACTGGCGCGACTGGCTGGCCACGGCGTCGGTCCCGTCGGTGTGGCTGGTGATCCGGCGCAAGCACAGCCGGGTGCCGGGCGTCCTGGTGCACGAGGCGATGGAGCAGGCGCTGTGCTTCGGGTGGATCGACAGCAAGGCGCTCCGGTGCGACGCGGAGAGCACGTACCTCTGCTTCACGCCGCGGAAGCCGCGGAGCACGTGGAGCCGGGTGAACCGCGAGCGCGTGGAACGGCTGACGGCGGCGGGCTCGATGACGCCGACGGGGCAGGAGACGGTCGACCTGGCCCGGCGGACGGGGACCTGGGACGTGCTCGCCGAGGCCCAGGACGGTGTGGTGCCGCCGGACCTGCGCCGGGCGTTCGAGGGGGAGCGGGTGGCTTGGCGGTGCTTCGAAGGGTTTCCGCCTTCGTCGCGGCGGTTGATCCTGGAGTGGATCGCGCGGGCGAAGCGACCCGAGACGCGGCAACGGCGGATCGTGGAGACGGTGGAGCTGGCCAGGGAGAACCGCCGGGCCGCCCACCCGAAGGCGGCCTAGCAGCGAGCGCGAACCCGGCGCGCTGCCGGCCTGAGCGCGATGGCGAGCCGCACGCCCGAGCCCGGCGCGGCCGGAAACCGGCGGCCCGCTCGCCCCGACCGGCCTACAGTCGGGCGCGTGGACGAGATGCGCACCCTCCTCACCCGCGCCGCCGAGCTGGCCGCCGACTACCGCGCGAGCCTCCCGGAACGACCGGTCGCGACCGCCGCAACCCCCGCGGGCTTCGGCGGCCCGCTCCCGAAGGACCCGGCCCCACCGTCCGAAGTGCTCGAAGAGCTCGCCCGCGCCGCCGAACCCGGGCTCGTCGCCACCGCCGGGCCGCGGTTCTTCGGGTTCGTCTTCGGGGGCGCGCTTCCCGCCGCCACCGCGGCCGACGTCCTCGCCGCCGGGTGGGACCAGAACGCCTTCAACGCCGTCCTCTCGCCGGCCGCCGCGGCCGCGGAAGAGACCGCCGGGCGGTGGCTCAAGGACCTGCTCGGCATCCCCGCGACCGCGTCCGCCGGGTTCGTCACCGGCGGCCAGGCGGCGAACACCGTCGGGCTCGCGGCCGCGCGGCACCACGTTCTCGCCGAAGCCGGCTGGGACGTCGAGCGCGACGGGCTCGCCGGTGCGCCGCGCGTCCGGATCGTCGCGAGCGAAGAACGGCACGCCACCATCGACCGCGCGCTGCGGCTGCTCGGTTTCGGCACCAGCGCCGTCGAGCCGGTGGCCGCCGGGAGCCAGGGCGCCATCGATGTCGCCGCTCTGGAACGGACGCTCGCCGCCGGGAGCGGGCCCGCGATCGTCTGCCTCCAGGCGGGCAACGTCAACACGGGGGCCTGCGACGACCTGCGCGCCGCCTGCGAAGCCGCGCGCGCCCACCGGGCCTGGGTGCACGTCGACGGCGCCTTCGGGCTCTGGGCCGCGGCGAACCCGGCCACCGCCCCGCTGCTCGACGGCGTCGAGCTCGCCGACTCCTGGGCCTGCGACGGGCACAAGTGGCTCAACGTCCCCTACGACTCGGGGTTCGTCTTCTGCGCCCGGCCGGACGTCCACGCCGAAACGATCGCCTACCGCGCCGCGTACCTCGCCGGCGCCGGCGAACTCGCCGGCATGGGCGACCTGACCCTCGAATCCTCACGCCGCGCTCGGGGCTTCGCGGTCTGGGCGGCGCTGCGCGAACTGGGCCGCGACGGCGTCGCCGAGCTCATCGACCGCTGCTGCCGGCTCGCGCGCCGGTTCGCCGGGAAGCTCGCGGACGGCGGGGCCGCGATCGCCAACGACGTCGTGCTCAACCAGGTCCTGGTGTCCTTCGGGGAGGGAACCGATGACCTCGTCCGGCGGATCCAGGACGACGGCACGTGCTGGATCGGCGGCACCACCTGGCGCGGCCGCCGCTACCTGCGGATCTCGGTCTCCAACTGGTCGACGACCGAGGCCGACGTCGACCGCTCGGCCGCCGCGATCCTCCGCCTGGCCGGCCGCGTTCAGTAGCCTTCGCGCACCGAAAGGGAGTCCGTCCGCCAGCCGATCCGCTTCTCCTCGCCGGTCGGCCAGCTCGAGGAAAGCCGACGCCGGACGCTGCCGAGCGCGCCGAGTTCCGCGAGGTCCACGCGGGACCCCTGCGCCGCCAGCGACGTCACCTCGGTGGCCGTGATCGGGACGAAGTCGAAGTACTGCGCGTCCTCACCGCCCTTCCAGTCCACGAATTCCGTGAAGATCGCGGCGAACGCCTGGCCGCATTCCGGGCATTCGCGCAGCGAAACGCCGAAATGCGACCGCTGGACCAACCGGTGGGTTTCGCGCAGGCGGGTCGTGCAGAACGCCAGCGCGGTGAGGGCGTCGGCGCCCGAGCAGCGCGCGCAGCCGAACTCGGTCATCCGCCGATCATCGCACGCCGTGAATCCGCACCCGGCTGCGGGGGCACCGGGAAACCCTTTGACCCCAACGTTTGGCCCTGGTCCGCAGTGGTCTGGACCTGTTAGCCTCACCGGATCCGCACGGGCGGTTCGCCGAAGGAGATTTTCGTGCACCGTATGAAAAAGAGCATCGCCACTGTCGCGCTTGCACTGGCCGGTGCCGCCGTCATCGCTCCACCGGCCGAGGCCGGGCCGTCCCAGGGCAAGGTGATGGCCTACTTCGCCGACTGGGACGTCTACGCGCGCAACTACCACGTCAAGGACATCGAGACGTCCGGTTCGGCCGCGAAGCTGACCCACATCAACTACGCGTTCGGCAACGTCACGGGCGGCGGCTGCGCCGTCGGCGACCCGTGGGCCGACCACGACATGCCCTACGACGCCGCCACGAGCGTCAGCGGCCAGGCCGACAGCGGCACGCTGCACGGCAGCTTCAACCAGATCCTCGAGCTGAAGAAGCTGCACCCGAAGCTCAAGGTGCTGTGGTCCTTCGGCGGCTGGACCTGGTCGGCCGGCTTCCCCGAGGCCGCGAAGAACCCCGCCGCGTTCGCCGAGTCCTGCTACAACCTCGTCAACGACCCGCGCTGGGCGGGCGTCTTCGACGGCATCGACATCGACTGGGAGTACCCCAACGCCTGCGGCGACACCTGCGACACCAGCGGGCCCAAGGCGTTCACCGAACTGGTCAAGGCGCTGCGCGCGAAGTTCGGGCACCTGCAGCTCGTCACCGCCGCCATCACCGCGGACGGCTCGAAGAACGGCAAGATCGACGCCACCGACTACGGCAGCGCGAGCCGGTACCTCGACTGGTACAACGTGATGACCTACGACTACTTCGTCGCGGGCGGCAGCCCGGCCGGGCCCACCGCGCCGCACTCGCCGCTGCGGTCCTACCCGGGCCTCCCGCACGCCGGGTACTACGCCGACGCCGCCATCCAGAAGCTGCGCCACCAGGGCGTGCCGTCGTCGAAGATGCTGCTCGGCCTCGGTTTCTACGGCCGCGGCTGGGACGGCGTCACGCAGAAGCAGCCCGGCGGCACCGCCACCGGCCCGGCGCCGGGCACGTACGAAGCGGGCGTCGAGGACTACAAGGTCCTCAAGACGACGTGCCCGGCCAACGGCAAGGTCGCCGGTACGGCGTACGCGAAGTGCGGTTCGCAGTGGTGGAGCTACGACACGCCCGAGACGGCCTCGGCCAAGGCGGGCTACGCGAAGTCCCAAGGGCTCGGCGGGATGTTCGCCTGGGAGCTGTCCGGTGACACCGCGAACGCGGAACTGCTGCGGGCCATCGCGGGCCGCTGCTGAAAGCTGGAGGGCCCGGGCGCGAACGCGTCCGGGCCCTTCGTCCACTCAGGACGCTGTGCGGGAAGGGAATCCGTGCCGCCGGGCGCCGAGCACCACGGCCAGCACCGGCAGCAGGAGCACGAGCAGCGTCCAGGGGAACGATGAAGGCCCGGCGGCGTCGAGCAGGACGCCGCCGGCCACCCCGCCCGCGGCCATCGCCGCGTTCCACAGCGTGACGAGCATGGCCTGCGCGTTGTCCGCCGCCTCGCCGCCCGCGTTCCCCGCCGCCGTCTGGAGCAACGTCGGGACGCCGCCCCAGCCGAGTCCCCACAGCGCCACGGCGACGTAGACGAGCGCCGGGCTACCCGAGAACGTCGCCAGCACCGTGGCCGCCACGGCGACCAGGATCGTGCTGAGGACCGTCAGGGTGCGCAGGGCGCGGTCGATCAGCGCGCCGACGACCCCGATGCCCGCCATCGACGCGACGCCGAACACCAGCAGGACGACGTCGACGGCGCCGCCCAGCCCGGCGTGGGCCAGGAAGGTCGCGATGTAGGTGTAGAGCACGGTGTGCGCCAGGACGAACACGAGCGTCACGGCGAGCACCGGTGCCACGCCCGGCACGGTGAGCGTGCGCCGGACCGGGAACCGGCCGCCCGCCTGCCCGGGCTGGTCCGGGACCCGCGCGGCGATCCAGGCCAGCAGCACGGCCGCGATCGCCGACATGACGCCGAAAGCCCAGCGCCAGCCGAGCAGGTCGCCGAGGAACGTGCCCGCGGGAATGCCGAGCGACAGCGCCAGCGGGATGCCCGCCATCACGACCGCGATCGCTTTGCCCTGGCGGTCCGGGACGAGCCGGCGCGCGTACCCGGCGAGCAGCGCCCAGACCACGCCCGCGGCGATCCCGGCGACGAATCGCGCCACCATCGTCAGCGCGTAGTCCGCCGACAGCGTCGTCACGGTGTTGGCCACGGCGAACCCGGCGACGCCGGCGAGCAGCAAACGCTTGCGGGGCCAGGCCGCGGTGGCCGCGGCGAGCGGGATCGCGGTGAGCGCGGTGCCGAGCGCGTAGATCGTCACGGCCTGCCCGGCGGCGGCCGCGCCGACGCCGAGCCCGGCGCTCATCCCGGGCAGCACCCCGGCGGGCAGCGCCTCGGTGAGCACGGTGACGAACGCGGCGGTGGTCAACGCGAGGAGGGCCGGCGTCGCCGTCCGGCTGCGGGAGATCGTCATGCGGCTATGCTCGAACCTTCACATACGTGTGAAGGTCTACGTGAGGTGGCGCACATGCGGATCGGCGAGCTGGCGGAACGCACCGGCACCGCACGCCGGCTGCTCCGGTACTACGAGGAGCAGGGACTGATCATCGCTTCCCGCGGGGCGAACGGCTACCGGGATTACGACGAGCCGACGGTCGACCGGGTGATCCAGGTGCGCGGGCTGCTCGACGCCGGGTTGCCGACGCGGATCATCAAGCAGATCCTGCCGTGCCTGGACAAGCCGCGGGCGATCTATTTCCCGGACGCCACGCCGGAGATGCTGGCGACGCTGGAGGCGGAGCGCGACCGGATGGCACGGCGCGCGGAGTGCTTGCTGCGCAACCGGGACGCGATTTCCGGGTACCTCGACGCGGTCCGCGAGTACAACCGCGCTTAGCGCCGCGCGTCCTAGGTCCGGTGACCGCGGCCGGGCAAGCGCCCCAATGGGCTTTTTTCATCGTGGTTTGTACTGGTGAGAGCAGTCTGGCCGGGCTGGTTGGCTGGCCCGGCAAGGAAGTGACCCCGGGACCAGCGTGGTGCCCCTGACACAGGCGAAGCCCTCGGCAAGATCGAGATGTGAGTCAACAACCCGCCGAGGGCCTCGACCCCATTTCTTACCAGGTCACCCTCCCGCTCTCTCTCGTCGGAACCTCCAGATGGTCGCCGACCTGATCCGCACCCGACGGCGGCAGGTGCGGTCCCGGTGGCGCAAAGCCACCCCCGCGGAGCAGGCACTGGTGGTGCTGGCGGTGCTGCGCCACGACCAGTGACTGGCTGACATCGGCGGCGGTCAGGGGATCTCGGCCAGCACGGTGCGACGCTGGGTGCCGGAAGTCATCAGGTTGCTCGCCGCCCGCGCATCCCGGCTGGACCGGGTCCTGCGGCGGCTGTGCGCGCGAGGTGCGGCGGTGGTGCTGGTGGATGGGGTTGCGGGAGCGGCTGCACGAGCATGGTCTGTCCCCGGCCGGGGGCAAGGGGTTTCACGGCTGGCACAAAGACGTCCGCGAGACCCGGGACTGCGCGGGGTGCGGCGGGTCGTGTGAGCAGGTCGTGTTGACCCGTACGAGGCTGAGGCGAAACGGCCGTTGACCAAGGGACAGCAGCGGGCGAACGCGGATCCTCACCAAGCTCCGCTGCCACCCCCGCCACGCCACCACCTTGTTGCGTGCTCTGCTGGTACTGAGCCAGCACGAGCCACATTGGGGTGCTTGGGCCGACGTCAGCCGGCCGGTTCGAGGGCGAGGAAGCACGCCTCCACTTCCTTGAGCTGCGCGCCTTCCGGGTGCGCCCGGTACCGGGCGAGCGCGTCGTCGAGCACCCGGCGAGCGTCGTCCTCGCGGCCCACCAGGCGATAGCTGTCGCCGAGGGCCACCAGGAAGAACGCCGCGTGGCGCTCGTTGCCGATCGTCGTCAAGATGGCGACCGCCCGCTCCAGGTGGCCGACGGCCTCCGCCCAGTTTCCGCTGCGCAGGGCGACGAAACCCAAGTTGCCGATCGCGTGCGCTTCGCCGTCCGGGTCGCCGTACTCGCGGGCCACCTCGACGGCCCGGTCGAGCCAGTGGCGGGCGCCCGGCCAGTCGCTCCACTGCAGGTGGCAGAAGCCGACCAGGTCGAGGGCCCGGATGTAGAGGCGGGGTGCGTCGTCCGGCTCGATCAGCTCGAAGATGCGTTCGCACTGCTCGAGTTCGGCCCGGTAGTCCTGGGAGTGGTACTCCCACGCGCCGGCCAGGACGTAGTGCAGGTGCGCCTGCTGCAAGCGGTCGCCCGCGCGCTCGGCCAGCGCCAGCGCGCGCGGCAGGCCCTCGAGCGCCACTTCGGGGTGGCCCGCGAAAATGCCGGCGCTGGCGTGGATCCGGTACGCGATCAGCTGCGCGGTGACGTCGCCGAGCTGTTCGGCGGCCGCCAGTGCGAGGCGGCCCGCGGCCTCGCGCTCGCGCAGCTGTCCTTGGCGGGCGCGGAATTCGTTGAGCAGCCAGGCCAGCTGCCAGACCTGCGTGTGCCACCCCCGCGCCGCCGCCAGCTCGGTCGTGGCGGTCAGGCAGGCGTGCTCGGCGGCGAACCAGCGCACCGCCTCGGCCTGGCCGGTGAACCGCTGCGGCTCGACGCCGGGCAGCGGCGGCTCGATCGGGATCGGCGTCTGGAGCGGTTCGATCGCGAGGTGCCCGTGCCAGGACGTCTGGAGGTAGAAGTCGGTCACCCGCCGCAGCGCGGCCTCGCGGACGTCGGCGGGCAGCGCCCGTTCCGCCTCTTCGGACGCGTAGAGCCGGACCAGGTCGTGCATCCGGTAGTGGCCGCTCGCCGTGCGCGTCAGCAGGTGCGCGTTTTCCAACGCGCGCAGCACCGTCCGCGTCGCGGCGGGCGGCCGGCCGGCCAGCGCCGCCGCCGCGGGGAGGCCGAGGTCGGGCCCGGGTGCGGTGGCCAGCAGGCCGAACAACGCCGACGCCTCGGCCGTCAGGTGGCGCAGGGACCACGAGAACACCGTCCGCAGGCTCAACCCCGCTTCGCCCGCGTCCAGCCCGTCCAGCCGCGCCGCCTGGTCGCGCAGTTCCTCCGCCAGCAGCGACGGCGGCAGTTCCGGTGACGTCGCCGCGCGGGCCCCCACGATGCCCAGCGCCAGCGGCAGCCCGGCGCAGAGCCGGATCAGCTCGGCGGCCGTCGCGTCGTCGAGCCGGCCGGGACCGATCTGCCGGTCGAGCAGTTCCCGCGCCTCGCGCGCGGACAGCACGTCCAGCGGCACCGGCCGCGCCCCGTGCGCCGCGACCAGCCCGCCGAGCCGGTTCCGGCTGGTCACCAGCACGCGGCAGGTAGGACTGCCGGGCAGCAGCGGGGCAGCCTGCCCGCTGTCGGCGGCGTTGTCGAGCACGACCAGAACGCGCTTTCCCGCCAGCAGGCTGCGGTACAGCGCGAGCTGGGCGTCCGGGTCCGGCGGCACCGCGGCGCCGTCCACGCCCAGCGCGTGCAGGAACCCGCGCACCGCGACCGAAACCGGCATCGGCTCGGCGACCGGGTCGAAGCCGCGCAGGTTCACGTACAGCTGCCCGTCGGGGAATTCGGCGAGCTTCCCGGACGCCCAGTGCAGCGCCAGCCACGTCTTCCCGATCCCGCCCGCGCCGCCGATCGCCGAAATCACCACCGGGCCGGCGGTTTCCGCCGCCCGGTCGAGTTCCGCGAGCAGGCCGGCGCGGCCGACGAACGTCGCCGGGGCCGCCGGCAGCTGGTGCGGGACCGGCCGCCCCGCGGCGGCGCGCGGGCGCGAGTCACCGCGCAGGACCCGTTCGTGCACCTGCCGCAGCGCCGCGCCGGGGTCGGTGCCGAGCTCCTCGGCCAGCAGGCGGCGGATCCGGTCGTACTCGCGCAGGGCGTCGCCCTGGCGGCCGGCCCGGTGCAGTGCGAGCACCAGCAGGCCCCGCACGCGTTCGTCCAGCGGGTGGGCGTCGGCCAGCGCGGCCAGCTCGGGGACCAGTTCGCCGGGGCGGTCGCCGTCCAGCTCGAGGTCGGCGAGGTCCAGCCGCGCGCCGAGGCGGCGGCTCGCGAGGGCTTCCCGCTGGTTCACGAACCACGGCGTGTCGAGGCTGCCGAACGGTTCGCCGGTCCACAGGGCCAGGGCCCGGGTCAGCAGCGCGGCCTTCTCCCCGGCGTCGGCGGTCGCGCCGGCCTCACCGAGCAGGCGCCGGAAGACGTGCAGGTCGACCGCGTCGGGATCCGCCGAGAGCAGGTAGCCGCCGGAGCGCTGCGTGATGAGCGCTTCCCCGAGTGCCGTGCGCAGCCGGGAAACGTAGCTGTACAAGGCGTTGCGCGGCTGGGCGGGCAGCCGCTCGCCCCAGATCCGCGCGGCGAGGACGTCGGCGGGCACCACCTTGTTCAGGTCGGTCAGCAGCGCGATGAGCAGCCCCTGCAGGCGGGGCCGCCGGATCTCCACCGCCCGGTCGCCGGTGTGGACGTCGAGCTCGCCCAGCAGCCTGAACCGCACCGATGCCCCTCCCGTGCCCGCTCGGCCGCCCACTGTAACCGACCCCGGCAAGCGGCGGGCAAGGTTCGTGCAAGGCCCGTCGGGCACCGTGGAGCGAGTCGGTGGCGCCGGCACGAACCGTCGAGGGGGCGGTTCGTGTTCCCTGCCACGGCCGCGGGGCCGGATCGTCTTTCCCCGTGGTGGCCGGCTACTCCACCGGCCACCGTCGATCCGGCGGGGGGAACGGAGCGGGCCCGGGCACCCTCGAACCCCGGGTCCGTTCCGTCACCTCACCAGCGGCGCGACGGGTCGATCACGTGGACGGCGGCCTCTTCGGCCGAGGCCGCGCCGCCGTCGATGCCCGCGTCCGACGCGTACAGCTCTTCGTCGGCGTCCTCGCCGGCGCCTTCGTCCGTGGCGACCAGCCGGCCCGCGCGGACGTCGCCGACCTCGTCGTCCACGAGCTCGCCGTCGGTGTCGTCGCTGTCGCCGAGGCCGTCGCCGTCCTCGTCCGACGACAGGTCCGGTACTTCACGCGCCAGCCGCGCTTCCCAGCTCTCGCCTTCCGCCGTCTCGCGGGCGGTGGTGCCCCAGCCTTCGGTCGCCTGCGCGCGTTCCGGCGGGGAGTAGCCCTCGGCCAGTTCGTCGCGGTCGTCCAAGGTGTCCTCGGGGTCGAGGATGCCGTCGTCGGCGCGGTCTTCGGAGTCGTCCATGCCGTCCATCCTCGCGCAACTCCTTGGCCGCGCCGAGCCTGGGTGATATCACCGTGCGAGCCGCCGCACGGGCGGCACTGGTGGGAAAGGTGATCCCCATGCCGATGAGACGCAGGGTGCTGGCCGCGGGGCTGGCCGGGGTGTTCGGTACCGCGCTGACCGGGCGGACGGCGCAGGCGGCGACCCCGCCGGTGCGCCTCGACCAGCTGAACCTGGTCAGCCTCTCGCACGTCAACGACCCGGCGACGACCAACGTCTTCCCCGGCGACCCGGCCTTCGAGCTGGAAACCATCGCCACGATCCCCGACGACGGCTACTACCTGCAGTTCGTCCGCGAAGGCGAGCACACCGGCACGCACTGGGGCGCGCCCGGCCACTTCACCACCGGCGAGCCGCTGGCCGACGACATGGACCCCGGGGATCTGTTCCGGCCCGCCGTCAAGATCGACGTAAGAGCGAAGGCGGCACACAACCCGGACTACGCGGTGACGATCGACGACCTCAAGGCGTGGGAGCGGCGCAACGGCCGCATCCCCGACGAGAGCGTCGTGGTGCTGTGGACCGGCTGGGACGCCAAGTGGGGCACCCCGGCCTACCCGAACACCGGCGCGGACGGCGCGCTGCACCAGCCGGGCTTCTCGATCCCCGCGGTCCGCTGGCTGATCGACACCGGACGGCTGGGCCGCCGCGGCGGCACCGGCACCGACACGTTCAGCCCGGACGTCGGCACCGACGAGACGTACACGGTGTCGAAGCTGGTCTACCGGCGGCACCGGATCAGCCTGGAGATCCTGGCCAACCTGAAAGCGCTGCCCACGACGGGGGCGTGGGTACTGGCGGGCGGCCCGATCAACCGCCGGGGCGCGGGCTCGACGGCGACGATCTTCGGGGTGCTGCCGCCGGGGGTGTCGGCGGGCTAGCCGGGATTCCCGGGACCGGACGTCATGAAAGAGTCGTTCATCGCGTCTGGCGAGGTGAAAGGGTCTTTCATGACGTGTCGGCGGAGAGCCGGACATCTTCAGCCCGCGGTGAGCGGGGCGGCCGAGAGCCGTAGCGAGGACAGCGGGGCCGGGTGGCCGAACCGGTAGCCCTGGGCGGTGGGGCAGCCCGCCCGGGTGACCAGTTCGGCCTGCTCGGCCGTCTCGATGCCCTCCGCGACCACCGCCACGTCGAGGTCGCGGCACAGCGCGACCAGCGAGCGGCACAGCGCCGCGTCGCGCTCGGGCTGGATGCCGGTCGTCAGCGCGCGGTCCAGCTTGATCTGGTCGACCGGCAGTGCGTGCAGCACGGTCAGCGAGCTGTACCCGGCCCCGAAGTCGTCGAGCGCCACCCGGACGCCGAGGGCCTGCAGGCGGCGGATCGCGGCGGCGCCGGCGGCGAGGTCCGGGACCGGGACCGTCTCGGTGATCTCCACGATGAGCCGCTCCGCGGGCAGGCCGTAGCGGGCGAGGCTCGCCGCGACGCTCTGCTCCAGCGCCTCGGCGCCGAGGCGGCTGGCGCACACGTTGACGTGCACCGTCAGGTCGACGCCGGCCGCGGTGATCTCGCGGCAGGCCAGGTCCAGCACCAGCGCGTCCAGTTCCGCGCCCATCCCGGCGCCTTCGGCGGCGCGGACGAACGTTTCGGGCGAGACCGACGTCCCGTCGTGCGTGGTCCACCGGGCCAGCGCCTCGACCGCCACCGGGGTCGCGTCCGGCAGCCGGACGATCGGCTGGAACACCAGGCCGAAGCCCGCCGGGATGCCGCCGTCCGCGCGGCGCAGGGCCGAGGGGAAGTCGGGCGGGCCGTCTTCGGAGGGGCGGTACACCACCGTGGTGTCCTTGCCGAGCCGCTTGCCCGCGTACATCGACGTGTCGGCGCGGCCGAGCAGCACGTCCGACGTGATCAGCGGTTCGGCCGGGTCCGGCACTACCAGGCCCATGCTCGCCCGGACCGGGACCAGCGTGCCGTGCACCGCGAACGGCCGCCGCAGCACGCCCTGGATCCGGTCGGCGACGGCCTGCGGCGCGTCCACCTCACCCTCCAGGAGGATCGCGAACTCGTCGCCGCCGAGCCGCGCCACCGTGTCGCCCGCGCGCACGCAGCTCAGCAGCCGCTGGGCGACCGCGTGCAGCAGGACGTCGCCGCCCGCGTGGCCGAAGCGGTCGTTGACCTCCTTGAAGTCGTCGAGGTCGACGAAGATCAGCACCAGCGGCCGCGGCCCGCTCTCGACGGCGCGGTCCAGCCGGTCGGCGAACAGCGCGCGGTTGGCCAGCCCGGTCAGCGGGTCGTGGTAGGCCTGGTGGGTCAGCTGCTGCTGGCCTTCGTACACACGGCGCAGCAGCAACCGGTTGTCCAGCAGGGAAAGCAGCTGCCGGGCGAGCACGAGGAACACCACGAGCACGCCGACGTAGACCTCGACGGCGTCCGGGCCCGCACCGGCCACCACCTGCACGGTGATCAGCAGCGCGACCGCGGTGACCGGCACGTACGGCAGCGCCAGCTGCCACCAGTCGATCCCGACCGGCTGGTTCGCGTCGTCGCGCCGCCGGCTGCCCGGCGTGGCCAGCAGCGCGTACGCGATGAACAGCGGGCCGAGCACGAACCCGCCGTCCGACCACGGCTTCATGCTTTCCGCGCCGATGCTGACCAGGTAGGCGAACACGCTGTCGGACGCGGCGAGCGCGACGATCCCGACCGCGGCCAGCAGCAGGTTCGCGCGGTAGGGCCGGTCCACCCGGTCGAACACGACCAGCAGCACCGCGACGACCACGATCACCAGGTCCGACAGCGGGTAGGAGATCGCGACCGCCCAGGTCAGCTTGTCCGGCGCGGTGGCGCGGACCAGCTGGGCGAGCGCCGCGGTCCAGGTGAGGATGAACAGCGAGCCGGTGACGATCAGGCCGTCGAGCACCAGCGCGACGCCGAAGTGCGCCGTCCACTGCGCGGGCTGCCAGCGTTCGCGGTCCGGCCGGACCCGCGCCCTGGCCAGCACGAACAGGGCGGCGAGCGCGAACACCGGGAAGCTCAGGTAGCCGACGTCGGCCAGCGACGGCGACGGCAGCCCGCGCCCGTCGATCAGCTGGTACCAGGACCAGACGCACTGCCCGAGCGACCAGCCGGCCATGCCGATCGCGACCAGGACCCGCCACCAGCGCTGGTGCCCGCGGAACCGGCGGGCGACGACGACGCCGCAGCCGACCGCGGTCAGCCCGGCGCCGAGCTGCATGGCGTCGTCGATCCACAACGCGAAGGCGTCGCCCCAGAACGCGAACCCGTTGACCACGACCACGACCGCCGTGACGACGACGAGCAGGATCGCGACCGGGTACCGCCGCACTGTCATCGCACCTCACGTGGGGTCACGCCTGCCGGTCGGACCGGGAAACACTACACCGCGCGTGACCGGGTACAAGCGCACCGCACCGGGCGCTCAGGCGATGTCACGCCGGTGCAGCAGCCACCCGCCGAGGACGCCGAAACCGACGACGTACGCGGCCAGCACGACGGCGGCCTGCCCGGACCCGACGATCGGCTCGACCCCCGGCGCGCTCGCCCCGAACGCGGCGGCCAGCGCGCCCGCGTTCGGCCCCGGCAGCCCCTTCTGCAGCTGCGCGACCCAGTCCAGCAGCGGCGCGGCGATCGACGCCAGGAGGTTCTGCACGGCCAGCAGCCAGACCAGGCCGAGCCCGATCGGCAGCGCGACCGAGCGCAGGCCGATCGCGAGCAGCACGCCGAGGGCGCCCCACATCGTCGTGACCAGCCAGCCGGCGCCGAGGCCGCGGACGACGTCGAAGACCGGCGGCCAGGTCAGCGGCTGGTCCCGCAGCGCCGCGACGAGCGCGCTCGCGCCCGCCGTCGCCGCGAACAGCGCGAGCACGACGGCCAGCGCGGCGAGCGCGACGGTGACCAGCTTCGCGCCGTAGACCGCGATCCGCGACGGGTGCTGCACCAGCACCGTTTTCCACGTGCCGTAGCCGTACTCGCTGCCGGCGACCAGCACGCCGAAGATCAGCGCGAGGGCCCCGACGAAGATCGGCAGCCCGCCCAGCGCACTGCCGAGGAAGGCGTCCGGCAGCATCGCCGCCAGCCCGCGGTTCGAGCCGGGTGGCCCGGACGTGGCCCCGCTCAGCCCGGCGTACGGGACGGCGTAGCCGAAGGTCAGGCTCAGCACGACGGCGACGGCCAGCAGCAGCCAGCTCGCCGGGCGGCGGGTCTGCTTGAGCAGCTCGGCGCGGATGTCAAGCAGCATCGGGGGTGCCTCCGGTCAGGGCGAGGAAGGTCTGTTCCAGGTCGGGTTCGTGCCAGCGCAGCTCGCTGACGACGCAGCCGGCGCCGACGAGCCCGGCGTTCACGCGGCCGGCTTCGCCCGCGTCCACGTCGAGCTCGAGCGCCCGGCCGTCGGCACGGACGTGGCCGTAACGCCGCCGCAGGTGGTCGCGGGCCTGCTCGAGGGGTTCGGCGACGACGCGCAGCGCGCCGCCCGCCCGCAGGTCCGCGACGGTGGTCTCGATGACGAGCCGCCCGTGGTCGAGCACGCCGACGCGGTCGCAGATCTGCTCGACCTCGGCCAGCAGGTGGCTGGACAGCAGCACGGTGCAGCCGTCCGCGGCGAGCTTGCGCAGGGTGACCCGCATGTCGGCCATGCCGGCCGGGTCGAGGCCGTTGGTCGGCTCGTCCAGGACGATCAGCTCGGGGTCCTTCAGCAGCGCCGCGGCGAGGCCGAGCCGCTGCTTCATGCCGAGCGAGTACGTCGAGTACCGGTCCTTGGCGCGGTCGGTGAGGCTGACGACGTCGAGCACGGCGTCGACGCGGGTCCGCCGCACCCCGGCGTGGTCGGCGAGGATCCGCAGGTTCGCCCGGCCGGACAGGTACGGGTAGAACGCGGGGCCTTCGATGAGCGCGCCGACGCGGGTGAGGCTGCCCGGGCCGGGCGCGGCGCCGAGCACCCGGACGCTCCCCGAGGTCGGCCGGATCAGGCCGAGCAGCATCCGCAGCGTCGTCGTCTTGCCGGCGCCGTTGGGGCCGAGGAAGCCGTACACCTCACCGGCGGGCACCGAGAGGTTCAGGTCCTCGACGGCGGCGGCCGGTCCGTAGCGCTTGGTCAGCGCGGTCGTTTCCACGGGCTGGGTCACGGGACTCCTTCCGGACGCGGCCCCACGGCTTGAAGACCGCGAGGACGCTGGCGAACAGCAACAGGCAGGGGGCGACGACGACGGGGTAGAGCAGTCCCTCGGGCCGCTCGGTGGCCTGGTCGACGCCGGAGCGCAGCGCGAAGAGGATCAGCAGCGCCATCAGGACGTTGATCGAGAGCTTGACGGCCACCCACCAGTAGCGGACCAGGCCGTACTTCGAGCCGAGGCCGAGCACGGCGCCCGTGCCGAGGGCGAGGAGCGCGGCGGTCAGCATCGGCCACACGGCGAACAGCTTGAGCGCCTGGAGAGCGGTGGCGCTGACGGCGGCGTCGCCGGTGAGCAGCGCGGTGCAGACCAGGATGCCCAGCACGGCGTCGATCCCGATCCACGCGCCGGCCGAGACGATGTGCCCCACCAGCCACCACTTCCGGGCCCGGGCCTTGAGCGTCATGGTGCCTCCTTTTCGACGCCTCCCATCCTCGGGACCGGGGTCCCCGGGGGCGTCCGCCGTGGTACGGCTCTTGCGGCTACGCCGGGGTGCGTACGCGGGTACGTTCGGTGTCGTGGTGATCCGCATCCGGGGCTACGCCTTGCCGCACGGCGAGTACGCCGACCTCTACGCCGACGGCGACCACTGGACCACCGACCCGGTCCCGGGCGCGACCCTCGTGGGCGAGGGCTGGCTCGTGCCGGGTCTGGTCGACGCGCACACGCACCCCGGCGCGACCGAGCCGGGACAGCCGATGGACGACGGGGTGCTGCGGGCGCAGCTGCACCAGCACGTCGACGCCGGCGTCACGCTGATCCGCTCGCCGGGCCTGCCGGGCGAGCCACCGCCGTGGTTCGGCGAGGACCCGGACGTGCCGCGCGCCCGGCACGCGGGGCCGTGGCTGGCCCAGCACGGCCAGTTCTTCGACGGCTGGGGCCGCCGCGCGGACCACGCCGAGCTGCCCGCACTGGCGGCGGCGCAGGCCGCGCGGACCGGCTGGGCGAAGATCATCGCGGACTGGCGCGTCGGCGACTCCGCGGTCCCGGCCGACGTGCTGACGGCGGTCGTTCGCGAGGTCCACGCGGTCGGCGGGCGGGTGGCGGTGCACAGCCAGCACCCGGAAGGCGGCACGGCGGCGGTCGCGGCGGGCGTCGATTCGCTGGAGCACGGCATGTGCCTCGACCCGGACCTGCTGGCGCGGATGGCTTCGCGGGGAACGGCGCTGACGCCGACGTTGTCGGCCGTCAACGCCGGGCTGGCGCGCCGGGAACAGGCCCCGGACAGTCCACAGCGGACTTGGTACCTCAGCGGCGCGCGCGTCCACGCGTCGCTGACGGCGGCCGCGGCCGAAGCCGGGGTGCGGGTGCTGGCGGGCACGGATTCCCTGCCGCACGGCGGGATCCTGGCGGAGATCCGCGCGCTGGCGGCCGCGGGCGTCCGGCCGCACGACGCGCTGGCGGCGGCGTCGTGGAGCGCGCGCGAATACCTGGGGTTGCGCGGTCTGGAGCCGGGTGCGCCCGCCGATGCCGTGGTCTACGACCGGGACCCGCGGGCGGACCTCGACCTGCTGGCCACCCCGGTGGCGGTCGTGCTGCGGGGCAAGTGCGTGCGGCGCCGCTGACGCCGGTGTCACAACCCGGCCCCGGAGCTCGTCAAGGGGTCATGACCACTGCGATCGTGCACGAGCGGCGGCAGCTGACCGGCCTCGCCTACCGGCTGCTCGGCTCGCTCGCCGACGCCGAAGACGTCGTCCAGGAAGCCTTCGGGCGGTGGTACGCGCTGTCCGCACCGCAGCGCGAAGCGATCGAGTCCCCGGGCGCGTGGCTGACGACCGTCGCCGGCCGCATCTGCCTCGACCTGCTCGGGTCGGCGCGGGTCCGGCGGGAGCGGTACGTCGGCGAGTGGCTGCCCGAGCCGGTGCCCGAAGACCCGCTCGGGGATCCCGCCGACCGCGTCGCGCTGGCCGAGTCGGTCACCGTGGCGTTCCTCGTCGTGCTGGACGCGATGACGCCGGCCGAGCGGGTGGCGTTCGTCCTGCACGACGTGTTCGGCTACCCGTTCGCCGAGGTCGCGGCGGTCCTCGACCGGTCGGCGGCCGCGTGCCGCCAGCTCGCCTCGACCGCGCGGCGGCGGGTGCGGCCGGCTCCGCCGCCGTCGCGGGGGAGTGCCGCGGTCGTGCGGGCCTTCAAGGAGGCTTGGGAGGCCAAGGACATCGACGGCCTGCTCGGCCTCCTCGACCCCGAAGCCACCGTGACGGCCGACGGCGGGGGCCTGGCCGCCGCGGTGCCGCACCCGGTCGAGGGCGGCGAGCGGGTCGCGCGCTACGCCGTTGGCCTCGCGACCCGCGTGTCCGGGATGACGCTCACCGAGACCGCGGTCAACGGCCGGCCGGGGCTGGTCGCCCGCCAGGAGGGCGTGGTCGTGGCCGTCATCGCGTTCGACGTCGCCGGGGACGCGATCCGGCGCGTGTGGGCGGTGCGGAACCCCGAGAAGCTCCGCCGCTGGTAGCCGGCTAGCCGGACGCCCCCGTGCCGCCCGGCCCGCGCGGTGCGGGCACGACGAAGGCGATCACCCCGGCCGCCAGCCCGACGACCACGGAGAGGTGCACCGCGGTCGGGACGGCGCTGATCAGGAACAGCCGCAGCGACCCCGAAATCAGCAGCCGCCACATCCTCGGGCTCATGATCGACAATTACCCGGCCCCGGCGGGCGCCAACCCGGCCGCACCGGCCACGATCAGGTGTAGAGCACCGGGTCGCCCCAGCCGAGTTCGGGCAGGCCGTTGGACAGCCCGCCCGCCATCCGCGCGCCGGCGAGCATCGGGTGGACCGTGGTGTCGGTGCGGTAGGCCACGAGCCGCAGCCGGAGCACTTCGGAGACGTCGACGCCGAGGTGCGCCGGCGACCCGAGCTTCACGGTGGCCCCGGGGTGGGCGACGCCGTCGAGGAAGACCTCGAAGTAGCCGGTCTGCTGGGCGTCGCTCGCGTCGTCGAGGACGCCGACCGTCGCTTCGAACTTCTTGTACTTCCGCCCGAGGGTGTATTCGACGACGCCGCGGGGTTCGCTGCAGAACATCGAGCAGCGGTAGGCGATGCCGTTGCCGTAGTGCGTGCCGTCGATGCCGACCGCGCCGAGCCGGACGTCCGGCCCCTTCGAAACCGGCTTCAATTCGGTGGTCAGCAACAGTTTCCGGCGCCGCGCGAGCGGGACGAAACCGGGAACGGCGAACTCCCCCGGCTCGCTGCCGGGCTTGGGGTGTTCGGCCTGGCCGGCGATCGCCCGGATCAGGCTCTGCACGCCGGGATCGTCCAGCTGGAACTGCTGGATCTTGTAGTGCGACGCGGAATAGGGCGTGAGGAAGCCGGGGATCTCCTCGATCGCCCGGCCGGGCAGCACGACCGGGAGGATCCGCGCGGTGTACTCGTCGATGTCGCTGCTGAGCTGGTTGCGCAGGATGGCGCCCTCGAACTGGGCGCCCCAGCCGATCTGCGGCGGCTCGTCGCCGTCGAGCCGCCGCCGGTAGACCGGGGACGCGATCGCGAGCGTGAAGTCGGACTGCTGCAGCTGACGCGCCGCCCACTTCGCCCAGTCGATGCGGTACCCGTCCGCCCACTGGTCCAGGTGCACCTCGAGACCCACGTGCCGGTGCAGGAACTCGGCGAACCGGCGCACGAGTGTCTTGTGGGTCTCGTCGTCGTGCGAATACGACACGAAAACCCGGGGGCGGCGCGTCACCATCGTTCTCCGTCCGCTCGGGGGCGCCACCAGAGTCGGTGTCCCGTGGGTTCTCGTTACGCGTGCCGGGTGCGGGCTTCGCCGATGACGACGGGGTCGAGGTCCGGGTGGATCTCGTCGGCTTGGGCCCAGAACCCGGCCGCCTCCTCGCGCGAACCGCGGGCGGCCGCCACATTGCCGAGGCTGGTGGAGGCGCGTGCCGCTGTCGGCTGGCGGTCAGGTTGCCGGGGCCGGGGTGGGCTTCGGTGTCCCGCGGGTTCTCGTTACGCGTGCCGGGTGCGGGCTTCGCCGATGACGACGGGGTCGAGGTCCGGGTGGGTCTCGTCGGCTTGGGCCCAGAACCCGGCCGCCTCCTCGTGCGAACCGCGGGCGGCCGCCACGTTGCCGAGGCCCGTGTACGCGCGTGCCGCCTCATGACTGCTGTCGCAGGCTTCCGCCCGCGCCGCCGCCTCGCGGTAGGCCGCGGACGCGAGATCGTGCTCGCCGGTGTGGAAACGGGCCCAGCCCAGGCAGTTCAACGCCATCGCGGCGTCGAAGTCCAGGTCGAGCCGGTCGAACACGGCCAGTGTGCCGGTCGCGAGCTCCGCGGCTTCGGCCGCCTCGCCGAGTCCGACGAGCACCAGGGCGATGCCGCGGTTCGTGATGGCGGCGTTGCGCTCGCTGCCCGTCTGCTCGTAGAACTCCAGCGCCGTCCGCAACGCCCGCAGCGCGGCCGCGTGCTCGCCGCGGTAGTGGTCGGCCCAGGCGTGGTGCGCGAGCGCCGTCGCCTCGCCGTGGCGGTCGCCGATCGCGCGGTACTCCCGCAGCGCTTCGCGGTAGCACTCGGACGCGCCGTCGAGGTCGCCGCGGTCGACCAGTGCGACGCCGAGGTTGGCCGTCGTGGTGGCCAGCGCCCACCGGTCGCCCGCCGCTTCGGCCGCGGCGCGGGCCCAGCGGTGCGTCGCGATCCACGGGTCCCACAGCTTCGCCAGGAAGAAGTAGCCGCGCAGGAAGAACGCGAGCTGCCAGCACCGGTCGTGTTCGCCCAGCTCGCCGGCCCGGCGGCAGAGCGCCACCAGGTTCGGCCACTCGGCGCGGAACCACGTGACGCCGTCGGCCGCCGGTGGCTCGGGGAGGCCGGCGGGGTAACCGATGTCCGGGCGGTAGCGCTGCGGGGCCAGTTCCCGGTCGGCCCGCTCGGCCTCCCGGACGGCGAACGCGGCCAGCCTGCCGAACGCCCGTTCCCGCTCGCCCCGTTCGTCGTCCAGGCTCCCGGCGGCGAACTCGCGCAGGAGGTCGTGGAAGCCGTAGCGGTCGGCCGCGGGCTGGGTGACCAGGTACGCCTCGTGCAGCCGGTCGAGCAGCCGGTCGGTCTCCCGCGGCGGGAGCCCGGCCAGCGCGCTCGCCGCGAGGACGTCGAAGTCGCTGCCCGGGTGCAGGGCCAGCAGCCCGAACAGCCGGGCCTCCGCGGCGCCGAGCTGCCGGGCCGACACCGAGAAGACCGCGGACAGGTTGCGTTCGCCGTCGTCGAGCTGGCCGAGCCGGCCGGCTTCGCTCGCCAGCCGGCGGTCGAGTTCGGCCAGGTCCCACGCCGGGTGCGCGCGCAGCCGGGCCGCGGCGATCCGGATGGCCAGCGGCAGCCGGCCGCACCGCTCCGCCACCCGGGCGGCGTCCACCTCGCCGGTCCCGGTCAGCGCGGAGACGAGCTCCGTCGCGGCGGCGGCGGGCAGCACGTCGAGCGAGACGTGCCGGACGTCGTCGAGCGCGCTCAGCCGCGAGCGGGTCGTGACCAGGACGCGGCACTTCGGTTCGGCCGGCAGCAGCGGCCGGACCTGCGCGGCGCTGCCCGCGTTGTCCAGCACGAGCAGCAGGCTGCGGCCGCGCAGCCGCGAGCGGTAGAGGGCGGCGCGGTCGTCGGGGTCGGCCGGGATCCGCTCCGCCGGCACGCCCAGCACGCGCAGCAGGCGGTCGTGCACCGCGGCGGCGGGCACCGGGGTGTCGCCCTGGCCGCGGAGGTCGACGAACAGGCAGCCGTCGGCGAACGCCGCTTCGAGCCGGTGGGCGCAGCGGACCGCGAGCGCGGTCTTGCCGACGCCGCCCATGCCGGAAACGACGCAGACGCCGGCGTCGGCTTCGAGCGCGTCGCGGACCGCCTGCAGTTCGGCGGCCCGGCCGGTGAAGTCCGCGGTCGCCGGCGGCAGCCCCGACGGGCGGACGTCGGGCCGGGTGCGCCGGCGGGCCGGTTCACGCGGGAGCAGCGCGGTGAGCGCCCCGGGCGCGCCGAGTTCGGCCTCGCACAGGGCGGCGAGCGCCGCGTTGGGCGTCGTGAGGCCGGTTTCGACCTTGCTCAGGTAGCCCTTGCTGTAGTGGACGCGGTCCGCCAGTTCCGTGAGGGAGAGGCCGGCGGCACGGCGCAGGCGGCGCAGCTCGGCGCCGAACGTCGCTCGTTCGCTCATCAGCACCCACCCTCGTCGAAGGACAAGTATGGCCGTGGAGACGGTGCCGGGACACCGTCCGGGAAGGCCGGCCGGGGCGGCGGCCCCGGCCGGCTCGTGGTCGTGTCGCATGCCGGCCTCAGCCGAACACGACGGTCAGCAGGGCCAGGACGAGCCCGATGGCGTGGGTCTGCATCGTTACCGCACCTCCTCTCCGTACGCGGCGACCACCGGGGTGAGCTGCTGCGGCGCGCCGGCGAGGACCGGCTGGTGGCTCAGCACGACCCCGGCCACCAGCGCCGCCGCGGTCAGCCGAAAAGCCAGCCGCAGGAGCAGCGAAAACGAACAGACGACCTTCATTTCGACTCCTTCGACTGGGCGCACGCGGGCGCCACTCGGGCACCCGGGAACATCCCGTGGTCTTGTGGTTTATCGCCGCGGAATCGGTGCGGCCCTTGAAGAATGCGGCCGATCGGAACGGTCCGACAAGGAGTTTCCTGTTTCCGCTAACGAGAGGAAAGGAAACCCCGGCATAACGATCCGTTCGTCCCGCCATGATCGACTGGACACCGGCCGCGGGGGTGACGATTATTGATCCCCGTGCGTGGAACGGGCAGGGGAGGAACGGTGGACCTGAGTGCGGCGGACGTGGTCGGTGAGCTGAAGATTCTCCGCAAGGGGAGGGCAATTTTCACCACACCGCTCGGCGATCGGGTCGGCCCGGCGTTGCGCCGCACATGTGGCATTTTGGAAGATGACGACACCGTGGAGATCCGGCGTAAACTCGCGAATCGCTTGCGCCCGCTCGTCGAGACGCTGCCGGAGGACCTGAAGATCGCGCTGCTGGCGGCGTTCGCGCTGGACGAAGCCGCCCGGAAGCCGTTCTACCAGGAGCGGGTGCACTGGGCGGCGATCACGCTGGACCGCGACGACCGCACCGTCCGGCGGCGCATCGACGACGGCATCGAGCAGATCGCGGCAATGGCGGTGGCGGCGGGCAGGCAGCAGTCTCCGTCGCCCTACCCGAGCCGCAGTTGGCACACCGAAGAACTGCGCGTCTCACTGGCGCTGGACCAGCCGGTGGCGGAGGTGTTCGAAATCCGGCGGGTGGTCGCGGACGCGGACGAAATCAGTGAACTCGATCTCGCGCTGACGCTCACGACGCTGGCCAATTCCGGGGATTCGGTGAGTGCGGCGGATCTCGAGGTCGACGTGTTCCACGGCGGTGTGCTCACCAAGCGCGAGATGGAGTCGAGCGACCGCGTCGGCCTCGCGTTGCGATTGCCGGTGCCGTTGCAGCGCGGTCAGCAGCACGAGATCGCACTGCGGTTCCGGGCGCGGCTGCGAGAACCGCATTACGTGTGCGTCCCGCGGCACCCGTGCGAGTTGTTCGACCTGCACGTCCGCTTCCGCGACGAGGTGCCGGACCGGATCGTGCGGCTGGAGCGGGCGTTCCAGAACGACACGCGCGACCGGTTCCCGCGGGGCACGGCGCTGACCGCCGACGACGCCGGCGAGGTGCACGTCCAGTTCCGGCACCTGGCCCCGGGCTTCGCCTACGGCATCCGCTGGCAGCCCGGCACCGAACCGCCTCGTGAGTGAGAAACAGTGTTCTGATCCTGTTTCTCACTCACGAGGTCGGGATCAGCCGGTCGGGGCCAGGGACGTCGGCACTTCGCCGGGTACGCCGAGCAGCTTGGCCTCGCCGAGGTTCAGGTAGTTGCCGGAGTCGCCGCACGAGCCGGACTTCACCGGCTGCCAGCCGATCTTCAGGCGCAGGACGCCGGTGACGTCGAGGTCGACCGGCGTGGGCTTGTTCAGTTCCAGGACCGTCGTGAGCAGCTTGCGGCCGTCGCCGAAGACCTCGAGCTGCACCTTCAGCCCGGAGTCCGCGGAGTTGTCGTCGAGGCCGGCGGTGGCGGTGAACTTCCGGTAGCCCTTCGAGATGTTGTACTCGGCCGAGTCGGCCTCCGAGCACTCCTGGACGCCGGTGCCGACCGTGTGCAGGTACGGCTTGCCCCCGATGTTGCCGGTTTCGTGGCTGCGGTCGAAGGATCCCTCGACCGGGCTCAGCTCGCTCAGGTACTGCTCGACCGTCGCTTCCCCGGCGGAACCGGAGGCGGGGACGGCCGAGGCGGACGTCGTCGTGCTCGCGCTGGTGGGGGCGGCGGCGGTCACCGTGGCGGTGGGCGGCGCCTGCGTGACCGTCACCGGCGCGGGCGCCGCCGACGGGGTGCCGCCGGAACTCGCCAGCGCCACCGTCGTGACGCCTGCCGCGGCCAGCACCACCGCCGCGGCCGCGAAGGGGATCCACTTCTTCCGCTTCTTCGGGGGTGGGCTGTACAACTGCTCGCCGAACATGTCGTCTCCGATCGGGAAGGGTGGCGGGGCCGCGTGGCTCCGCGCGGTTTCGGTGGGCGGTGGCCGGTCGAGGCGCGGCCCGACGGGGGCCCCGACGAGGTCCGGCAGCATCGCGGTGAGCACGGTCGCGACCTGGCCCGCCCGCGGCCGCAGCGACGGCTCGACGGCCAGCAGCAGGCGCAGCAGGTCCCACAGCGGCGCCGGGATCTCCCCGGGACGGCCCGGGCCCTCGCCCGCGTCGCGGACGAACCCGCCGGCGAACGGCGCGACCCCGCAGTAGAGCTCGTAGAGCACGACGCCCAGCGAGTAGAGGTCGGCGGCGGGCCCCGGCCGCTCGCCGCGCACGACCTCGGGTGCCGCGTACTTCGACGCGGTCGCCAGCGACGTGTGCGTCCGCCGCGGGGCCAGGAGCGCGACGCCGGTGTCGGTCAGCTTCGGCACCCGCACCGCACCCGTGTCGTCCATCAGCACGTTCGACGGCTTGACGTCGCCGTGCACGACCCCGGCGTCGTGCACCACCTGCAGCGCCGCCGCGATCCCGGCGCCGATCCGGGCGAGCTCGGCGGGCAGCAGCGTCCCCGACGCGCTCAGCCGTTCGCGCAGGGAGCCACCCGGCACCCGGTCGACGACCAGCGCGACCACGTCGCCCTCGACGACGATGTCGTGCAGGGTCACCAGGTGCTCGTGCACCAGCCCGACGAGCGGGGACTGCGCGCGCAGGAACCCTTCGACGGCGTCCCGGTTCCCGGTCAGGCGCGCGTCGAGGAGCTTGACGGCGTACTCGCGGCCGTCGGGGCCGGTGCCGGCGAAGACTTCGCCCGCCGGTCCGCGACCGAGGGGAGGGCCGAGCCGGTAGCGGTCGGCCAGCTGACGTTCCATGGTTATTCGCCTTTCTCGCGGCCCGGCCAGATCAGCCGTTCGACGGTGAACAGCGCGGACACGAACGGCCGCGGGAGCCGCACGACGCGCTTCGCGGCCTGTGCCTTGGCCGACAGTTCGGTGGCCGCACCCAGCGCGTCGACGAGGTCGCGGGCGGCGCCGTCGACCAGCTCGGTCGCCCGCGCGCGCGGGCCGCGGCCGCTCAGCGCCAGTGCGATCCCCAGGTCGAGCCGGGTCTCGACGGTTTCCGGGTGGGTGCGCCCCAGCAGCCGGATCTGCGGTTCGAGGATGTCTTCGAGCAGTTCGGCCTGGCGGCCGAATTCGCGCAGCTGGGCGTGCGCCAGGCCCATGCCGTGCCGGATCCGGTAGCGCAGCGGGTGGTCCGCGCCGAGCACCCGCAGCACGACCTGCTCGGTGGCGGACAGCACGGCCAGTGCCCGCTTCGGCTGGCCGAGGGCCAGCAGGGCGCGGTCGGCGAACACGGCGGCGGTCAAGGTCAGCGGGTTCTCGGAGCCGTACCGCTTCGCGTAGTTCCCCTCGAGCTCCCGCAGCTCGGCCGCCGAACGCTCCCAGTCCGCCGGGGTGGCGCGCAGGTCGCGCAGGTCGAGCGCCAGCATCGCGTCGGCGCGCACGAGCTCGGCTTCGACGCAGCGGGCGTGCCGCTCCCGGCCGGTCGCGTGGTACTCGTCGACGACTTCGCCGGCGACCTCCCGCGCCCGCCGGGGCCGCCCGGCCAGCTGGAGGCTCCGCGCGTACTCGAGGCGGGTGGCCGGCGCGAGCTCGTCGCGGACCGGGCCCGGTGGCGCGTCCCGCAGCTCCGCGAGCACGGGGTCGAGGAGTGCGACGGCGTCCCGCGGCCGTCCGCGCAGCCGCCGGGCGACGGCCACGGCGAGCGCGGCCCGGTAGCGCTCTTCGCCCTCGGCCGGGAGGTCGTCGCCGTGCCGCGCCCAGAACGTCCGGTCGGCGCCGGCGTAGTCGCCCTGGCAGTCGAGGGCCTGCGCTTCGGCGAGCCCGGCGGCGTACCGCTCGGCCTCGTCGCCGGCGCGCGCCAGCGCCGCCCGCGCGTGGCCGGCGGCTTCCGCGTACAGCCCGCAGGCGATCTCGACGCGGGCTGCCGCGGTGAAGTCGCCCGAGGTGGCTTCGCCGGTCGCGAGGACGACCGCGTGGACCTCGCCCGCCGTGCCCGGGTCGCCCTGCGCCTCGTACGCCGCGGCCACCGGGCGGAGCAGCCGGACCCGGTGGCCCGGGGCGTGCTCGGCCAGTGCGCGGGCGTGCTGGAGCAGGAAGTCGCGGTCGCCGGGGAGCCGGTCGAGGAGCGCCTCGGCCGCACGCGTCGCGAACTCGGCGGGGGCGGGTTCGGTGCGCGCGACCTCGACGACGAGGGCCTGCAGCCGCAGTTCGCCGTCGGTCAGGACGGCGAACCCCCGCGTGACGAGGTCGTCGACGGCCGCGGTCAGCTCCGGCGCGCCGACCGGGCCGAGCACCGCGCACGCCAGGTCCGCCGGGAACGGCACCGGCGCCAGCACGGTGCCCAGCCGGACGACGTCGCGGGCCAGCGGGCCGAGTTCGGCGAGCAGGTCGCGGATCGCCTGCGGCGCGGTGTCCGGCAGCGCGGCGAGGACGTCGTCGGTGAGCGGCCCCGGCCGGTGCCGGACCGCGAACGCGGTGGCCCGCAGCGTGACCGGGTGCCCGCCGCAGCGGTCGGCGAAGCGGAGCACGGCTTCGCGTTCGGCGTCGTCGGCCGGCGCCCGGAACTCCGAGAAGAGCCGCAGGCCCTCCTCCGGCGTGAGGCCGGGGAGCTCGATCGTCGCCGCGTCCCACGGCGCGTGCCCGTACCGGCTGGTGATCAGCGTGTGCACCCGGTCGCTCGGCAGCAGCAGCCGGTCGAGGACGGCGGGCGGCAGGCCCGCCGGGACGTCGTCGACGAGCACCAGCACCCGGTCGCCCGCCGCGTCGATCCGGTCGGCGAGCAGCTCGCGCAGGCGGTCGAGGTCCAGCCCGGACACGTCCGTGCCGAGGCGGTCCGCGGCGGCACGGGCGAGGGCGAGCGGGAACTGGGCGAGGAAGTCGTCCGGTTCGTGGTGCCCGAACGGGCCCAGCCGGATCACCCCGCCGCCGAACGCGTCGTGGAACAGGTAGGCGTACTGCTCGGCCAGCGCCGTCTTGCCCGCGCCCGGCAGGCCGCGCAGCACGGCCACCGGCCGCGAATACGCTGTGGCACCCGGGAAAGCGGCCGCGTTCAGTGCACTGTGGACGGACCACAGCTCCGGGTACCGGCCGGCGAGCCGCGGTGGGGGCCGCCGGCCCGGCGGGGCCGTCCGCCCGGTGGGCGCGCCGAGCGGGACGCGGGTGCGCTCCACCTTCCGCCGCACCCGGCCGACCAGCTCCGGCAGCGCGCCGTCGGTCACCGGGCCGGTGCAGAACTTCGCGTCGGCCAGCTCGACCGGTGCGAGGTGGTCGGTCCCCGGTTCCGGGTTGATCACCAGCACGCGGTCCGCCGGGTCGCCGTGGCGCCGCGCGGCGACGAACGCGGCCGTCAATTCCCACTGGCACGCGTACCGGGACGGCAGGATCCGCGAATAGTAGACGAGCAGCACGCGCGAACCGGCGATCGCGTCCGCGAGTTCACGGGTGATCGGTTCGAAAAGGCCGATCCCGGAGTCGCGGAACACGCGAAGCCCGGCGGAGCGCAGCGCTTCTTCTATCCGGTCGACCGCGATCGCGCCGTCGGGGTCGGCCCGGGTGAAACACAGGAACACGTCGAATCGGTCCGCGGTGCGGGTGCCGGACAGACCGGGATCGGGATCCGTCATCGGGGAACACTCTCCGGTGGCGTCAAGTGGGGGCATTTCAGTGGGTGATCATGATGGGGTCCTGGTGGTCGGCGGCGGTACGGGCGGAGGATCGGTGCCGGGCTCGTTTTCGCTACCGCTCTTCGCGCGCCGGCGGGAATTGTCAAGAATTTGACCTGTAGTCCGGTGGTGTCCGCCGGGGCCGCCGAACAGGCGGTTTCTGGTTAACGGACAACTTGTGGACAAGAAGTGCGGCCGTGCAACGCCCCAGGTCAGCGCCTCGATAACCGAATTGTTCGGAGTGCGAATCGTAGGAGCGGACATGGAATGCGCGGATGATCCACAGTGGCCGGTGAGGCGGGCGGAGCCGTGACCCTCCTCGTCATCCTGCTCGTGGTCGTCGCGGGCGGCTCCCTGTGGTCGGCCGCGACCACCTGTTCGCTGACCGGGTTCGCCCCCGGCGCCACCGTGGTCAGCCAGGTGATGGGGCCCGGGGCGCACGCCGATTTCGCGGCGGCCCTCGCCGCCGTGCCCGGCGTGCGGGTGCTCGAACGGGCCGACGACGCCGTGCTGGTGTCGGCGATGCCGGTGCCCGGGTCGCTGGAGCGCGGGCTGGGGCTGTTCGCCGTCGCCCGGCGCACCGAGGACGACGGGATCGTGCTGCTCGGCCGCGGCAGGCTGCCCGTGGCGCCCGGGCTCGAAGCCGCGCTGCGGCAACTGGAACGCGACGTGCGGATGCGGGTCTCGGAGGACCCGCGGTCCGGCGGCGATCGATGACGCCCCTGGTGGCGGACGCGAGGAGGGACCCGTGGAAACCGTGATCTCGGCGCCGGCGGTGCCGGAAGCACTGGACGGCTATTCCGTGCCGGCGGACTTGCCGCGACCGGAGGGCAAGCTGGGGAAGGAGGAGCTCGACCCCGTCGTGGCGGCCGCGCGGGCCGGGGACCCGGAGGCCGTGCAGACGCTGCTGCGGCTGGTCAAGCCCACCGTCGTGCGGTACTGCCGCGCGCGGATCGGCGGGCGCGACCTCTCCTACCTCTCCGCCGACGACGTCGCGCAGGAGGTGTGCCTGGCCGTGCTCAAGGTGCTGCCCGGCTACCAGGACCGCGGGGGCTCGTTCCTGTACCTCGTGCGGGCCATCGCCGCGAACAAGGTCGCCGACGCCTTCCGGTCGGTGGCGCGCGACCGGTCGAAGCCGGTGCCGGAGCTGCCGGACCGCCCGCTCGGCGGCAACGAGCCCGAGAGCCACGTGCTCGACCTCGACCTCGGGGCCCGGCTGGGCAAGCTGCTCGCGCTGCTGCCGCCGCTGCACCGGGAGATCCTGTCGATGCGGATCGTGGTCGGGTTGTCGGCGAACGAGACCGCGGACGCGCTCGGCATCTCGCCGGGCAACGTCCGGATCACGCAGTACCGCGCGCTGACGAAGCTGCGCGGCATGATCGGCGAACGCGGGCTCTGAGCGTCACTCCGGCCGTGAGCTGAAGGGGACCTTCAGCTCACGGCGCGGGGCCTTGCCCGCTCAGCCCGCTACGGCTTTGCGCAGCTGGCTCAGCGCCCGGTGCTGGGCGACGCGCACCGCACCCGGCGTCGATCCGACCGCCTCCGCCGTCTCCTCCGCGGACAGGCCGACGGCGACGCGCAGCACCAGGATTTCCCGCTGCTTCTCCGGAAGGACCCGGAGCAGCTTCGCCATGCGCTCGCCGAGTTCGCGCTGCAGCGCGTGGTGCTCGGGGTCGAGCGCCGCGTCGACCTCGTCCGGCAGCTCGGCGACCGGCTCGGCCCACTGCCGCGCGGCGGCCTTGCGGGCGGCCTCGACCTGGTGGCGCGCGATCCCGCAGACGAACGCCGGGAAGGACCGCTCCGGCCGCCGCCCGGGCAGGGCCTTCAGCACCGCGAGGCAGACCTCCTGCACGACGTCGTCGGGATCCTGCCCGGTGCCGAGCCGGGCCCGGCAGTAGCGCACCACGAGCGGCCGTATCGCGGCCAGCAACCGGTCCGGGCCGGCCGGTTCCCGGGCAGCGCTGCTCGTCATGACGTCCTCTCCCCATCGCCCACGCCGGCGGATCGCGCACCGGCAGGGGGACTACCCGTTTTCCGGACGGCCCGACCCGCGCCCGCCGAATTCCCCGCTCTGTCCGGGCAAGCCGCGCCGCGGACGGCGATCCCTCGATCAAGTCACCGGATGACCATCGGCGGCTCGGGCCCGCGCGATGCGAGCCGACGCCGAGCGCGGATCCTGGAGGTCGCGCGCACGGCGCCGAAGGCGTCCAGTGCCGAGCCGGCGTTGCTGCCGGGCGTCGTGAAGCCGCCGGCCTAGGGCTCCTGCTGCCGGAACGCGTCCAGCACGCGACGCTCCCTTTTGGTCGGCCGCCCCGCGCCGCGGTCCCGGCGGGCGACCGGGATCGCCGTCTCCGGCGGGGGTTTCGGGGTGCGGTCCACGTAGCACGTCGCCGCGTCCGGGGCGCCGACGCGCTTCTGGATCACGCGGACCACGTCGAGGACCTTGGTCGTGCCGGCGATGCGCAGGCGCACTTCGTCGCCCGGGACGACGGTCGTCGCGGGCTTCGCGGGTTTGTCGTTGACGCGCACGTGCCCGCCGCGGCACGCCGCCGCGGCGTCCGGTCGGGTCTTCGTCAGCCGGACCGCCCACAGCCAGCGGTCCACACGGGTCGACTCCACAGTCGTCCATCATGGCCCATTCAGCGGAACTCCCGCACAACCCGGCGATGTTACTCATGGGTATATGTCGACTTGTCTGCACCACTGAGCTATAACCTGTTCTAATATACCTCAACGGTGAGGACTATCACATGCGCGACGAATCCATGTGGAGTACAGCTTCTGGGGGAGTTTCCCGCCGTCTCTTCATCGCAGGAACCGGTTCTATCTTGGCGGGCGCCGCGCTGGCCGGCCGAGCGTCGGCCACGACCGCCGGAGCGGCCACCAAGGCCGCCATCCCCGACGGCGCCTCGGTCTCCGCGCTGGTGATCGGCACCGGCTACGGCGGCTCGGTCGCCGCGCTCCGGCTCGCGGAGGCCGGCGTCGACGTGCACATGGTCGAAATGGGCATGGCCTGGGACACGCCCGGCTCGGACGGCAAGATCTTCGCCAACACGACCACCCCCGACCAGCGCTCGTTCTGGTTGCGCACCAAGACGAAGCAGCCGCTGTCCAACTTCCTCGGGTTCCCCATCGACCGGGACATCCCGCGCTACACCGGCATCCTCGACGCCGAGGAGTTCAGCGGCATCACCGTCTACCAGGGCCGCGGGGTCGGCGGCGGCTCGCTCGTCAACGGCGGCATGGCCGTCACGCCCAAGCGGGAGAACTTCGGCGCGATCCTCCCGACGGTCAACGCGGACGAGATGTACAACACCTACTACCCGCGCGCCAACGCCGGGCTCGGCGTCGCCACCATCCGCCCGGCCTGGTTCGACACCACCGACGCCTACCAGTACGCCCGCGTGGGCCGGAAACAGGCGCAGCGGTCCGGGTTCCCGTTCGTGTTCGTGCCCGACGTGTACGACTGGAACTACATGGAGCAGGAAGCCGCGGGCACCGTGCCGAAGTCGGCGCTGGCCGGGGAAATCCTGTACGGCAACAACTACGGCAAGAAGTCCCTGCAGAAGACCTACCTCCCGCGGATCGCCGCGACCGGCCGCGTCACCATCTCCCCGCTGCACCGCGTGACGCAGGTGGTGCCCGCATCCGGCGGCGGCTACACGGTGACGATCGAGCAGCTGACCACCGCGGGCGCGGTGGCCACCACCAAGACCGTGACCGCGGCCAAGGTGTTCTTCGCCGCCGGCAGCGTCGGGACGAGCAAGCTGCTGGTGAAGCTGAAGGCAACCGGCGCGCTGCCCAACCTGAACGGCGAGGTCGGCAAGGGCTGGGGCGACAACGGGAACGTGATGTGCGGGCGCGCCAACCACATCTGGGACCCGACGGGCAGCCTCCAGTCGTCCATCCCGTGCGGTGGCATCGACAACTGGAACGCGGGCGGTGCCTTCGCGGAGGTCGCGCCGCTGCCGACCGGGATCGAGACGTGGGCGTCGTTCTACCTGTCGATCACGAAGAACCCGAACCGCGCGCAGTTCACCTGGAACCCCACCACGCGCGCGGTCGAGCTGAACTGGCAGACGGCGTGGAAGCAGCCGTCGATCGACATGGCGAAGACCATCTTCGACAAGATCAACTCGACGGAGGGGACGATCTACCGGACCGACCTCTTCGGCGTGTACAAGATCTGGGGCGACCATCTCACCTACCACCCGCTCGGCGGCGCGGTGCTCGGCAAGGCGACCGACAACTACGGCAGGCTCGCCGGCCACCCGGGCCTGTACGCGATCGACGGCTCGCTGATCCCGGGCAACACCAGCGTCAACCCGTTCGTCACGATCACGGCGCTGGCCGAGCGCAACATCGAAAAGATCATCGCGACCGACTTCTAGCTGTGATGTCCAGGGACGTTGCCCCGGATTGAGGTGACCAGGCACGGCCTGTCGTGCAGACAGGTGAAGGCCTCCGGTTGTGAAGTGGAGCTGTCTAGGAACCGCTTCACCCATCCGGAGGCCTTCGTGTCCCACCCTAACGCCACCCTGACCCCACGCACCCGAATGCGGCTCGCACGGTTGATCGTCGAACAAGGCTGGACCTGCACCGAAGCGGCGAAAATGTTCATGGTCGCCGCGAAAACCGCCCGCAAGTGGGCGCAGCGCTACCAAGACGAGGGCGAAGCCGGGATGGCTGATCGCAGCAGCCGGCCACACCACAGCCCGACCCGCACCCCCGAACACCTGGTGCGGGCCATCGTGCGGCTGCGATGGCGGCAGCGCCTGGGCCCGGTCCAGATCGGCGGCCGGCTCGGGCTACCCGCCTCCACGGTGCACGCGGTACTCGTTCGCTGCCGGATCAACCGCCTCTCCCGCATCGACCGAGTCACCGGCGAACCGCTGCGCCGCTACGAACACGACCATCCCGGCTCACTGATCCACGTCGATGTCACCAAGTTCGGCAACATCCCCGACGGCGGCGGACACCGCTACGTCGGCCGGCAACAAGGCGAGATCAACAAACGAGCCACGCCCGGCCTGCCCCGCGGCGCGGACTATAAGCCCCGCACCGGCACTGCCATGCTGCATACGGTCATCGATGATCACTCCCGCGTCGCCTACGCCGAAATCCACACCGACGAGACCGCCGCGACTGCCACCGCGGTGCTACGCCGGGCGGTCGCCTGGTTCGCCGAGCTGGGCGTGACCGTCGAGCGGGTGCTGTCCGACAACGGGTCGGCCTACCGCTCCCACTCCTGGCGGGACACCTGCGCCGAGCTGGGTGTCGCCCCGAAACGGACCCGGCCCTACCGGCCCCAGACCAACGGGAAGATCTGTGAAGACTGGGGCTTGGTGCTGCGTCGGGCTGGTCTGACCCCGGCCAAGGTGTGACCCACGGGTAGTTCGTGGTGTCCTGCGTTCGATTTGTCGGCCCGCTCGGGCGCAGCACCGCATG